>NZ_LYXE01000200.1 GCF_002532075.1 Candidatus Chloroploca asiatica | reverse complement strand
TGCTTGCTCGCGGCTACGCCGCGAGCAAGCACACAACCACTTTTACAAATGACGCAAAGCTGCGTAAGGATCAAACCTTAGCGCCTTAGCGCCTTTGCGTGAACACGGGTGAACCAGACTGCCGCCGCTGTGACGGCGATAATGCCGCCTGCCACCAGCAACCAGAAGGGCTTCAGCCAGCGGGCCCATCCCGGCACAGGCGGGACATCAAGCACGGCCCCCGGTGCGAGCAGCGCTGCGGCAGGCTTCTCGCGCCCATCGGCCCTGATGACGCCCATATGGGCCTGCGGGCCAGTCTGCCAGGGCCACCTCCCGGCGACAGTGGCGGGTACGTGGGTAAAATCGTACAGCGTCCAGGCCAGAGTGCCGACGGCATCTACCTCACGCATTGCCGTGAGCAGGTCGGCGTAGTAGACGGCCTGCTCGGCCTCGGTGTGGCCGTGCGGGAAAACGCTGTTCCAGGTCGGTAGGCCAAACTCGCCCAAGAGCACAGGCCGGTCAGGAACCTCGGTGCGCAACGCGGCATAGGCGGGGGCAAATTCTACGACCGGCGCATAGTAGTGGAACTGCACGATGTCGACTTGGTCGGCCAGGCGCCGTGCGGCCATCGGGTTCGACCAGCCGATTGTCACGAGGTGATGCGGGGCCAGACGCCGTACGAGCGTGACGGTGTGGGCCAACCACGCATCCACGATGGGGGCACCCGAAACCTTGTCGTCCAGGTCAGGCTCGTTCTTGAGATCCCACATCAAGATGGCAGGGTGGGTAGCAAAGCGGGGCAGGATCGCCTCAAGGTGCCGGTCAGCAGAGGCCCATTGGAGCAAGCCATAGTCGGCGCGGAAGTCGAAGAGGGTGACAATCACCTTCACATCCTGAGCCTGCGCCCGGTCGAGCAGATCGCCGAGCCGGTCGAGCATCACGAGATCCACCCGCGGGCCACCGAACTGCTCGTATGGGATGAAGATGCGGATCGTGTTCAGGCCCAAGCCCTTGATCCGGCTCAGGTCGCGGTCGATCACGGCAGGGCTGTACTGCGGCCAGAACGTATCCCAGGGCGTGGCCTGAGGATAGTAGTTGATCCCCATGACATAGAACGGCACGCCCTCGAGCTCCAGACCCGTGCCGTTGGCAGTGACACAGGTCGGGCACGGCGGTACCTGAAGCACAGGCGGCGGAGTGGCGGCGCGGCGCACCAGATGGCGAATACGCCACTCGCCATCCTCAAGCAACATGACAACGTCGTAGTCGGCCCGCGTCGCGCCAGCACTCAGGATGGTGCCGGATTGCGCGCGGATCACCTGGGCAATTGGAACATCGTGGTCAGTGAAGGCGACCACCGTGCCGTCGGCGCTGTAGAAGTGCAACTGGAGGCGGTGGGCCGTGTTGGTCTGCGCGATGCGTAGCCCATCGGCGGTGGCGCGACGCACTGCGGCGCTGATCTCGCTGCGCGCAGGTCCCGTGAAGTAGGTCGTGAGCCCGTGGGGCTCGCCTTTCATATAGGAGAGGTTCCACTGGAGCCAGGCACGGAGGTAGGTCGCCTCGACCTGGCTGCGCGTGAAAGCTTCGATAGGGCGGCCAATATCGGCACCGTCGGCATCCCAACTCAGCGCAACGTGGAGGTCGGGCGGCACATTCGGTACGATGTTGAGGGCGCTGGCCGGCTCGGCCCCACGCTGGAAATAGGCCAGCAGATTGGCGATGCCGCTCACCGAAGCCCAGAAACCTGCCGTCGCCAGGATAGCGAGCAGGATCCAGATGATCAACTTGAGATGAGTCTTGCGCATAGCCTACCTACGGTGCTGTAAACTGCGTTTCCCCCACGTTCGCGCCGACAGTAACCTCAACCTGATATGAACCGGGCACAAGGTCGGCCAGCCACAACTCGAGGCGAGCCCATCCGTCCTCAGTCGCTGCGGTGAAGGTCTGCGTCCATCCCTCAGGTCCCGCCAGAGTGAAGCGTACCTCCGTTCCTTCGGGAACCAGTTGGCCGAGATTACCCAGGAGTGGTCCGGCTTCCAGCGTGACGATGCCGGTCTTCTGATCGACGCTGGCGCGCACAGCGATGGTGCCGACGGCAAGGCCCGGTTTGAAGTCAAGCCGCAACGGCAGGCTCTTGACGCCGTAGAGGGTCGCGTAGGCCGTGAGTCTTCCGGGCGTGGCCGGAGACTGGAGGTAGGCCTCGGCTACCCCATTGATCGTGTAGGCCGGAATGAGCCGGAGGGTGCTATCGGGTGCCTCGACGACAAAGGTCACCAGGGTTCCATCAAGCATCTGGTTGCCATAGCGATCGACAATGGGGGCGGTGCGCAGCGGCACGAGTTGGCGACCGTCGGCGGGCAGGCCCCTGGGGGGTGCGCTCAACGCGAACCGCACCGGCCACCCAGGCGTCTCCGTCAGGCTTGCCTCATGGCCGTGCGCCTGGCCGACGCGCACGATGACGGTGGTGCGTCCCGCAACGGTGGCACTCCAGACCCGTTCCCACCCCACGAGGTGCTGGACGGTTGTGCTGATGGTTTCGGTACGAGCGTTGGGCCGCACGAGATGAAATTCGACCGGCGTGCCTGCGGTCACAGGGTTGCCGTGCGTATCAAAGGGGATGACGGCGGCGGTGCCCCAGTGCGCCCCGTCGGCGATGATCGTGCGTGGGCCTACCAGGGCAGTCAGGGGGGCGACAACCTCACCTGGGGTGATCGTCAGATCGGCGTGACCCTCGGCAGCACCAGCACGCGCCGTGAGTGCAACCAGACCAGCCACCCGCGTGTCTTCACCAGGCAGGTGGAACTCGGCCCGCCCGCCCTGAAAGCGAGCGCGGTAGACCAGTGGCCCATAGCTGCCCTGGGCCAGCAACAGCGACTCTAGACCATCAGGCGCATCGAGCCGCTCGGCCACAACGGTCAGAGGCTTGCCAGCCGGCAAGATAGCGGGGGTGCGAACCGTCAGGGCACCTGCCAGTTGTGGCGCTGCGTCGGACGCCCGCCCGGTGCAACCTGTTAGCAACACCAGCATGACGAAGAGGAGGATCGTCGTCACAAGGCCGCGCACCATCGTAGGCACCCTGGTTTGCCTTGTATCGTTTGCCTTTTGCCTGCTCACAGACCGCCCCCTTCGAACGCATGGACGCTCACCCGCAACGAGGCGAAGCCCGTCGCCTCAGGGAGCGGGAGGCGTTCGCGCCAGGGCGCGTCAAGGCTGACCTCGGGCACAAGGTTTGTCCCAAAGAGGCCGCTCTGCTCGCTTATGACCTCGACGTCACCATAACCCGCCAGCACAATATCGATCGGCTGGGTGCGCTGAGGGCGCACCGTGTCACGGATATAGACGTGATCAACCCAGGCTACCTGGTTCTGGTCATCGTAATAGGTCAGCAACACATGAGGAATCGTCGCCTCGACCGTCCCAGTGTTGAAGAGTTGCCCGCGGAGGTGGTAGCTCCCATCGTCCGTCTGCACGATCGCCAGGTTCTGCACGCTCAGGTTGCGGCTCAGGTCGTGGCGAGTAACAACGGCCTTGGCGAAGACGGCGAACGACCCGAGCGGTCTGGTGAGCAAGGGAGGCGTGAAGGCGTCAGGTTTGAACGTTTGCAAATCCACGGTATCGCTAAGCACGGCTCCGGCGACGCCCTCGAAGTCAACGCGGAAGGGCGTCATCTCCTTGGGGAAGAGCTTGTGCATCATCACTTGCTGGGCGTTGTAGCGCGTCAACTCAACGCCATCGGGGTCACGTAGCAGCGCAGTCACCGTCACGTCGGCGGGATCCGAGTCGCTGTTAATCAACTCACCGACAACCATATAGCGCCCCTCGTAGCGGACGAGGCGAGCCGAGAGGATCTGGATCTCGGGGCGGTCGAGGATGTCAGCGAAAGCCGTCGGCTTATCCACGATCCGGCGGCGACTGGTGGCAACCCAGCCTATCTCGCCGCGCCGGAAGAAGGGTTCTGGCGGCACCGTCGTATCCACGGGATCCAGCAGAATATACCAGCGACCGTCGCGGAGAACCAGGGTGAGGTGCTGACGGGTCGGGTAGGTTGTGAGCGAGGTGACCCAGTCGGTCTCGGCGATCACACTCACCCGCTCGGGATCAGCGGCGACGACCTGCACATAGACGCTGTTGAGCTTGCCGTACGAGGCGACCATGCCGCCTGTAACCGAGAGATCAAGCAGGTACTGATCGTAGGCGGGCCGCGTCAACGGGTCGAGGCGTGCGTAGGCGCTGCTAAAGCGGCGAAAGTCCAGGTCGTCGTAGTAGTGCTCAACCACGGCGACCGGGGTGCGGGCCTGGCGCACGTAGAGCGTTCCGGCGGTGGCGACACTTGTGACGGCGATAAGCATCAGCAGGGCGAGACGCACATGATGCGCGGTTGGCGTGGCTGGCCGCAGGTGCGGCAAGCGCTGGCCCCAGTCAAGCCACACCTGCCACGGTACCGCCGGCGAGTCGTCGGTGGCGGGGAGCGCCGACCAGCTGCGCAGGTACCCGTCGAGCCACGCCCAGATGCGCTGTGCCCGCCCGACGAGATCCACCCGCGACCAGACCGCACCCAGCAGAGGCAGCAGAAGACGGCGGAACGGCCAGGTGATGATGCCCCAGAGCCTGCTGCGTAGATGGAGGGGCGTGTGCAGGCCCCCTTCCTCGTTCAGGTTGAGCAGCCAGCGCAGATAAGGGAGCCAGATAGGCGAGGAGAACGCAATGAGCGCCGCAATGATCGCTGTCAGCGGGATGATCCCCCACATTGCCCGCTGGTAGAGCGGAATCTCCTTGCGCGGCAGCACCTCGGGCAGCGGTGGAATATCCTCACGCTCCCAGACCATGATCCCATTCTCGAGACGCTGGAGCCGATGCCAGCCTGAGAAAAAGAGCAGGGGGTCGTAAAACTGGTCATTCGAGAAGACAAACTTCAGGTTGTACTTGTCGGGCACGGCCAGGAACTGCTGGAGCGAGCCAATCCCGGGAACCCCGCTGTACTTGGAGCCCTCCAGTCGCTCGACCGGCGTGGTGGTCAACTCGGGGAGGCGACGGGCCGAGTGATAGTTGCCGTCAACCGTACTGGCCGTCGTTTGAGCCGAGAGCCACGCCATCTGGTCGCCGAAGCCCAGCGTCAGATAGCGCCAGCGCCAGTGCTCATCTTTTTCCAGGAAGGTCACAATAGGCTGAAAGTCGATCGGATCGGGCTGGAAGCGCCGGAACTGGGTCAGGTTGGCGACAAAGGCCGAAAGGCTGAGATAGGTGATGATCAGGCTCACCTGGAGCAAGCGCCATGTAATCGTGCCGAACTGCTCACGCAGGTACTTTGCCAACCCCCGGTGGCGCAGGCTAACCACAAACTCACCGAGCAGGGGCATCATCGTAATCGTCGCCCAGAAGGTGAAGCGATCGAGGGTCAGCACGTCAAACGCACCGCCCAGCAACATCCGCGGGAAAGGCGTCGTGCCACCCGTGCCAAGGAAGACCAGAGCTGCGAGCGAGAGCGTCATCGGCCAGGCGCGGGTGGTCATGCCCTTATAGAAGACGTAGGGCAAGGCTATAAGCGAGAGACCATACGGGATGAGCCAGAAGACCAAGCCGGCACTCGTGTTGACGATGAACGAGTCACGCGAAGCGTGCGGAATCGAGACCTGCGTAATCGGGTCGGCCCTGCTCCAGAGCCAATAGGGCAACACCACGAACACAAGCGCGATGATCAGACCCGGGCCATAGACCGCAGCGCGCATGGTGGCAGGCAGCACGCGGCGCACGCGACGCACAACCAGGGGGCGCAGGTTGGCCCACGTGACCCGCCCTGGGTGCGCTAGCGGTTCGTCGGGCAGCGGCGTCCGAAAGGCCGTCACGAGCGAGAGCCCGATCACCGGGGCCACAAAAAAGACGGCGCCAAAAAGCGTGGTCACATGGTGCCCCGCCGTCGTGGCTGCGTTGAGCAGCCAGGCGGTGAGCAGCCAGCGGATCTTGCCCTCGTCGAGCCAGCGTTGCACAAACGGCAAGGCGTTCAGCAGAAAGCCAAGCGAGAACATCGTTGGCAATTGACCGAAAACATGAACCGTCTCGGCAATGCAAGAGGCGAAGACGAGGATTAGCGCGGCATAGCCGGCGGCCTCCTCGCTCACCCAGATCCTCGAGAAGCGGTAGATGCCAAGGGTGACATTCAGCACCGCGAAGAGGGCCACGATCACAAAGCCGGTCTTGAGACCCACAAAGGACGAGAGCAGGGCGATTGACTGTTGCGAGCCGGGCGGGTAGCTGGTCATCGGGAAGCCCGTATACCAGCGCGGTTCCCAATGGTCAAACCAGGCGCGAGCGTAGTGATCGGCAAAGAAGATATGGACAAATGCGTCGTACGTATGGGTGTACGTGCCGCTGAGCAGCAGCGCACCATGATAAACAAACGCAATCGCCAGCGCCAGGAAGAGGTATGGGTTGTAATTGTTCAGCAGCGAGCGCATAAGTGATGGTGGATAATACTACTGTCGTACGTACAAATGTTTCGACTGTAACTCCTCCCCAGTATAAATCGTTTGCATTACCACGCAATTACGATCCTATCTTCGACAGCTTCCGGGAAGCTCTGCGCGAAGATGTCATGGCGCACCGACGTGCCGAACCACCGATGAGCATGCTGCCACCACCGCGCAAGCTTCCCGGAAGCTTTATCTTCGCGCTGCCTTCGGCGTTGCTTACGGAGCAACGGGCGTGCCCAGGGTAATGATGAGCGTCGGACGTGCGACGGCATTCCAATCGCCAGTTTTGCTTGAGACAAAATATTTGCCGCTGTGATACGCGCTGTCAGCCGAATAGAGCGCCAGGCGCAGGGGGCTACCTTCCGCATAGGCCCGCGCCACCCCGGCACTCACATCGAGCGTGCGTGGCACGCCAGGCCACCCAGGGAAAGCGGGCAATGGATCAACCCAGCCAGCGCCGATGTTTTCGCGGGCCAGGGGTGCGTTGTTCCAGGTCAACGCCCCTGCTTGCCAAGCTTCGCCGACAACAAAGGCCTGGATCAACGAGGGTTCGGCATCTTCGGGCTGGGAATTGCCAAATTGATGCAGGATCAACTGGGCTGAAACGACCACCTGGCCTGGCGGCAACGAGGCAAGCGGGAAGATGGCATAGTATTTCGCAAAACAGGGCCAGTCGGCAACATCTGATTGGTTCTGAACATTGAACTGGCTGCTCTCGGGCGGATCAGTCGCCTGGCCCCACTCGGTCCAGAAATCGAGGCCGTCGCCACAGGTCGTGCCGCCACCAACACTGGCATCCTGCACCACCAGGCCCGGCCCCTGACGAAGGGTATAGGTCGTCTGGTTCGTTGTCGGCGGGGACGTGTAGCCTGGTGCACCAAAAACAAGGTCGCCCCAGGTGGTCGGGTTGGTCGTCACGCCTGCCGGAGGCCACACCTGCACAGGGATGGGCGTACCGGCTTGATCATCACGATCATGCACCTCGACCGCCATCCGCCAGGCCGTACCAGGCGCAGGTGGCCCGGCAAGACCAAGGCTGCTAAAGGGAATGCGGAAGGTCATCGCCCAGCCGCGGTCATCGCTATTGTCATTGAGCGCCTGACCACGCCAGCCAGGGAGGGTCGTGAAGGCGACCGGAGCGGCAACCCAGGCTCCTGTAGTGCCACGGGCCGAGGCTTGAAAAGCCGCCCCGCCACCATTGCTTAGTTGCGCGGTAAACCGATAGCTATTGGCACTCAAGCCAGTGCCGGTACCAGGATCGAGATAGAGCGTCGCCGCGTCCCAATCGGTCAGAGTAGCCGCCGAAGGAGTAGGATTATACCAGAGGCGGCGGTCAAAGATTGCCAGATAGACATAGAGTTCCTGGTCATTCGAGCCAATGCGTACATCGGTATAGTTCTGCGACGGCGTCACCTGCCCAAACCAAAAGAGCGCCATTTCGCCAAACTTGGTACTGAGATCCTGAACGGCGTGGTAGGGTGCGTGGACGCGAAAGGCCGAGCGAGGTTGGGGTGTCGGCCCTGTTGTGCTCGTTGGGGTGGGTATTGCGGTGCTTGTAGCTGTAGCCGTCGCGGTACTTGTTGACGCTACCGTCGGCGTTGCCGTGCTTGTTGACGCTACCGTCGGTGTGGCCGTACTTATTGACGCTACCGTCGGCGTTGCGGTCGCCGTAGCCGTACCGGTGGGCGTAGCCGTACCGGTCGCCGTGACCGTGATCGTCGGATCACGGGTAGGGGTAAGGGTCGGCGGCACAGTGGGCAAGGGCGTTGACGTTGCGGTCACCGATGGGGCAACGGTTGTAGGCGAAGGGCCGGGTTGAGCAACAATGGGTAAAAAGAGGAAGTGGGAAGGAACAACTTGCGCGAAGATGAGGACAGTACTAAAACTCAGACAACATCCTATGAGCAACAGCACCCTGATCCGGGAACGAAACATAAGCTCCCTCCTTCACATGCTGCGTGTGACGAAGCATGCCAGCGTAACTGGCATGCGTCGTCACAACCAGCATGCATTGCGACTACAACTCCTCCTCCACATAAATAATTTTGCTTCCCTGTGGTTCAAAACGAATGGGCACGCACCGTAACTCGGGCAAGGCGGCAAGGATCGCCGCGTGGCGTTCAACGGGGGCATAGAGGAGCAAAAAGCCACCGCCGCCAGCGCCAAGGATCTTGCCTCCCATTGCCCCGGCAGCGCGTCCACGTTCATACCAGGCATCAATACGGTCGTTGGAGATACCCGAAGCCAGTTGGCGTTTCAGCATCCAGCCCTCGTGCAGAATCTCACCGAAGGCATCAACATCATTGGCCACCAGTACTGCCCGCAGATCGTGGGCCAATTGGACGAGGCGACGAAGGTTCGCGCGCTGGCGGGCATCCTGTTCGGTCTTCGAGCGCTGCTCGGTCAACACCGTCGCCGTCTGGCGGGTCTGACCAGTATAGAGCATGAGCAGACGGTTTTGCAACGTTGTACGGGTTGTGGTGGAACAGATAACGGGGTCAACAAAAACCGTCTCGTCGGGATTGAACTGAATAAATTGCAAACCGCCATAGGCCGCAATATACTGATCTTGCTTGCCGATAGGCGCACCGCAACGTTCGATCTCAATATAACACGCTTCGCGTGCCAGCCGCTCGGCGCTCGCCAAACGACCGCAGAAGGCGTGCAAGGCATTCAACAGACCAACGGTATAGGTGCTGGAAGAGCCAAGCCCCGTACCCTGCGAGGGGATATCGGAAATGGAGGTAATCTCGATGCTCTGATCGCGACCGGTCAACTTGAGGGCCTCACGGATCAACTCGTGTTGGAGTTCTTCGACCGAATTGACAATTTCGGTGACGGAATAACTGGCGCGGATCTGGTGATCAAACTTGGCATTCGCATTGATATAGATATACTTGTCGATACTGACGCTCACCACCGCCCCAGGCTCATCTCGATAAAAGGCTGCCAGGTCACTGCCACCACCAGCAAAACTGATCCGCAAGGGTGTTCGCGAGATAATCATACGGCTCCTCTGGTCATCCTTACGCCACCGGCCACAAAAACGTCGCGCTACAAGTCTACTGTACCAGGATAAACGCTGGCGCACAGCTTCTGCCCACGCTTGTGACAAGATTGTCAGCCCTATTTAGAGGATATTTAGCCACGTTTTATAGGCGGCGACTATCCTGAGTAGGCCGATGAGCCTAGCGAGGAGTGCGATGCGTGCCATTTTCCTTGATCGGGATGGAGTAATCAACGAAAACCGTTCGGATCATGTGAAGACATGGGACGAATTTCAGTTTCTCCCAGGTTCACTTGAAGCGATGCGCCTGCTCAGTGAGGCAGGGTATCCGCTCTTTATCGTGACCAACCAGGCCATTATCAATCGTGGCATCGTGACCGTAGCAACCGTCGAAATGATTCACCAACGCATGCTGCAAATCATGCAAAAATGTGGCATCATAGTAGAAGACCTCCGTTATTGCCCACACCGTCCCGACGAAGGGTGCGCTTGTCGCAAACCGGCACCTGGCATGCTGATGAGCCTGATCCAGGCCCATCAGATCGATCCGCAGACGGCCATCATGATTGGTGATGCGCTGACCGATATCGCGGCGGCCCAGGCCTGTGGATGTCGAACGATCATGGTACGGACGGGACGAGGGGCAATCGATCTTGCGGAGAAACCAGATACGTGTTGCCTTCCTGATCTTGTTGTTGACGACCTCCTCGCTGCCGCCCGGTGGATCATTGCCGAGCAGGCGCATCGCCAGCGTCCTACCGACGCGCATGTACCTACGCTGGTTGGGCGAAACCAGACCGAACCAAGCCTCTGAACAGAGCCAAGTGCCTGAAAACGAGGGCCTGACACCTTCGACGGAGTGGAGCGATGAACGAGTTTTGCCAGAAACTGATCCGCGGGTTGAGCATCCCTCTGCTGGGGCTAGCGCTGGCTGGCTGTAGCATTGGACAGATCGTAGGGGCACCTACCCCAGAGCCTTTTACCGTACCGACCGTCGTGCCGACTGACATCACGCTAGCCACGCCTGTACCGACCGCGGTGGTCACGACAACGGACGCAGGACGTACCGTGGCCGTGCAACGCGGCAACGTCCGCGATATCCGCGTGCTGAATGGGCAAGTGACCCCTGTGTTGGAGCGTGAACTGGCGTTTCGGCAAAGCGGGGTGATTCGTCGGCTCTATGTTGATCCTGGGATGAGCGTGACCGCCGGAACCTTGCTCGCCGAGCTTGACCTTGGCACGTTGCAAGAGCAGTTGCGGCAGGCGCAGATCGTGGCCGAGCAGGATGCCGTGGCGATTAGGCGGGCCAGTGAAGGGGGCAGCATCGAAGTGCGCCGGGCTGAACTTGCGCTGGAAGAAGCCCGCGCTGCGCTGAGCGAACTGCAAACCCCACCCAGTGCCCAGGCGGTAAGTGAGGCCCGGGCGCGCCTCGAACGCGCCGAAGCGGCGCTTTCCCGCACGCGCAACGATGCCTCAGCCGAGAAGACGCGCGCCGAGCGGGCCCTCAGCGATGCCAAGACCGAGCTTGAGCGCCTGCAGATTCGTTATGCCGAACTCGTGGCCCGCAGTGAACAAAATCCCGAGACGGTGGCAGGGGCCGATCTGCGTGAGCTCGAAGCAAGCATCCGCGCCGCCGAGAGTGCGGTCGCCGTCGCGCAGATCAACTATGACACGGCCTTTGGTAACGAAATTGCCGCCCTGCAAGCGGCGCAGGCTGATGTCGATCTCGCCCGGGCCAGCCTCAATCAACTAGTGGCCGGGCCAGACCCCTTTGAGGTAGCCGAGGCCGAACGCGCCGTCCGACTGGCCGCTGTGCAGCTTGATGCCGCCCGTCAGAATGCGCGCCCCGACCCGCGCTTGGTGGTCGCGCTCTCGTCGTCGCAACTCGCGGTCAAAGAGATTGAGAATGCCATTGAGACCCGTCGTATCTATGCACCCTTCGATGGCACGATTACGGCCGTTGAAGCGATGGCAAGCTTCCCGGTTCAAGCTGAAATTCCGGTCATCCGACTGATGGATAACTCGGGCTTTGAAGTGACGATCAGCAGCCTTGATCAAGCCATACTAAACCGGATTACCTCGGGGATGCCCGTGCAAATCAGCTTTACCCGGTATCCCGAACGCCAGGTTGCCGGCACTGTGCGGATGACCTCAGCCGGGACGATGGCTGGCGGTGGTTCAATGGTCGCGGTGAGCTACAACGCGCCCGAACTCAACCTTGGCAATGATGATCTCGCCAGCGTGACTTTTGATTTCGGCGAGCAGCAGGATGTGCTCTGGTTGCCACCCGAGGCGCTGCGCCGCGATGCAACTGATTATGTGCTCCGCGTAGGCGCTGGAAGCGAAGAACGCATTGATATTGTGCTCGGTGCAATGAGTGACGAACGAATCGAAATACGTGATGGCTTGCGTGAAGGCGATGAGGTTGCGCTGCGCTGATGGGGGTAGCCGCCCTCATTAGGAAAGCGATTGGGGCTTGGAGCACGCTATCCTTAAAAGAAAAGGCCTATTTTCATGCTGACGTTTGATGATCTATGGACATATCTACGCGTTCTTTTGCGCTGGTGGTGGGTACTCGTGCTGGGTACCGTCCTTGCCGCGAGCGTAGCCTTTGTCATGGCATCACGCCAGCCGAGATATTATGTCGCCCAAACAACCTTGATGATTGGTGACTCACTGACGTCGGCAACGCCTGATGCCCAGTTGATCGGGTTGAGCAACGCGCTGGCCATGTTTTATAGCGAAATGGCCCGCCGTGAACCGATCCTCGGCCCGGTCACTGAAAAGCTGGGGCTCGCCTTTGAATGGCAGGTCATCGCAAACTATATGCTCACGACCTCGGTGAATAATCGGGCAAGCTTGCTCAACATTACAATTACCGACACCAGCCCGGAACGGGCGGCAGCGCTGGCGACGGCTGTTGCAAATGAGTTGATTGCGTACAGTCCCAACTCGCCCGAAAAAGTTGCATCACAACGCCTGTTGATCCAGGAACAAATCATCCAGGTGCAGGCAAATCTCGGACGCATTGATGAGACCCTCGACGAGACCCGGGCAATGCAGGCACGCACGTCGGGGGCCGCTGATCTGCGTGAGTTGCGTAATCGTATCGACGAGTTGGAGCGTACCCGTGAGAGTACCCAGGATACCTACAATCAACTGATCCTCATCGAAAAAGGGAGTATCGCCAATACGCTGAGGGTTCTTGAGGAAGCGCGCGTACCGACACAGCCGCTACCCGATAAACGCAGGCTTACCGTAGCCATGGCCGGTATGGGTGGTTTCATCCTGGCTGCTCTGGCGGCCTTGCTGCTCGATATGCTCGATGATCGCTGGCGCAGCAAGAGTGACCTGCGTTCACGCTTTGGAATGCCCTCGCTTGGTCTGGTGCCAGGGCGTCGCCCATTGATCACGCTCAAGCCTGGCAGCGCCTGGCAACGCGAAATAGCGATGCGTGAAGCGCATACCAACATCGTGCTCGCGGCGATGGAACAGGGCAGCAGTAGCTTGATGATCACCAGCCCGACTCCGTCGGATGCCCGAAGCGCCTTCAGTGTCGACCTGGCCCAACTCTTTACCCGCTCGGGCTATAGTGTCCTGCTCGTTGATGCTGATATGGAACAACCCATCCTGACCCGGATGCTCGTTGGTGATAACCCCGAAGCGCAAGGCACGCTCTACAGCAATGGCAAACCCGAGATCTGGTCGCGGATGTACCCGACGATGCTCAAGAATGTGCTCTTGCTCGCGCATAATGTGGGGCCAGATGGGGTTGCCCTGACGCCATCACTGCCATGGAGCGAACTGGTCGAGCATTTGAAGCGAGTCGCTGATATTGTCATCTTTGATGGGCCATCAACCTTGCCAAGTGTTGATGCCGCCCTGCTGGCCCCCCTGGTTGATGGGGTGGTACTCACCCTCGATCCTGCTTATGACAATCGTGGTGCCATTACCGAGAGTAAAGCGCGCCTGACGCGCAAGCGGAAGACCACGCTGCTAGGGGCGGTCATGCTCACCGAAGAGGTGCTGGCCCACCCGGCCCAGACCCAGTACCCGTGGCTACCCTTGGTCAAGAATGCGCCAAGGTTGGAAGACGGGCAGGCTGACGCCCAGATTGAACATATTCAAGCTGAGTCACCCCGTACCGATGATGGTCGGGTCATTGTCACGCCTCCACCAGGCGATATTGAGGCCCGCTAAGGTGAAGCAACGCACCCTCCTGACCCGACGCCAATTTTTGGGCACCGTTGCTGCCGGGGCCATCGGGTTGAGTACTGCCGGGATTGGTTATGGGCTTGAGGCGCGTCAGGCCCCGCCACCCTTTGGGCCTGAACACGGCGTTGTCGCAGGGGCCGCAACCCTGCCTGCGCCTGCGACGGCCCCGCTGCTAGTGGTTGGCAATGCACGTGCCGTGCCGTCGTTTGCCGGGTATCTGGCCGAGATCCTACGGGCCGAGGGATTGTTTGCGTTTCAAGAGGCTGAGGTGACACGTTTGACATTGACCGCATTGCAACAATACCCGCTGGTGCTCTTGAGCGCCGGGCCACTCACGGCTGACGAAGCGGCGCTGCTGCGACGCTATGTCGTTGAGGGTGGTATGCTCCTGGCCTTGCGCCCAGATCCACGGCTTGACGAGGTCTTTGGTGTGCGCCACCTTGGCGCCGTCGAAGCACGTGGCTCGCTCCAGGTTGTGCCCGGAGCACCAGTCGTCGCCGGGATTGAAACTGGGCGCTTGCAGTACCACAGCCCGAGCGATCGCCTCGAACTGGCCGGGGCGCAAGAGTTGGCCCGTAGTCAGACCGGCGCCCCGCTGATCACACTGCATCACGTTGGGTCTGGCCGAGCGGCGCTCTGGGCCTTTGATCTGGCGCACAGCATTGCCTTGCAACGGCAGGGCAATCCTGAAGAGGCCGATACCGAGCGAGATGATATTCCAGGGGTGCGTGCGGTTGATATGTTTGTGGATTGGATTGATGTTGAGCGCATCCATGTGCCGCAGGCTGATGAACAACAGCGGTTGCTCGCGAATATGCTGTTGGAACTGAGCAGTGCGAACGTGCCGCTGCCACGCCTCTGGTATTTTCCTGGTGGAACACCGAGCGTGCTGGTGACGACAGGCGACGCCCACGGCAGTACGGCCAATTATGTCGAAGAAGTGCTCGCCCGCGTTGAACAACGGGGCGGCACGATGTCGGTCTATTACACCCCCCCGCCGGCGAGTACGCTCGGACGGATGACCCGCAAGGCGCGCTGGTGGGCTGCCGATGTGCCAGTGATGGGGGTGCTGCTCGAGCGCGATCAGCCTCTGCCCACACCAGGGCACCTGGCGGCGTGGCGCGAACGGGGCCATGAATTTGGCATGCATCCGTATGTCGAAGAAGGCCTTGCCTACGGCTACAACGCCTATTGGAATGAGTTTCTGAAATTTGGCTATGGACCAGTCCCACCGACGGTACGTACCCATCGCATCCTCTGGCACGGGTGGGTCGAGAATGCCCGTGTTCAGGCGCAGTATGGGCTGCGCATGAACCTCGACCATTACCACATTGGCAGTACCGTCCGCACCGCTGATGGCGCGTGGCGTTCGGGGTACCTGGGTGGCACCGGGCTCCCGATGCGCTTTGTCGACCAGGATGGCACACTGCTCAACGTCTTTCAACAGGCAACCCACCTGGTTGACGAGCACATGATGAATGTCTTCGATACGGGCTACGACCAGGGCCTTGATGGGTCGATGGCCGCAAGCCTTAGTCGGCACCAGATTGCCGAGAGTGTCGGGCGGTACCCGTCGGCCCTGGGGGTACAGTGCCATATTGACCCCTTCCTGCTGGGAGGTGAGAAGGCGGCGAATGTGGGTCAATGGTTTGAAGAGACGCTTGACTTTGCCACCGACCTTGGCGTGGCAACCCTTTCAGCCGAACGCTGGCTGGCTTTTGTCGAGGCACGCATGGCGGCTAGGGTCGAGCAGGTGCAATGGCAAGCCGCAACAGGCCGCTGGCAGGCGATCCTCGATCTTCCCCCCCAGCCAGCCGGCCCACTTGAACTGATGCTCCCCCAGCAACACAACGGGGCCGAGTTGAGCAGCATCCGTCTCAATGGCGAGACCCATCCGTGGCATCGTCGCCGCCTTGCCGGACGCGAGTATGTCAGTTTTTATGTGCCCCATGGACGCACAAGCATTGAAGCAGGGTACAGTCTATCAGCTCTGTGAAATACCGAGGGGGAACCACTGTTGAGTACTTCATCTACAGCCTGGCAGCGCTACGTCGGACTGGCCCTTATTTCAGGCGCGGTTCTGGCCTTGCAAATCACGTTTACGCGCATCTTTTCATTGATGATCTGGCACCACTTCACCTATCTGGTCATTGGTGTCGCCATGCTTGGCGGTGGCGCAGCCGGAACGTTTCTCGCCGTACGCCAGTGGGATCACGCCACGATCGGACGGCGCATTGGTCTGCTCGCGGTCATCTTTAGCCTGTGTACCCTGGTCAATCTTGTTGCGATCAGCCTGGTTGGCATTGATCCGCTGCGGGCAAGGCAGTTGCCGTGGACAATCGTCGGCCTCGGTATTTATTTTAGTTGTCTTTTTGCAACTTTTTTCAGTGGTGGTCTTACGATTGCTGCGATCTTCAGTCGCTGGGTCGGGCAAGCGCACCGGCTCTACTTTGCCGATATGGTTGGTGCGGGGATCAGCACCATCGGCGTCCTGGTGCTGATCCAGACCTTCAGCGGGCCTGGCACCATTGCGCTGGTGGCAGCCGTTGTCGCCCTGGCGGGGTTATTCCTGGGGAGTGAAACGGCCCCACGCTGGCGACGGCTTGCGCCAGCGGCACTGGTGGTTGCGCTAGTGATCACGACCCTCATTGCGACCGTCGCGCCCTTGCGGTTGCCAGTGCCCGGATCGAAAGAACTGGGCTGGGCAATGCAGGCGCAGGAGACCGGGCCGGAGTACACACGCTGGGATCCGGTCGGGCGCGTTGATGTCATGCCGGAAATTGTCGTTCGCGAACCGATGATCGTCGGCGCAGTTGGCTCGGTCTATCT
Organism: Candidatus Chloroploca asiatica; assembly: GCF_002532075.1. GTDB lineage: Bacteria > Chloroflexota > Chloroflexia > Chloroflexales > Chloroflexaceae > Chloroploca > Chloroploca asiatica. The sequence continues at coordinate 106,822 of NZ_LYXE01000200.1, read as the reverse complement.
GCAAGATCTCGAGCGCAAGCCGGATCTCCCGCTGAAGTTGCTGACGATTGACGGCACTTCGATGACAGGGATGTACGCCTTTGACGGCAGCGATGCCGATCTCGAGCGCTTCCGCTTTCTCGATCACGCCGTCATCAGTGCGCCCTACTATATCGGCCTGCAAGAGCCAAGCGCTTTGCTGATCGGGGTCGGTGGCGGGCTGGATATTCTGCTGGCGCGGCTCTATGATGCCCGGAGGATCACGGCGATCGAGCTAAACCCGACGATCGTATCGTTGCTCAAAGGCCCGTATGCCGACTACACCGGGCGCATTGCCGAGCATCCAAACACTGAATTGATTGTTGCCGAAGGGCGGAGCTACCTAACGCGCAATACGGAAAAGTATGACATTATTCAGGGCATTGGCCTTGATAATCTGGCCGCGCTTTCGGGTGGAGCCTACGTGCTAGCCGAGTCATACCTCTACACCGTGGATGCCGTCGAGCAAGCCCTCGGTCAACTCACGCCCAACGGCGTCTTTTCGTGGACCCGCGATGTCAATAGCCCACCCCGCGAGATGCTACGCTTGACGGGACTGGCCGCCGAAGCGTTGCGGCGCAATGGCGTAACCGAGCCAGCCGCGCATATTGCCATTGTCGCCAACGAAGCGGGCGGCAATGCAACGCTGCTTGTCTCGCCGTCGCCCTTTACCCAAGAGGCCATCACCGAACTACGCACCTGGGCCGAGGCCAACAACTTTGGCATGCTGCACGACCCATTTGTGCGGCAGACAACCGCCTTTGCCGATTACCTCTACGCGCCCGATCCGCGTGCGTATGAGGCAGCCTATACGTTCCACATCTACCCGGTCACCGACGACAATCCCTTCTTCTACAACTATTTCAAATGGAGCAACCTGCACTTCAATAGCGCATATGAAGGCCGGTTGAACCGCTTCCCCATTGGCAATCTCATCCTTCTGACGATGTTTAGCATGGCCCTGATCACCGCAGTGCTCTTTATTGTGCTGCCCTTGATCCGGTACAAGCGTGACGGACTGCGAACGCCCGGTGCGATGCCGGTGCTGACCTATTTCAGCCTGTTGGGGGCGGGCTATATCTTTGTCCAGATCATTCTCATCCAACGTTTTACGCTCTTTATTGGCTATCCTATTCATGCGACCACCATTACCATTGCGAGCATGCTCGTCTTTTCGGGACTGGGGAGCCTGATCGGGCGACAGATCTTGCAAACAGCGGCGCAGCTACGCATCGCGCTCGCCGTGATTGTCGGCCTGATTGGGCTCTACATTCTCGCCCTACCCACGATCTTTGCCGCCCTGCTCTATCTGCCTGACCTGACGCGGGCCATCGTGAGCGTCATCCTCATTGCACCGCTGTCGCTGGTGATGGGCATGCCCTTCCCGACGGGACTGCGCCAACTGGGGGCTCAGGCCCCGGCGTTGACCCCGTGGGCGTGGGGGGTCAACGGGGTCTTCTCGGTGCTCGGGTCAGTGATGGTAATCATCATCAGCATGGCAAGCTCGTTTACCGTCGCGATGATCTGTGGGGCAATCTGCTATGGTGCCGCCGCCATCGTTGCCCCGGCCCTCTGGCGCGTGACGATGGAACGACGCGTGCCAGCCGAGTCGGGCTCCATACCAGGGCTGGCGGCAGACTAAGTGACGGTCGAAGCATTGCCTTGGCATAGCCAAGGCAATGCTTCGACCACTCATCGAAAAGGGTGACGTATGGCGATCCAGGCACGCACCGTTCAAAAAGCCGATGTCCTGACGCGTGAACAGGCGGTCAGCACGACGCGCATTCTCGCCATCGATGCCTTGCGCGGGCTGGCGATGCTCTTTATGGCGCTCGACCACGCCAGTTTCTTTGTGGGGGCCGGGTTACAGGCCGAGTCGTATGGCGGCCAGTTCGTCACCCTCCAGAGCATTGCGTACTGGGGGCTGGGGCTGATCACGAATCTTGCCTCACCAATCTTCTGGCTCTTGAGTGGCTACAGCCTGGCGCTCTTTAGTGCAGGCCGCCAGCGCAAGGGCTGGAGCACCTTGGCGGTGAGTCGGTACATGCTGATCCGGGCGGCAGTGATCCTGGTGCTCGATCTGACGATCTGCTGGTTCTTCTGGATGGGCGACGCACCCTATGTGCATGTGCTCACCGCAATTGCGGTTGCCATGGTTATGTTAAGTTTGCTCCGTCTCCTGCCAAAGCACCTGCTCGCCATTGTTGCAGGGGCGGTCTTGCTCGGCTACCAGTGGGTCATCGGGGTCATGGCGCCGGCCCTCGCGGCCGACACCCCGCAGGGTTTCTGGCAGGCGTTCTGGCTCACCTATAGCTACGACACGGTACCGGCGGTCGGCTTTCCAATCCTGGGCTGGGGGCCATTGATGTGGCTGGGATATGCGCTTGGGGCGCTGCAAGGGCGTGAAGCCATGCGCCAGCCGCGCACATGGCTGCTGGCGGGCCTCGCGCTGCTCGGGCTGTGGCTTGGGTTACGGCTACTCGGCGGCTATGGCGATCTCGGGCCTGCTGGTCAGGTTGGTGGAACCCCGGCGCACTTCTTGATCATGAGCAAAGCCCCGCCGAGTCTCACCTATTTTGCCTTCAACCTAGGGTTGGCAGCGCTCATCCTGGCGGGCCTCTTCACCGTACCCACCTTGCTTGCCAGCGGCCCGCTCCAGCCCCTGGTCACCATCGGCCAGGTCGCCCTCTTCTTCTACGTCGCGCACATTGTGGTCTATCACTTCATTGCCCGGATCTTCGCGGTGCTACCCACCCCGGGGCCAGTCGTCATCTGGGGGTGCCTTGCATTCAGCGCAGGGCTGTTGATCCTGGTGCCGCTCAGCGGCGCATATCGCGATTTGCGCAAACGGTATCCCAGGGTGCTGAGCTATCTGTAGAACTCCGCAGCAGGGCGCAGCAGCGATCAAGGGGGCGGTACGATGGTCGGGGTCGCAAGGGTTGGTGAAGTGCGATGAACTGCAAAAAGAAGCAGCGTTTGGGATTGCTTTCTTTTATAAGAGCATGGCTTTAGCTAAATACCTGGAGGGTTTAAGTTGATCCAATCATCTTGGTCAAAGGCGGTGTTCATAATGATTGTTCTGCCGCTGCTTGGCGGCATCTTTGCAATGCCGCCTTCAATAATTGCCCAAGATAGTGCGAGCACGTCGCTACGCTTCTACGGCAGCGGAAGAGACGATCTGGATCGCGTCAAGCTCCCCCTGGGCGACCTCGATGCGAGCTTCGCGCTCACCCGTTCGGCCCCGCTCAATGTTGGTGTCGACGAATTCACCATCGAGCTTTGGTTCAAGGCCAGTGCCGTTGAGAACCCTGCCCCCGCCCAAGCGTGCGGCAGCAACAATAACTGGATCTACGGCAACATCCTGCTCGATCGCGACCGCTTCAACGACCGAGGTCGGAAGTTCGGCCTCGCCATCGCCGGTGGACGCCTGATCTGGGGCGTGGTGCCCGGCGGCGACGAGACCTTCTTCACCCTCTGCGGGACTACCAACGTGCTTGATGAGCAGTGGCATCACCTGGCGCTCCAGCGCCGTGCGAGTGACGGACGACTCTGGATGTTCCTTGATGGTCGGCTTGAGGCTGAAGCAATCGGTTTCAGCGGCGACCTGAGCTACCCCCTCGGCGTAACACCGAGTGTGCCCGGCGAGCCCTGGTGCGCAGGGCCTGGTGGTAGTTGGGAGGGTGTCTGCCGGAATGACCCCTACGTCATTCTGGGAGCCGAGAAACACGATGCTGGTCCAGAGTACCCATCGTTCAGTGGTCTCCTCGACGACTTGCGCATCTCCAACATCGTGCGCTATGGCGCCAACTTCACGCGCCCGAGCGCACCGCATCCTGCCGACGCCAACACCGTGGCGCTCTACCGCTTCGATGAGGGCGTCGGCACGAGCATCGGCGATAGCTCCGGTGCAGCCGGTGGCCCGAGCAATGGTACGCTCATTCCGCGCAATAGTGCCACCTCGGCTGAGCATTGGTCCACCGATACGCCTTTTGGCAGCTTACCAATCATTACCACCACGCTGACGCCTACCGCCACTAACACGCCAACGCAGTCCGCCACCAACACCCCGACCACACCCGCCACCAACACCCCGACCACACCCGCCACCAACACCCCGACCACGCCCGCCACCTCCACGCCAACACCGACCAGTGTCCCCTTGGCGACGAGCACGCCGCTGCCCACCAGTACGGCCTTCCCCACCAACACGCCGCTACCTGCAGGCACCAACTTCGCCCTCGCCTTTGATGGGCTCATCGACATCTTGCGCGGCTCCCAGGTGCCCGGGCTCACTGGCGCGCAGACGATTGAGCTCTGGGTAAACCCGACGACGGCCAACCAGACCGTCGTGCTGGTCGCCTCCACCGACGATACCACCGGCTGGTCGCTGGAACTGAACAATGGGCGGGCAACCTGGTGGGTCATGACGAGTGCCACCGGTTGGCGCTCGGTCGCCCATCCCACGGCCCTCCCACTCAACACCTGGTCGCACCTCGCGGTCAGCTACAGCAATGGCAACGCGACCGTCTTCGTCAACGGTACCGCCGGACCAACCACTGCGCTTGGCACCCTGACGGTCGGACCACAAATGCTGATTGGCGGCGCGCCCGGCTATGGCTTCTTTGCTGGCCAACTCGATGAGCTCCGGCTTTCGAATGTGGCGCGCTACAGTAGTCCCTTCACGCGTCCCTCAAGCGGCTTGAGTCTCGACGCGAATACCCTGGCGCTCTACCGCTTCAATGAGGGCAGCGGCCAGACGACGGCAGACGCCTCTGGTCTGGCACCGACCTTGACGTTCGGCGCATCGAGCGCTGTCGGCGCTGATGACCCCACCTGGGTCAACTCGACAGCGCCAACTGGTGGTGATGGGGCCGTGTCTACACCAACCTCCACGCCGACCACGCCCGCCACCAACACCCCGACCACGCCCGCGACTAACACCCCGACCACACCCGCCACCAACACCCCGACCACACCCGCTACCAACACGCCAACCACGCCCGCCACTAACACCCCGACCACACCCGCCACTAACACCCCGACCACACCCGCCACTAACACCCCGACCACGCCCGCCACCAACACCCCGACCACACCCGCGACTAACACCCCGACCACGCCCGCCACCAACACCCCGACCACACCCGCGACTAACACCCCGACCACACCCGCGACTAACACGCCAACCACGCCCGCCACCAACACCCCGACCACGCCTGCCACCAACACCCCGACCAGTGTCCCCTTGGCGACGAACACGCCGCTGCCCACCAGTACGGCCTTCCCCACCAACACGCCGCTACCTGCAGGCACCAACTTCGCCCTCGCCTTTGATGGGCTCATCGACATCTTGCGCGGCTCCCAGGTGCCCGGGCTCACTGGCGCGCAGACGATTGAGCTCTGGGTAAACCCGACGACGGCCAACCAGACCGTCGTGCTGGTCGCCTCCACCGACGATACCACCGGCTGGTCGCTGGAACTGAACAATGGGCGGGCAACCTGGTGGGTCATGACGAGTGCCACCGGTTGGCGCTCGGTCGCCCATCCCACGGCCCTCCCACTCAACACCTGGTCGCACCTCGCGGTCAGCTACAGCAATGGCAACGCGACCGTCTTCGTCAACGGTACCGCCGGACCAACCACTGCGCTTGGCACCCTGACGGTCGGACCACAAATGCTGATTGGCGGCGCGCCCGGCTATGGCTTCTTTGCTGGCCAACTCGATGAGCTCCGGCTTTCGAATGTGGCGCGCTACAGTAGTCCCTTCACGCGTCCCTCAAGCGGCTTGAGTCTCGACGCGAATACCCTGGCGCTCTACCGCTTCAATGAGGGCAGCGGCCAGACGACGGCCGACGCCTCTGGTCTGGCACCGACTTTAACGTTCGGCGCATCGAGTGCCGTCGGCGCTGATGACCCCACCTGGGTCAACTCGACAGCGCCGACCAGCAGGGAATGATCGTCCGGATGGAGGAGTTGATAACGATGGTCGCAGGCCCCAAACAAAACTGTCACCTCATCTAGCACAAGATTTAGGACAGTGTTATCAGACTAAGATATGGTAGATAATATTAGATAAGCACGAAACCAGAGTAGTGTCCCATTCTACGGGCATTTCCAGGCTACCTCCATTACGTCAAACGATCTGGAAATGTTCTATGTATGGATAATGACAGAGCCACAGAAGCAACAAAACAATCAGCTTTCAGAGCGACGTGATCTTGCTCAGATTATTTTGCGGAATACGCTTGTCATCACGGTGGCGAGTTGGGGTCTTAAAGCTGCAAACTTTTTCTATCTGATTGCAGTTGTGCGCCTGCTCGGCGCGAGTGGGTATGGTCAGTATGCAGCGGTGATCGCGTTCGTCGGGATGTTCGGGGTCTTCTTTGAACTCGGCATGACCCAGTATGTCGAGCGTAATCTAGCCCGCGACGGCGGCAAGATTCAAGAGGTGCTCGGCGATCTGATGGCGCTCCGCATCATCCTCGCAGTTGCGGCGATTGTGGTGCTGCCGATCATTGCCTGGAGCTTTGGGTATCACCCGGATCTCGTGATGGGCGTGGTACTCTATGCGGGCACCTTTGTGCTGGCGGCGCTCTTTATGCCGTTGCTCTCGGTGCTCAACGCGGCCGAGCGTTTCGATGCAGTCGCGGCGATCCAGGTGCGCACGCAATTGATGAGCATCGGCGTCAGTCTGGTTGTCCTGTGGCTCGGTGGCGGGGTGCTGGGCTTGCTGAGCATTGGCTACCTGATTTTGCCGATCCAGATCCTGATGGCAATTCGGCTTATTCGACGGCTCGGCCTCGGGTCGTTGCGTCCGATCATCCATCTGACCCGCTGGCCGACCCTGCTCGTTGCAGGCATTCCCTTTGGCCTGACGTCGCTCGCGCTCACCTTCAACTTCAATGCCGATGCCGTTATCCTGAGTAGTCTGCGGAGCGATAGCGAAGTGGGCTGGTACAGCGCCGTCTATGGCCTTGTCTTCAAGCTGGTGGCCGTTGCTGATGGGTTGTTATTGACGATGACGCCCTCGCTGGCCCGTGAGCACGTCAATGACCCCGAACAGGTACAGGCCTGGACAAGCACGACCGTAGGCTGGCTCGCGTTTTTTGGTCTGCCGGCAGCAGTCGGGCTGAGCCTGCTCGCCACACCAGTCACGACGACCCTCTTTGGCACGGCCTTTGCCCCCGGCGGGCCGGCCCTCGCCATCCTCGCCTGGGATATCCCCTTATTGCTCTTTACCGCCTTTTGCGGGAGTGCAGCGGTTGCGATAGGCCTGGAATGGCCAGCGGCACGCATCTATCTACTCGGCACCATCTTGAATATCGGGTTGAACCTCATCTTCATTCCCGCCTATGGCATCATCGCGGCGGCTGCGATCACCGTGATCACCGACGGCATCTGTGCCCTGCTCTTTCTTGGCCTGCTCGGCAAACGCATGCGGCTTGAGGCCCTCGGTTCGCGTATCTTGCGCATTGTGCTTGCCTCGGTGGTGATGGGCGTGGCTGTTGCGTTGGGACGAGATTTGCCCCTGCCTGTAGCGGTGATCATTGGCATAACAAGCTATGGAGCCATGGCCCTCGGGCTGCGACTCGTTGATCAAGCCTTGATCAATCAGGGCCTCGAACGACTACGACGATTGCGGACAACGACACCTTAGCAGAAGAATGGAGCAAGCGCCGTGAGTGGAGTTTTTGGTTATCTTGGCCGAGCAACAGAACAGCCGGTTGCCCAGGTGATCCAGACGATGAGCACACGAATGCGCCATGTCTTCACCCAGCAGCTTGAGCAGACGGTGATCAGCCCGCAGGTAGCCCTCGGGCGACGGCATCTTGGTTTGCTCAATCAGCAACCCCAACCGGCGCAAAGCGCTGATGGCAAGGTGGCGCTCTGCCTAGCCGGTGAGTTTTACTTCCAGGAGGCGCAGCGCCACCAGCTTGAACGTGAAGGATGGCTAGACAGCAAGGCAAGTGCGGCCGAGTTTGCGCTGGCCCTCTTTCTGCGCGACGGGGCCAGTGGGCTGACCAAGCTTGAGGGGGCCTTCACATGCAGCATCTGGGATGGCCGAACACAGATCTTCTGGCTGATCAACGATCGCTACGGGCTCTACCCACACTACTATGCCCATGCCCGGGGTGCCTTCGCGTTTGCGCCCGAGCTCAAAGGGGTGATCAGTGCGCCCGAGATCCCCCGGCGGCTCAACGAAACGGCGCTAGCCGAGTATCTACGTTTTCAGCAACTGCTTGGCAACAAAACCTGGTTTGCGGATGTGCAGCTTTTACCACCCGCCTCGCTGCTACGCTACGACCTGGAGCATGATCAACTAAGCCTTGAGCAGTATTGGGACTGGGATCAGATTGGCGAAATCACCGGCCTGACTTTTGACGAAGCGGTTGAGGAGGCGAGTCGCCTCTTTCAACGGGCAATTCAGGCGATGACGGCGCCGCCGTTACGCCCGGGGATTTTCTTGAGTGGTGGGCTGGATGGGCGTATCATTCTCGCCTTTGCCGATCAGCCCACGCCACCGCCGACCTTCACCTTTGGTGCACCGGGCAGTCGTGATGTCGTCTATGCCGCACGGCTCGCCCGCCGCGCCGGGGCTGAACATCATTGGGTACCCCTGGAAGATGGACGGTGGGTGCTGACCTATCACGACCTGCACCTAGCCCTGACCGAAGGCATGCATAGCTGGATGCACGCCCACGGGATTAGCATGCTCGCCACGGCACGCCAGCATATGGATGTGAACCTGAGCGGCTGGGATGGTGGCACGACGATGGGCGGGTTTGCCGTGCTCGAAGAGCATCAGGCTGACCGCTATTATCGGTATCCACCCGACGAGACAGCCTTTTATGAACGCATGTTTCGCGCCTTTTGCCAAGATGTCACCTGGCCTGGCATGAGCGAAGGTGAGGCGGCGAGTCTGCTCAGTGGCGCAGGCCGCTCTCATCTGCGGGATCGGGCCTTTGAATCGATGCGACAAGAACTCGCCCGTACACGTCACTACCGCCCCGCGCATCGCACCGACTACTTTATTATCCAGAATCTGATTCGGCGCAGCCTACAAAATCAGATCATCACGCAACGCTCAATGCTTGAGGTACGTTGTCCCTATTTCGACTACAGCTTTGTTGACTTTATGTATTGTTTGCCCGACACGATCCGCACGCGGCCCGAATTCCGGCGGGCGATGCTCACCAAACGCAAACCTGAACTCGCCCTGGTGCCCTACGAAAAAGACGACCGGTTGCCCCATAGCAACCAGTTGTTCCGCAACGGTGACGGGTTCTTGCGCCGAGGCAAGGCCTGGATCAACCGACGTGTTGGGGGGCTCTTTCCCCAACGACCGCGTCTCTATGCTGATTACGAAGCGTATCTCCGCACTGATCTACGGAACTGGGCCGAGAGCGTCCTCTTTGATCAGCGCACCCTGGAGCGCGGCCTGTTTGACCAAGCAGCGGTACGTTCGCTGTGGCAGCAGCATCTTGCCGGCGAGCAACTCTGGACGATTGGCAAAATCGCACCACTGCTGACCCTGGAGATGGTGATGCGGCGGCTGTTTGATGTCGCATCACCAGACGGAAGAGAGCTCATTACTAACAAGGAGGAAGACTATGTCACGTGATGTTTACGGGGTACACCTTACCATGCGACTCGGGGCCATTGCCAATCAGGAAGCCTTGGATAATGAAGCGGCAGTGAACGGGTTTCTGATCGATCTGGTCAGGCGGCTCGATATGCGCATCCTGGCGGGGCCGCTCGCCGGGCGTGAAGATGGCCCACCCGATCATGCGGGATGTTCAGGTGTGGTGATCCTGTACGAATCACACGCTGCGATCCACACCTACCCACACCTCGGACAAGCTTTTTTAGATGTGTTTTCGTGCAAGCCATTTGATCCAATCTTAGCCGAAGAAGTTATTGAGCAACACTTTGGCAGCTATGAAATTATCGAGCGCCAGGTGGCCGACCGGGGCATTCACTGGGAACGTGATGTGAAACGCGAATTGCATATGTGGCAAACTCAACGATGAAACAAGAAAGACGTATGGATGCGTATTCTCATCGCGGTGCATGGGTATCCACCCGAACATAATGGAGGTGCCGAACGACGAGCCGAGCGTACCGCCCGTGCGATGGCGGAACGCGGTCATGAGGTGGCCGTCGTCTGTATTCAGACCGATAACGCCGAACACACGGATCTGCGTATCACCCATAGTTTGCAGGATGGTATCGAGGTGTGGCGCATGGCCTTCAATGGTGGTGCGAACCCCGATCCCTTGCGTTGGAGTTACGACCATCCCGAGCTTGGGGCCGCCGTTGGCCGGGTGATTGACGCATGGCATCCCGAGTTGATGCATCTCTTCAGCGGGTATCTGCTTGGGGCGTCCACCGTTGATGCGGCAGTCGCGCGCCGGGTACGCGTGGTGATTGATCTCACCGACTACTGGTGGCACTGTCATCGCATCAATCTGTTGACCCCGCTGGGCAAACGGTGTGACGGGCCGAGTCAGGCTGGCTGCGCACGCTGCCATGCGGAACAGCATCGTCGTTTTCGCCTACCAGCGCAGCTATCACCCCATAATGCTGATATGGCCTGGTCACTCGTGCAACCCGACAATCTGCTCGGCCCCATGCTCGGCTTGCCGGCCCAGGCGTCGCGCGCAGCACGGCTGCAAGCGGCGCTCGCCAAAGCCGATGTCTTGCTGGCCCCGTCGCAATTCCTGGCTGATTTTTATCAGCGCCACGGCACGAATGGGAAACGCATGTGCGTCTGGCGGCAGGGGGTCGAGTTGACACAATGCCCTCTGCGTACCAACGAAGCCACCTTGCGCGTTGGCTATCTCGGCCAGGTCAAGCCCCACAAAGGCGTTGATCTCCTGATTGAAGCGTGGAAGAAGCTGCGTGGAACGCAACCGCGTCGGCTTGAGATCTACGGCTCGGCAGCAGGCGAACCAGACTATGAGCGCCAGTTGAGTCAGGAGCTCGCGCAACTCCCCGATGCCGCCTGGCACGGCACCTATCAGGGCAGTGGGGTGTGGGACGTCCTGGCTGGGCTTGATGTAGTCGTGGTCCCGTCGCGCTGGGTTGAGAATAGCCCCAACAGCATTCTCGAAGCCCAGGCGGTAGGTGTACCAATTGTGGGCACAAAGCTTGGCGGCATTGCCGAACTCGTTGAGCACAACCGCAACGGTCTTCTTTTTGCTGTGGATGACCCCAACGAATTGGCGCAGAATCTGCAACGCTTGCTGGATGAGCCAGAGCTGCTGCCGCACCTGCGGGCCAACGCGATGCCCTTCTTGGCGCACCAGGCAGCTATGGATCGGCTTGAAGGACTCTATCAACAGCTTACCCGGCAACAAACACCCGCCAGCAACAACGAACGAACCAGCGCCCACGAACGAAACTGGGGCGATACGGCCACACCGTGTCATACGTCCCGGTAGACAGGATGCCTGAGATGCATACGTGCCACCCTTCGGCTGGGAGCGCGGGCCAGTGGCCCGCGCTCCCAGCCGCAACTATACAAAACTGTCACTTCTGTTTCGCCTGAATTTAGCGGGAAGTTACCTCACTCGCGTATGCTGTAGTCGTCCCCAGGGAACAGGAGCAAGGCCCTGCCAACGAAAAGGCGAGGGTTTCAACAATAGGTTGGATTGTTGAACCAAGAAGAAGGCGTCGTTTGTCGACGTACGGGAATTGATGCAGCAACTTTCGCGAACTATTTTGCGTAATTCCGCCGTGGGCTTGATCGCACAAGTTGCGATCAAGTTTTTGTCGTTTGCGTTCACGGTGCTGATCATTCGCAATTTGGGGGCGACTGATTTTGGTCAGTATGCTGCGGTGATCGGGTTCGGCACGGTCTTTCTCTTCATCGCCGATCTCGGGTTGGCTCCGTATACGGTGCGCGAAGTTGCCCGGCTGCGCGATGCCCCCGATGGCCCCGAGCGCATCAGGGATCTCTATGCCGATGTGCTTGTGCTGCGGCTGATGCTGGCGGTTGTGGCGGGGATCTGTGTGGTGACTGCGGCCGTGCTGACCGGGCGCCCTGGCCTGATGATTGGCGCGATTGCGCTCAATTCGGTCACGGTGCTGATCTATGCCGTGCATGGCAGTAGCAGCGCGATCCTTGCCGGCTACGAGCGGCTTGACCTCACCTCAGGGGTACAGGTGGTCAATCAGTTGATTTTTGTGGTGCTTGGGGGCATTGCCCTCTGGCTTGGTTTTGGTTACTATGGCCTCATTGTTGCAACCATGGCCGGAGTCTTCGTGATGACGCTCTTGGTTGTCCGTGCGTTGAAGCCGCTTGGGATCAGGCTCGGGCGGATCAGTCGCGCGCGCTGGCTTTCGTTGTTGCGGGCGGCGTTTCCCTTTGGGGTGATTGGGCTGACGCTCGGCATTTCGTACCGCTTTGATACGGTGTTGCTCAATATCTTTAGCGGCGATACGCCTACTGGTCATTACAATGCCGCCTACAATCTGATCTTTGCCCTCGTCACGCTCTCGAACGTGCTCAATACGGCCCTTTATCCGTCGCTCTCGCGGCAGGCGACGACGGCCCCCGAGACGTTGCCGCAGATCTACGAGCGGATGTTGCGCTATTTGATGCTGGTGGCCTTGCCAATTGCGGTTGGCGGCTATCTGTTGGCAGGCCCGATCGTAGCGCTGCTCTTTGGGCCGGCATATGCACCGGCGGCCCCGTTGCTGGCGATCCTGATCTGGGCCGTGCCGTTGATGTTTTTGTCCGAGTTTCTTGGATATGTGGTCGTCATTGCCGGGCGCGAGGTCAAGGTGGCGCGAGCAATTATGATCAGCAGCAGCATCAATATTGTTGCGAACCTGGCCCTGATCCCGTTCTATGGTGTCGCCGCTGCGGCAATTATTACCGTGGTCACCGAAGTTGTCCTGGTGAGCCAGTATCTCTGGCTGTTGCGCGATATGCTTGGGCAGATGCAGTGGCGTGAACTAGTGCGTACCGTTGCCGCTGTCGGTGTGATGGGCTTGCTGGTCTATGTTGGCCGTGAGTGGCCGGTGGTCGTGACGATTGCGTTGGGAGCCCTCGTCTATAGTGGGTTGCTCCTTGCGTTGCGGGTCGTAGGGCGTGAAGAGGCGATCTTTGTGCGTGGCTTGTTGGCCGCACGTCGTGCGGCGGCTGAACCACAGCAGGGGGCACTATGAAGGTCTTGCTTGCGGTTCACCACTTTCCGCCGCGCTACAGTGCCGGGGCAGAGTTGTACACGTTTCGGCTGGCACGCTGGCTGCTTGAGCACGGTCACGAGGCCGAGGTTGTCTGTATCGAGACGCTTGATGAAGAGCGGCCCGTCGGGGTGGAGGCCATTCAGGATACCTATGAAGAGGTTCCGGTCTGGCGTTTGCACCTCGGGCTGCGCAATGCACCGAGCAACTGGAGCTACGCGAACCCGATGGTGGCGGCGTGGGTTGCCGCCTATATGCGCACCGCACGGCCTGATCTAGTGCACCTGCAGAGCGGCTATTTGATTGGTGCAGGTGTGCTTGAGGTGGCCCATCAACTCGGGGTGCCGAGCATTGTGACGCTGCATGACTACTGGTTCCTCTGCCCACGCATTACGCTGCTACGCAGCGATGGCAAGGTCTGCACGACGCCCCCGACCGATCCCGCCGAGTGTGCGTGGTGCTTGCAACAGGATCAGCGGCGCTATCGCCTGACGGAACAACTGAGTGGGGGTGCCGCCGGACGTACCTGGATTGCCTTGAATGGCGAGGCGGGCCGCAACGAACAAGCGGCACGACGCGCCTATCTACGCAAGGCCCTCGGTCTGGCGAACCTGGTGATCGCGCCTTCACAATTTCTCGCCGGGATGTTTCGTGACCTGGTTGAACCCGCGCGGCTGCAGGTTGTACGCCTTGGGGTCAAGCTTGAACCTTTGCGTCAGACACCGCCACCACCACAGGGCAATCCTTTGCAACTCGCCTATATCGGACAGATTGCGCAACACAAAGGCGTACATCTGATCATCGAGGCGTTGCGCCTGCTGCCTCAAGGTGAGCGCACGGTTCAGTTGCAGGTGTATGGCAATCTTGACCAGCATCCAACCTATACGCAGCGCCTGCGCAACCTGATAGGCAAAGATCCTCGGATCACGCTTGCTGGACGTTTTGCGAACGGACGGATCGCCGAGGTACTGGCGACGGTTGATGCCCTCATTGTGCCCTCGATCTGGTACGAAAATAGCCCGCTGACCATCCTGGAAGCCCAGAGTGCCGGACGGCCTGTGGTCGCCTCGGCTTTTGGCGGCATGGCCGAACTTGTCCAGGATGAAGTCGACGGCTTGCACTTCCGCCCCGGTGAGGCGAAAGATCTGGCTCGCCAGATCAAGCGGCTCCGTGATGAGCCAGGGCTGCTCGCCCGGCTCGTGGCGGGGGTGCGCCCACCCACAAGCATCGATGAAGAACTGGATTGTCTGCTGGCAACCTACACGCGCATCATCGCTCAGCACCAGCCACGTTTGCTCCCGGAGGCTGCATGATGAAACCAAGGGTTGCGCTTCTTGTGCTCTGCTATAACGGCATCGAAGATACGTTGGCGTGTCTGGCGTCGTTGCAGCACCTGACCTATCCCCGTGAGCACTATACAATCGTGGTGCTCGACAATGCGTCGCAGGATGGCACGCCAGCGCGAGTGCAGGCGGCGTTTCCTGACGTCACCGTGATCGAGAACGGGGCCAATCTGGGCTTTGCCGCAGGCAATAATGTCGGGTTGCGCTATGCCCTGGATCATGGCTATGACTATGCGCTGCTGCTCAACAACGATACGGAGGTTGCCCCTGACTTCCTGAGTATTCTGGTTGCTGCGGCTGAGGCAAGTCCACGGGCCGGGGTGGTGGGGCCAACTATCTATTACCACGCCGACCCAGACCTGATTTGGTCCGCAGGTGGATGGATTGACTGGCAGCGGGGTGTCGGCCTGATGGACGGTACCGGAGAGCGCGACACAGGCCAGTATGCCAGGCCTCGTCCGGTGGACTTCGTCACTGGCTGTGCGTTGCTGGTTAAGCGCAGGGTGCTTGAGCAGGCCGGGCTATTGGACGAACGCTTCTTTATGTACTACGAGGAGACGGAATGGTCGGTGCGGGTGGCCCGGGCAGGCTATGGCATTCTGCACGTACCGGCGGCGCAGGTGTGGCACAAAATTCCGCTCGATGCCCGCTTCGACCAGGAGTACCTGGCCTACTATATGACGCGCAATCGGCTGCTCTTTCTCCAGGCAACTGGGGCAAGACCGGACACCTGGCTGCATGCGCTGGTGCTGCAGGATCTGCGTACCTACGCCAGCCTCTGGTTGCGCCCGAAGTGGCGTACGCGCCGCGGACGGATCGGCATGGGCATGGCATGGCTGGACTTCTGGCGAGGGCGTTTTGGTCGCCTTGAACAGGCCCTGTGAGGAGATATGGTTATGCGGATTGGCCTTGATGTACGCTATCTTTCCCATGGGCTTGTGGGCGGCGTGCATACCTATCTCAAACACCTAGTTCCTGCGCTGATCGAAGCAGGGCGTACGCATCATTTTGTGCTCTATGCGGATACCAAGGCTCCGTTTGAGTTGCAGCATTTGCCCGACCATGTGACGGTGCGCTATCTGCCGTATCGCGGGCCGCACTCGAGTCTCGTCAACGACCTCGTCAAACTGCGGCGAGCGATGGCCCAGGATGCCCTGGACGTGGCGCATTTCCCGACGAACTATGGCTTTGCCCCAGCGGGGGTGGCAAGCGTCATCACGTTGCACGATGCGATCAATGTGATGCCCCTGCGCGAGATCATCGCCGGTCACGCCAAAAATCCGCGCACAATCGCAATGATGACCTACCTGCACCTGATGAGCAGCCAAGCGGTACGGGGCGCGCACGGCATCCTGACTGTCTCGGAGCATGCGCGGCGTGCGATTCTGCACTATACGAGGCTTGCGCCTGCCCAAGTGGTTGCCATCCACCACGCCCCAACGCCCGATCTCCGGCGCATCAGCGACCAGGCCGTGCTTGCCGAGATGCAGGCGCGTCACGGCATCACGCGGCCCTATCTGCTTGCTGATGGCCTGAAAAACCCAGCGGTGCTGGTGCGGGCGTGGCGTTTGCTGCCTGCCGTGCTGCGTGAGCGCTACGAAATCGTCTTTTTTGCACGCCAACAACCCCTGCCGGTCGTGCAGGAAGCGGTTGAGGCCGGGTTTGCGCGGCTCTTGCTGCGCCCATCCCGTGAAGACCTGATCGCTCTGTTTAGTGGTGCCTCGGCCTTTCTCTTTCCCTCGTGGATCGAAGGCTTCGGCATTCCGCTGCTCGAAGCAATGACCTGCGGCGCCCCGGTGATCGCCTCGGATCGCGGCTCGATCCCCGAAGTCGCCGGTGACGCCGCCTTGATCGCCGACGCCGAAGATGAGCGCGGCTTTGCCCACCATATCGAGGCCGTGCTCACAGATCCCGCCGAAGCCGACCGGCTGCGCGAGCGCGGCTACGAGCGCATGCAAGCCTTCTCGTGGGCAAAGACCGCCGAACAGACGCTAGCGAGTTATCAGCGTTTTGTTGCCGCAACCGGCCAGCACCGTCCGGGTGCAGCGGCAGACCTTGCGGTGCCACACCATGATTGATTAGTTTGTGAATTAAGTTTTCCGACGATTTGACGCAAAGGCGCAAAGGCGCAAAGGGTGTTGAGGAACGTATCTGGACACCAGGCGTACGATGAGTGGCTGTGCCAGAGGTGGGGCAGAACACTTATGTTCCAGACTATTGAAGGGGAGCGAACAGGCTGAATCATGCGTATACTAGCACTCTCAACCTGGTGGCCCGAACCTGCCGATAACGGCTCGCGGATGCGCATTATGCACCTGCTGCGACACCTTGCCCGCACGCACGAGGTGCACCTGCTCGCCTTTACCCAGAGCGACACGACCGAGGTGTGTGCCGACGAGATTGCGGCCATCTGCGCGTCGTTTCAGGCAATGCCACGACCCGGACGCCTGTTGACCCTGGCCGATCGTGTGCAGAGTCTGGTCGTCACCGAGCCAGCCTCGGTACGGGCAACATGGAGTCAAGCGTTTGCCAGGGCGGTGCATACCACGGCAGACCACATCCGACCTGACATCGTGCTCGCCTTCGAGATTGATGTCGCACCCTATGCCCTGCAATTGCGCGGTGTGCCGGTAGTACTCGAACAACTCGAACTCGGCTATATGCTCGAACAGTTTCGCAGCTATCAGGATGTGCAACGGCGGCTACGCTATTTGCTGACCGCGATGAAACACCGCCGCTATGTGGCGGGTTTGCTGCGCCAACTTGCGGCAGTCACCGTCGTCTCAGAGGGCGAAGCCAAGACCGTACGCCAACTTGCCGGCAAACATCCCCTCGAGCTTGCGGTTATTCCCAATGGGGCCGATGTGACAGGCTGCCGTGACTATACCTACCACCCCGACCCCGATACGCTCATCTATCCGGGGGCGCTCTCGTACAGTGCGAATCTCGATGCGATGCGCTATTTTCTCGAGGCGATCTTCCCAAAGATCCGCCAGGAACGCCCGCAGACGCTCCTGCGCATCACCGGGCGCACGACCCCCGAACAGCGAGCCGCGTTGCCCAACCTCGACGGCGTAGTGCTGACCGGCTATGTCGAAGATATTCGCGCCCTCATTGCCCAGAGCAGTATCGAGGTTGTACCGCTACGGGAAGGAGGCGGGACACGCCTCAAGATCCTTGAGGCGCTCGCCGTGGGGACACCGGTGGTGAGCACCAGCAAGGGCGGTGAAGGGCTAGCCCTCGTTGACGGCGAGCACCTACTCATCGCCGATAGTCCCGACGCTTTTGCCCGGGCGACCTTGCAACTGCTCGAAGATGCATCGGCACGCGCACGCCTCAGCCAGGCAGGGCGACGGGCTGTCGCCGTGCACTATGATTGGACGGTTCTTGCGCAACGACTCGAAGATCTGTTACAGACGATTGCAACCAGGGGGAGCTACCGCCATGCCGTCACCACAGGCTGATGTCACGATTGTCATCGTCAACTGGAACACCCGCCAACTGCTGCTCGACTGTCTTGCGGCGCTGCCAGCGGCAACCGAGGGCATCAAGGCCGAGACCTGGGTCGTGGATAATGGCTCGGTTGACAGCAGTGTTGCCGCCGTGCAGGAGGCGTTCCCCGAGGTACAGATCATCGCCAACAGCGACAATCGCGGGTTTGCCACCGCCAACAACCAGGCGATTCGGGCGAGCGACGGGCGGCATGTTTTGTTGCTCAACAGCGACACCATTGCGCAGCCCGCCTCGATCACGCGCCTTGTTCATTTCCTTGATGCCCACCCGGATGTTGGCATCGTCGGGTCGCGCCTGCTCAATGCCGACGGATCATTGCAGCGCTCGTGGGCGCTCTTTCCCAATCTGCTAACCGAACTGGTCGGCAAAAAACTCCGTTTGCGCTGGCGCTACCCGACGATAAATGGTACGATCGCTTATAGCACCGATTGGATTGATGGGGCAGTCTTGATGATCCGGCGCGGCATCCTCGGCCAGGTCGGGCTGATGGACGAGCGCTACTTTATGTATACGGAAGAGGTTGACTGGTGTTATCGCACCCGTCAGGCTGGCTGGAAGGTCTGCTACCTCACCGCTTCGGAAGTGATCCATTTTGGCGGGCAGAGCAGCAAACGCTCGGCCACCCGAATGAAAGCGGAACTCTACCTGAGCAAACTACGCTTTTTTGGCAAGCACTATGGCGACCTGGCGCGCACAACGCTTGGGGTCGGCTTGCAGACCATTTTTCTGGGCAAAGCGACGCTTGGGGGGATCATCCTCCTGGCGACCGCCGCAAAACACCCGACCGGGCACGCCTTCACCCGTGATGGAGCCCTACTTTTGATGGCCGTGCAACGCCACACCTGGCGGCGGCCTGTTGCCGAAGAGATTAGATAAACCATGCAATTTGTACGTGGCGACACCCTTGGCTATTTGAGTTACCGGCTACATCAGCTACCGCGCGTCCTCAAGATCGGGGGCGTGCTGCTCGGGTTGCTCGGCCTCACGCTGCTGATCGGCTTGCTTGGCGGCTCGGGGCGTATCATCCCGATGCTGGCGCTGGTGGTTCTGCCGTTCATGGCCGTAAGCTTTGGTGCCTCGGTGCGCTACTTTGATACCCTGGTCTTGATCCTGCCCCTGACCGCGCTTGTGCTTCGTTTCATTGAATTACCAACAGGAACCCAGAGTACGCTGCCCGCGAGCCTTGTCCTTACCCTTGGCATGGTCGCCATCTGGGTGCTGACGATGATTGTCCGGCGTGAATGGCAAGTGCCAGCGTCGCCCTTTACCTGGCCGTTGCTGATCTTTATGCTGATCTGCATCATCTCGTTGCCCTGGGGCATCCTCTGGCGCGATCCGATCCTCAATATGCGCGTGATGGGGGGGAACTTCCTCGTGACCCAGGTCGGGTCACTCATGACAATGATCAGCCTGATGTGCGTGCCCTTTCTGGTAGGACATTTTGTCGATCAGGAGTGGAAGATCAAGTTCTATGTGGGCTGTTTCATTGTCGTTGGCGTGCTGATGACAGCGACCCAGTTCTTGAATATCCGTCAAAATATCCTCAATGACCGCGGGAGCTGGGGGCTCTGGTTGACGGTACCCCTCTTTACCATGCTGCTTTTTACGCCAAGCTTGCGCTGGCGCTGGCGTGCGTTGCTCATCGGCCTGATCGGGTGGCATCTCTATCTGGTGGTTGGGCTGAATACCAGTTGGCTTTCGGGCTGGCTGCCGACCGTTGTTGCCATGCTGCTGGTTCTCTTTGTGCGTTCACGGCTCGTCTTTACGATTCTGCTGGCGTTTGCGCTTGCGTTCACCATCCTGGGGCCTGCACGTGAGCATATCGAGCAGGTTGTTGCGGAAGAGATTGATGAAGGCGGAATGGAACGCCTCGACATCTGGGGGCGCAACTTTGGGGTGATCATGGATCACTGGTTTCTCGGCACCGGGCCGGCCGGCTATGCCCCCTACAATATGACCTACTTTCCGTGGGACGCTCGCTCAACCCACAATAATCATATGGATATCCTGGCGCAGTTTGGTTTTGTCGGGATGGCTGTCTGGATCTGGTTTACCGTGGCAAGTGTGCGCTACGGGTGGCGTGTGTTTAGACAGGCTCCCGAAGGCTTCTTGCGCATCGTGGCCCTTACGGCGGTGACGGGGTGGATCGGGGCGCAAGTCTCGATGATATTTGGTGATTGGATGTTGCCGTTTGCTTATAACCAGAGCATCGCCGGTTTTAGTTATATCGTCTATAACTGGATCTTCCTTGGTTTGATGATCAGCATTGATCACGTGAGTCAAGCAGCCGAGCCGATCGCGGCACCACAGTATGAAGCGCTCGCACGACGATGAAAGCACTTTTTTCTACTCTTTATGTCCTTATCCTGCTTGCGGTGATGGTGAGTCCGGTCGCGGCCCAGCGCAGTGCCTGGTCAACGCCGTTCGAGCTTTCGCCGCCACGTCCAGCCGAGGATGATCTGAATGCACGCCGCTATGGCTCGTCGTGGTTCCCTGATATCGCGGTGAGCCCACCAGGAACCGTGCATGTCTCCTGGTACAGCGGCATTGGCTTGAGTGAGCGCGACGGCGGCAGCCTCGATCTGCTGATGTACCGCGAACGCCGCGATGGTGTCTGGTCGGGGATCAGCGAGATCCTCGCCCCGGCGACTGGCGGCCTGACGGTACGTAACCGGCTGACGGTGGCCCGTGATGGGCGTCTGCACGCGATCTATCGGAGCAATACGAATATTATGCACGCCAGCGCCCCGCTCGCCGAGACACGCAATGCCGCAGCCTGGAGCGAGCCAGTGCGCATCAGTGGTTTTGGCGCAGCCTATTATGTCGAAATAGCCAGCGATAGCCGCGGGGTCTTGCACGCCTTCTGGTCAGAAGCGATCAGCGACGAACCAGGTCAACCGCCCAATCTGGTCTGTCCTAATTGTGCCGACCTCTTCTATCGCAATTCGCACGATGGCGGGGTCACCTGGAGCAGTCCGATGAATTTGTCGGACACCCTCAACGACGGCGAAAATCGGCCGCATGTTCAGATTGACCGTTTTGATCGCATTCATGTCGTCTGGGATGAAGGTATTGACTGGTACGCGGGTGCAGGCCAGCCACGCGCAGGGGTCTATCGACGGTCGGATGATGGAGGACAAAACTGGACCACGCCAACCTATTTCCGCTTGCCGGCCAGTGGTGTCGCCCTGGCCGCGTATGAGCAGGCCGCCCGCCAACCAGCCGAGCGTTCGCTCACGCCGGAACCGGCCACAGCGCCAGCGGCCCCGCTTGATGCTGTACAACAGACTACGCTCGGGCTCGATGGCAATGGCAATCCGGTGATCGTCTTTCGTGGCGTCGCCGTTAACCGCATCTATACCCAATCCTCGCCTGATGGCGGCAAGACGTGGACGCAGGCGGTCGAATTGCCCAACCTGCGTGCGCGGCCTTCCGATCTTGATATTTACCATATGGCAACCGACGGGGCGGGCAATGTCCATCTGCTGCTCGTCGCCTTTCGCCCCTTTGATGATCTCACGGATGTCTTTACCCCACCCGGGCTGTGGCATTTGACCTATAGCAACGGGCGCTGGGGGCAACCAACCGAAATCGTGCGCAACAACCTCTATCCCGAATATCCAAAACTGGCCGTGCTCAATGGCAACGAATTGCACGCGGTCTGGTTTACACGCAATCGGGACGATCTGTTTGATAGCGAACGGGCTCGCTATCGGGTCTGGCATAGTAGTCGGCCCCTTGGTGCACCGGCAACGACGCCTTTGCCCTTCTTTACACCGGTGCCAACGGCGACACCCGTCGTTGAGGCAGCCGTGATCGAGACAACCCCAACCCCAACGCCATTGCCAGCAGGCATCCAGCAAACGCCCCCCCTGGGTGAACGTCCACGTTGGGAGACCACAGGCTACGAGGCGATTGGGTTGGCGCTGCTACCAGTCGTGCTGATCTTTGGCTCGGTGATTGGGCTACGGGTGTGGATGCTACGGCGCAGAAGATAACGGAGGCATAGATGGCAGTCAATGAGCGCCCTTTGACGATCGCGAGCACCAACCCGGCAAAGGTGCAAGCCCGTCGCTATGGCGGGGAATGGCAACTGGTGGCGCTGATCACCCTCTTGATGGTGGTGCTCAGCCTGATTCCGACAATCTATGCGAATGTGACGGCACCAGACGATCGCTTTTTCACCGGGGTTATCTTCAATATTCCCGATCATAATCAGTACTTCGCCTGGATGCGCGATCTACGTCACGAGCACCTGGCCCCAAATCGGTTGACTGCCGAGCCAAATGATCCGGCGTTGTTTCACCTGCTCTGGTGGAGCGCGGGGCGGATCGGGGATTTTTTTGGGGTTGAATATTATGTCATCTTCACGCTCTTTCGCGTCGTTGCAACGGTCTTGCTGGTGAGCGTCGCGTATGCCTTTTTACGCATTGCCGTACCCGACGTGAAACAACGCTGGCTCGCGTTCCTCTTTTTCTGCTTTTCCGGTGGCGTCGGGTTTGTCTGGATCATCGTCAAGTATGCCCAGGATCTCCCCGATGCGCCTTTTCCGTTTGATATTTATACGTCAGAGGCGAATAGCTTCTTTCAGATTATGGCCTTTCCCCACTTTGCGATTGCGCTTGCCCTACTCATCGGCATGATCGGGTTGACGCTCTATGCGCAGCAGCGGCAACAGTTGCGCTATGCCGTAGCTGCCGGGTTGGTTGGTACGCTGATCGGGCTGCAACATGCCTATGATCTGCTGACCATCTACAGTGTGCTGGGGCTCTGGGGGATCTTGATCTGGTGGCGCGATCGTCGTTTTCCCGTCTTTCTCGGCAAGAGTGCCGCGATCATTGCGGTCTGTACGATTCCGCCGGCAGGCTACCTGGCGTACCTCGTGCTCAATGATGCGACCTGGGGCGGCAAACTTGCCCAGTTTGATAATGCCGGTGCCTGGACGCCGAATCTGTTGCATCTGCCGATTCTGATGGGCGTGCCGCTGCTGCTCGCGCTGATCGCCTTTCGCCCACGGATGCTGCAGAGCCGCAACGATACCGAGCTTCTCGTCGCGATCTGGTTCCTGGTGCATTTTGTTTTGATCTATTTGCCACTCAAATTTCAGATCCATCTGTTGCTTGGCTGGCAGATGCCGATCGCGATTCTGGCGGCTACGGCGATCTATACGCATGTCTGGCCCTGGTTACAGCAGCGCACCCCGCAGATGGCCCCCTTCTTGCTTGCGCTCATCCTGGGGTTGAGTGTGGCGACCAATGTCTATATCTGGACCTGGCGGCTCTATGATCTGACGCGCTACAGCGAACCATACTATCTCGCGCAGAGCGAAGTCGCAGCTTTGCGCTGGCTCGAAGCCGCCACTACGCGTGATGATGTCGTGCTGGGCACGTTGATGATCAACCAGCACGTACCCGTCTGGACTGATGCACGGGCGTTTCTGGCGCATTGGGCCGGCACCCTCGACTACTTTGAAAAAGTGCGCATGGCCGAGGTGGTGCTCGATCCGACGGCGCAACCTGCCGAGCGCGAGGCGATCCTGAACCAGTTTGCGGTAAGCTATGTCATTGCGCGTGAGCAGGATGTGCCCCGCGAGGCCTTGCTTGACGCCGCCCCCGAGCTCGAACTGGTCTTTGCCGAAAACGAGGTGAGCGTCTACCGTGTGGTGCTGGAACGGCAACCATGAGGAGATGGCTCGGCCTGCTTCTTCTGATCGTGCTGGTCGGCTGCACAGCACCAGCACAACAGAGCGAGCAGGCCCCTGCACCAACGCTTCTGCCCACCCCCCTGCCGACCGCCAGCGCCCAGGCACGGCGCGAGATCAGCTTTCCGGCGGCCGACGGCACCCTGCTAGCGGGCGAACTCGCGCTGCCGACAGGATCGCCGCCGTATCCACTGGTCGTGATCATTCACCACTCAGGGCCAGTAGACCGTACAGCCTATGCCTATATGGAACCCCTCTTGCTTGCCAGGGGCTATGCCGTCTTCCGCTTTGACAAACGCGGCACTGGCGCAAGTGAGGGAAGCTATGGCTGCTGCGAGAGCGACGATGCCCTGGCGGCGTATCAAGCGGCTACCAGCGCACCCGAAATAAACCAGGACTATATATTCATTGCCGCGCAGAGCATTGGCACGTACAATGTAGCAGAGCAATTCGCCGCGTACCGTACTATCGCCCCCCCGCATGGCGTTGCTCTGCTCTCCAATCTCCTTGATCAAGCCATGATCGTTGCCATCGAGGCTCCGATCCATGTTATTGTTGCCGATAGCGAACCCGAATTGAACCTGATCGGCCCCGAAGCCGTGGCCGCCCACCAGGCAGCCTTGCCCTATGGTGCCAGCCTCTATGTTGCCAAAGGTGCTGAACACACGCTGTTCGACATCACAACTGGTCCAATTGACTGGGAAGATCCGGGATGGGCCGAGCGGTACCATCGTGGTGCCATGGCGAGCCTGCTCGATTGGCTTGATCACCAACGCATCCCCCTCCGAGCACAGTCTGCAACCGATCATCCATAGCATGCCAACATGGCATGGGAAGGAGCAGAACCGATGATTCGTAAGGGACATCTGAACTCATGGCCTTTTATTCTTCTGACTGTGATCCTACTGGCGTTCATCCTCGCCGGTCTCTTCCGCAGCACCACCGAAGCCAATCACACGAACGATCAAGCGCCGGTGCCTGCCCAGGCCCGCCCTGCTGAGAGCGATGAACAAGCGGCAACGCTCCCTGAGGCATCGCTCGCCAACAGCCCCGGGTGGCATCAACTCGGCGGTAATGCGCAACGCACCCACTATGTTGACGCAACGCTGCCCACCAATACCAGCGGCAACCAACTCAACACCACCTGGCGCGTGCTCTGGGTCTGGAACGGCGCAAATGGCGATAGTGGCCCGGCGGCAGGGCACCTGCATCTGCCTGATAGCGCCGCGCCCATCCTCGGTGACGGACGGCTCTATATTGGGCACAACGACGGGGCCGTGCGGGCGATCAATACGGCCAATGGCAGCGTCGCGTGGACACGCAACCTGGGGGGCAGCATCTTCAACACGGGCGCGTATGACGCGCTGACCGGGGCGGTCTTCTTTGGCTCAACCAACGGCAACCTCTACAAACTGCGCGCCTCTGATGGCGCGATCCTCGACAATTTTAACGCCGGGGCCGCGATCGAAGGGGCCGTCTTGCTCGTCAACGACAGCGTCTATGTCGGCACGATGGGCGGCAACCTGTACCGGATCAATACCACAACGATGCAACAGACGTGGGTCTACAACGCGGGGGCCGGCATTGCCGCCTCGCCAGCCTACAGTGCCAGCAATAATGGCCTGATCATTGTGCCTGCCGAAGACCAGGCCGTCCATGCCATCCGCGTCGCTACCGGGGCACGGGCGTGGCGCACACCCGTCACGGCCTTCTCCCGCCCACCGCGCAACCTGACTTCAAGTCATCCCCGGCCAGCACGCTACTTTCCCGACACCTACCCGGTCGTTGCCGAAGCAGCGAATGTGGTCATCATCCGCTCGTACTACAACTGGGATAACACCTGGGCCTTCAATGCAGGCGCACCAGTCAACCAAAACGAAACGCGCCAGTACCTTCAGAACAACCCGAGCCATCAATCATTGTTTGTCCTCAACCTGAGTGACGGCACCAATCGCTTTGATCTGCCGGCCCCAGTCTTTGGGGGCGCCATTGGCAACGGCAACTACTACTATTCATCGCCTCCACAGGCCGTCGTGAAACGCCTTGGTGACGGCACCGACGTTGCGTATCTGATCTGGCGCAACCGCAGCGCCTGTCGTGTTAGCTCATGTGATGGCCGCGAAGACAGCACGATTGGGGAGATGAACCTTGCGACTGGGGTCATACGCTTTGTGGATGACCACAAGAATCAGGGCACGATCAGGCTGCCCACCGATGAGCAGGGTACGCTATCAATGGTTGGTGACGTGCTTTTTCACTCGCACTGGATGTCGATGGGAGCAATTCGGATCACCAATCGCACCACTGGCGGCGGCAGTTTCAGCGATCCCATCCCGAGCGTCGAGTATCTCTCGGTGAGCAATACGATTGGAGCAGGGCAATGTGCCTCACGTGACTCGGCGCGGCGCTTTTGCCCCGAGGGGCACACCCCCGGTGGGGGCGAAGGGTATCAGCTTGATCGCGGCTTTTACCTCTACTACAGCAGCCAGAACGTCTACGACCAATATTGGACCCCCTCGGCACGAGGCCCCGCCTTTGACAACGGCGTACTCTATTGGAAGAGCGTCGACGGTGCCATTATCGCGCTGGCACCCGTAGGAACCGAGCCGGTGACACCCACCCCCACCGGCTCACCCATCCCCACCAACACCACCGCACCACCCACCCCCACCAACACCACCGCACCACCCACCCCCACTAACACCACCGCACCACCCGCCCCCACCAACACCACCGCACCGCCCACCAGCACCGGTACTGTCTCACCCACACCGACGGCCAGCAATACCAGCGTCCCACCGACAGCCACCAACACCAGCGTCCCACCCACACCGACAGCCACCAACACCAGCGCCCCCACCAGCACCGGCACGATCACGCCCACCAGCACCAGTTCACCAACGCCGACCGGAACCCGAACGGCACAACCCACGGTGACGCCAACCCCAACCAGCCAACGCAACATCGTATGGATCCCCTTCGCCGCACGGTAAGCATGTTTGGCGGCGCAACCTCCAGAAAACGCTGATGTGCGGCCAAACCAGGCGGACTGGATCCGCCTGGTTTGGCCGCACATCAGCTTGATCCTAAACGACATGACATCCAGACCGAGAGGGCATTTAGCCCAATGTTAAGCCAGTCTGCTAAGGTCAACCTACAACTATTCCTGCGCAAACCTGGTAGCGAGACTATGCAGGAGAGTACATGACAGCTCCGAGGTGGTGCGCAACCCGTCTGCACCGACTGATCGTGACTGGTGCCTTGCTCTTGATAGGCCTGACCATGACGAGCTATTGGCGACTCACTTCGGCGTCAACCTATGCACAAAGCAACTATGCGTTACGCCTCTACGGCAGCAGCACCAATGATCTTGATCGCGTCAAGATCCCCCTTGGTCTGCTCGACAACGAGGGACGGATAACGACGTCTTACCCGGTCAATATCGACAACGATTTCACGATTGAATTTTGGATCAAAGCAGCGGCGAACAATAACACCGCTGCAGACTGTACTGGTCAGGGCTGGTACTATGGCAACATCATCATTGACCGGGATGTTTTTGGTAATGATATAGCCGACTATGGTCTTGCGCTCTGTGCAGGGCGGCTTGTCTTTGGCGTGAATACAGGTAACAATGATCGCTTGCTGGTAGGCAACACCATTGTCACCAACAACGAGTGGCGGCACCTGGCCGTGACGCGCAACGCAGGCACCGGAAGCATGGCGATCTTTGTTGATGGGGAGCTTGATGCCACGATGGATGGACCAACTGGATCACTTGGCTACCCTCTGAACCGCTCAACAGACTGGCCCAACAGTGATCCCTACCTGGTCTTTGGGGCCGAAAAACACGACTACCCTGGGAGCCGTTACTACAACGGATTGCTTGACGATCTACGCATCTCGAACAGCGTGCGCTACACCGCAACTTTCATTCGTCC
The DNA here is from genome assembly GCF_002532075.1 of Candidatus Chloroploca asiatica. GTDB lineage: Bacteria > Chloroflexota > Chloroflexia > Chloroflexales > Chloroflexaceae > Chloroploca > Chloroploca asiatica. The sequence goes on along the minus strand of NZ_LYXE01000200.1, from coordinate 79,112 downwards.
GGTTGAACCACACCCGGTCGATGCCCAGACTGTTGCCCTCTACCGTTTCAATGAAGGCGACGGCACGACGATCAACGATGCCGCGACAGGGAATGCCAGCCCTGGCGTCTTGCGCCCCCGCAGTGGGGGTGTAGCCCAGCACTGGTCAAGCGACACCCCTTTCGTGACGATACCGGAACCATCGCAAACACCGGTGCCCACAGCCACTGATACCGCCGTACCCACCAACACCAACACCGCCGCCCCAACCAACACCAACACCGCCCTGCCCACCAACACCAACACCGCCCTGCCCACCAACACCAACACCGCCCTGCCCACCAGCACGAGCACGGCTCTGCCCACCGGCACCAACACGGCCGTGCCAACCAATACCAGCACTGCTGCACCGACCAGCACGAACACCACCCTGCCCACCGCCACGAGCACCGCCCTGCCCACCAGTACTGGCACTGCTGCACCGACCAGCACGAGCACCGCCCTGCCCACTGCGACGAGCACCGCCGCCCCAACCAGCACTGGCACCACCGCCGCCCTGCCCACCGCCACGAGCAACGCCCTGCCCACCAGTACTGGCACTGCTGCACCGACCAGCACGAACACCGCCCTGCCCACTGCGACGAGCACCGCCGCCCCAACCAGCACCGGCACCACCGCCGCCCTGCCCACCGCCACGAGCAACGCCCTGCCCACCAGTACTGGCACTGCGGCACCGACCAGCACGAACACCGCCCTGCCCACTGCGACGAGCACCGCCGCCCCAACCAGCACTGGCACCACCACGGCCCTGCCCACCGCCGCCCTGCCCACCGCCACGAGCACCGCCGCCCCAACCAGCACTGGCACCACCGCCGCCCTGCCCACCGCCACGAGCACCGCCCTGCCCACTAGTACCGGCACTGCGGCACCGACCAGCACGAGCACCGCCCTACCCACTGCGACGAGCACCGCCGCCCCAACCAGCACTGGCACCACCACGGCCCTGCCCACCGCCACGAGCACCGCCCTGCCCACCAGTACTGGCACTGCGGCACCGACCAGCACGAGCACCGCCCTACCCACTGCGACGAGCACCGCCGCCCCAACCAGCACTGGCACCACCACGGCCCTGCCCACCGCCACGAGCACCGCCCTGCCCACCAGTACTGGCACTGCGGCACCGACCAGCACGAACACCGCCCTACCCACTGCGACGAGCACCGCCGCCCCAACCGATACAAGTACCGCCGTGCCAACCAACACTGGCACCACCACCGCCCAACCCACTGGCACGATCACGGCCCTGCCCACTGGCACCAACACTGCCGTGCCCACTACTACCGCCCTGCCCACTGGCAACCCTACCGCCGTGCCAACCGATACAAGTACCGCCGTGCCAACCAGCACTGGCACCACCACCGCCCAACCCACTGGCACGATCACGGCCCTGCCCACCACTACCAGCACTGGTGTACCGACGGCGATGAGCACCACCGCGCCTACCAGCCTCCCAACTGCTACCAGCACACCTGTACCCTGTCCAATACCGCAAGCGGTGGCTTCTTCTGATCCGTGTGTTACACTGACACCAACAGCACACCCAGATATAGCAAGGCCATATAAATTGTTTTTACCGGTGATCGTCTATGCTGCACCTTGAACAGGTTTCCCCCGACATCAAGCTGGGCTCGCTAGCGCGGGCCGCTGGCCCGCATGCGGGCCAGCGGCCCGCGCTCCCAGCCAGCGTAGGCATAAATCAGCAGTATCTTGCAGGTGGAGAGTTATTGCCAGATCGCGTCCTGATAACTTTTTTCCTCACCCCCCTGCCTCCCTCTCCCACCAGGGGCAAGGGGGATGTGACGAGTACATACCTGATTGTGCTGCACCAAAACTCCCCTCCCCCCTCGTGGGGGAGGGATTGGGGGTCGGGGGGTAGGGGCAACGTACCCGCCCGCGACAACGGTGCCGCGTCGGGAGGCAGCAGGGGCGGGTGCTTCGCCCCTGCGAGCGGTTCTTGTTTGAATTCATATGGAGCATCTTATGTCGTCCGTTCCTGATTTTGCTACGCTGCAAACCCTGGTGATCGCAACGCTCTTTGAGGTCGTAGAGCAGAGCAATAAGCCTGTGCCAGACGCGGTGGAGGGTTCGACCAGTCTCGTTGGTAAGCAGGCGGTGCTCGATTCGCTGGCCCTGGTGACGCTGATTGTTGAACTTGAACAACGTCTTGAGGAAGAGTATGACGTGATGCTGACCCTTGCCGATGATCGGGCAATGTCCCAAAAACATAGCCCCTTCCGTACCGTCGCAAGCCTCACGCACTATATCGCCGAGTTGATCAGTGAGGAGATGGGCCGTGACTGAGCGTCAGGTGGTGCTGATTACCGGGACACGCAAGGGCATCGGGCGAAGCCTCGCCGAGCATTTTGTGCGTCAGGGGATGCTGGTCGAAGGGTGCTCGCGTGAGGATCCCGATTGGCACCTCGAAAACTATACCCACCATCAGGTTGATGTGACTGATGAAACGCAGGTACGGGCGATGCTCTCGTCCATCCAGAAACGCCATCGGCGCCTCGATATTGCGATCAATAATGCGGGCATTGCGTCGATGAACCACGCACTGCTGGTGCCCAGCGCTACCCTGACCCGCGTCCTGGCAACCAATGTGGTCGGCAGTTTCCTCGTCTGCCGTGAGGCGGCCCGGTTGATGCAGCGGCGCAAGTATGGGCGGATCGTCAATTTCAGCACGATTGCCGTGCCGCTCCGACTCGAGGGCGAGGCGATCTATGCAGCCTCCAAGAGTGCCGTCGAGATGCTGACGCGCATTCTGGCGAAAGAACTTGGGTCGTTTGGCATTACCGTCAATGCGCTTGGCCCTACGCCCATCGAGACCGATCTGATCCGCGGGGTGTCCGCCGAAAAGATCCAGCAGATTGTTGATGATCTGGCGATCCGGCGCCTGGGAACGTTTGCCGATGTGACGAATGTGATCGATTTTTTTGTAAGCCCCGCAAGTGATTATATTACCGGCCAGGTCATCTACCTGGGAGGAGGTGGCTGATGAGCATTGCATGGCTCCTTGAGCGGATGCAGCAGTGGCCTGAACGCAACGCGATTGTCTGGCATGATCAGGCCTATACCTATGGCACGCTGGTTGAGCGTGTGCAAGCCTGGGCTGATGAGCTCGACCGCCACGATGTTGGCCCCGGTCTCGTGGTGACGCTCGAGGGCGATTATTCGCCGAATGCGGTGAGTCTGTTGCTGGCGTTGATTGCCCGCGATACGATTGTGGTGCCGCTGACTCGCTCGGTTGAGGCCCATCGTGATGAGTTCATCGCGATCGCTGAGGTCCAGGTGGTGATTAGTTTCGACGATGAGGATGGCTGGCACCTCGAGCGCCGTGCGCTTCAGGTCTCCAATCCGCTCACGCGCAACTTGATCGATAGCGGGCATCCCGGGCTTGTGCTCTTTTCGTCTGGTTCGACCGGCAAGAGCAAGGCCGCACTCCATAATTTTACGCCGCTGCTCGCGAAGTTCCAACTGCCCCGCCATAGCCGGACGACCCTGACTTTTCTGTTGCTCGACCATATCGGTGGCATCAATACGCTCTTTTATACGCTTGCGAATGGCGGTACCGTCGTCGCTGTGCCGTCACGCGATCCCGAGGTGGTCTGTCGCACGATTGCCGCTCATCGGGTTCAGACGCTGCCGACGTCGCCGACCTTTCTCAATCTGTTGCTCATCTCGGAAGCCTACGAGCGCCACGATCTCAGTTCGCTTGACTTGATTACCTATGGCACCGAGGTGATGCCGGCCAGTACCCTCGAACGCCTCCACGCGATCTTCCCCAAGGTGCAACTCCTGCAAACCTATGGCCTCTCGGAGCTTGGCATTTTGCGTTCGAAGTCCCGCGATTCAGGGTCGCTCTGGGTCAAGGTCGGGGGCGAAGGGTTCGAGACCAAAATCGTTGACCATGTGCTCTGGATCCGTGCGCAATCGGCGATGCTCGGCTATCTCAATGCGCCGAGTCCCTTTGACGCCGAGGGTTGGATGAATACGCAGGATGTCGTTGAGGTTGATGGCGACTATCTGCGCATTCTTGGGCGCCATACCGAGATTATTAATGTCGGTGGGCAAAAGGTCTATCCCGCCGAGGTCGAGAGCGTGCTCCTCCAGATGCCCAATGTCCGCGATGTGGCTGTGCTCGGCGAGGCCAATCCGATCACCGGCCAGATTGTCACGGCTCGCTTCAATCTTTTTGAACCCGAAGAACTCGGGGCATTCAAGCGGCGTGTCCGGGCTTTCTGCAAGGATCGCCTCGCCAGTTTCAAGGTGCCCGTCAAGATTACGCTCACCGAAGACGATCAACATAGCGCTCGTTTCAAGAAGATGCGCAAGGGGTAACTATGCCAACGCACGTGCGAATTGCCCTCGATCCTGCCCTCGCCCCCTGGCGCCCCGAGGTGACCTGGACCTGGCGGACGCTGCTTACCGGGATGGGCTACGCCTGGGTGGAAGAGCCCTGGGGGAGTAGTGATGTCGATCTGGCCTATGCGACCGATCCCGCGCAGGCACCCACAGCCCGCCTGGTGATCGTCGCCCGGCCTGAGCACTGGACAAACCCGGTGGCGCAACTGCTCGCCGGGATTGTCCGTTCGCCAACCTGGGAACACCTGCGTTTCCAAGGTGAATTAGCCGAGGCGCTTCAGGTGACGCGCCACCATGGCACCGCGCTGATCGAGCGCGATATTATCTTTGATGCCTTCTGGTTGCTCACCGGGCAAGAAGAACGCCAGCATCCGCGGGGCAAGCATGGCTATAGCGATCTCAGTGGGTCGCCCGGCGTTGAACAGGGTCTTTTACGTAAGGCGCTTGCGTCGGGCGTCGGGACGAGTCTCGAACGTGAGCTTGTGGCGTGTGGGCTGGCCCCAGGGATGCGCCGCTGGCCTGTGGGCAAAACAATGGCCGCAGCCTGCGGCCACGATGTTGATTACCCCGAGGTCGTGCGCTGGCTCGAGCCGCTCCGCATTCTGGCGCGCCAGGGCCGCCGCGGCCTGAAGCCTGCCCTCGACGTGGCCCTCGGACGACGCACCCACTGGCATTTTGCGTCGTGGATGGCGCTCGAACAACGCTTCCAGAGCCGCTCGGCTTTCTATTTTGTCGCCCGCCAGGGGTCGCTGTTCGAGTATGCCCGTGGCCTCCCTGACACCTTTTATGACGTGAATGCGCCGCGTTTCCGGCTGCTCTTGCGCGAACTCGCCGCCGAAGGATGGGAGATCGGACTACACGCGAGCTACCTTGCCTATACCAGTGCCGAGAAGTTTGGCGCGGAACGGGCCGCGCTTGCCGTCGCCAGCAATACGCCCGTCGTCGGCAATCGCCACCACTACTGGCATCTCGATCCCGCAGACCCCGAGGCAACCCTGCTGATGCACGAGCAGGTCGGCTTGACCTACGATGCCTCGCTCACCCACGACCGCTACCTTGGCTGGCGGCGCGGTACGACCTGGCCCTTCTATCCCTGGCATAGCGGGCTCCGTCGCCCCGTGCGGACACTCCAGGTGCCGACGGGATGGATGGACGATCATCTCTTTGGGCATCACGTCAATAATCCCGGTGGTCGCCAGGCGCTGCTCGGCGGGCTCGCTGACCGCGTGGCCGACCAGGAGGGCTGCTTGCTCGTTGATGTGCATGATTATGTCTACGACGACGCACTCTTTCCTGACTGGGCCGCCACCTATGCCAGACTCTGGGAAACCCTCTTTAGCCGTGGCGACGTCTGGTTTGCCACGCCCGCCGAACTGGCCGCCCACTGGGTGGCGCGGGCGAAAACACTTGAGCAGGCAAGCAGCGGCTTGAGTGCATCATGGCCTGTGATGACGATCTAAGAGGAAGCCGCTATGTCTTTCAAAACCCTCATCTTTGCCATCCTCTTCTTCTGCCCGCCGGTCGTCAAGCCGTGGCTCCTACGCGTCTTTTGCGGCGCTCAGCTTGGTCGGCATGTCAAGATCGGCTGGTTCGCCAGCGTGATGGGGCGCCATATCGCGCTGGGTGACTACAGCGAGGTACGGGCATTCACGCTGATCAAGTGTGACGGCGATCTTGTGCTTGGCCCGTATGCCATTGTGAGCAGTTTCAACCTTATCTATGGGGCTGCAGGCTTCTTTGTCGGTGAGCATAGCTATATCGGGCCACAATGTCTGATCAATACCGATGAAGATGTGCGGCTCGGACGCTGGAGCGCCCTCGGTGCCCGCTGTATGGTCTACACGCACGGCTCTTTTTTGCCCTATACCGAAGGCTACTGGGTGCGTTTTGGCGCGGTGACGCTCGGCGATTATGTCTGGTGCGCGGCGGGCGTCTTTCTCCAACCAGGCAGCGAGATCGGGAGCCACAGCTTTGTTAATTCGCGCTCGGTCGTGGGCGGTAGCCTGCCGCCCGGCACCATCGCCGAGGGCAACCCGGCCCGCCCCGTTGGCGAGATGGAGCGCATGCGCCGCACGATGAGTCCGCGACGCGTTGATGCCGCCGCTGCTCATATGCTGCGCCATTTTAGCGAACTGATGCTCACCGGGATCATGAGTTTGCCAGTAGAGACCGAACGCACTGGCGCCGTCCGCTTTCGCCACGGCAAAAAGATCTACCGCCTCGCCATCGCGACCAGCATTGGCCCCACTCCGACCATCACTGCTGATGGCAGCACGACCATCTGGCTCGTCACGCGCCCGCACTGGCGACCCGCTGACTCATCGCACTGGCTTGATCTTACCAACAATCGCATGACCAGTGACCGCGACCCGATCTACGTCGAACTGGCCCTCTTTCTCAAACGTTACTACGGCGTCCAACTGGCCTACGCCGAGGAGGAATAAGCATGCCCACGGTTCTGACTATCCTTGGAACGCGCCCGGAGATTATCAAACTGTCACCGCTCATTCCGCTGCTCGACGCGCACGTCAACCACATTCTTGTGCATTCGGGGCAGCACTACTCGTATGAAGTCGACACCATCTTTTTTGAAGAACTCGGCTTGCCAACCCCGGCCTATAGCCTGGGCGTCGGTTCAGCCAGTCATGGGGAGCAGACCGCCCGCATGCTCAGTCGCCTTGAGCCAATCCTCCTTGAGCGCAAGCCTGACCTAGTGCTGGTACAGGGCGACACGAATACCACCCTGGCCGGGGCCATCTGCGCGTCCAAGCAGGGCATCCCCGTCGCCCATCTTGAAGCAGGCGGGCGCTCGTTCAACCGGGCGATGCCCGAAGAACTAAACCGCATCATCGTTGATCACATCAGCGAACTCTTGCTCGCCGCCGACGACATCGCCGCAACCAACCTGCGCAACGAAGGTCTCCCTGAAGAGCGCATCAGCGTCATTGGCTCTACTGCAATTGACGCGGTGCTGCGCAATCGCAACCACGCCGAACACGCAAAGATCCTCGAACAGCTCGAACTCGAACCCTACAACTACCTGGCCCTCACCCTCCACCGCGCCGAAAACACCGAACCCGACGTGCTCCCGGGGATCGTACAGGCGCTCAACGAGCTTGCCGAAGCCTACACGATCGCGTTTCCCGTGCATCCCCGCACGATCGTCGCCCTGGAACGCCAGGGCCTGACCCTGTCACCCCGGATCCGCCAGAGCAAGCCACTCGGCTACCTCGACATGCTGCGCCTCGTCGGCTCGGCCAGCGCCGTCTTGACCGACTCGGGCGGGTTACAAGAAGAAGCCGGCGTGCTGGGAGCGCCCCTCCTCATTGTGCGCCAGGAGACCGAATGGCGCTATCTAGTCGACGCCGGGGCAGCCGTCTTGATCGGCAACACCTATCAGGCCATCATCGACGGAACCGCAACCTGGCTCAGTCCCCAGGGCCTTAGCCAACTCCGCCACTCACCGGCCCCCGTACGTGCCGGTGCCGCCGAGCAAGCGCTCGCGGTCATCACCAACTACCTGAAGCGCTGACACCCTACCCCCTGCCCCTACCGAACCGCGGGCCGGGCCCGGTGTACGGGCACCCCTTGCGGGTGCCCCCACAGGGCCCGGTGTACGGGCACCCCTAGCGGGTGCCCTGGTGGGCACCCGCTAGGGCACCCGCTAGGGGCGGGCACCCGCTAGGGGCGGGCACCCGCTAGGGGCGGGCACCCGCTAGGGGCGGGCACCCGCTAGGGGTGCCCCTACCGGGCCGGGGGCCGGGCCCGGTGTACGGGCACCCCTTGCGGGTGCCCTGGTGGGGTGCTCTGTCGGCGGGGCCATGCTGTGCTCAAAAAGCTGTGCAAGAGGTAAACACACTGTAAGACCTCGCTCAACGTCCTGTTAGGTAGAATTTAAGGCACTCCTGTACGATAGGGACAGTTCACCCGATCCAAGACCGTTCATCTGCGGCGGGCCAACCACCCGCACGTCAAGTTATGCGCCAACAACTGGGGCTCTACATCTCGCGTCAGGCGAGTTCATTACCGCAGTATGTCTTCGAGCAACTGGTTCAGGCGAGCCTGGGCTGGGTGCCGAGCATCGTCGGCGTCGGTCTACGCGCAGTCGCGTACAAGAGCATCCTTGACATGAAGGGCATGGCAGCGATTGAAGATGGCGTACGGATCAGGTTTGCCTCGCATGTTCGCCTCGGCAAAGGCGTCTATCTCGACCACGGCGTCTATTTGCACGCCTGCCCAGGTGGCATCACGCTCGGCGACGAGAGCCTGGTGATGAAGAACGCGATCCTGCACGTCTACAACTTCCGCGAACTTCCCCATAGTCATATCACCATTGGCGCACGTTCCCTCATCGGCGAGAGTTGCATTTTACGCGGACAGGGAGGCATTCAGATTGGCGACGATGTCTACCTTGGCACGTTGGTGCAAGTGCTCGCCGTCAATCATGTCATCAACGATACAACCCGACCAATCAGCCATCAGGGGATTACCGCCCAGGGGATCACGATTGAAACAGGTGCATGGATTGGCAGCGGTGCCATTTTGCTCGATGGTGTACGGATAGGACGCAACAGCGTGGTTGGTGCAGGTGCCGTCGTAACAAAGGACGTTCCCGACTACAGTGTAGCCGTGGGCAATCCAGCCCGTGTGGTACGGAATCTTCAAACTGATCCACTACCTCCGCGGCAACCTGAGCTACGTGTCTATTGATGAAAGCTTATCAGGCCCCGGCGGATCTGCCGGGCTATGCAGGACAGGAGCACACCCTATGACGACCCTCTCAGTGGTCATCCCGGCCTACAACGAAGAGGACGGCATCGAGGCAATTGTTGACCGTGTATTGGCGATCGAGCCCCAACTCGCCGAGGTTGGCGTCGCTGGCCTTGAGTGCATTGTGGTTGATGATGGTTCATCCGACCGCACTGCCGAGATTGTTGCAGGGTATGGAGAACGTGTCCGGCTGATCCGCCAGCAGAACCGTGGGTACGGCGGCGCCCTCAAGACGGGCTTTGGTGCCGCTACGGGCGAGTTGATCGGCTTCCTTGATGCCGATAGCACCTATCCACCCGAATACTTCCCCAAAATGTGTCAGGTTGCCATGGACGGGGCCGATATTGTCATCGGCAGCCGCATGGCAGGCGAGCACAGCGAGATGCCGCTTGTCCGACGGGTCGGCAATACCATCTTTGCCTCGCTCCTTTCGCTCGTCTCAGGCGTACGCATTAGCGATAGCGCCAGTGGGCAGCGCGTGCTCCGTCGTTCGGTGCTGCCGATGATCTATCCGTTGCCCAATACGCTCGATTTCACCCCAGCGATGAGCACCCGTGCGTTGCACGAGCATCTCAATATCGTTGAAGTGCCCATCCCGTACAAAGAGCGCTCGGGGCGCAGCAAGCTCAGTGTCGTCCGTGATGGCCTGCGTTTCTTCAAGTCGATTGTCTGGACCGCGCTCACCTACAATCCGGTGCGCATCTTCGGCGGCATCGGGCTGGTCATGCTGCTCATGGCCCTGATGATTGTTGGGGTGCAACTCTTTGGCAGCCTCGTTGTCGGCAGTCTCAGTTGGTCCTTCCCGCAACTCTTCGGTGCGCTCGTGCTCGCCGTCGCCGGGGTGACCGCCTATACGACCGGAACCACCTTTAGCTATGTGGTCGCCCTCTTCCATACGCGCCCGATCCGCCAGGGTCTCTTTGGCCCCTACGGCAACGGACGCAAGATCGAAAAGCATTACTGGTGGCTCGGGTTGCTTGCCATCCTTGGTGGTATCGGCGTCTATGTCGCATCTGTTGTCTTTGACCTGACCAATCCTGCCCTCGCCGCTTCATGGTTTGCCCCTGTCTTGAGTGCGTTGATGGTGCTCACCGGGGTGCAGTTGATGAGTGCGTGGAGTCTCGCCCGCGTGTTGGCCGAGTTGAGCCGCCGCGATGCCGAGATGGAGGCCGATCTGAACTGGACGTATGTTCCTGCCGCTCACCCGGTTCACACCGATGTCGTTGCCCAGCAGATCTAAATGAGCATCACGCGAGGGAAGAGTTCGTCATGGATCAAGGTTTTGAGCAGTGGAGTGCAGCAAATCTGGGCCAGTGGCACTATGTGCTCGGCTATCTGATTGTGCTAATCAGTCACAACTGGCCCATCATACTGGCCGTGCTGCTCTTTATCATCTTCGGGATACGCTTGTATGTTGAGCCGACCCGCGCACGCGTCGCATGGTTATTCACGGCCTTTCTCCTTGGTCTGGCCTATGAGTACGAAAAACATATCGCCGGAGAATTGCATCAAGCGATTGACTTTCTCTTTGGCCTGGAAATCAGTGGGTGGAACCGTCCCCTCCATCTGCTCGTCGGTCCAGGAATGAATACCGTGTTCCTGCTGGCTTTTTTCGCCATGCTTTTCCAGGCGGTGCGGCTCAGTTTCTTTTCACAAGAGCGTCAGCGCAAGACCGCACGTCCCCGTTCTTCCAACGAACATGTTCCCGCCGAAAGGCCATAAGGGCATACGTTGTCGTTATGTGATCAGCCGTACCGTCAGGTGCGATAAAAAGGAGTTTGAATTCATGAGTGAAGAGACGAAATCGCAATCTGGCGAAAAACGCATGGCTCCAGGAGACAAAGCAACGGGCATCAAACTGGTCGCCCCCGCCCGCGCCAATGAGCGTTCCGGCGAAATCCGGTTTGTCGAGATGGCCCGCGAGCGCAATCCGCGCCTTGATGTGCTGGTGCTCAATCCACCTTCACCCGATGGCGACCTCTTTCTGCGCGATATCGCGCGCGTTGGTCGTCGTACTCGTGATGGCATTATCTGGCCCCAGACCGCCCTCGCCCAGATCGGGGCCGTGGTGCAAGAGGCCGGCTATAGCGTTGATGTGATCGATGCGATCGGCCTCGGGATGACCTGGGAAGATTTCGAGCGCTATATGTGGAAGCATAAGCCCCGCTATATGATCATCCACGCGACCGCGCCGACCCTGACCAATGATATGCGGACAACCTTTGTCGGCAAGGCCGTCGGTACGATCTCGATGGCGATTGGCACCCACGTGACGCCAATGACCCGCGAGACCCTCGAAACCTATCCGACCCTCGATGTCGTGGTGCGCGGTGAACCCGAGATGACGATTGTTGATGTCATTCGCACCATTGATCGCCAGGTCGCCACCGAGCATGCCGATGAGACCGTACCCGTCGGCAATGCCGATCTGACCGCACCCTGGCGCAAGTTGCCCTTCCCTGATGCCTCGTACCTTACCACGCGAGGGCGCTTCCTCGGCGTCTATCCGCAGGTAATCGCCCGTGCCCTCCGTGAGACGCTTGGCATTGGCTTCCGCGATGAGCACGGCGAGATCAAGATCAATCCTGACCGCCCGTTTATCGAGAACCTCGATAGCCTGCCGTTGCCGCTTCACCACAAGCTGCCCTGGCAGAAGTATAAGGTGCCGATTGTCGGTGGTCCCTATACCTTTGTGCTCACCAGCCGTGGTTGCCCCGCCGGCTGCCGCTACTGCATCAAGCACGTCACCTACCAGTCGAGCGTCCGCCACCGCAGCCCCGAGCACGTGTTGCAAGAGATGGTTATGCTCAAAGAGATGGGCATGCACCATATTCACTTCGAGGCCGATCTCTTTACCGTCAAGAAGGAATTTGTCTACGATCTCTGCAATACCATCATCAAAGAAGGCCTCCAGTTGCGCTGGAGTTGCAATAGTCGCGTTGATTTTGTGGACGAAGAGCAGCTCAAGTTGATGCACCGCGCAGGCTGCTTCTTGATTGCCTGGGGGCTCGAAAGTGGCAGCGAGGCGGTGCTCAAGCGGGCACGCAAGGGCACAACCGTCAAGCGCATCCAGGAGTCGATTGCCGCCAGTCATCGCGCCGGCATCAAGAACTGGGGCTATTTCATCGTCGGCCTCCCCGGTGAGACGGTTGAGACAATCCAGCAGACGATCACGCTCTCCAAGCTGTTGCCGCTCGACATTGCCCTCTTCCATATCGCCACCCCCTATCCAGGGACGCCCTTCTACTACGAGGCGGTCGAGAATGGCTGGATTGATATGAACCGCTGGGAAGATTACGATATGTACTCCCACACGGTGCTCAACTATCCACACCTGAGCTCGCAGGATCTGGAATACTGGGCCAAGCGCGCCGCCCGCGAATGGTCGCTGCGCCCCGAGCCAATCAAGACGTTCCTCAAGGGTGCGGCCAACCCCGACACCCTCGGGCAACTCTGGACGATTGGCATCAACCACCTCAAGTGGATGAGCGGTGGCCTCGGCAATTCACGCCGCCTCTCTGGCTCGGGCGATTAAGCCTCCAGCACTAGTTTTGTTCGTTGCGTTTTGGGGGCTGGGCCCCCAAAACGCAACGAACAAAAGGATCATATGTCAAAGACACTCACTGCGCATGCGACAAGCTCGCCTCGGCTCAAGCTTCTCGTCCAACGCTGGGAGCAGATCGTCCTCGCGGCGCTCGTGATCCTGGTGCTGTTCCTGGCCTTCGTCAATCTGCCGTATGCCCCGCGGACCTGGTTCGATGAAGGATCACATCTGCATGTACCAAAAACCCTCGTTACCTATGGGGTCTATGCCGATATCAGCAGTGAGGGTTTTCGCTATTTTGGGCCGACGATCGGGGTCGGGCCAACGGTAATGTTGCCCGTGGCCTTCGCCTTTCAACTCGGCGGGGTTGGGTTGGTGCAGGCCCGTCTGGTGATCGTGCTCTATATGGCGATTGCCATGCTCGCCCTCTTTTTCCTGGCCCGCCGCCTCCACGGGATGCGCGTCGCCTTGCTGGCCCTGGTGCTGATCATCGCGTCACGCACGCTCCGCTTCGAGGGCATGGTTGAGTATGGTCGCCAGGTGCTTGGCGAGGTGCCAGGGGTTGCCTTTCTGAGCCTCGGTCTGCTGGCGTATGTCCAGGGTATTCTGCGCCCCGCCCACGCAACCCGCTATGCGCTGCTCGCAGGTGTCGCCTTCGGCTTGGCCCTTGTCACCAAGAATCAGTTTGTTCTGATTGTGCCTCCTACCCTCGCCCTGCTGGCCCTGCTCGATTGGCGCTATTTCCGGGTCGGCAATTGGTGGCTGCGCCTCGCGCCACCGGCGATGGCCGTGGCCGCGTTTGGGGCCTGGATGGTCATTATGCTCACCTTCTTTGGTCCCGATGGCTTTGCGGCCAATTATGCCAAGACCAGACAGGCCGCTGGCGGGGCGATCTTTGTTTTTGAGCTTGATGCCTCGCGCCGCGCTCTGGTCTACCTCATTCAGGTCTATGGCGGGTTGCTCATTCCTGGCTTGCTCTATAGCCTCTGGCGCTGCCGTCAGCGCACCCCTCAGGCGCTCGCTGAACTCGCGCCGACGCTCATGGCCTGCCTCTGGATCGCCTGGTTTGTCGTCTCGCTCGGCTGGGCACGCTACGCCTTCCCCGCGGTCATCCTCGGCAGCCTCGCCGTCGCTCGCCTTGCTGTCGATATGCTCCAAATGCTCCACGCACGTAGGCTCACCTGGCCCACCCGCGCCGCTGCTGCCTACCTGGGGCTGATCATTCTGATCCCGCTGAGTCTGACGCTGCGTACGCTGCTCTCACCCGATGATAGCACCCATCGGATGGCCGCCTATCTCAACGCCAATGTTCCTCAGGATATTGTGATCGAAACCTGGGAACCTGAGATCGGTGTACTGAGCGATCACCTCTTCCATTATGTGCCCACTGAATTGCTTGACCCCGCAGTACGCCATGTCTGGAGCGGTGGCCCTCCGGTGGTCTACGATGGCCTTGATGCCCACCCACAGTATGTGCTCGCCGGGCCATTCAGTGCCTATACCCAGATCTATCCGTTAGAGATTCTTGAACGCGATTACACAGTGCGTTTTGTGGCCGAACCCTATGTCTTGCTCGAGCGTACGGTACCATAAGGAGTCGACGGATGTCACAACGTGCGCTGCATAGCTGGCTGATTGTAGCCCTGCTCTTCGTCAGCTATCTCTATGTGCTGCCCCGCTGGTCGGATTGGAATCAGAATTCCCGGCTCAACCTGGTACTTGCTGTCGTTGATGACGGCACCGTCAGCATTGATCGCTATGTGGCCAATACCGGCGATTATGCGCTCTACAATGGCCGCACCTACACCGATAAGCCACCCGGTCTCTCGTTCCTGGCGATTCCTTTCTATTTGGTGCTCAGTCCAGTACTCGAGCATCCCGCCGTCGCGACACGGGCGCAGAGCCTCGGCGATGGGGCGGCAATGAGCACGACGCTGAACGAAGAGGGCTCTGGGTTGCGCGAAGATAAGGTGCATTATGCGCTGGTGCAATACCTGATGACGGTGCTGGTCGTCGCTCTGCCGGCGGCGATCCTTGGGGCGCTGCTCTTCCTTGCAATGCGCGGGTCGGGCATTGCACCCATGCCTGCCGCCCTGACGACGCTCGCCTATGGGCTTGGCACAGCGGCAGCGCCGTATGCAGGCAATTTTTATAGCCACCAACTCGTCGCAACCCTGCTCTTTGGGGCCTTCTGTGTCGCCTGGCGTCCCTGGGAGTCGACCGGAACCGCAGATACGCCACCCCGTGCAGGCTGGGCTTCGGGCGTGCTCTGCGGTCTGCTGCTCGGCTGGGCCGTCATTAGCGAGTATCCAAGCGTGCTGCCAGGGGCCGTGATCGGTCTCTATGCGCTCTGGCGCCAGGGGTGGCGCTGGCTGCCCGCCCTGCTTCTCGGCGGCATCATGCCAGGTGCCCTGCTGATCACGTATGACCTGGTCGCCTTTGGGACCCCGTGGCCAATTGGCTATGCCCACTCGGCGCTCTGGCAAGATCAGCATCAGACCGGGTTTATGAGCCTGACCTATCCGCGCCCCGAGTCGCTCTGGGGTCTGGCGTTCAGCCCCTTCCGCGGGCTCTTCATTCGTGCGCCCTGGCTCTTGCTCGCCCTGCCCGGCTTTGTGCTCTGGTGGCGTTCGGGCCGCCTGCGCGCCGAATGGTGGGTGACGCTGCTCGCCGTCATCGCAATGTACCTCTTCTATGGGTCATCAATTATGTGGTGGGGCGGGTTTGCCGCCGGGCCTCGTTACATTGTTCCGTTGATCCCCTTTCTTGCCCTGGCCGCCGGCTGGGCCGTCGAACGAGCCTATGCGCACATCGCCACCCGCGTTGCCACGACTGGCCTGATCGTCCTCTCGGTCATCCTGACCTGGACGGAAGCCACCAGCGGGCAACTCTTTCCGCCCGACGATAATCGCAATCCATGGCTGGCCTATGTCGTGCCCGCCTGGCAACAGGGCGATATTGCCCGGAACCTCGGCATGGCCCTTGGTCTGCAAGGCGCGATGAGCCTGCTGCCCCTGATCGCCTTCGTCAGTCTTGGCCTGATGTTGCTCTTCCTCTCTCTTCGTCAGACTCGCCCCCCCTGGCCTGCCTTTGTGCCAACAGGCCGCCGTAACCGTAGCGCCGAGGGCTAGATGCGCATCTTACTCCTGACCCAGATTCTGCCGTTCCCACCCGATAGCGGGCCAAAGGTCAAGACCTACCACCTGCTCCAGTCGCTGGCCCGCCATCACGAGGTGACGCTCGTCTCCCTCGTACGCTCTGAGGCCGAGGCCCAACGCGCCACTGCGTTGCGCGGGTTGTGCGCCGAGGTCCATACGGTACTGCTCAAACGCTCGCGCCTACGTGATCTCGGCTACCTGATCACGAGTAGCCTCGCTGGCGATTCGTTCCTGATGCGCCGCGACGCTTCGCCCGAACTGCACGCGTTGCTCGCTGACCTGACTCGGCGCCAGTCGTTCGATATCATTCACGCCGATCAGCTCAATATGGCGCAGTTCGCCGTCGATCTGCCGGCAGGGGCGCGAGTGCTTGATGAACATAATGCCGTCTGGACGATTGTGCAGCGCATGGCCGAGCATAGCTCGCCTGCCCGACGGCTCGGCCTCGAGATCGAGGCGCGTCGTCTACGCCGCTACGAGGCCCGGATCTGTGCACGCTTTGATGGCTTGCTGGTCGTCAGCGAGCCTGATCGCGCCTTCCTCCAACTTGCCGCCGACGAAGCCGGGGTCACCCTCCCGCCCACCGAAGTGATCCCGATTGCCGTCGATGCCCAGGGCCACCCACCCGTCGCACGCACGCCCAATCCGCAACTGATCCTCAGCATGGCGACCATGTTCTGGCCCCCCAATGTTGACGGCGTGCTCTGGTTTGCCCGCGAGGTCTATCCGCTGGTGCAACGCGCAGTGCCCGGGGTACGCTTTGCCGTGGTGGGTGCGCGACCACCCCAGTCGGTGCGTCGTCTCGCCGAAGAAGACGCCAGCATTGAAGTGACCGGCTATGTCGAAGATCCGCAACCCTTCCTGACGCAGACCGCCGCCCTGATTGTGCCTGTCCGCGCCGGCGGTGGCATGCGGGTGAAGATCCTGGAAGCCCTGGCTCGTGGGTTGCCCATTGTCTCAACCACCATAGGCTACGAAGGCATTGCCCTGACCCCGGGCACCCATTTGCTGGTTGGCGACACACCAGAAACCTTTGCCCAGGCACTCATCACATTGTTATCTAACCCGGTACAGGGTGCAGCCCTCGCCCAAGCAGGTCGCCAGGTCGCCGAAGAGGTCTACGATTGGCGCGTCGTCAATCCTCGGGTCGAGGCCCTCTACGAGGCCGCACTCACCCAGGCCACCGTGGGGAGACGATGATGCGCATCCTCATGATCATCCCGTACGTTCCTTCGCCGATCCGCGTACGCTCGTATCAGTTGTTGCGCCACTTGGCTCAACGCGGGCACCAGATCACCCTGATCTGCGCCGAAGATGGCCCGGACGACGAAGCAAATCTGGGAACGCTACGCCCCCTCTGTACCAAGATCCAGGTCATCACGATACCGCGGCAGGCCCGCATCGCGGCCTACCTGCGGGCACTCGTGAGCGATCTGCCGCTGCAAGCCGCCCATTGCCTCGTACCAGCCTTTATCGAGGCGATCAAAGCCGAATTTCGCTCGGGACAACACGATGTGGTCCACATTGAACACCTGCGTGCCGCCGAAATCGCCCGCGTCGCCGCTGCTCAGGTACCCACACGCCCCCCCATGATCCTCGATGCGGTAGACAGCATCAGCCTGCTCTTTGAACGTGCTGCTCGCTCTAGCCCCTCGCTACGCGCCCGTGCCATGGCCCTGCTCGATCTCGCCCGTACCAAACACTACGAGGCAACCTGCGGGCAACACGTCGAGCATATCATCATCACCTCGCCCGAAGATGCCTGGGCCTTACAGACCTTGCGAGGTATGCAGCTTCAGGGCGCACCGATTACGGTTGTCCCCAATGGCGTTGATCTGACCTATTTTCAACCATCTGAGGCAGAACGAGCGCCCGCCACCATCATCTTCAGTGGCAAAATGAGCTATCACGCCAACGAAGCGGCCGCACGCTTCCTCCTCGACAGCATTATGCCCCTCGTCTGGACACAACGCCCCGATGCCCAGGTCATCCTCGCCGGTGCCAACCCCGGCCCAGCCCTACGCGCCTATGCCCGCAACCCACAAGTCACCGTCACCGGTTTTGTTCCCGACCTACGCACCTATCTCGCCCGCGCCACCGTGGCCGTAGCCCCGATGCGCTACGGCGTCGGCGTCCAAAACAAGGTCCTCGAAGCCATGGCAACAGCCACACCCGTCGTCACAACCCGCCAGACCACCGTTGCGCTCACCGCCCGCCCCGACCACGAACTGCTTGTTGCCGACCATGCGGAGCACTTCGCCCAGGCCATCCTCAAACTCCTCGCTGAACCACCCTATGCCCAAACCCTCGGAAACGCCGGACGAACCTACGTCGAACAAGCCCACAACTGGGCCGCCAGCGCCATGCTGCTCGAAACGTGCTACGCGAGTGTCTAGGATCAAAAAGTAAGGCCGAAGTACGCGCCCCCAGACCACCCCCTGCACCAACCCCCATCTCATCGCGCGTGCTTCGGCCCTCCCATCCTCGCGCCCCTGCCTGCTTCGGCCCTCCCCATCCTCGCGCCCCTGCCGCACCCCTTTACCCGAGCTCTTCAATAAAATTCGTAAGCGTCGCATTGAAGCGCTCGGCATGCTCCCAAAACATCATGTGCCCGCCAAAGGATTCGGTCTTGACTAGAGGAAAGTTCCGGGTGAGGAAAGCAGTCGCCGTCTCGGCCCAGTGCTCGGCAAGCACATAGAGCGTAGGCACAGCCTGCGCGAGCGTCTGCAATTCAGCCGAAAAGTCACAGAACATAGCGTCGGCAAAGATCGCACTCGCCAGATAGTGCGGGGTGGTGAGCGACTGACGAACGATCCAATCCTGTTCAGCTGGACTCAAGGCACGCTGCACCATAACCTCGTTGGCGTAGTAGATGATGAAATCGCGTTGACCCTGTGGCGAGCGCAGGAACGCTCGCCAGGCCCCGGCAAGCTCATCAAGCGGCCCCTCTACCCAGTCGTCGCTGCTGACCGAGAGCGGCTTGGGCGACATATCAATGCCAACCACGCCCTTCAGCGCACTCGTACCAGCGTGTTGCACATACCCCAGCACATCCAGCGTACCAGTTGACCAGCCGACCAAGACAGCGTCCCGGAGTTCGAGGCTTGCGAAGAGTTTCGCCAGATCGGCACCATGGGTACTGTAATCGTTCCCCTGGAGCGTCTTCGACGAGCGGCCTTGGCTCCGCGGATCGACGACGATAACCCGGTGTGAACGCGCGAAATGGGCGACTTGATGTTCAAACACTTCAGTTGTGAACGTCCAGCCTGGCACAAAGACCAGTGGTGAGCCAGTGCCATGTTCCTCATAGTAGATCTCAACGCCAGGGGCGACTTCCAGATAGGAACCAACAGAAGCAGTCATCATCGCATAGCCTCCCGTTAAAGGTTGTCATCATTTCGCATAGTTGGGTTTTGATTCTACCACACGCGGCGGCAGCAGGGTGCATTAAATGGATTGTCAGCACAGCAGGTATACAGATTTAATTGAATGTTACCTGTAGCGTGCATACTTCATACACGAACTCCCTGAGACTTCTTCCAGGTACAGTCAACGCAAAGACGTTGGTTCATTCGTGCCGTCTTTGCCCTTTGCATGCGTTTGTGCTCGGATGCTCCCGCTTGATGAGAAGGGTTGGTGACCTATGGCAACATACGACCTCTCAGTCGTTATCCCCTGTTACAACGAGGCAGAAGGGATTGATGCAATGTACGAGCGCATCACTGCCGTCCTACCCATCTTGCAACAGCGGGGTAGCGTGCAACTCGTGCTGGTAAATGATGGCAGCAGTGATCGGACAGGCGACCTCCTGACCCAGACTTTTGGTGAACTGCCGCATGTAACGATTGCGCACCACGAGCGCAATCAGGGCCTCGGGGTAGCCCTGCGTACCGGTTTTGCCCACGCCGATGGTTCCATCATTGTCACCTGTGACAGCGACGGTACCTATCCCTTCGCTGAAATCCCCGCACTGCTCGATCGGTTGACCCCCGGCGTCGATATCGTGACCGCGTCACCCTATCATCCCGATGGCGGCATCGAAAATGTGCCCGCCTACCGGGTCACGATCAGCAAAAGTGCCTCATTCTGCTATCGTCTCCTCATTGACTGGCGCATCCGTACCTATACCGCCCTCTTTCGCGCCTGCCGCCGTGAAGTCATTGAACGGATCAATACCCAGGCTAATGGCTTCTTGATGGTGACCGAGTTGCTGGTCGAGGCGATGCTCGCCGGGTATCGGGTCGTTGAGTATCCCGCTGTCCTGCGTGTGCGCCAGTACGGCCAGTCCAAAGCCAAAATCGTGCGAATTACGGGAACCCACCTGCGCTATATGGCAGGCTTGCTGGGGCGCCGTACCCGTGGCCTGCTGGGGCAACCTTCGACCCCTGCGGCCCGTTAAGACCCTGTATTCTGAAAGGCTGCAGATGCAAAAGCTCGATGAAGCGACCTTTGTGATGACCCAGACAAACGAGGCGGTCGCTGAACCGCGCCGAATTGGAGGATTAACGGTGAGTACCTGGATCCTGATTCTTGTCGCCACAGTGATGGGCATCGTTGGGCAGACGATGTTAAAGCACGGTATGACCCAGATGGGCGCTCTTACGGTGAGTTACGAAACCGTACCGAATATCGTCTGGCAGATTATTCGCTCACCTTTTGTGGTCGGCGGCCTCATGGTCTATGGGTTTGGGACGTTCTTCTGGCTCATTACGCTGTCACGGATTGACCTCAGCGTCGCCTACCCCCTCGTCAGCCTCAACCATGTCTTGCTCTTCTTTATTGGCTGGCTTATTCTGCGCGAGCATGTCACCCCTATGCGCGCGATGGGTGTGGCCGTTATCTGTCTTGGGATGATCCTCGTTGCTCGTTCCTGAGCATCCTTTGTAATTGAGAGAGAGAGAACCCTTGAACTACTTGCATCGTTATATTCAGCAGATTATGTACACGCTCGATCAGTTGCCTCAGTTGCCCCTGCGGCGCATTGCTGATGCACTCTGGGAGACGTATGAACGCGATGGCACCATTATTGTCTGCGGTAATGGTGGCAGTGCTTCAACTGCATCGCACTTTGCCTGTGATCTAACCAAGTGGACAATCCGCGACGGTGCACGCCGCGTGCGTTCGCTCGCGCTTACCGACAATATGGCCCTCTTGACAGCCTGGTCAAACGACCAGGGCTATGCCGATGTCTTTGTCGAACAGCTGCGCAGCCTCTACCGGCCTGGCGATCTTGTCTTTGCCATTTCAGGCAGCGGCAAGTCACCCAATGTGCTGCGTGCGATCCAATGGGCCAACGAGATGGGCGCACCAACCATCGGGATCACCGGTTTTGATGGCGGGATGCTCGCTCACCTCGCGCAGACCACGCTGCACGTTGATAATCAGATGATGCCTCAGGTTGAAGATATTCATAGCACAGTGTGCCACGCGCTCGCCGTCAACCTCGGCTATCAGATCGAAGACATGCTGTCCCATACCCTTGAAGTGGCCCCCACAGGGGTCTTGCTCGAACGCGTCGTCGGCGGAGGAAACCTATGATCCCGATCTCTCGCCCACTGCTTGGCCCCGAAGAAGAAGCCGCTGTGCTCGCTGTGCTACGCTCAGGGAAGCTCGCCCAGGGGGAAGAAGTGGAACGGCTCGAACAAGGCTTCGCTGAGTTGTGCGGGGTGCGCCACGCGGTCGCGGTGACCAGTGGCACAACCGCCCTCTTTCTCGCCCTGCTCGCGCACGAGATCGGTCCCGACGATGAGGTCATCACGACGCCGTTTAGTTTTGTCGCGACCGCCAATAGCATCTTGATGACCGGCGCTCGCCCCGTCTTTGTTGATATTGATGAGGATTGTTTCAATCTCAATGTTCGCCAGATCGAGGCGGCGATTACCCCCCGTACCCGCGCTATTATGCCCGTCCATCTCTATGGGCATCCCGCCGAGATGGACGCCATTATGGTGATCGCGCGCCGCAATGGCCTCGCTGTGATTGAAGATGCCGCTCAGGCCGTCGGCGCTCGCTATCGCGGGCGCCCAACCGGTAATTTTAGTACGGCATGTTTCTCGCTCTATGCCACCAAGAATATTACCAGTGGCGAAGGTGGCATGATTACGACCGATGACGATGCTATCGCTGAAAAGCTTCGCCTCCTCCGTAATCACGGCAGCCGTGTCCGCTATTACCACGAGTGCCTTGGCTACAATTGCCGTATGACTGATCTCCACGCCGCCATCGGACGGGTGCAACTTGGCAAGTGTGAGGCTTTTAACGCCCGGCGGATCGCCAATGCTCAGCTGCTCAATCAGCTGATCACGCATCCCCAGGTGATCAAGCCGCAGGTGCGGCCGGGTATTCACCACGTCTTTCACCAGTATACCGTCCGCATTCTTGGTGACCGCGATGCCGCCGCACAACAACTCGCCGCAGCTGGCGTCGGAACCGCGATCTTCTATCCGCTCACCATTCCTAATCAACCGATCTATCGCGAACTCGGCTACCAAGCCACGACACCCGTTGCCGACCGCGTTAGTACCGAAATTCTGGCCCTACCGGTGCATCCCGGCCTGACACCTGATGAGGTTCATCAGATTGCGCGGGCGGTCAATGCCTTGCAGATTGAAGCTCCCCTCGCCCAGGCTGTCTGAGTAGTTGGGATGACCATTCAAGGGAGATGCGCTCATGGTTGATGTGATTGGCGGCGGTATTCTTGGTCTGACCCTCGCCTACGAGTTGCTCAAGCAAGGTCAGTCCGTACGCGTCTGGGAACGCTCGGCCACCCTCGGTGGGCTGATGGGGCGCACATCCTTCCCAGAACTTGGTCATATGAGTTGCGATCGTTATTATCATGCGATTTTGAATAGCGATCGTACGCTTATGGGGCTGATGGATGAGGTGAAGCTACGTGATCGCCTGAAGATGGTTTCGACCAAAATGGGCTTTTATCACGATGGCCGCTCGTACCCGATGACGACACCTCTCGAATTCCTGCGCTTTCCGCCACTCACTTTCGTGGATCGGGCTCGCCTTGCCTATACCATTCTTGCCTGTCGCCAGGTCAAAGATTGGCGCCAGCTCGAGCAGATGCCCGTCGCTGACTGGCTGACTGGGCTCAGCGGCGAACGTACCGTGCGCCATATCTGGGAACCTTTGCTGCGCGCCAAGTTTGACGGCGATTTTTCGCAGGTGCCAGCAACCTATATCTGGTCACGCCTCGTACGGACGACTGATACCCGTAGTAAGGGTAAGGAGTTGATGTGCTACCTGCCCAATGGGTACCAGGAACTGGTCGATGCGCTCGCCCACGCTGTCAGCACCCGTGGGGGTACCATTACGACTGGCGCGACGGTTGACCAGATCCGCGTCGTCGGCGACCGCGTCGTCGGTCTGTCGGTCAATGGGCAGGAACTGAGTAGTGACAAAACCGTTATTACGATGCAGACGCCGATCGCCCGCCGCCTCTTGCCACCCGAAGCCGCCAACGTCTCGGCCCGCTGGGGGCAACTCGAAGGCTACCTCGGCATTGTCTGTATGCTGCTCGTGATGCGGCGCTCGCTCACGCCCTACTATACCCTCAACATTACCGACCAACGCATCCCCTTCACCGGTGTGATCGAAACAACCAACTTGATCAGTCCTCGCGATGCCGGTGGCTACCATCTGGTCTATCTGCCCAAGTATGTCGCCCCCGGCAGTCCCTATGCCCGTATGGGTGATGACGAGTTGCAGACAACTTTCCTTGGCTATCTGCGCCAAATGTTCCCTGATCTGCGCGACGATGATATCGCCGCTATCCGGATCGGGCGCGAGCGGTATGTCGAGCCCCTGCATCCTATCGGCGCAACGGATTTGATCCCGCCTGTCGCCAGTGCGGTTAACGGGCTCTATCTCGCCAATACCGGGCAGATCTATCCACAATTGACCAACGGCGAATCGGTGTGTGCCTTTGCCCGTGGCGTCGCCGCCCGGGTTGCCGGCCAGCAGATCAATGCATCGGCTGTCGGCGCCATCGCCCTGACTGCGTCATCCTAAGTCAGAGAACATCATTCACACACTACGTAGCCCGCGAAGTCAAGCTTCGCAAAGACGAGCCGCTGGTTGAAGGAATAGTACAGCGAAGAGGTTTCTATGAGCAGCCCGACCATTGACCGCGTGGCACGAAAACGCCTCCAGAACGACCCCCGTATCTGGCGCGATCGCTGGCCCGCTATGCTCACGATCCTGGCCATAGGGGATATCATTGCCCTGATCGCGGCCTTTATGCTGGCGTATCTCCTGCGCTTTTATACCAATTGGCCGATCTTCAACGAAGGTTCGAATGAACCCCATTTTTACGCGACCTTGATGCTCGCCCTCGTACCTTCGTGGATTGCTCTCTTTGCGCTCTATGGGCTCTACAAGCCACACTATCTCGGTGGTGGTACCCAAGAGTACACCAAGGTCTTTAATGCCTGTACCCTCGGGATGTTGCTGGTGATCATTCTCACCTTCCTCATCCCCGATGTTGTCGTCGCCCGCGCCTGGCTCTTGCTCGCCTGGCTTGCGTCGGTCAGCTTCACGATCCTCTGGCGCTTCAGTGCCCGCCGTGGGATGTACCAACTACGGCGCCAGGGCTGGCTCACCGAGCGTGTCGTTGTGCTCGGGGCCAACGCCGAGGGCCGCGCCGTGGCAATGCAACTCAAGGCCGCGCCGATCGCAGGCTCCCACATCGTGGGCTTTGTTGACGATGCCCTCGACGTGGGCACGGAAGTCTTGCCCGATGTCTATGTGCTCGGTAGTAGTACGACGTTCCAACAGGTTGTCCTTCAACATCGCGCCGATGCGGTCATTATCGCTGATACCAATCTGGTACGCGAACGTATGTCCACCATTCGAGGGGCGATCGAAACCCTCAGTCAACTGAATGTGCATCTCTCACCCGGGCTTTTCGATCTCCTTACCATCGGGGTTCAGGTGCGCGAGCAGGCGAATGTGCCCCTGCTTACGCTCAACAAGACCCGTATTACGGGCCTGCACGCCTGCGGCAAGGCGATCCTTGATCGCGGCGGGGCCCTGGCCGCCTTGATCATCTTTAGTCCACTGCTGCTGCTCATTGCCCTGCTCGTTCGCCTCGATAGTCCGGGGCCAATTATTCATCGCCGCCGCGTGATGGGCGCAGGCAACCGTACCTTCGATGCCTTCAAGTTCCGCAGTATGTATGCTGATGGCAATGCCCGCCTGACCTCTGAACAGCGGCAGGAATTGGCGACCAGTGGCAAGCTCAAAGAAGATCCACGGGTGACGCGCCTGGGCAACTTTTTGCGCCGCACCAGCCTCGATGAATTGCCCCAACTCCTCAATGTCTTGCTTGGTCAGATGAGTTTGGTTGGTCCCCGCATGATCACCCAGGACGAACTGCACCACTTCGGGCGCTGGCAGCACAATCTTTTGATGGTGCGCCCAGGGCTCACCGGTCTCTGGCAGATCAGTGGCCGCAGCAATCTTGGCTACGAAGACCGCGTTCGTCTTGATATGCACTATATCCGCAACTACTCGATCTGGCTCGATCTCTACATTATTTTCCGTACAATTCCGATTGTCCTCAACGGACACGGTGCTTACTAAAGGAGGGTAGGATGACGAGACGACTTCGCGCTGGGGTGATCGGTGTCGGAAGTATGGGACGTAATCATGCCCGGGCCTATGCAGGTATGGAAGAAGTTGACCTCGTCGCCGTGTGCGATTCCAGCACCGAAATCGTGAGCAAGGTAGCTCACACCTATCGCTGTGCCGCCTATACCGATTTCCGGTTGATGCTTGCACAGATGGATCTCGACCTCGTTTCCATTGTTGTCCCGACCAAGCACCATTATCGCGTTGCCGCTGAGGTGATTGATCATGGTGTGTCCGTCTTGATCGAAAAACCGATCGCTGCCACTGTCGAAGAGGGCTATGCCCTCGTGGACGCCGCCCGCCGCCGCGGTGTCACGCTCACCGTCGGCCATATCGAGCGCTTCAATCCGGCCATCATCTCGCTCAAAGAACAAATTGATGACCACGAAATGGGCAATGTCTTCCAGATCTCGGCCCGCCGGGTCGGGCCCTTTCCCGCCCGCATCGAAGATGTTGGCGTCGTGATTGACCTGGCAACCCACGAGGTCGATATCCTCAACTATCTCATCGGCTCACCGATTGTACGTATGCACGTCGAACTCCATCGCCACGTCCATCAGACGCACGAGGATATGTTGTCTGCCGTGCTGCGTTTTGAAAATGGGGTGGTCGGGATGCTCGATATTAACTGGTTGACCCCGACCAAGATCCGTGAATTGAGTGTGGTGGGTGAACGGGGGATGTACGTTGCGAATTATCTGACCCAGGATCTCACCTTCTACGAGAATGACTCCTGTCAGGGCAAAGCATGGCCCGAGTTGGCGCTGATCGGCGTCAGCGAAGGCCGGAGCATTCGCCAGAAGGTGCAGCGCCGCGAGCCGCTCGTCGAAGAACTCCGCAGCTTCTGCGAGGCTGTGCGCACCGGTAATCCGCCCGTCGTCAGCGGCGAAGCCGGCATTGCCGCCCTCGCCATCGCCAATCAGATCATCGCCGCAGGCAATGCTGAACGCTTTCAGCCTGGCCTGCTCGAACGTGCCGTAGGAATGTAAAAAACGGGCGCACGCGGTTGACCGCGTGCGCCCGTTTTTCAATTCAGAAGGTGTTAGTGCTATGGATGATAACTGTACCCGAGATCACGCACCCGCACAATGTGCTTGGGCTTCACGGGATTGGGTTCGATCTTGCGACGCAATCGCCCGATGTAGACGGGCACAAGATTGCTCTCGGTGATGTCTTCCATCCCCCAGATCTTCTGGAGCAACTGGCGTGAACTCAAGACACAACGGGCATTCTGCACAAGATAATAGAGCAGTTGAAATTCTCGCTCGGTCAAGAGCTCTTCGCGATTGTCGCCAATCACCACCCGGCGCTGCACAGGATCAAGCCGCAACTCGCCGACCGCGATTGGCTGATAGGTTGAAAAGAGCCGGATGCTTTCATCACCATAGCGGCGCATCACCGCTTCAATCCGCGCTAACAATTCGTGTGGATTGTATGGTGTGGGCAAGACATCGTCAGCACCCATCTTCAATGCCATCACTCGTTCGGCAACCGGGCAATTTTCAGCGGTGTAAATGATCGGGATGTGATACTGTGAGCGCAATTTCTGGCAAAGACTCACACCACCAATGTCGGGACAATGCTCATCAAGCAGAATTAAATCAATGTTGCCACGATCAAGAATGTGTTCAGCTTGATATGCAGTTGCCGCATGCTCAACACTATAACCAACTTCCTCTAGCAGGAAGCGAGTCATTTTTGACTGCATCAACTCGCCGCTGGTAATTAAAATTCGCACGATTGTCCCCCCTGAATCTGCCTCTACATAAAGCTATTCGACAGCTCTCGGTGAACTTGCGTCAGATCAAGTTGCTCGCTATGAGGACAGCAAGGCTGAGCCCTGGATACCGTTTTTGCTCGACGGTACGCTCCGTGGCACCTGTGCTTGAATGAAAATCTCTCGACTTGGTGTCATATCTTGCAAGTAACATAGTAGCTTTCTGCACCAGAGATGTCAACGTTTTGAAAAAGTTAATACCCGTACATTCAGGTGAAAAGGTGGGTTAAGATAAACACCTTTTCACCTAAGGTTAAATAATTTTTACGTTTTGCACGACACTGCGGATGCGACATCATCCACCATTTCCCCCATCAGAACGCCATAAAACGGCATTTCCTCAAACAAGACTCTCAGGTTATGATAAAAATAGCGTTGAGATCTTCGCTCAGAAGAGAGTCCCAGCGAGGCCTGAAACAACCCGAACGAATGATCTTTCTGTCAAGATAACAATTTACTCATAACGCCAACTTGCCTCTTGCTTTTGCTCAACCCAAGCTAGCGGTTTAGGGCTGCGACCCATGCGCAAGCAAGGCAAGCGCACGCTAACATCGCTCTAATATCCCACCGATGCTCATCTAACACTCGTAGCCTATAGTAAGCACAACAAAATTATCTATCGTCCTTGCCCAACTGAAGAAGCGAACAAACAAAAGATAGCAACGCAATGATAAGGAGGTTACCTATGGCTACGTTGACCCGGTGGGATCCTGTGCAAGAGGCGGTGACCCTGCGTGAGGCGATGAATCGTCTGTTTGAAGAGAGTGTTGTGCCAGGCGTCGTTGCACGCACCGGCAATGGCGGCACCTTCGCGATGCACCTGGATCTGAGTGAGACTGCCGATGCCTATTTCATCGAGGCCGCTGTGCCTGGGATGAAGGCTGAGGATCTGGCGATTACCTTCGAGAATGGAGTGTTGACCTTGAGTGGCGAGATCAAGCAGAGCGAAGCGAGCAAAGAGCGCAACTATCATCGCATCGAGCGTCGCTATGGCCGCTTTACCCGCAGCATTACCCTGCCAACAACAGTGCGCGGCGATAACATCACCGCCCACCTCGAAAACGGTGTGCTCCACCTCAACATCCCCAAAGCCGAAGAGGTCAAGCCGCGCCGCATCAGTATCAACGTCAACTAGGCACCAAGCACAAGCCAACGGGTGTAGGGCCGCAAGGATCCTACACCCCAAAGGGTTTCACCTGCTCTGAGCATGGGCATGATGAAGTAGGGGCACCCCTCGCGGGTGCCCCGATCAGCCCGGCGTACGGGCACCCCTCGCGGGTGCCCCGTGTCAAGGCCGGTGTACGGGCACCCCTCGCGGGTGCCCCGATCAGCCCGGCGTACGGGCACCCCTCGCGGGTGCCCCGATCAGCCCGGTGTACGGGCACCCCTCGCGGGTGCCCCGATCAGCCCGGCGTACGGGCACCCCTCGCGGGTGCCCCGATCAGCCCGGTGTACGGGCACCCCTCGCGGGGGCCCCGATCAGGCCCGGCGTACGGGCCCTCGCGGGGGCCCCGATCAGGCCCGGCGTACGGGCACCCCTCGCGGGTGCCCCGATCAGCCCGGCATACGGGCACAAGAGAGGGGCGAGCCTTGCTCGCCCCTCTCTTGTGCCATTCCTCTCTACATGCGGTATCATAGGGGCAGTCGCGTGTATCACCCGGAGAACCCTATGAATTCACAGCAACAAGAGGCTTTGCTCTATCTACGCCGTTTACTCGAAACACCCGAAAGTGATCCCACCGAGATCGCTGGGAGCTACGTAACCGTCATTAGTGAACAGTTACTCGCGTTTGCGGCCCAATCGTACAAGCGTGATGGCATCGGGGTCATCGAGATTGACCTGCGTGGCATTGATCTCCGCACCGCCACCGGCACTGCCCCCATCGCCTACTATCCCGCTGATGCTGGCTCAGATGAGTGGCCTCCCAATCTCGCAGCGATCCTGAACGACTACGATCCCGCCCGTGAAGCCGTTGTCCTGCTCTTCCAGGATCGTGCCGTCGCTCAAATCTTTGTCCTCGGCTAGGCTTCAGTATGCCTAGTGAAGGCGATGCATCAGACGCAAAGCCTTCCTAGGCATATACCCCTTCGCGCACCTCAGCCCCGTCAGGATACGGCGATGCTTCCGCAAACGCCTGGGCCTCATCTAGCTCGGTCTCAATCCGTTCCAGCACGGCGGCGAGACGCACATCATCAAGCAACCCTCGCGCCCGCAGCGTAGCCTCAAAGCGCACAATCGGATCACGCGCAGCCCACGTTTGCAACAATTCTTTGGGCACATACGCCATGTTGTCGTGAATGGCGTGCCCGCGCATGCGCATCGTCTTGCCTTCGATCAGCGTCGGCCCGCCACCTGCCCGCGCCCGTTCGACGGCCTCATGCACAACCGCATAGACCGCCTCGAAATCATTGCCATCAACAATCTGCCCAGGGATGCCATACCCCGCTGCACGATCAGCAATATGCTCGATCCGCATCTGCCGCGATAACGGCGTCGAGTAGGCGTACTGGTTGTTCTCACAGATAAAAACCACCGGTACCTGAAAGACCGAGGCCCAGTTGAGCGCCTCATGCGCCACGCCTTGACTCGCACTACCATCACCAAAAAAGGCCATGGCAACCCGCGGCTCGCTTTTCAGCTTGAAGGCATGGGCGACCCCAACAATGACCGGGGTCGAGGCAGGCAAGTGGCTAATAAAACCGATGAGCCCCAGGCTCAAATCACCCATCCCATGCAGATTCGCATCACGCCCCCGACTTACCCCAGTCCTCCGCCCAAGAAACTGCGCCACAATCCGCCGTGGCGTCAACCCACGCACCAGGTATGTGCCAAGGTCACGATGCATCGGCGCACAGACATCCTCAGGCCCAAGTGCCATCCCCGCCGCGACACTCAACGCCTCGTGCCCGATCTGCGAGAAGTAGCCCCCGACAATCTTGCTCTGCTTGTGCAAAAAGGTTCCTCGGTCATCCAACGCCCGCGTCAGCCGCATCCAGTAATGCGCCTCAATCAGCTTGTCAGCCGTCAGTTCCATATGCATCGTCGCTCCCTCGCTCACACGGCCGGGGCGTCCCGGTTCGCCTCCCTCTATTGTAGGCCCTCTTGACCCTTTCTGCCAACCCGCCAACTCCCGTTACCTACCCTTTCACCAGGGTAGGGGCGAGGACGTTCTGCCCTCGCCCCTACCCTGGTTGTCAGTTCTCCCTCTTTCTTCCAGATCTCTCCACCAGATTCTCCCGACTCTGTACTACAATCAACTTGCAGAATCGTGTGACATATATACAATATACGTTACGTAGAAGGTGTCTGCCACAAAGGAGCGGAGACGATGCAAGATCAATACACGGTGATACTGGGCTTGCAGGACTACATGACGGTTATCTTTTCGGCGATCGGTCTGATCATTTTGACCCGGATGATGATCCAGATGGATCGTTCAATTGGGCGCATGGCAACCATCGGTGCCATCTTGATCGTGCTCGGTGGGCTCCTCAAAGCCTCAGGCAAACTAATCATTGCGGCCACTGGTACCGAGATCAGCTGGATGTACCATGGCCTCTTCCCCTTGATCGCCCCTGGTTTTACTATCTTTGCCTGGTCGCTCTATCAGGTACGCCGCATGCTCCGCGAACAGCCCCCCCTCAAGCGCCCCTGGATCGTTCCCGCCATTGTGATCGGGCTCTTTGTCGTCTTCTCCGCCTTTATTGGTCAGGCTGGTGGCCCGTGGCGCGTGCCTCTGATTTTGTTGGCCTCGATTGGCAACATCGGGATGCTGATCATGCTCATCCTGGCCGCCTGGGGCCGCAAGATGTGGACAACCGGCGCTCTCTTCCTGACCACAATGCTTGTGGTATTGCTGATGTCCCAGATGGCCAATATGACCTTCGATACTATCGCGGTCGTCTGGTTCGAGCAGATCAGCCAGACAATCGCCCAGGCCCTCTTCGCCCTCGGCGCATGGCAGTATAGCCAGGCCATCGAGACCAGCTACATTCGCCGTATGGTCGTCAGCCCAGCAGCATTCTAGATCTTCCGGTCATTTCATTCTGTAGGCAGCAAAAAAGCCAGCTAAGCTGGCTTTTTTGCTGCCTACAGAACAACTACTATCCAAACAACTGATCCAGAATCGAGAGCAGTGTCTCGGGTGTCGGCGGCGTAAAAACGACCGAGAGCGGGGCGACCCAACTCCATCGAATAATCCCTTCGGGATCAATCACAAAGGTACTCGGCAACGGCACCCCCATCGCCGAACCCATGCCGTACCGATGAAAGACCGACCAGTCACCATCACTCAACACCGGATACGGGGCATTCAGCGTCTCAGCAACAAAGCTCGTCATCTCAAGCTCGGTGCTGCTGACGACCAGCAATTCAGCCCCCCGCGCAACGAATTCACCATGAGCTTCCCGCAAAGCATCCAGCTGCGGCGCACAGTGCGGTCAGAAGAAACGATCACTCACAATCCGTGACAAATTCAGCACCACCGGACGACCGCGCAGCGCACTCAACGTGATTGTTCGCCCATATTCGATCTGTAGTTCGCCCTCAGGTCCTGTGACCATCTTTGCGTACGGCAGGGTGAAATCAGGTGCCAGTTCACCTACCTGCGGTACTCCTTTAGGCCCACGGGGCTGAATGAATTCCCGGCGCCATTTGCCGGTCATCGGAATAAACGGACGTGCCATCCTAGCCTCCTTGCTCTTCGCAAACCTGCTTGAGCCGTTGCATCTGTACCCGCGCATCCCAGCCCATCAGTGGCCCCACCGTCGCTGGCCAGACGACATCAATCACCGGAACACGCAGCTGATATTCAATGCGATTTTGAATCAATGTATGCTCAGGGTCTTGCTGCGGCATCCAGTGCCACGCATCAAAACCTTCCCAAAACCCATCAAACGCCCACAGAATCAATCCAGGCCGACGCTCATGGACAACATACGACGCTTGCAACAAACGTCCAAGGCCACTCAACGTCAACTGCCACCGTGTCCCCTGGTCAAATGTCCAGACGCCATCCACCGGCTCAAAGCGCACGGCCCCAGACATCCAACGCAACATCGGGTCGCGCTCAGTCATCACCGCTTCAACCCGCCCCATCGGCGCACGCACAACCACAAACTCTTCCAATAAATGCGTTCGTTCTATCATACCACTCCACCCATATCTTTTTTCTTTTTGCATCCTCTTACACCCAGTATACCCCCAAATCTGTGCATTGTCCACCTTTTGCACAGGCCCGCCCCGTACAGGCACGGCGCCGCCGTGCCCCCGTCGCGCGTCCTTGTCACCCCGAGTGCCAAGTGGCCCGCGGGCCAGTGGTGCCGAGAGAAACCAGTGTGTTGCACCGGCCCGCCCATGTCACCCCGAACGGAGTGAGGGGTCTTCCATGACGATCAGTGCAGATTCCTCACTGCGCTCCGCTGCGTTCGGAATGACAGAGGACACACTGGAACTGACAACACGGTTTGTTTCTTAGGAGCGCAGCGAGGGGTCTTCTATGCACCGATGCACCGCAGCGAAGATTCCTCACTCCGTTCGGAATGACATGGCTGGCGTTGCCCCGCCCCGCCGCCCTCGCCGCCCCGCCGTACGGGCACGGCCCTGCCGTGCCCCCGCCCCGCCGCCCCGCCGCCCCGCCGTACGGGCACGGCCCCGCCGCCCTCGCCGCCCCCCCGTACGGGCACGCCGCCGCCGTGCCCCCGCCCCGCCGCCCCGTGCCGCCGTTGGGGCGCGGCGACGCCGTGCCCCAATACGGTACCATTAGACTATTGAGCATCTCCTTGCCCTAGAGCTATAATAAGGCTGGACGAGAAGACCCTGCACGGAGGCCGGTCATGGCGCATACGCAACACAAAAAAGGGCAGTCCATCGTTGAGATGGCTTTGATGCTTCCCATTCTCTTGATCGTCATCTTTGGCATCATCGAGTTTGGCTGGCTGATCTTTGCCTATTCGACCATTTCGCAGGCTGCCCGCAATGGTGCCGAAGTGGCCGCCCAGTTGCCTCCGCACGAGTCCTGGCTGAACCAGAATCCTGCTGGGTTCAATCAAGACCCCAATGTCTGGGCGCCGCGCAGCATTCGCTCAGATAATTGTGTCAATGGGATCTATGTGGCGATTGAGTCACAGCTAACCCTGCTTGGCATGGGGGTTAATGAACAAGATGCGGTCGCCCAGGCTCAGTATGTGACCATCCGTTATCCCAATGGCGGCGCTACCCGTAATCTGGCTGTGCGTGGGCCAATTGAGATCTCGATCACCTACCCGGTCAATAGCCTGACCCCTCTCTTTGGCTTGCTTGGTATGAACGATGGGGTGACAATGCGGGTCACCCAGCGTCGCTCGCTCGAAAACCTTGGACGTGACCCCACGCGCCAGATCGGGGTGGCCTGTGCTGCCAATCAGACCGAGTGGGTGCGGATCAATCCTGATCCTACGCCATAAATAATGTTGTGAGCAGTGAGCAAGTGCTATGAAGAAGTTGATCACATCCTTAATGCTGAAGGCAAGGCGACAAGGTGAGACCAGGGTTGAGCCTGCTCACCCGACGTTGCCCAAACGCCACCCAAAGCAATGGGGCCAGGCCGTCGTCGAGTTTGCCCTTGCCTCCACGATGATCTTCTTTCTGCTGGCCGCCGTCGTTGACTTGGGCTTGATCTACTTTACCATGCAGGCCCTGCGCGTCGCCGCCCAGGAGGGGGCCGTCTATGGGAGCTATCCGCACGCCGTGAAAGATAAAGACGGCAATATTACCCAACTTGTCATCCCCTATGCCGAAATTGCCAACCGCGTCTACGGAGCCGCCGGCGATCAAGGCAATGGCTTTGCTAATCTGCGCGATCTCGACGGCAATGGGGTTGATGATCTGACCCAGAATTTGCACGCGAACGTTGCCACCAACGCAAATGGCTACATTTATGTCGAAAACCTGTTCGGCTTTGATACGAGTAATCTGCAGCCTTCCTGTGTTGGCAATGTCCGGGGCCGTGATCTGCAGGCCGGCGGGAGCGGGTGCTGGATCCGTGTGACGGTGCGGTATGAATATAGCTTTTTCTTTCCTTTTGCGCCAGCCTTTGGCAATACGGTGCGCTTGCAGGCCTCACACCTGATGCCGATACGCAGCCAGTACTATACAACACCTTAGGGACGCCTGAGACCCTTTGCTCCTAAAAAACAAAACCGGTCTAGGACCTCACCGGTCTTGAAGACCTGTGAGTTCTGATAAGCGCCCAAAGGCCATGGAGTACTCAGGGTGACCAAACCCCGGAAACATACGTTACGAACTGCGAAGACAGTTCAAAGCAAAAATCAAGATCGTAGATTGATGGTAGATGGAGGGTAAAGATCATGGAAACAAGAACCAAGAAGTATCGTAGGCGAACGTTAGGCCAAAGCATCCCGCTGATCGCCCTCATGATCGTGGTGCTTGTCGCCATGGTCGGGCTCTCGGTGGATGTTGGCAATACCTTTTCGCAAGAGCGCCGGGTGGTCGCGGCGGCCAATGCCTCGTCGATCGCTGGCATGAATTTTGTCTTCAATAGCCGCGCTGGTGATACCAGCGCAATGGTCTACAACCAGATCCTGCAGGTGCTGACTGCCAATGGCATTGACGTGGCCGCCTATGGGCAGACACCAAACAGCAATCAGCTACAACTAACCGCTGTCTATCTCGATAAAGATGGCCGGGCTATTGCCGGGGCTTCGTCGATCACCCCTGATAATACCAACGCGATCCCGACCAATGATGTTGCCTTTATCCAGGTGCGCCTCGAAGGTCAGGTTGACACCTACTTTGCGCGCGTCGTCGGGCGCAACGATCTGCCCATCGGGGCCAGTGCCTATGCCGGTAAGTGCCCGATAGGCCAGGGCGTCTATCCATTTGCGATTGACCGCCAGACGCTCACCGATGATTTGGGTCAGTTCAGGCAAGTGGATGATGCCAACTGGCGCGTCATTCCCAGTGGGCCTTTTGCTACCTATACGGCACGACGCGTCTATCCAAAAGATAACGATAGCCCTGGCAACTTTGGGTTCTTGCGCTGGAAGGAAGCCAATAAGAGCGCCGTCGATGCCGAGAATAGCCTCCGTGGGTTTGGCAATCTCAGCGATGGCTTTGAAGAGGCTCCCTTGCCTTCAGGGGTGGTGGATGTCAACTATCCCGCCCTCCCTGGCATCCTCAGTCCTGGTGACTGGGTCTGGGGCTCGACCGGGATGATGGTTGGCAAAGCATGGGACGCAATGCAGGAACATCAAGCCCTTGGCACCAGGATGATCCTGCCACTCTATAATCCTCCGGCCGCTGACAATGGGGCTAATTCCCGCTATAACGTGACTGGCTTCGGGGTCTTTGTGATCCTCGCCTCAGACAACAAAGGGAAGAATAATACCTATTTCGACCTCGTCTACCTTGGGCAGGAAGATGCGTTGCTCGGGGCGTGTTCGTTTAGCCCGGTGCCACCCAACGAGGAAGATTGCTGCGAGGTGTGGGGCGATGTGGCGCTGACGCCGGCCTATCAGAATCGGCCCACCGAGTATAATCCGATCCAGTGGGTGATTGTGCTCGACCAGTCTGGCTCGATGAGCGCCAATTTCAATGGGCAGTGCGATGTTGGCGGTGGCGGCAATATCTATTCCAGTCAGGGGCCTCTGACGGTGGATGGTGTACCCCAACCCTCGGTCTTTACCCAGTGTACCAACGGGCCAGTCTATACCCGCCCTAATGGCTCAACCATTGATGGTAATTCGGAGACTGATGGTACCGGCGCATCACGCTACTGGCGGCAATATACCGAGCGGCGGATGTTTATTGCCAAACAGGCGATTCAGCAACTCATTGATACGGCCTACTTTGGCACAGACGATCCCAACCGTCCACCCGATCAGTTTGCCTATATCTGGTATACAGGCGATGTTAATAGTAATGGTAATGCCTTCATCTTCAAAGAAAGTGACGGGAGCTATGTGGGCATTGGCACGCCGGGCAGCGGCCAATCCTACTTCAGCAGCAACAAAGCTGTGCTGAAAAAAGAGATTGACAAGCATTCAACCGGTACCATTGACGTACCAGAGCGCGATACGACCCATCCGACCTTTGGCCCTGACAAGATCGGCAAGCGTTATGTCAGCAATGGCGGCACCAACGGTACTGCTGGCCTCTTCCGGGCCTCGCGCGTGCTAAGCGCTTCTCGTGCTACAACGGAGCCTTGGCCGAAGGATGGGCAACCACCAACAGTAACCCCCCGGGAGTTTACCTATCTCCGCGTGGTGCTCTTCATCACCGACGGGGTCTCGAATCAGTTCTTTAATCAAAACGCGGGCAACTATCACGCCTTCAGTTCGCCGGGTACATATGGAGCCGATACATGGGGCCAGGGCCGCCCAGGTGCGGTGGAAGGCACCCACCGGGCCTTCTGCCGGGGCCTGGAGACGAAACAACTCATTGATACAGCGATCTGCCATACGAATAGCGGTGGGGGTACCTATGTGAAAGATAATGTACTCTATAATCGTCCGATCAATCAGTCGATTGAGGTCAGCAATACCTGGCTCAAAGGTACCGCGACCGATACCCGTGACTATATTCCTGATGATCGCAAAGCACAAACGATTGTCTACGCTGTCGGCATTTCCCCGCTCAACCAGGTGTACGGTGGCTTAAGCAGTGGGCAGATTGCTTCGGATCCGATTAATGGTTTCGAGACGGGCTATGTGGTCTCGACGCTCGAAACCGATCCGGTGACGGGCAGGAACAACCTCGATATTCTCTTCGAGTCAATTGGCCGTCAGGTGCAGGATCTTGCCTGTGTGCCCCGTGAAGGCGATGTGCGCACCGATATGAGGAAGGAGAATCTCTCGCCTGGTTCAACGAACCTCATTTTTAAACTCAAAGATGGCAAAGAAATCAAGTGGCCGACGGTGGGCTTGGTCACACTCACCCCAACCGAGGGCGGCAGCGGGGGCAACCTAGTGACCGAAATCAAGGTAAACGAGGCTACCAACCAGCTCTACTATCGCTTCACTGATCGTGTACGTCCCGGAACCTATACCTTGAATGCATGGCTCTTGTATCACGATAGCGATGATCAAGACCCCTATGCCATGCCCCGTCGCTATGATGTGCTCTGGGATGGTGTGACGGCCCAACCAAATACAACCATTCAGGTCTCGGCACGCACCCAGGTGGGCAGTTTCAAACCGTCAACCCAAGTTGATCTGCATATGCGCTTCCCATCCACCATTGACGTCAATGTCTGTGCAGATAATAAACCACGTTCGTGGCAGCCATAAATATGAGCAAGCAAGCCCGGCCTGGTCGGGTGGGTACCTGCGATGTCGTTGGGGAGGGTTATCCCTCCCCACCCCTTCTCCTGACAGACAGTCTTCACGTATCCCCCCTCTCAGCCCGTAGTCCACAGGAGTCCCCTCATGCATAAGCGTTCGCGTGTCCGACGTACCCGTGCGGTCGCATATGCCACCCTCATGATCCTCATGCTGGTGGTTGTCTTGATTCCTGGCGGCCAGGCCGGAGCCGCTGTCACGATCTTTACCGAAATGCTTGACAATAGTCAGGGCGATTTCGCCCGAGGCACGGTTCAGCGTACCTCGATCAGCGCCGATGTGCAGTCACCTCCTGGCACCGATCTCGAAGGGGCCGTCTTGCTAACCCCTATCGGCCTGCTCAATAAGTGGAGCCGCGACCCACAAACGCTGCCCAATCCGGGTGTCCAGGGCCACGGCGTCGCAGCGCTCGGCAACCGGATCTATACGCTTGCCGGCAGCCAGGGTTCGCTCCAGGCGAGTACAACCATCAGTTCGACCTTCTGGGCAACCGTCGATCAGGCCAACGGCTTTGTCGTTGCGCACGGCTATACTGACGAAACGCTGCCGACAGGGGCAACCAGTGCCAACGATTTTTTCCTCGATGATCCTTTGCCCCCGGCCGTGGTGCTCACCGCTGACGAATGTAGTGGGCGGGTACAGACCCTTGCGCCCCGCAGCGATGTTGCCGCAGCCGCGCTCGAAGTACCGGCGGGCAGCAACACCGGGTACCTCTATGCGATTGGCGGCTTTATCCGGGCCACCCAGTGTTCGCAGAGCAACCTGACTACCCCGCTGGTGCAGATTGGTACGGTGACGGCTGATGGCAACATCACCTGGACGGCCAACGACGAGGGGGTCGGCTTTATGCTGCCGAGTCCCCCGATTGTTGATGAAGGCCCGCCCGCGCTAGGCGACCGGAAGCTCGGGGTGGCCGATGCTGCCGCCGTGATC
The DNA here is from genome assembly GCF_002532075.1 of Candidatus Chloroploca asiatica. GTDB lineage: Bacteria > Chloroflexota > Chloroflexia > Chloroflexales > Chloroflexaceae > Chloroploca > Chloroploca asiatica. Next base: position 40,549 of record NZ_LYXE01000200.1, on the reverse strand, counting down.
GTGCGGACATCGAGTGATAATGCGTTTTTGTATGTCACCGGCGGCTTGATGGTCGCCACCAATCTTCCCGACCTTGCCACAGCAGCCGTCTTCTATGCCAAGATTGATCAAACGACAGGCAGGCTCAGGCATCCCGAGACGAATGCCGCCGATGATCCATGGCTACGCACCAGCAATATGCCTGTTGTGCCACCAAGTGGCTTTGCTGGTACGCCGGGCCTCTTTGATCATAGCGCGATGACCTCGCGGATCACCGTTGTTGAGGATGGGGTGACGGTGACACGTGATGCCATCTTCATTGCCGGTGGCTATGTCAATCCCGCCCGCACCTTCCGTAACGAGTATGTCTACCGCGCCAGCGTCGATCCCGACACCGGTGCCTTAACCTGGAGCCAGCGGCCCAATCTCGCCAATCGCCTGGTCAATACCGAGGGTGTGGCCCGTACTGGGCTTTCGAGCTTTGCTTACAACAACCGGCTCTATGTCGTTGGCGGGACGACGACCAGTGCCACCAATTCAGCCCTTGACTCGATCACCTCGGCGATCCACAATGATCGCTTTGATCTCCAGACGATCACCGAAGAGAGTACCGAGTATTTCATCGGCAATAACAATCCCGCCAATCCGCTGCTCGATCCGCTTGCCAATGCCGGCATTGTGATTGTACCCGCCCGCTACCCCGAAGACGTGCAAGCCCCCGCTGGGGCCGGCACAGCCTGGGCCATTTCACTCGGGGGCCGTGATCGCAATGGCACTACCAGTGGGGTGCTCTGGCGTGGTTCAATCGGGGGGCTCGCGGAAGCCAACGCAACCCGCCGCAGCGTCGAGGGGTCGTACTATTCACGCTTTTTTGATATCCGCATCGATAGTGACGAGTCAACCGCAGCCGATGGGGCCGCCCGCGTGCTCGCGATCAACTGGACCACCGAGATCGACCGGTCGCGCAACTCGACCGCTGATCTGATCATCGAGTTTCGCCGGGTACGCCGCGCCGATGCACGCTGTGATGAGGGCGCGTTTCCGGCCAATACCCCCTGGGTTCAACTCGATGGTGATCGCAGTTCGTCTTTCTTTTCACAGTCTGGCAACAACCGCGTTGAATTAAAGGAGGTGTTTGGCGAAGAAAAATTCAATGCAACCTGCTTCCAGTATCGCGCCCTCTTGACCCAGAATGGCCGCACTGCCGAAGGCGGCTTGATCCCACCGATTGATATCACTGGAACGCCAAAACTGCTCAATATCAGCGTTGAAAAGACGATCCCCGGTGAACCCGACCTCTGGATCGAGCGTTTTGAGGTCAGTGTCACGGAACAAGGTCGTTTCGACAGCTTCGACCTCGCGATGAAGAATCTGCATCCTGACGGACGAAGCGAAACCGCGCTCGTCGGGGCCGACCTCTTCCCCGTGGTGCTCTGTGTGGCCTATAGCGAACTTGAACAACCCGAGCCCGAGCTCGTGGTGCCGACCCTCCCCATTGAGAATGACGACGATAACCGCGTTGATTGCGCACCAGTCTACCGCTGGGTGAACCGTGCCCAGACAACACCCGATGTCACGCTGGCCCTGAATACAGGCTGGTACACCAACTATAATGCCCATCCACTCTTGCCCGAGCTTGGTCAGGATCAACCGCTCGCCGATCTCCGCACGCTCTTCGCAACACCAGGCCACTATGCTGTGGCCGCCCTGATTGACCCCTTCAATCTGGTTGCCGAAGGCGGCCTCGGCAAGACCAATAATCGCGGCGAAAACCTGACCGAGGGCGACACGACGCCGTTGATCCGTCGGTTCACAATCCTGTCAACCAACAGGCTCTACCTGCCCACAGTGGTAAGGTAATGGTTAAAGGCATATGCTATAATGATAGCCAGGCATACGGTCAGTGCATCTGCACGACCGCTCCTGAATAGGAAGGATACCCCGCTATGAAGCGTGGTGGCGTGCTCATCTTACTCATTGGCTTGATCTTGATCGTTGGTGGGGCAGCCGCATTTTTCTTTCTGCAACCAGGAGGAAGTAGCCTGATTGGCGGGGGGCCTGAGTTGCCGACCATCATCGCTGAGCCAACGGCCATCCCCGAAGTTGATGTGGTACGAGCTCGGGTTGATATTCCCGCCAATACGGTCATTAACGATCTGGCCGCCCTCGAGGTCATCGCGATCCCGCAGACCGAATTTGTGGAACGCCAGGATATTTCGACCCCCGGTGAAGTCATCGGCCAACTGACGATGCGGGCGTTTCGCGCTGGCGAGCGCATTCCGCGCAGTGCGCTGACGGAACCAGGGCTCTCTCAACAAATTCCAACCGCCGAACCCGATCGCCCCGCCGATAAAGCCTATCCCTTCCTGGTCAATAACCTCTCGGGGGTCGCTGATCAGATCAAACCCGGCGATTTTGTCGATGTGGTGGCAACCTTCACGATTAACCGCCGCGAACGCGAGCCAGTCCTGCTCCCCCCCTCGGAACCCGGTGGACCGCCACAACTGGTCTTCCAGGATAACCAGCAGCAACTTCCGAGTACCAAGACGATTATTCAACGCGCTCAGGTGCTGCGTATTGTCCGCCCTGCACCCCCACCCGCTGATGGCACCCCGGCCCCCGAAGGCGAAGCGGGTCAAGAGATTGTTGCGGTCGAGGATATCAACAATCCGGTCGTTCCGCCAGACAGTGCTGCCGCAGGCACAATTACCCCAGGGTTCTGGACGCTTGTGCTGGCACTGAATAATCAAGAAGCTGAGTTGATGGAACTGGCGATTTCAACAGAGGCACGCCTGGTGCTTGTCCTCCGTGGGGCCGGTGATGATGCCGTCGAACAGACGATCGGGGCTACCCTGGATCTGCTCACGGCCGAGTTTGGCGTACCTTTGCCCGAGTCACTGCCGCCACGGATCTATAGCCAGGAAGAACTCGAAACGCCCGATCCGACCCGGACACCAGCACCTGTACGCGCCCCATAAGCTCGGTGCCTCTGGCTGAGAAGTGCGCTGTGACCGCCTGATAACCAGTGAGGAGAGACCGATGGCCGAGGGTGAAAAAATCCGCGTGCTGATCGTCGACGATATTGTTGACACACGCGAACAACTCGAGAAGTTACTCTTCTTCGAAAAAGATATTGAGGTTGTTGGCAAAGCAAGTAGTGGCCGTGAGGCCATTACGATGGCTGGTCAACTGCACCCCAACGTCATCCTCATGGATATCAATATGCCCGATATGGACGGAATCGCCGCCACCGAAGCGATCATGAATAAAGATCCGGCGATCCAGGTCATCATCATGAGTGTGCAGGGCGAAACGGATTATCTGCGCCGGGCGATGCTTGCCGGGGCACGTGAGTTCCTAACCAAGCCCATCAGTGCTGATGACCTCTATAAGTCCATTCGCCATGTCCATAAACTCGCTGCCACCCGTCCCAAGACGATCAACCTGGCAGAGAGCGGGGGGATCAATGCGCCTCAGCGGGGGGTCGAACTCGGACAGATCATTGCAGTCTTTAGCCCCAAAGGCGGGGTGGGTACCTCGGTCGTCGCCGCGAATCTTGCGATTGCGATCCGCCAACTCACCAGTAAAAAGGTGGCCCTGGTTGATGCCAATGCCATCTTTGGTGATCTCGCGGTCATCCTCAATCTGCGTTCGGATAAAACGATCATCGATCTTGCCCAGCGGACGGATGAGCTTGATGAAGAACTGCTCGAAGATGTACTCGCTACGCATACATCGCAGGTCAAGGTATTACTTGCCCCGCCTGATCCCCAACGCGGTGAACTGGTCAATGCCGAGCATGTGCGTGCCATTCTCGAAGCCCTCCGGCGTTCGTTTGATTTTGTGATCGTTGATACGCCGGCTTCTTTTCAGGATCGATCCCTGGCCTCACTCGATCTGGCGACACGGATTGTGACGCTGATTACCCTCGAGATGCACTGCATCCGCGATCTTACCCTCTTCCTCGAAGTCGCCGATTTGCTGGGGTATCCGCAAGAAAAGACGATGCTCGTGCTCAATAAAGCAACGAATCGCACCGGCATCAAGGCCGAAGATATCGAGAAGAGTCTCCAGCGCAAGGTGAGTTATCAAATTGGTGATGCCGGACATGATGTGACCTTCTGGATCAACCAGGGGGTGCCCCTGATTATCAGCAAGCCCAATCACCAGTTTTCGCGTGATATCCTGAATCTCGCCCGTGATCTGACGGCCGCCACACGCGCCCCTGGCGCAAAGGGAAATCCCGGTAAGGGGCTACCCGAGAAGACTGGCAAAGCGGCAGAGAAGCCCGCTCAGGGTGGGTTCTTTCGGTTTTTTAAGCGCTAGGAGGCGCTAGATGTCACTACTCAAACGACTAGGGGGCGCTCCTCCAACCAGTGAACTCGGGGCTGGCGCAGCCCCACCCGCCGCTCGCCCGGTTCAACCACTCACCAATACCCTTCGCCCCCATCAGGCGACCGTTGATGCGAGTTTTAATGAATTGAAAACACGGGTGCAAACCCGCTTGATTAGTGAACTCGATCCGCGGATGGATCTGAGCAATAAAGCTCGCGTGCGCAAACAGGTCGAAGAGGCGTTTCAGGCGATCCTCGATGGCGAAAGCATTGTGCTGACCAAGTCGGAACGCCAGCGTATGTTTGAGGCTATCGAGGCTGATATTATTGGGCTTGGCCCGATTGAACCGTTGCTCGCTGATCCGGCTATCAGTGAAATTATGATCAATGGCCCGAAACAGATCTATGTGGAAAAAGCTGGGAAGCTTATCCATACTGATATTACGTTTAGTAATGATGCCCACGTGATGCGCATTATTGACCGCATTGTCGCCCCCCTTGGACGCCGCGTGGATGAGTCGTCACCAATGGTCGATGCGCGCTTGCCCGATGGGTCACGCGTCAATGCCATTATTCGGCCCCTCGCCCTCAATGGCCCGACCGTGACGATCCGGAAGTTTCGCAAAGATAATCTGACGATCAATGACCTCGTTCGCTTTGGCTCGATGAGCCAGGAGATGGGCGAGTTCCTGGCGGCCTGCGTCAAGTCGCGGACCAATATTGTCGTTTCGGGTGGTACCGGCTCAGGCAAGACGACCCTGCTGAATGTGCTCTCGTCGTTTATTCCCAATGATGAGCGCATTATTACCGTCGAAAATGCGGCTGAGTTGCAACTTCGCCAGGATCACGTGATTAGCCTTGAGTCACGCCCACCAAATGTTGAGGGGCGCGGCGAGGTGACGATCCGTGACCTCGTGATTAACTGCCTCCGGATGCGGCCTGAACGCATTATTGTCGGTGAGTGTCGCGGCGGCGAGACCCTCGATATGTTGCAGGCGATGAATACTGGGCACGATGGCTCGATGACGACGCTGCACGCCAATACCCCCAAAGACTCGATGGCTCGTATCGAGACGATGTGCCTAATGGCCGGGATGGATCTCCCCGCTCGCGCCATCCGTGAACAGATTGTCTCGGCAGTGCAGTTGATTGTCCAACAGTCCCGCCTCCAGGACGGCTCACGTAAGGTCACTCAGATTACCGAACTTTCCGGCATGGAGGGTGATGTGGTCGTGATGCAAGATATTTTTGTCTTTGAACAGACGGGCGTTGATGAAAAGGGTAAGATCGTGGGAACCCTACGCCCCACCGGGGTACGCCCCAAATTTATCGAGAAGTTTGAGTCGATGAATATCTATCTCTCGCCAACAATTTTTGGCTCGAGTGATCGACTTAGTTTTTAAGGATCGAGAACCCGGTACCTGGCCGATGGGTGCCTCCGGGCAAGAGCAGGTGTGTGGTTCTGCTATCCTGAGGAACATGGTATGGAGCGACTACTTTCGCCTGAGATGATGCCAATTACCCTCGGTGGCCTGGGTTTGCTGCTGGTGTTGATCGTTGCTGGAGTTGTGGTGATGCTGCGCAGCGGCCAGGGCGATAGCGTCGCTTCACGCCTCGATGAGTTTGCCGGGCGTGGCGAGCAAACAACCGATGAAGCTAATCCGCGTCAGGCCCTTGAACGCATTGATAAGGTTGTTGCCAAAAGCAAACAGGGGAGCAATACCGCCCGCGACCTCGCCCGCGCTGACGTCAAGTTGACGGTGGCCGAGTTCTATATCACCAAACTCGGTACCGCGCTCCTCGGTGCAGGGGTCGGCGCTTTTGTTGGTCGTGCAACCCCGATGGCAATGCTCGCGTCGGGGCTCGTTGGGGCGGTGCTGTTCTCCTTCCTGCCCAATCTCTATCTCGGGATCCGCATGAAGCAACGCCTCAAGTCATTTAATGATCGCCTCGGTGATACGGTCACCATGATGGCCAATGCCCTCCGCGGTGGCTATAGCTTTTTGCAAACCCTTGATATGGTCTCGAAAGAGGCCCCCTATCCCGTGAATGATGAGTTTCATCGGGTTGTCCAGGAGGTCGGTCTCGGACGCTCAACCGAAGAGGCGCTGACCAATCTGCAACGCCGGGTGCCTTCTGAAGACCTCGATTTGTTGATCACGGCGGTGAACATTCAGATGGAAGTGGGCGGTAACCTGGCTCAGATCCTCGATACGATCGGGCATACCATCCGTGAACGGGTGCGGATCAAAGGTGAGATTAATACGCTGACGGCCCAGGGCCGCATCTCGGCCTGGGTGATTACCGGGTTGCCCGTTGGTCTGGCGATCTTTATCTCTATGGTCAACCCCGAATATATGGCCCCGATCTTTACCTTTGGCCTTCCCCCCGAAAACTGGTGCTGCCTGCCCGTGACATCAATGGTCATGATCGTGATCGGCTTCTTTGCTATTATGAAGATTATGGATATTGAGGTGTGATAATGAGTCCTCTGGTACTCGTATTTGGGGTGCTTATCCTCGGCGGGATCGGGCTCATGGTGTTTGTGCTAATGGGTTCCCGCCGTTCAGATGCGATTGAGGCACGCCTCAATCAGTTTACTGAACGGGCGATGACCCTCGAAGAGATGGAGCTCGAGCAACCCTTTAGCCAGCGGGTGATTCTGCCGGCTACGCGCAGTCTCTTGACGACGATGGGCAAGTATGGGCCACGCCAGAGTATGGATCGGCTCAAGTTGAATTTGCAACTGGCCGGTAATCCAGGCAATATTACCCCGGCGATGTTTATCGGCCTGCGCGTCGCTCTGACGCTCATGCTCGGCTTGATTATTATGGTCGTCTCGTTCAGTACGATGGAGACGGGCCAGGCGGTGCTCTATAGTGTCATTGGCTTTGTCCTGGGCTATATGTTGCCCGTGATGTGGCTGGGCCGCAAGATTGCTGACCGCAAAAAGGCCATCCAGAAGGCGATGCCCGATGCCCTTGATCTGCTCTGTATTAGCGTTGAAGCTGGCCTCGCCTTTGATCTTGCCCTCCAACGCGTTACGCAAAAATGGGACGATGAACTGAGCCGTGAGTTCAAACGGGTGCTGTCCGATATTCGCCTCGGTCGTACGCGTCGCGAGGCGCTGAAGGATCTTGCTGAACGTACCGGTGTGGAAGATGTGCAGACCTTTACCTCGGCGATCATTCAAGCCGATCAGCTCGGTGTGTCGATGTCAAAGATCTTGCGCATTCAGGCCGATCAGATGCGCGTCAAACGCCGCCAACGCGCCGAGGCCCTGGCTCAACAGGCCCCGATCAAGATGCTCTTCCCCATGGTTTTCTTGATCTTTCCGGCCCTCTTTGTGGTGATCCTCGGGCCTGCTGTGCCACGCCTGTTGCAGTCTTTTGGTGGGTGAAGCGTGACCGTAGCCGTCTATAATCAAACGCGAGGTGTTCCACTCGCCCTGGCCTGTACCGAGGCCCGTAGCTTTTTGGCGCGCGGCAAAGGCCTGATTGGGCACCCCGGCCTTGCACCCGGTGAGGGGTTGCTGATTGTGCCGTGTTCGAGTGTGCATAGCTTTTTTATGCGCTTTCCGATTGATGTTGTCTTTGTCAATCGGCACGACCGTGTGGTAGGTCTGACCAGTGCGCTGCCCCCCAATCGCCCTTTTGCTGGTGCCTGGCGCGCCCATTATGTGGTTGAACTGCCCGCTGGCATGATTGCTGCTACCGGTACCGCCCTTGGGGATCAGGTAAGCATTGAACGACAGGATGCCGTGCGTTAATGCGAAGTTTTGCCCTCCTGACGTTCTGTTGTTGCGCGGCACTCTATGTGCTGACCCTCACCGATGTGCATACCTACGATGCGCTCTCGTATATCCTTGATGTCGAACGCAAGCCCTGGCAAGAGTTGTTCCATCCGCACCACCTCGCCTATGGCCCTCTCGGGGCATTGATCCACACCGTTGCCAGGGGCCTGGGGTGGCCCGGTGGGGCCGAACGTTTGTTACAGTTGACCAATGCACTGGCAGGTGCGCTTGGGGTGACGCTCTTTGGGATGGTGATCGGACGCCTCATCGGTCGCGGTCAGTCGCAGACGTGGGCATGGCAACCGGCGCTGCTCGGGGCGTTACTGCTCGCGAGCAGTTTTGCCTATTGGTACTATGCGATTGAGGTCGAAGTCTATACGATTGCGGCCATCTTCCTGATCGTTGCGCTCGCATTGATGCTCCGCGCAGCCCGTAGGCCTGCCTCACCAACCCTTGCCGCTGGCCTCGGCCTGGTGCAAGGCGTGGCGGTGCTCTTTCACCAGACGAATGTGCTGCTGAGTGTACCCGCTGGTCTTGCTTTAGCTTACAGTTATGTCAAGCAAAAAGAGGCAGGGCCGACCGACTGGCGTGGCCTTCTTGTCACCCTGCTCAGTTATGGGTTGCCTCTGGCGTTGGTGGTTGGTGGGGCCTATCTGTGGGTTGGCCTGGGAGTCAGTGGGTTCCGCAACGCAACCGATCTCTTTACCTGGGCCGCCGGCTATACCACCACCGGCTTCTGGGGGGGGCCAGTCGATCAGGCGAAACTCAGCTTGCTGGGGCAGGGGCTCGCCGACACCATTGCCCAGCCAGGCGGGGCGATCCTGGGCCTGCTGCTCCTTGGCCTGCTGCTCCTCCACCTGCGCCCGCTGCGCCGCACCGCACCGCCGGGGAGCCTAGTGATCGCTACGAGCTGGTTGCTGGTCTATGGGGCCTTTTTTCTCTGGTGGGAGCCGGACAATATCGAATTCTGGATCGCGAGCTTGCCACCGTTTTATTTGCTGCTCTTGCTGGCAACGCATCCTGCCAGCAACCAGCGCGATCCTCAGGCTCCCGGTTGGAGGCATCAACTCACCCAGTTGCTCGTCCTTGGGATCGGGGTGACGATGCTTGGCCTCAACTGGGCGACCATCCAGCAACGTGGCGATGCGCAGCGCGATCTGCAACGCCTTGCCGCGACGAGCCTGGTTGACCTTGCAGCCCCAGGTGATCTGTTGGTCGTACCTGATGGCCTTGCCGAACTCTACCTCCCCTTTTACGAGCAACACCCCAACGTAATCTCGCTGAATCAGGCGGTTGCGCTGACTGGCAATGATTGGCCTGCCGCGTGTGCGCTGATCCAGGAACACATTGCGACGGCGCTCGCCAGCGGCTACGCCGTCTTCATTGCCGACGATGCAATTCATCCGCCCCCAGCGCCCCCCGGTGAGCCACCGACACCCAGCGAACGGCTCGGGTTGGCCCCCGAAGAGGTAGCAGCCTGTTATGCGCCCTACCGAGAGGCCCTACGCCCTCTTGAACTTGCCGCGCCCCTGCCGAGGTACGGGGTGCTCCCTGGAACCCAAACCCTCGCCGAGGAGCCCGGCTGGGATTTCGCCCGTCTGGAGTGGGGCTGGCGGGTGCTCAATGCAACCACGCTCGGGCGCGACGCCAAGGGATGGAGGCTCGAACCAGGCATTGACCCAGCCCTGATCAGCCCGCCCATGCGCCTCGATACGGCAGCGTTTGCAAATATCGAGATCACAATGGCCGCCACAACAGCCGCCCGCGATGCCCAACTCTTTTGGCTTGACGAGAACGGGCAGACCGACGAGGCGCGTTCAATGCGCTGGACGCTGATCGAAGGCGAGGAGTTCGCCACCTATCGTCTCGATCTTGCCGCTGCGCCTGGATGGCAGGGGATCATTACCGGCCTGCGGCTCGATCCCGTTGGCGTCGGTGACGGCGGGAGCATTGTGCTTGCGTCGATCCAATTGCAGCGCTGAAAAGGAGCAGCCATGCTAGCCGTGGTGATCATTGCCCGCGACGAAGAAGCGTATATCGAGGCGTGCCTGAGCAGTGTGAGCGGCCTGACCGACGAGCTCATCGTGCTGCTCGACGACCGTACGACTGACCGTACGGCGGAACGAGCGCAGAGTCACGGGGCACGGGTCGTCTGCGAACCCTGGCGTGGCTTTCCAGCGCAACGCAACCGGGGCCTGGAACTCGCCAGTACACCCTGGGTGCTCTTCCTTGATGCCGACGAACTGGTTACACCCGCGCTTGCCAACGAACTGAGGGCAACCTTGCAGAACGAGCCAACCGCAGCAGGTTTTCGTCTGCCCCGATACAATCGCTTTTTCGGCCAGATCCTGCAGGGAGGCGGCTGGTATCCCGATCATCAACTCCGGCTGCTCCGGCGGAATGCGGCACACTTTGACGAAAGCCGCCTGGTGCATGAAGCGGCGAGCCTGGACGGAGCCATCGCTTCAACGCACGAGCATCTCTGGCACGAAAATATCACGCGCCTCGCCGAATTGTGGCACAAACAGAGCCGCTACGCGCTCGCCGAAGCGCAGACCCTCTACCGACAAGGGCGCATCATGCGCTGGCGCAACCTGCTCGGGGCACCGGCACGCGAATTTTGGCGGCGCTATGGACAACTCGGAGGATGGCGCGACGGGCCCGTAGGCTTCTTGCTCTGTGCCACCATGGCATGGCACGAGCTCGTCACTTTTTTGCTATTATGGAGCCTGCACAACGCATGTGGGATCAAGAAGAAAGAGGATCATGTATGTTGAGTGAGCGTGCCCGAGCGACCCTGTACGAGTGGGTCAAGGCGGAGAGCCTGCGCAAACATTGCGAGGCCGTCGCGACGTGTATGGTTCATTTTGCCCACAAGACCGGGGAAGATGCCGATCTCTGGGAAGCGGTGGGCCTGATCCATGACATGGACTTCGAGCAATATCCGAGCATGCCCGAGGCAGGGCCAGCCACGACCGCGCTAGCCGAGGCCATCCTTGCTGGCGAGCCTCTGCCGGCGACGCTGCCAGGGCACCCCTTTTACGGGGTCGCGCATCTACGCGAAACTGGATGGAATCAAGAAGTCTTGCGAGCCGTCTTGAGTCATGCTGACTACAGCGGCATCGCGCCAGTCTCGGTGCTGGAACGGACACTCTATGCAGTTGACGAATTGAGCGGCTTTGTCACCGCCGTAGCGCTGGTACGCCCCGACAAAAACATCGCGAGCGTCGAAGTCTCGTCGGTCAAGAAAAAGATGAAAGACAAAGCCTTTGCCGCCAAAGTGAGTCGTGACGGCATTCGCCACGGGGCCGACGTGATTGCAATGCCGCTCGACGACCTCATCGCCGAAGTCATTGTCGCGCTGCGCAGCAACGCAACGCGCCTCGGCATTGGGGGGGTGTAAGGATGGTGCTGGCACCGGCCAGCGTAGCTGGCCGGTGCCAGCACCAGAAGCTGATGCGACCGAGCGTACGAGGTGCATTGTGAAAACGATCCAAATGACCATTGATGACGAGTTGCTGGCTGAAGTGGATCATCTGACGGCAGCGCTGCAAACCACCCGTTCGGCATTTATTCGCTCAGCCCTCCAACTCGCATTACGCCATCACGCCATCCTTGAAAAAGAGCAGCAGCATGCCAGAGGCTATGCGCAACATCCCGTTGCGCCAGGTGAGTTTGATGTTTGGGACGCTGAGCAAGCATGGGGTGAGCAATGAATCAGATCGCCAAAGCCAAGCTCGCCGGTTATATTACACATCTTGCACCAGAAAGGCTCCGCGAGTTACGCGAGGCGATAAGCTTTGCCCTTGGGTTTGATGTGCTGGAGTGAGCGCAAGCTTAGCACCCTCATCACGTTGCTTGACGCGATCTATCGCCTATGTTATTGTGAAGGCTAACCTAGGTACATGCGGCCCCCCCAAGCTCCAGCCAGAGGAGATCAGACATGTCTACCATCATTATGAACGATGTCGCGATGGAAGCGAAGGTCGGCGAGCGGGTTTTGAATGTTGCCCGACGCAATGCGGCGCATATCGGTTTCCTGTGCGATAACGCGGGTACCTGCCAACTCTGTCGCTGCCAGGTGCAGGAAGGGGCCGAGTATTTGAGCCCGCCGAGTGAGGCCGAGAAAGCCTGGATTCCCGAGGCGAAACTCGCCGAAGGCCAGCGGCTCGCGTGTCAACTGATCGTCCGTGAACAGGGCGAAGTCAAGATCCAGAGCTACGCCGAATATATTCGCCAACTCGTGTTGACCCTGGTTGACCCGCCTCCGAGCACGAATACCGCGCAAAATCTTGAGCCCCTGGTCAAGAATCTGCTGACCGACTTTGCCGATCAACTGGCCCTCTTCCCGCGTAACATCCTGAGCCGCCTCAACGAGCTCGGGCCAGTGCGCTTTGCCTTCCCGATCCAGGATACTGACCGCTTTGTTGAAGATATGAGCCGTCTGGTTGAACGGATGAACTCGGGAGTCGAGCGGATCGAGCGCAAACCACGTGAAACGGTCAAGTCTTCGGAAGAGACGCTGTCTAGCTAAGACAAGTGCCTTAGCGCATCAGGCAGATTGTGTGACGCAAAGGCGCAAAGACGCAAAGCTTCGAATGAATCCGCTAGACTAGACCTCACAGGGCTTGAAGCCCTGTGAGGTCTTGCCATCTTGTGATTGCCCTGGCAAGATAGGGTACAATAAGAGGCGCTTATCGTGATGCAATACTCTCTGGAGGTGTTCGATGCCGAACGAGCCTGCCCCGATGTTGCTCTGGTCACCTTCTGTTGAACTAAAGCAGCAGAGCAATATGCAGCACTATATGACCTGGCTTGCCGAGACCCGTGGGTTGCAGTTTACGACGTATGATGAATTATGGCGCTGGTCGGTTGATGAAATCGAGGCGTTCTGGGCGTCGATCTGGGAATATTCCGGTATTCAGTCGTCCACACCCTACACGACAGTGCTGTCGAGCCATACGATGCCCGGGGCACGCTGGTTTGAGGGGGCAAGGCTCAATTATGCCGAGCATATCTTTCGCCAGGCGACGACGAGCCATCCTGCGGCGATCTTTCAAGCTGAGGGCAGGCCACTAACCGAGGTGAGTTGGGCTGAATTGGAGTCCCAGGTAACCGGCGTTGCCGCAACGCTCCGTGAACTTGGGGTGCGTGCCGGTGATCGGGTGGTTGGCTATATCCCGAATATTCCGCAGGCGCTAGTGGCCTTTCTCGCGGCGGCGAGTCTCGGGGCGGTCTGGTCGAGTTGCTCGCCCGATTTTGGCAGTCCGAGTGTGATTGATCGCTTTCAGCAGATCGAGCCCAAGGTGCTAATTGCTGTCGATGGGTATCGGTACGGCGGCAAAGCGCACGAACGCCTGGGGGCGGTGCGCGAGATTCACGCGGCGTTGCCGACGCTTGAAGCGACGATCCTGGTGCCCTATCTTGATCCAGCAGCGACTGGCAACGATCTCGAAGGCCGGGTGTTGACATGGGCGACGGCAAGCGCAACCCCCGGGACGTTGCAGTTCGAGCACGTCCCATTCGACCATCCCCTCTGGGTACTCTATTCCTCAGGCACCACCGGTCTCCCCAAGGCTATTGTGCAGAGCCAGGGCGGCATTCTGATCCAGCATCTAAAAGAGTTGACCCTTCACCTGAATCTCAAGCCCGGTGACCGGTTTTTCTGGTTTACGACAACCGGCTGGATGATGTGGAACTTACTGGTGGGTGGGCTGTTAACGGGCAGTACGATTGCGCTCTACGATGGAAGCCCGGGCTATCCTGATATGGGGGTGCTCTGGAAGTATGTCGAACAGGCGGGCATAACCTTTTTTGGGACGAGCGCAGGCTACATTACGTCCCTAATGAAATCTGATGTGCATCCGGGTGCCGAGTACGATCTGCATACGCTTGTGGGGATGGGTTCAACTGGGTCGCCGTTGCCACCCGAGGGCTTTGAGTGGGTCTATGCCAAAGTCAATGCAGAGCTCTGGCTGGCCTCGGTCAGCGGGGGCACCGATGTGTGTGGCTGTTTTGTGGGCGGCACGCCCCTGTTGCCGGTGTATAGCGGGGAAATTCAGGGGCGCATGCTGGGCGTCAATGCGCAGGCCTTTGATACCGATGGTAGCAGCGTCACGGGGGTGATGGGCGAACTGGTGATTACCGAGCCAATGCCTTCGATGCCGATCTATTTCTGGAATGATCCTGATGGCCGTCGCTACCGCGAAAGCTATTTTGAGGTCTATCCTGGGCTGTGGCGCCACGGTGACTGGATTGTGTTTAACGAGCATGGTGGGGTCGTGATCTACGGACGCTCGGATAGCACGATCAATCGCCAGGGCGTTCGCATGGGTACCAGCGAGATCTACCGGGCCGTCGAGGCGATCCCCGAGGTCCTCGATAGTCTGGTGATTGACCTCGAAGGGCTGGGTGGAGCCTCGTATATGCCGCTCTTTGTGGTGCTGCGCGACGGGGTGAGCCTCGATAAGGCGCTGGAACAGCGCATCAAAACGGCGATCAGGACAGCGCTTTCGCCGCGCCATGTGCCCGATGAGATCTTTGCGATCCCCGATGTGCCGCGCACGCTCAGTGGCAAAAAGCTTGAGGTGCCGGTCAAGAAGATCCTGATGGGTGCACCCGTTGAACGTGCCGCGAATCCCGACTCGCTCAAGAATCCCGAATTGCTGCCCTTCTTTGTCGAGTTGGCCGAGCAGTTGAAAGCGCGGTAAGCGAAGCCTATGGGACTTGATCTCTCGACGCTCAGCAAACAGATCCGTGAGATGAGCCAGGCAGCAGCTGGTGCAGCCGCCGCGACCGCCTCGCGGGCGCTCGCGCTACGGGCGCACTATCTTGAGGCCGATGGCAACGAGGCGCACTGGGCACAGGCAGTTGACCTGAGCCGCCCGACCGCCCAGTGGTTGCTGGCCCGCCCGATTGAGCCGATCGGAACGGTACGCGATCTTCCCCCGCCCCCAGCCGCGTATGCCCTCGTTGCCACCGATGGATCGCAGATTGACCTTGATCGCCACGGGAGCGTGAGCTGTTACCTGCTGAACATCGGCCAGGTCTTTCTGCGGTACGGCCACCAGCCGACAGCGCGCCTCACCTCGCAGCCAACGCTCTACTACCGGGAAGAGGATCTCTATCTGCGGGAAGGGTCGCGGCGCGTGGCGATTGAAGGGGCGTACCTGAGTGCGCGGCGCGATGTCGAAGAAGGGGTCGCACTAGCCGAACTGGCCGATGAGTACCTGACCGACGACTTGCCGGCGCTTGCCTTGCAGGATGGAACGCTGATACGCTGGGCGCTGGCGGGGGCCGAGCGCTTTGTCCAGGACTTCTTTCTTGAACCCTATCTTGGGTATCTTGAACAGTTACGACGACGATCCCTTCCGGTTGCCTCGTATATCAGCCGTCCACAATCACCCGAAGTGATGGGCATGATCCGCTTGATGTTGTGCCCCGATGTCGATGTAGCCGCAGGGCAAGGTGCAGTCTGTGCCGAATGTAGCGACATTCGTGCCGGACGCGAAGCCTCGTGTATGGTTTGTCAGGGGCTTGTTGATGCCGACATTCTCGGGGCGGGGCTGGCCGAAGGGCAACGCGGGCCAATCTTCTGCTCGATGAGCCGAATCAACCTGGAACGCTACGGGCCGCATCTGATCCACTTCTTCTACCTACGGGTCGCCCGTGAACTCTGTCGGATCGAGATCCCGCAATGGGTCGCCCGCGAACCAGACCTGGTGAACCAGGTGCATACCCTCGTCTATGACCAGGCGGTACGTGGCGACGGGTACCCGGTAGCGCTCGCCCGTGCCCATGAACAGGCCATCGTGCGCAGCGCCGACCGTCGTGCGTTCCTGCGCATCCTCGAAGGAAGCCTCTACCGCGCCGAAGCCCCGGCCAGTTCTTCGGCCAAGCAAGCAAGCAAACAGTTTCCGCGGAGCTAAACGGGCGACCAATATAAATCTTTCTTGGGAAAAAAGCCAGCGACGCTGGCTTTTTTCCCAAGAAATGGTATACTACTTGTACCCCCCCCGGGGGGGAGGGGGTGGAGGAGGCAATGAACAGCGAACACAAAGCAGATCTGCTCAAGCGGCTCAAGACAATCGAGGGGCATGTGCGCGGGGTGCAGCGCATGGTCGAAGCGGACACCTATTGCATCAATTTGCTCAACCAGACACGAGCGATCCGGCAGGCCCTGGCGAGTCTTGACCAGCGCATTCTCGATGAACATCTGCACACCTGTGTCACCACGGCCATCCAGAGTGAGAGCCTTGATGAACGGGAACGGGTCGTGCGCGAATTATTGGACGTCTTTGAAGCACGTCAGAGTGCATAGGAAGGAAACGCAAGGATGAAAACCGAACAATTTCACGTCCCGGGGATTTCGTGTCAGCACTGTGTGCGTGCGGTCACCGACGAAGTGGGGAAACTAGTCGGGGTGGCCAGTATCACGGTCGATTTGCCAAGCAAGGTTGTGACCGTTGCGTCGGAGAACACGCTCGCAGCGGAAACGATTGTGGCCGCGATTCGCGAGGCGGGTTATGAAGAAGTTGCTCCAGTTATCTGAGCGTAGCTCGCAGCTAAGCAACGCTCCTAAAAACCTATGGCAGAACAAGAACTTATTGTACCGGTGACCGGGATGACCTGCGCCTCGTGTGTGATGCGAGTCGAAAAGGTGGTCAAGAAACTCCCTGGCGTAGCAAGCGCCAGCGTCAATCTTGCCACCGAGCAGGCGAGTATCCGGTTTGACCCGGCCCAACTTGCGCCCCAGCAGATCCAGGCGGCCGTCGAGCAGGCTGGCTACGGCATTGTGACTGATCGCATTGAATTACCAGTCACAGGGATGACCTGCGCCTCGTGTTCCAGTCGCGTCGAGAAAGCGTTGCGCAAGGTACCCGGAGTTTTGACCGCCGACGTGAACCTGGCAACTGAGCGCGCAACCGTGGTCTTTTCACCGGCGGCGACCGGTTTCAGCGAACTGAAGACAGCGGTCGAACAAGCCGGTTACGGGGTGATCGAGACGACCGAGCAAGAGGGTGAGAGCGAGGATGCCGAGACCGTCGCCCGCGCCGCAGAACTTGCCCGCAAGCGACGGCAATTGACCGTGGGCATCATCTTTAGCCTGCCCCTCTTTCTCATCGCGATGGCTCGCGATATCGGGCTCATCAATCCCTGGTTGATCGGGGCCGGGGCCGAGATGATGCGCCAGGATCACGGGGCTTCCATGGCGGCGATGATGCACCAGATCGCCGCCCGCGACGATCTGCTCAATTGGCTCTTTCTGCTGCTGGCAACGCCGGTGCAGTTCTATAGCGGGGCCGACTTTTATCGCCACGCATGGACGGCACTCAAAGCGCGTACGGCCAACATGGACTCTCTGATTGTCATGGGGACGACCACGGCCTACCTCTACAGCATTGCCCTGCTCGTCAGTGGGGCACCGGGGCATGTCTATTTTGAGACCGCCGCCGTCATCATCACGCTCGTACTGGTGGGCAAATACCTCGAGTCGCGGGCGAAGAGTCAGACAAGCGCGGCGATCAAGAGTCTGATCGGGTTGCAACCACGCACCGCCCGCGTGCTACGCGGCGGGCAAGAGATCGACATCCCTGTGGGTGATGTCCGCGTAGGTGAGGTGGTCATCGTGCGCCCGGGCGAGAAGATCCCAGTTGATGGGGTGGTGCTGGAAGGCGCTTCGAGTGTTGATGAGAGCATGCTGACAGGTGAGAGCCTGCCGGTTGAGAAGCATGTTGGCGACCCGGTCGTCGGGGCGACGATCAACCGAAGTGGCAGTTTCCAGATGCGGGCCACCCGCGTGGGCAAGGCGACCGCGCTGGCGCAGATCATTCGGCTGGTTCAGGAGGCCCAGGGGAGCCGGGCGCCGGTGCAACGCCTCGTCGACCAGGTCGCCTCGGTCTTTGTCCCAGTGGTCATCGTGATCGCGCTGGCAACCTTTGGGGTCTGGTATTTCATTGGCGATGTCGGCTTTACGCGCAGCATGATCTTTGCGGTCTCGGTGCTAGTGATTGCGTGCCCGTGTGCGCTCGGGCTTGCCACACCGACCGCGATTATGGTCGGTACCGGCGTCGGAGCGCGGCGGGGCATTCTGATCAAGAATGCCGAAAGCCTCGAACGTGCTGCCAAGATTCAGACCGTCGTGCTCGACAAAACGGGGACGATCACCGCCGGCAAACCTTCAGTGACGGATATCATTGTCCTCGCACAGGGCGTGCAGCCTGTCCTGCCGGCCTCGGTTGCCGCTGCCGCAACAGGCGAGAAAGACCCGGGGGATGGCGTCAGCAAGGCGAGCCTTCTACTGGAACAAGGCGTCACCAGGAACGGAAGCGCAGAAGAGGTCGAGCGACACTTCTTGCAACTAGCGGCGAGCGCCGAGAGTCGGAGCGAGCACCCGCTTGGCGAAGCGATTGTCCAGGCGGCCCACGAGCGGGGCCTGACACTAACGCGCCCGACGCGCTTTACCGCCATCGTCGGGGCCGGGGTCGAGGCTGAGATCGAGGGCACAACCGTCTTGATCGGGACAACCCGTCTGATGGACGAGCGCGGCATTGGGACAGAGCAACTCGAAAGCGCCATTAGCGCAATGCAGAGCAAAGGCAAGACCGCGATGATTGTCGCGGCAGACGACGTCCCGTTGGGGGTCATTGGGGTCGCCGACACGGTGCGGCCAACCTCAGCGGCGGCGATTGCACTGCTGCGCAGCCGGGGCATCGAAGTCGCCATGCTGACCGGCGACAACCAGCGTACCGCCGAGGCCATTGCCAACGAAGTTGGCGTTGACCGGGTACTGGCCGAGGTGCGGCCCGAAGATAAGGCCAATGAAGTCAAACGCATCCAGGGCGAAGGCCGGGTCGTGGCAATGGTCGGCGATGGCATCAATGATGCGCCGGCGCTTGCACAGGCCGACGTTGGCATTGCCATTGGCACAGGCACTGATGTCGCGATAGAAGCCGCAGCGGTCACGCTGATGCGCGGCGATCTCGCCGGGGTCAGCCAGGCGATTACGCTCAGTCGGGCGACGATGCGCACCATTCGCTGGAACCTCTTCTGGGCCTTTATCTACAATGTCATGCTGATCCCGGTCGCCGCCGGCATTCTCTACCCGTTCACGGAGGTGCAACTCAACCCGATGCTTGCCGCAGCGGCGATGGCGTTTAGCTCAGTTTTTGTGGTGACGAATTCGCTGCGTTTGCGGAAGGTGAACCTGAACTGAGTTAGAGAAAGTTGGGCGCGAGAAAAGCCAGCTACGCTGGCTTTTCTCGCGCCCAATTCATATGTAAAATTCGGTCCTACAAATGATTAAGCTCGAGGTACGCTTCTAAGCAGCCATTAAAATAGACATGCACCACCTGGTTGAAGGTAATGCGGCTGACGGCGTCCCAGACTTCATTATCGTCGGGGCTATGGACAACGAGCATGCCATGTTCGGGGTGATACTCGTCTTCACCAGGGGGAATCACAAAGGCCAACCACTCGTTGGGATAGCGCGGCTCGACGAGCGCAATGGGCTCAACAAGACCGCGCTCGTGCATACCAGTATAGGGGCAGCCACACGAACAGTTGGGGCCACAACTACTATGATCGCCCGTCCCGCAGGAAGGCTGGGTGCCGCCGTGCTCGGCGGTGGTCAGGTTCATCATGATTGGCATAGGTGATATTGTAGCATATGGAAGGTAGCGCTGCGATGTGCAGGGCCACCTTCCATATGGGTATATCCACAACAGCTACCCCCTATCTCCATAGGTTCTCCATAAAGAGTTGCTATAGTAGAAGTATCGAGAGAACGCGATCACTGGAATGGCCAGACGATCTTCGATCAACAATATGGAGAACCATCATGAAACGCATCTTTTCACTTTTTGCAACTGGCATCGGCCTCGCGCTGCTTGCCATTGTGGCCTTGAGCTTTGCACCCGCAGCCTCGGCCCAGGGCGGGCCTCCCACTAGTGCGGCACAGCAGGGGGCGAGTAGTCGTGACCGCAGTCAGGTCAGCAACGGACGCATGGGCCGGGCGGATCAATCGCTTGTGGCCCAGGCTGCCGATGCGCTTGGCCTCACTCGTGCCGAA
The DNA here is from genome assembly GCF_002532075.1 of Candidatus Chloroploca asiatica. Taxonomy (GTDB): domain Bacteria; phylum Chloroflexota; class Chloroflexia; order Chloroflexales; family Chloroflexaceae; genus Chloroploca; species Chloroploca asiatica. The sequence continues at coordinate 20,373 of NZ_LYXE01000200.1, read as the reverse complement.
TTGGTCGCACAACTGGGGACGGACGGCACCATTGCTGCCGCGCTCCAATCTGGGGGCGTTGATCCAGCCGCATTCGTGCAGACAATGGTTGCCTCGCGTACCGAGCGCCTTGAGGCCGCTGTCGCCGCAGGTCATCTGACCCAGGTTGATGCCGACGCCCGTCTGGCAACAATTGAGACGCAGCTCACCGAGCGGATCAATCAGCCATTGAGCATGGGAAGCAATGGCAACCAGGGCAACCGGGATCGGGCCAACCAGGGTACACGTCAGCAGAGCAATGATGGCACCTGCGATGGCACGGGAACGTGTGACCAGAGTGGTGGACAACAGCGTCGTGGAGGCAAGCGATAGGTACGGTGAGCGCTGCGGGCAACGAAGCCTTCCTTCGTTGCCCGCAGCGCAGCGAAGACAGACGGAGGATCGAGGAAGAACGTCTATGCCAGAAACAATCCTTGTCGTTGATGATGATCGCGAAATAGTCCGGCTTGTCTGCGCATATCTCGAGCAGGCAGGCTTTCGTGCGTCTGGTGTGTATAATGGGGAAACTGCCCTCCGTGCCATCCGCACTGAACGGCCTGATCTCATCGTGCTTGATCTCATGCTGCCTGACCGCGACGGCTTCGAGATTGCCCGTACGGTGCGCAGCGATCCGGCTCATGCGCAACTTCCTATTATTATGTTAACTGCGCGCATTGACGATACAGACCGCATTGTCGGGCTTGAACTGGGGGCCGATGATTATGTCACCAAGCCGTTCAATCCGCGTGAACTTGTCGCGCGTGTCCGAGCGGTCTTACGCCGTACCGCAGGCACACCTGTAGCCACACAACGCCTGACTTTGGGGGATCTCGTGCTCGATCTTGATGCCCATCGGGTGACGGTGGCGGGGGTTGCGCTCGAACTCACGCCTACAGAATTCGAGTTGCTGGCACTATTGATGCGCAACCCAGGCCACGCCTTTACCCGGACGGAATTAATCGAGCAGGGCCTTGGTTATAGCTATGCCGGTTTAGAGCGCACCGTGGATAGCCATATCAAAAATTTACGCAAGAAGATCGAACGTGATATCGATGCAGGCCCCTTGATCGAGACGGTCTATGGCATCGGGTACCGTTTACGAAACCTATGAAACGCCTCTGGATCCAACTGACCTTGAGCTTCGGCTTAGTGGCCCTGACGGCCATCGTGACCGTAGCCTTGCTGGCGAATAACCGGGCAGCAACAACCTTTCGGGGCTATGTCGTACGTAGTCAGGTCACCGACTCGGGGCTGATCGGGCGCCTTGAGCGTTTTTACAGCGAGCAAGGTTCGTGGGAGGGGGTTGAGACAATCCTGGCGGCCCAGTATGGCCCTGGACAGGGGCGAGGTGCGCAAGGGTCGGGGGCACCCCGGAGCAGTGTTGCGCTAGCCGATGCCCAGGGGCAACTGATCGCCGATCCCAACGCAATCGTAACGGGCAACAGCCTGGCAGTACGTGAACGCAACAACGCCCTCCCAATCACTGTCGCCAACGAGACTGTGGGCTATCTGCTCGTCAGCGACCCACGTGGCGGCAGCTTGCCCGGGGCAGCCGAGCGTTTTTTGGAGGATCTGAACGATATTTTCTGGTGGTCGGCACTCCTTGCTGCCAGCATCGGACTCATCCTCGGCTTGCTGCTAGCGCGGAGCCTGACGGCACCACTCAATCGGCTCGCCCATGGCGCACGACGCATTGCCCAGGGCAACCTTGACGAACGGGTACCGCCTGGCGGACCCACCGAAGTAAGCGAGGTTGCCGAGGCCTTCAACGCAATGGCCGCCAGTTTGCAAGCTGGCGAGACCGAGCGTCGTCACATGGTCGCCGACATTGCCCACGAACTACGCACCCCACTCACCGTCGTGCAGGGGAATTTGCGCGCCATGCTCGACGATGTCTACCCGCTCAGCAAAAGCGAAGTAGCGACCATCTACGATACCACGTTGAGCTTGCGCCGACTCGTGGACGACCTACGGGAACTCTCGCTTGCCGAGGCCGGCCAACTCGAACTACACCTCAACCCCACAGCGCTTGGCCTCCTCCTTGACCAGACCGTCACGCTCTTTGAAGAGCTTGCGGCGAATCAGCAGATCACGCTCTACGCCACGTATGCACCCGAACTGCCGATGGTGACAGGTGATGCTGAACGTCTGACGCAAGTGTTACGCAACCTGGTGAGCAATGCCCTGCACCACACACCGGCAGGCGGCACGATCACCTTGCAGGCAACAGCCGAAGGATCGCTGGTACGGGTCACCGTCGAAGACAATGGCACAGGCATTGCAGCCGACGATCTGCCACACATCTTTGAGCGTTTTTACCGTGCCGATCGATCCCGCAGCCGTGATCGAGGGGGAAGCGGGCTCGGGCTTGCCATTACGCAACAACTAATCAAGTTGCACAACGGCACCCTTGGGGTCACCAGCGCGCCAGGGCAGGGGACATGTTTCTGGTTTACCCTGCCGGTGCCGCCGCATTAAAAAAAGCCAAGGTTTGCCCACAACAAAAAGGGCAACGAGTATCTACGTAACTCGTTGCCCGCGTGTAACACAGAGCCTGGGAAACAGCCTAGACGAGATTAATCAACTCGTTGGCGGTGCGGCGCATATCGAGGAAGACCAGGCCAAGCTTGGCACGACTCTGCGCAAGAGCGGTCAAGACGGCCTCGTCACCGATAGCCATTAGAATCACATATCCTTCTTCACCCCGAACAAAGACTTGATCGAGTTGACCGCGCCGCAACTCATTGGCAATCCGCTCACCAAGCGAAAGCATTGCCGCGCTCATCGCCGAGACCCGATCTTCCTCAACATCAGCGGGCAGCGCCGAAGCCATGATGAGACCATCAACACTGACGACAGCCGATGCCTCGATGTCAGGCGTATTCATTGACAGGGCCTTCAGATGCCGCACCATCTCTTCGGTTCTGCTTGCCATTTATATCCTCCTTGGGCCATCAACCAGTTGTGGGGTAAAGGCGAGAATGTGCCAGTCTCTACCGGCAAAGCACACGGGCCATAGCGCGATGACCGTCCTAGCCTATTCTACTACATCTTGAGACTACGGGCAACTTGTTTACTTCGTGCCAATGGGATAGAACGGGTGACTCTACGGGTGCAAGTGTAATGACTAGCGCTTGTCGTAATTATACCATTATCAGGGCCTTGTTTCGAGGCGGTTACGCAACATTCCATCGGCCTGTTCAACTGCTTGCTCAGGGGTAAGCAGACGACGCAAAACACTGCTATGCATATCGAGCAAAATATTCCAGACAACCTCGTTGGCGATCCGGCCATTGGGCATTGGCAAGCCGACCTGGGCCTGGGTGCGAAAAGCAATGGCGGCATCACGCAAGGCTGGATCAAGGCCGGTATCTTCAGCTTCAAGATCGAGGCTCATCAACACCGGTTGGCGGCCAGCGCGCAACAATTCGCGCTGGGCGACCTCGTCCAGCAGATAGGTGGCAAGGGCGCTCGCCGCCGTCCGCTCGGCTTGTTCGCCGAGGCGGGCATTGAAGACCAACACATCACTCTGCACCAGGGGTTGCGGCTGTTGATTGCTCCCCGACAGATGCGGCAAAGGCATCACCCCCAGATTACCGGGCCAGATCGTCTGATAGACCGGCAAGGCATGGGCCCAATCAATCGTCATTACGGCCTGCTGCGCCATCACCGCATTGTCCACACGCACCCCATCGAGTCGCGCAAGCAGCCGTGGATCTTCACGGAGTTGCAGCAGCCAGTTGAGCCAGGCTTCGGTGCCCTCGCGCCCATCGAGGCCAAGGACGATTGCGCCCTCATCATCAAAGACCCGCCCACCAAAGGCGTAGAGATAACCAAGCGTACGGTCGAGGTTGAGATTGTAGGCAAGCCCCCAGATCGGTGGGTTGCTACTGGTGACGGTCAGGCCACGCGCCGTCGCGAGCAGCGGATCGAGATCAGAGGGCGGCGCTCCGGTGAAATTCGCTCGATTATAGTAGAGGGCCAGCGTATCAAAGGTGATTGGCACGCCATAGAGCACCGGGCCATCAACGGTTGCGGTGCGCGCCGCGCCAACCGCAACGGGCAAGAGTTGCGCCACCGTTCGCGCGGGGATCAGATCCTCAGCGGGGAGCAAGGCGGCCTCGTCGATCAAGAACCCAAGCGTATGACTCGGCACAATCGCAACATGGGGGCCGCCACCTTCAGCCACGGCAAGCGCAAGATCGCTGCGCAGCGTCGCGGCAGGGCGAGTTTGCAGGACAATTTGCACCCCTGGGGTCGTACGATTAAAGCGCTCGATCAGCACCGCAAGCACCTGAGCCTCAGCACGGGGCCAGGCATGCCAGAGGATCAAGACGGTACGCTCATTCGAGGCAACTGCAGGCGACGTCGGTGGCGGCGAGGTGCTGCCGGTTGAACAGGCAACGAGCAATACACCCATCAGCCAGGCAAGCAGGAGAGATCTAAGTTGCAAGAGCATCTGCACCACTGCTCCTTTTGGGCTACACAATGAGCAAGTATAGCATGCATGGTGCTACGAGCGTTGGAATTGGCTCATCCGATCGGGCAGAGCCGTAAAGATGCGCCGGACAAGCGCCCGATGCAAGGCTTTGCGCGCTTCATCAGACGGAAGTTCGACACGTGCCCCACGGAAGAGTTGCCCGGTAGCCTGAGCTGGCCCACCATACTGTTCACGGGCATACGCCCTGGCAAGCTGAACGATCGTCGCTTGATGGTCGGGCAATGCGGCGGCCAACAGCGCCCCATATTCAGCCGGGGTCACTTGTTCCGCCTGGCCGAGACCACTCCACCGGGCAAGCAACGCCATCCCGGCGTAAGCTGCGCCCACCTGACTCAGCCCATACAACTCGTACCGCCAGCGGGCATAGAAGGCAAGCGCCAGCAAGCCAAGGGCAGCCAGGATCATCCCAAACGGCCCTAGCGACCAGGCGTTTCCAGAGCTAGCAGAGGTTCCGCCGGTCTGCAGGACACCAGGAACAGGAATCTGATCGAGAGCCTCATCGAGCTCATCAAAACGGCCAGGATCGGGGGTGAGCGGGGCAAGCGGGCCACCAGTATCACTGCTATCCGAGCCGAGATTGGCAGTAAGGCGGCGCGACGGGACAACCGTATAGCTTGCCGCCGTTGGCTCAAAACGCTCCCAGCCAAAACCAGGGAAATAGACCTCGGGCCAGCTATGGGCCACATTTTCACGGACAACATAGACACCGCGCTCGGTATCAAACTCGCCACCCGCATATCCACGTACCCAACGGGCGGGAATACCTTGTGAGCGCAGCATGACAACCATCGCCGAAGCGAAATAATCACAGTAGCCGGTTCGCTCTTCAAACAAGAACCAATCAACCAGATCGGCATCCGGTGGAGGTGTCGTGATCGACTCGCTATACGGAATCGTGCGGAGGTAATCCTGGATCACGAGCGCCTGGTCATAGGGCGTCAACGCCCCATTTTCGGCGATGAGACGCGCCGCGAGTTCATAAGTACGCGGCGTGACCGTCTCGGGAAGAGCAAGATAACGCTCGCGCACCCATTGCGGATAATCATTACCCGAGGCACGCAGGCTGGCGACATCGGCAAAAGACATCAGCGCCGTCACCGTATAGACCTGCTCGGCCCGAAGGCGTTCTTGAGCCACGACGAGGGCGAGTTCATCAAAATTGGGCACATTTACGCCACCACTCAGCGCGTAGTTATGTTCAACCAGGGTAGGGAGGCTAATCTGATACGGTGTACCGCCCACCATCACCAGATCATCAAGCCGATCCGACTTCATCGTAAACGTCTGCACAACTTCACGGCGGCCCTGCCCAGGTGAGACCGGAAGAGGTTCATCAGCCTCGCGAGGGGTACGCGCCTGTTCAGGGGCACCGACACCAAGCGCAGCGCGAGCCTGTTCACCAACCGTATTTTGCCAGCCCTGGCCGGTATACTTATCAAACGCGACCGCCCGCCAGTAATCATACTCGAGCGAGCGCACCTCCATGACCGCATCAGCCGTCAACTGACGAGAGCCACCAAGGGCTGCGCCACGTGACGTAAAGGCCCCGCTACCGGCACCAGGCGGGGCGGTAATTGTACTAAACATATCCTCCCACTGCTCGCGGGCGGCCTTAAACGGACTACTGAGCATCGTCCAGGTACGCGTGGCGCGATCAATCGAGACCTCACCGGGCAAAAAGGCCGTCAGGATGATCAACAGGCCACAGACAAACGTCGCCGACCAGAGAAAGCGCAGCGGGAGCAGATCGGGATACTCGATCTGGCGTGCGTCCCAGAACGCCTGACGCTGGATAACATTTTGATAGACAAGCAGCAGCAGCGCCGCACAGAGAAAGACAAAAAAAGGCATCGTCGGCTTGGGCAAGACATAGGTATAGTTGATCAACGCCACCAGCGCATTGAGCAAAATGGGCCGCCAGGTCCAGCCACGGCGCAAGACCATCCATGCCGTACTATAGGCAAGCAGCCAGACCAAGAGGCAGAGGACAAAGACAAAGAGCAGGATATCCTCACCGCGCCCACCGGCACCGATCACGCGGGTCCAGATCAGGCCACGGATCAAGAGATCAGTCGCCTGATCACGCCAGGTCATCAGGCGCGCATCCATCAGCTCGCCGAGCAGATGGATCGCCCAGGTAAACCCGAGCATCCCGCTGAGCAGATGAGCCAACCCAGGATTAAGCCAGGGCAAGCGAGCAAAGATCGCCCCGAGGACAAGACCAAGCAGGGCCATCGGGCGCAACACCTCGAGGCCCGAGGCCCAATTGGAAACCGAGAGCGACCAGACGACCGCGCCGGTCATCAACAGGATTAGCAGAAAACCGGGTAAAACCTCAGCCAGTTCACGGCTCCACTCACGGGGAGCAGGCCGGTTGGCCGATGTGGTTAATGTTGTCATACGTTCTATCGATCAGCGCATCCGTGGAAAGATACGCTGGGCATTTGCGTCTACGGTTGTCGCCACCTCGGCGAGCGGTTGCTCACGCAGGGCGGCAAGTTGTTCAGTCACGAGCCGCACGCGGGCGGGCTCGTTACGTTTGCCCCGGTAGGGATGCGGGCTAAGATAAGGGCTATCAGTCTCGGTGAGCAGCATCGTCAAAGGCGCACGACGTGCCACCTCGTGCAGAATCGTGGCTTTGGGAAAAGTAAGCGGCCCTGAAAACGAGAGCAAAAAGTTCAATTCAAGGCAGATCTGGGCATAAGCCCAGTCACCCGAAAAAGAATGCATTACCCCTGGCACACCCCGAGCGGACTCGGCAAGCACCTGCACCGTATCGTCGTGGGCATCGCGGCTATGGATCACCACCGGAAGATCGAGGCTCCGTGCGAGATCGAGTTGCTGGCGAAAGACGAGCGCCTGAGCCTCAGGTGAGGCCCGCATCCAATGGTAGTCAAGGCCAATCTCGCCAACGGCAACCACCTTGGGGTGACGAGCGAGATCGCGCACCTGGTGGAGCCAGTCAGGGGGCAGATCGGCAACATGATTAGGTTGCACGCCAACGACCGCAAAGATCTGCGGGTACGCCTCAGCGAGGGCCAAAGCGGCACGCGAAGAGGGTAGATCGTAGCCAATTTCGATGATCCGCGTCACGCCATCAGCGGCAGCACGGGTGAGCACCGCCTCACGGTCGGCATCAAATTGCGCAAGCGCAACATGCGCGTGGGTATCAATAAAGGGAATAGAACCGTCACTCATATAGGCATTGTAGCATAGCTGCGGTACAATATGACTCACTGTTGGCAGAGGTGCCAGCTACGCTGGCACCTCTGCCAATGTGACACCATCTTTGAGGATGCCGCATTGTCACCCTAAGGGGATCGAAGGATAGACTATGGCACGCGCAAGTCGGCAAGAAGAATTTGCTGTGATTGGGCTAGGGCGCTTTGGCAGTTCTGTGGCTTTGAATTTGATCGAGCGGGGCTATACGGTACTTGGCGTTGACCGTAGCCCCGAGATTGTGCAGACGCTCTCGGATCGTATTTCGCAGATAGTGGCGCTCGACTCAACGAATGAAGATGCGCTACGCGCCGTTGATATTACCTCGTTTGATACGGTAGTGGTCGCGATCGGCACCCATTTCGAGAATAATCTGATGACCACCGTCACCCTGAAGGGCCTGGGGGTGCGCCGTGTCGTCTGCAAGGCGATCAGTGAACGCCAGCAACAGATCCTCTTGCGGATCGGGGCTGATCAGGTAGTGCTGCCTGAACATGAAGCTGGGGCGCGGCTTGCCTGGCGGCTGGCCGAACCACGGGTGCTGGAACATCTTGATCTTGGTTCGGGTTTCAGTGTTGCCGAAATCCATGTCCCCGAGTGGCTCGTAGGGCAATCGCTGATGATGAGCGGGCTCCGCAAACGCTACAATATCAACCTGCTTGCCATTAAACGGGACGGCCAGATGATTGTCACCCCGCCAGCGGATATGCTTTTTGCGCGTGGTGATATGATGCTGATTATTGGGGCCGATCATTCGATTAGCAGTTTCTGCCATCAGACACAATCATGACCCTGCCTGCCCAACGACGACCGCTACCACCACCGGTGCGCCTGGCCATTGGCCTCGTCAGCTTTATGTTCCTTGGAGCCTTCCTGCTCCATCTGCCGATCTCGGGACGTGATGGCAGCCTCACCTGGAATGAGGCGCTCTTTACCGCAACCTCGGCACTGACGGTAACCGGATTGACCATTATCACCCCGACCAGTGATCTGTCGATCTTTGGCATGCTGATCTTGCTGACCCTGATCCAGATCGGTGGCGTCGGCTTTATGGTGATTGCCGTCGTCATTCTGCGTTTGCTCGGGCGACGCATTAGCCTAGCCGACCGGCTCACCCTGAGCAATTCGCTTGGGTTGCTCTCACCGGCGGCAATTGTCACGCTGACTCGCAATGTGCTGGCAACAGTGCTCTTGATTGAAGCGGTCGGAGCGCTCCTGCTCTATTTTCACTGGCGCGGCGATCCACGGCTGAGCGAGGGCCAAGTGATCCTCTATGCTATTTTTCACGCGGTCTCGGCGTTTTGCAATGCCGGCTTCGAACTCTTCAGCGGTACCCCGGGGTATCCTGACGGCATTCCCCGCGATACGCTGAGCCTGACGATTATGGGGTGGCTGATCTTTCTCGGGGGGCTAGGCATTCCGGTGATCGGCGATCTTTTGCTCTACTGGCGGCAGCGTCGGTTTTCACTGCATACCCGGATCACCTTTACGGTGGTTGCCTTCCTGGTCTTCGTGGGCATGGTGGGGATTTTTATTGCGGAAGGGCGCACAGGTGGCACCCTTGCCGAAGAACCAGCCTATCGCCGCCTCGTGATGAGTCTCTTCCAATCGGTCTCGGCACGGGCGGGTGGGTTGGCCGGGATTCCCGATTTTGGCGAGATTAGCATTGCAACTCGTTTATTGCTGATCATGCTGATGTTCATTGGCTGCGCACCCGCCTCGATGGGGGGAGGCATTACGACAGGAACCTTTGCCGTGCTGACGATTTCGGTCTGGAGTTATGCACGAGGGCTGACCGAAGCCCAGTTTGGAGGGCGCACGCTCGCCGTCGGCACGGTGCGCAAAGCAGCCGCCGTCCTGACAGTCTCGCTCCTGGTTGTGTTCACGAGCATCTGGTTACTTGTGCTGACCCACGATGTCGCGCTTGATGTCGCTGCCTTCGAGGTCGTCTCAGCCTTTGCGACCTGCGGGCTCTCGCTCGGGATGACAGGTGATCTTAATCTCTTTGGTGAATTGGTGATTGTTTTTATGATGTTCTGGGGCCGTCTCGGGGCATTGACGTTGATCGTCGCGATCACACGCCAGCAGAATAACCTGCAGATGGTACGCTTTCCTGAAGAACAGATTCTCATCGGATAAGTTTTATGCCATTGGCAAACCAATTGCGGCCTCTACCACCACCGCTAAGGCTGGTATTGGGGCTGGTTGCCCTGATGTTCATCGGGGCCTTTCTCCTCTGGCTGCCTATTTCAGGGCAGAACGGCGGGCTAACCTGGAACGAGGCGCTCTTTACGGCAACCTCGGCCCTCACCGTGACCGGTCTTTCGACGATTACCCCCATCACCGACCTATCGCTCTTTGGGGTGTGGATACTCTTGATCCTCATTCAGAGTGGCGGGGTCGGTTTTATGGTGATTGCCGTGGTGGTTCTGCGCCTGATCGGGCGACGGATCAGTCTGACTGATCGGCTCGCCCTGCAAGACTCGCTGGGGCTGCTTTCCCCAGGGGCGATTGTCACCTTGACCCGCAATGTGCTCGCGATGGTCTTGCTGATCGAAACACTTGGGGCGATCTTGCTCTACCTGCACTGGCGCACCGATCCGCGCCTCAATGAAGGGCAGGCCCTGCTCTATGCAGTTTTTCACGCAGTCTCGGCGTTTTGCAATGCGGGCTTTGATCTCTTTAGCGGAACTCCCGGCTACCCCGAGGGCATTCCGCGTGACAATTTCAGCCTGGCGATTATGGGCTGGCTTATCTTCATTGGCGGCCTCGGCATTCCCGTCATTGGCGATCTCCTGCTCTTCTGGCGCCAGCGTCGCTTTAGCCTACATACCCGCATCACGCTCACGGTGGTCAGCTTTCTCGTGGTCGTCGGAACCCTCGGTTTCTTCTTTGCCGAAGGCCAGCCTGGGGGAACCCTGGTTGATGAACCGCCCCTGCGCCGCCTCCTGATCTGCTTCTTTCAGTCGGTCTCGGCACGGACGGCAGGCTTTGCCGGCATACCCGACATTGCTCATATTACTGATGCGAGCGAGTTGCTCTTGATTGTGCTGATGTTTATCGGATGTGCGCCGGCCTCAATGGGGGGTGGCATCACAACCGGGACGTTTGCCGCGCTGATGATTTCCCTCTGGAGTTATGCCCGTGGGCTGAGTGAGGCGCAATTTGGCGGACGAACCCTGGCGGTTGGGACGATGCGCAAGGCCGGAGCCGTGCTGACCGTCTCGTTGCTCGTCGTCATCACGGCCATCTGGCTGATTCTGATCACCCATGATGTCTCGTTAGATCGCGCCTCCTTTGAAGTTGTCTCGGCTTTTGCCACCTGCGGTCTTTCGCTGGGGCTCACCAGCGAATTGAATCTCTTTGGGCAATTTGTCATCATGGGCGTCATGTTCTGGGGCAGACTCGGCGCCCTGACCATCGTCATCGCCATTGCCCGCCGGCAGAGTCAGGCGCAGATGATCCGGTATCCGGAAGAGCAGATTTTAATTGGGTAACCGTCGTTGGCAAGCTACGCATGCTCCCAAATCGTGATGCCTCGGAAGACCCCTCGCTGCACTCGGGGTGACCATGCGGCATGGCTTCGATGCATTGGGAGCGGAGCCTAGTAACGCCGTTTACCGGTCGCGCTGTCACTGAACGAGTGCCGCAGTGATCGCGTCCCAATAGGCAGGAAAGGTTGCCAGATTATTGTGCCGACCGCCAGCGATAGGATAAAAGCGAAGTGGGGCAGTTATCCTGTCGGACAGACGTTCACCATCAGCAAAAGGTACGATTTCGTCTTCTGTGCCGTGGATGATGACCACCGGGCAACTCACCTGACCAAGCGAGGCCGAGACATTCAGCGGATACTTGAGCAAGAATGGGGGCAACCAGGGAAACTGACGGCGGGCAAGAGCCTCCAGGCTATAAAAAGGGGTCTCGAGGATCAGCATACGGGGTTGATGCTCAGCCGCTAGGCGCGTGGCCGGGGCACTCCCGAGGGAGCGGCCATACAGCACCACCTGATCCTCGCGATAGCGTTCAAGGATCCAGGCATAGGCAGCTTCAGCATCGGCATACACATCCGCTTCACGGCGGATCTGACCGCTACTCTGACCATACCCGCGATAATCAATGATGAGCAGATCATACTGATACGCCACGAGCTCTGGCGCGACCGCCCCCCATGTCCGCAGACTCCCGGCGTTCCCATGGAGATAGAGAATAACCCCCTGCGGGTCTGGGACACGAAACCAGAGGGCATGGAGTTGAGCGCCTTCGGCGTTCAACCAGACCTCCTCAGCAGGATGGCCAAAGACATACCGGGTCCCCGGCTGATTGCGCTCAGGAAAGAAGATCAACTGCTCTTGCCAGAGAAAGATGACGACGCAGACGAGCAGATAGAGCAACAGGCAGAGAACAAGCAGACGAAGAAGCATAGGCACCTTCCTGCTACGCACGATGCCAGGCCGGTGCGAGGTGTTTCAACTCAATGGGAAGCCCGGCAATGACCAGGTAGACTTCATCGGCAACGGCGCTGATCCGTTGGTTGACAAGCCCGAGCAGGTTGTGATAGGCCCGATCTTCGGGTCTATCGGCAACAAACCCCATCCCAAGCTCTTTGGTGACGATGATCAGGGTCAGGTTCCGCTCACTGGTCATGGCAAGAATGGCATCCAGTTCCCCGGCAAGGATTGCGGAAGCCTGGGCAGGAGCGTCTCGATGAGCTTCCAGCAGGTTGTGAGCCAGGAGTGAGAAGCAATCGAGCAAAACAACCGTGCCAGGTGGGGCATGTTCCATCGCCATCACCAGGTTCGTCGGCTGCTCAAAGGTTGTCCAAGAGAGAGGACGACGGATCTGGTGATCCATGATCCGAATGGTCAGTTCCATATCATCATCATCAAGTTCGGCAGTTGCGATGTAGAGTACCGGGAGTTCGAATTGGGCCGCATAACGTTCGGCGCAAAGGCTTTTGCCACTGCGGGTGCCACCAATAAAAAGGGTAATTGCGCTCATAGCAGATAAAAACCTCGACCCTGAGATGAGGGCAGGATAGATAGCCGTCTTCCAGTAAGGGCGCGGCGTGCCGCACCCCACGCCCCAGTAAGCGCACGCGGCGCCCCAGCGCGTCCCGTAAGCGCACGCCGCGCCCCAACGGATCAGGCTTCAATAACAAAGACGGGCACGGTACTCCCGCCACCAGCGGTGACGTTGAGCAGCGTGACGGTTGACAAGCGACAGAGGCTCCCCTCGACGTGCGAGCCAAAGAGGAAGGGGTCAGTATCGACGAGTCGCTGAGTAATTTCGACCTTGCCATCAACAAGCGTCGGATAGGGTTCGTAGGCAATTTGGACACGCTCTTGGACGACAAACGGTTCGCGGAGCGCGGCGGTGAGGGCTGCCTCCCACTCATCACGACTGGCTTCCCAGCCAATGGTAATGCCCTTGCCACCATAGTCGTCATTGGGCTTGAGCAGCAGACGATCGCGGTTCTCGCGAATAAAGGGGAGCAGGTCGATGTGCTCGTCTTGATAGGTTGTTGACCCAGGGCGAACGACACGGGTCCAGGGAATATGGGCAGCGAGAGCGGCTTGCTGCGCTTGACTAAGCGCGCTGGTAAACTGCGCATCCGAGAGCAGGGCAAAGAGCGATTTTTTGTGGAGCAGTTTGGCCTGGAAGGAGTTGACGATGACACACGCCCCGGCGGCATAGGCCTGCACCAGCGGATGGTCAAGCGCCGCATCACCGTAGTGCAGCAAAAACTCAGTCGTGAGCACGCGCTTGAAGACGATGGTAACAGGCGTCGTCTTGCCCGCGACCTCAGCCAGAAGTTGCCCCTCACGGAACTGCAACTCATCAGGTGAACAGATCACCGCCGTGAGGCCATGGGCGGCAAAAAAATCAGCAAAGAGCACAAATTCGGTTGCGGTCGGCAAGCCGTACCAATCAACAATCGCGACCGTCGGCTCACCGCCAGGCGAACCAGCCTCGCGCCATGAGGCAAGCAACGTCTCGAGCAAACGGTGGCGGGCAGGCAATGCACGGAGCGTATAGTGACGCATAAATTCTTGCATCACCGGCGTCGCCAGAAAGACCTCGCTCAACAGGTCTTCATACGCAATCGCCGCAGGACTCTCAGCGTTATACTCGACAAACTGCAGCGACGTGCCATCAACGGTCAGAAAGGTATCCATGCGTGAATGGGCGCTCGGCTCAAGGTAGCCCGGATGCATCGCAAGAAGCGCCTCTTCCTGGGGCGTCAACAGCAGGATATCGCGCACCGCCTGACCAGCGGCCCCGCCCTCACGAGCGGGGGCCACGACCGTACGGGCAGCTTCGGCAACAAGGTTGACGCCCTGCTGCAACCAGGCATATTGCGTTTCGCTGACAAGGCGCGGGCGCAGCACGGTCGTCAACGGACGGTCACCGAAATAGAGCTGGCGCTCACGCATGGCACTGGTAAGATGCGCCCACGAAGCGGTCGCCAATTCGGGGGAGAGCAGACGATGGTAGGCGTCAATTGCAGCCGAGAGACTCATAGTACCTCACTCACCCTGGGACGACGCCAGCGGAGTGGCCGGGGTCGCCGCTGCGATGAGTCGGCCCCAGGCATAATCGCTCGGCATAGCACGACCCTTGAGCGCCAGATCAATCGTAAAGTCAGCCATCTTCTTGACGACCCAGTCAAAATAGTGCGGGGTCAAAGAGTTGACATCAAAATCAGGGGCCGGATTGGTAAAATCGATCGCGTAAGGCACGCCGTCTTTCAACGCAAACTCGACGGTATTCATATCATACCCGAGCGCCTCGTTGATCTTGAGCGCATTCGCCGTGACGATCTGGCCCTCTTCGGGGGTCAGGTAGTTGTCATCGCGGAAGTAGCGATGCGGCCATGGAGCATTGGCATCAAACTTGATCGTCATGATCTCTTTGCGGCCAATCACGATACAGCGGACGTATTTCTCCCAGGCGATATACTCCTGGAGCATCATACACTCGGTTGTCGTCTCATTATAGGCACGCCAGAGATCCTCAAAATTATTGACCCGGTAGACCTGCTTGAAGCCGCCGCCCCAGGCTGGTTTGAGAATAACGGGGAAGCCGCCGACATACTCAACATGGTCGCTCCAGGGAATAGGATATTTCAGGTTGCGCAGCGACTCATCGACCACGCCCTCAACATAAGAGTGGGATGGCAGCGCGATCGTTCGCGGATGCGCAATGCCAAGCCGCGTACAGATGCTTGCGCCAAAAAACTTGTCATCGGCACTCCACCAGAAGGGATTGTTGATAACATGGGTTCCCGAGAGCACCGCATTTTTGAGATACGTTCGGTAATACGGAATTTCATGGCTAATTCGATCGATGATCACATCGTATTCACATGGTTCAGCCATCATCGTACCCCCGAGTTTCACAAACTCAGCGGTCACACCCTGATCGCGGCGATTAACTTCTTCGATAAAGGCGGGGGGCCATGACCATTCGCGGCCCACAATGACGCCAATTTTTTTGGTGCTCACATCTACTCCTGCTATACCGGCGTGCCAAGCGCTTTGAATTGTACCACACAGTGCTATCTGTGGTATCGTATGCAAGGATTTCTTGCGTGGCGCGAAGCCAAGCTAAGCTGGCTTCGCGCCACGCCAAGGTAGCAGCATTTAGGCTCAATACCTTGCAAATAAGGCGGCTATTTTGACGCAAAGGCGCAAAGGCGCAAAGGTTTTTGCGTAGGTGAGCTTCACCCTTCGCGTCTTCGCGTCTTCGCGTGAGCTTATTTGAAAAGTATTGCATTTAGGCTACCTTATGGCCCCAGGCATTGCGCCAGCGCACGCATGGGTTTGGAGTGTGACAACCCGAAGCTTAGGAGGAAGGGGTAATAACGATGCTTGATCGCGTACGGGCGAATCCCGTGGTGCGGCTGGGGCAGGTTACGTTGGCAAAATACCAGAAAGATCTGGTGAATAATCTGGCGGCTGCCATTGCCTATTTTGCGGTCTTTTCTTTTTTTCCCATGATTCTCGTCGTCGTGAGTCTGGTCGGCTTTTTGATTGATGTTGATAGTGTCGAGGTGCAAGAGCAACTGCTGGTGCTGGTTGGCTCGGACGAAGTGCGGGCATTGATTACCCAGACGCTCGCGAATTTTCGCGATAATCGGCTCAATGCCGGCTTGCTCGGCTTTGCGACGCTCTTTATGACCGCTTCGGGCATCTTTGCCGCGCTCAGTCGCTCTTTCGATGTAATCTGGGAGATCCGACCGGGGATGAACGGCAAGAAGCCTGGGCTGGTAGCGGCAGCAGTCGCAATGATCTTGAATCGGCTGGCGGCGTTTGGTATGCTGTTGATCAGTGCCGCCGTGATCCTGCTCGCAATGATGGCGAATGTCGCGATGAGCATCGTAGGTAGCTATACCGACTGGTTACCAGGGCAAGATCTCTTGTATCTGCTTGGTCAGGTTGGGGTGACGCTCGTGCTCTTGACCCTGGTCTTTGCGGCGATGTTTAAGCTGCTGCCGAGCCAGCGGATCTATTGGCGCGATGTTTTTCCGGCTGCCTTTATCGCCTCAATTGGCTTTGCGCTGCTGCAATCGGTGGCAAGCCTGATCTTTGCCAACATCAATTATGCTTCCTATGGGGCGGTTGGTGGCATGATGACACTGTTGCTCTGGATCTTTCTGTCGGCCCAGGTCATCTTGATCGGCGGCGAGATCTCGTTTGCCTGGACCTATATCTTTGGGACACGCAAAGGGCAGCCGATCGCGGTCTTGCAAAAAACTGAGTAGATGTGCATGGATTCAAGTCAGATGCCCTCCCCCTCTAACGTTGCATCGGGTGCCAAGAGCTCGTATCGTGAAACGGTGCTGATCCCGGTGTTGCTGCTCGCAGCCTTTGGGCTAGCTCTCTTTGCGCAGATGCGCTGGCTGAGCCTGCGTGCTTT
Source organism: Candidatus Chloroploca asiatica (assembly GCF_002532075.1). Taxonomy (GTDB): domain Bacteria; phylum Chloroflexota; class Chloroflexia; order Chloroflexales; family Chloroflexaceae; genus Chloroploca; species Chloroploca asiatica. The sequence goes on along the minus strand of NZ_LYXE01000200.1, from coordinate 3,716 downwards.
TGATGGCTGGGCACTGGCGTCCGCCTTACTGGCGGTACCAATACTGATGCTGGCCCTTAGAGGGGTGAGTCGCGAGATGCTGTTGCGGCCCGCGCCACGCGAGACGCAGCCATCGGTGCCAGCAGTGACATTGACCGACGAGCGTTGGCGGATCGGGTTGCTGATGGCCGCAGTCGTTGCCACGCTCATCTTGCTGGCGGGTCTGGCGCTGCCAAGTCCGGCGAGTGGATACAATTGGTATGCCCTCTTGTGGATCCTCGCCATCGGGTGCAGTCTGGCGGCCTTTGCGCCAGCGCCGAGCACATGGCCTCGTCTGCGCTGGCCCACCCTTGCCAAAGCACAGCCCTGGATGCCACTGGCGGGGTTGACGCTGGTAGCGCTGGTGTTGCGGGTCTGGCAACTCGACGCAATGCCGGCAACCCTCGGCGGCGACGAGGGGTCACAGGGTCTCGAAGCAATGAAAGTCTTGCGGGGCGAGATCAACAATCCCTTTAGTACAGGGTGGCTTGGCGTCCCGACGATGAGTTTCTACTTCAACGCGCCGACGATCGCGCTCTTTGGGCATACCTTTGTCGGGTTGCGACTGCCCTGGGCGCTGATTGGCACGCTGACGATCCCGGTCACCTATCTGTTGGTGGCCCGCCTGACCAACCCCGGTCTTGCGCTGGGAACGGTGATCTTGCTGACCGGGTTTCACTACCATCTGCACTTCTCGCGGCTCGGCTCGAATCAGATTGCCGACGGCCTGTTTGTGGCCCTGATGCTGCTGTTGCTCTATCGGGGGTACGATCGGCGCGACCCACTGGCATGGGGGTTGAGCGGCATGGTGATCGGGCTGGCGCACTTCTTTTACGCCGGCGCACGCCTGACAGTTGTGCTGGCGATTGCCGTGCTGCTCCTCCTGCTGATCCGTGACGGGAAGCAGCTGTGGCGTGAGCAGCAGAGCGGGATCGTCGCCCTGTTGAGCGTGGGTCTGGTGACGGCGGCACCAATGATTCAGTACGCCTTCCGGTTTCCTGACGATTTCAACGCCCGCATCAATGCCGTTGGCGTCTTTCAGAGCGGGTGGCTCGAGCGGGAACAGGTCATTCTGGGTCAAAGTGCGTTGGAGATTATGACGACCCAGTTCTGGAAGGCCATCCTGCTCTACAATGCCATCTCTGATCCGACGTTCTGGTACGGTACGCATGATCCGCTCTTTGGGCTGGTCGAAGGAGCCTTTTTCATTCTCGGCCTGGGCTATGCAATCCTGCATCTGGGGAACCGGCGGCTCTTTCCACTCGTCGCCTGGTGGGGCGGGGCCGTCATTATTGGGGGGGTCTTGACCGAAAATCCGCCCTCATTGCAACGGTTGATCACCACGGCGCAGCCGGCGGTCTTCTTTGTCATCCTTGGCCTCGCGCTCTTTCTGCGCGGGGTCTGGGCAGCGATCGCGGTGCAAGTGGGGCGCAGTTTCTGGCTCACCATTGGCACGATTGCGCTTGTTTTAAGCCTGCTCAGCGTGCGCTATTATGTCGTTGATTACACACCACGCCGGATCTATGGTCACACCAATAGCCTGGTAGCGACAAGCATGGCCGGCTACGTGCTTGAACGGGTTGACCCGGAAGCACTCGTCGTCTTTCTTGGAGCGCCACGGATGTATTACGGGTTCGGGACGATTCTGTATCTGACAGGGGAAAGCCGAGGGCTGGACGTGACCGAGCCACTGACAGCACCCATCGGAGGCGAACTTGCCAATCTTGGTGAACCCCTGGTCTTTATCTTGCTGCCCGAACGTCGCGATGAGCTTGCGTTCATCACGCCCCGGTTCCCCGATGGTACGCTTGAAGTTGTGCCGTCGCCACTTGACGATGAGCCGCTCTTTTTTGTCTATCGCCCAGATATGTAGATGAGGATCATACGTGGCACGAAATCTTCGTTCACGCAAAAGCACCGTCATTGTCGCGGCCGATGAGCCAGAGCCAGTTGAAGAGATGGTTCGGCTTGCCGAGTTGCTCTCGGAAGGCGATCAGGCGCGCATCATCGTCCTAACCGTTTCGCTTGGTTCGGTGGAAGATGAAGCAGAGAATGTCGGTGCCATCGAGCAGGTCGTGAAGCGGCTGAACGAGCAAGGCACGCCGGTCAAGACGCTGGGCGTCAATGCATCGAGTGTAGCACGGGGTGTGCTTGATGTTGCACGTGAATATGGGAGCAATCTGATTCTTCTTGGCCTCAGTCGCGATCCTGCCCAACGTTCGGGGATTGGTTCGATCGCCGAGAATATCGCGGCGACCTCGCCGTGCCCGGTGGTCATCTACCGTCCAGGCACAGCCGAGATCAGGCAGATCACGGTGGCCTGCGATGTGACCGATCTGTCGAAGGAAGCCTTACGGGTTGGTAGCCAACTGGCCGAACATCTGGGGCGTCCGATGCAGATGGTGACGGTAGGCGAAGCCCAGACCGGTGGCGCAACCCGGCGTTATCTGCGGCGGAGGCTTGAGGAACTGGCACTTGACCCGAATCTCGCGCGCACCCATATCAACGATGATGATCCGATACGGGGCATTTTCAAACGTACCGATGAACAGACAATGCTTGTGACGGGCTACGACTACGCCCATGCCGACGAAGAGGACTGGTTCTACAACCGGGTCGCCAAAGCGTTATTGCGTGGCGCTGACGGGCCTGTCGTGCTGGTGATTCGCGAGCGAGGCGCGACCCAGGCAAGCCCGAACCCCTCGTTGTTCACCTGGATCAAACGCTGGCTGCGCCCAACCGTGACCCCAGTCGAGCAACGTGAATTGTTGAGTCGTGCCGACCAGATGAGCCGCACGAGTCTCGATTACAACGTGCTGGTCGTGATTGCCGCCATCCTCGCCTCCTTGGGTCTCTTATCGAACAGCAATGCGGTCATCATCGGAGCCATGCTCGTGGCCCCCTTGATGTCGCCCTTGATCGCCTTTGCGTCCGGCATCGCCGGGGGGCGCACGAGCATCATCCGGCAAGCCGTGTTGACCCTTGTTGAGGGCTTTGTCGTTGCCTTTGGGGTGGCATGGATAATTGGATTGCTGAGCCCGGGGTTGATCGTGACGAGCGAAATGGCGGCGCGGGGCAATCCAAGCCTGGTTGACCTTGGTGTCGCGCTCGCTGCCGGCGTGATCGCCGCCTACGCGCAAGCCCGTAAAGATATTCCGGCTGCCCTGGCTGGCGTCGCGATCGCCGCCGCTTTGATGCCGCCTATCTGTACTGTCGGCATTGCCGTCGCCATTGGTGACAGCCCCCTCTACCAGGGGGGGCTCCTCCTCTTTCTCACCAACATTAGCGCCATCATGTTTGCCGCTACGACAACCTTTGTCTACCTTGGCATGCGCCCGCCCCCCGCCGAAGCCGCTCGCGTCCGGCGCATCGGCTCACTGATCAGTATTGCAATGTTTGGGCTCATCCTCAGCCTGATCGTCGGCTTTGCCGTCAATCCGCTGTCGAATGCACGGATCGAGCGTGAACTACGGACGGCTTTTCCCAATGCGGAACTGGTCAGCGTCGAACTACGCCGGAGTGACCCGCTGCGCATTATTGCAACGATGCGGCAGACAGCCGACATGCCGCTCACCAGAGAGCAGGTCGCGCAGGGGCGCGAGGCTATGGAGCAAAACCTCGGGCGGAGCGTGCCCAGAGGTGTGAGGCTAGATGATATCGCTTCGGGATACACGTTCTGTTTCAACACAGGCTATGCA
>NZ_LYXE01000199.1 GCF_002532075.1 Candidatus Chloroploca asiatica | reverse complement strand
TTGGCTGAAGCCAGCAAGAAACCCGCCTAACCGCACGCGCTCAAGCGCGGCGGCTTGCGGCGGGTTCCCAAAGGTCAAGTGTCGATGTGAGGATCCTGCTGCTTTGCCTGGGCTTGATACCAGGCGGTCTTAAACGCGAGTGGGGTCACGTAGCCAAGCCGGCTGTGTGGCCGCTCCTGGTTATATTGCGCTCGGAAGGCACCCAGCCGCACACAGGCTTCAGCCACGGAGTGAAACAGGTGCATATTCAAGCACTCATCGCGCACGGTGCCGTTGAAGCGCTCTTCCTTGCCATTTTGCCAGGGCTTGCCCGGGTCGATGTAGAGGGTCTGAAGGCCAGCCTGCGTAAGCCAGCCCTGAACGGCAATCGCCACAAACTCCGCGCCGTTGTCGCTGCGTAGATAGACCGGAGCGCCATGCTGGGCAACCAGAGCCCTCAACACACCGATGACGCGCTCGGCCGAGGTCGTCAGGGCTACATCGAGCGCCAGGCCTTCACGGGTAAACTCATCCATCACGGTCAAGATGCGGAGTGGTGTGCCGTCAGCTAAGGCATCTTCAACGAAGTCGTACGCCCAAATGTGTCCCGGGTATGCAGCCTCCAGACGAGTCGGACGCGCTGTCCGCGAGCGTCGGCGACGCGCAAGACGCCGAACCTGAAGCTGATGCTGGTGCCACAGCCGTCGCACGCGCTTCTCGTTTACCGCCGTGGTGCGCCGGAGCAGCACGCAGATGCGGCGATAGCCGTAGCGAGGATGACGGGCCGCCAATTCGCGAATTTGTGCAAGCAACGCGGTGGCGTCCTCAGGTTTGGCGGTGTACAAGAAGGTTGAGCGCGGGAGCTGGACGAGCGCGCAGGCACGTGGCACCGACAGCCCGCCGTCTACCAGGAACTGCACGGCTTGGCGCTGCTCAGTCACACGCAGCCCTATTTTCCCAGCAGCTCCTTGAGCAGGTCGTTTTCCAACACGCGCTCAGCGAGCAGGCGCTTGAGCCGGCCATTCTCCTTCTCCAGCTCCTTGAGGCGTTGAGCTTCGTTGAAGGACATGCCGCCATAGGTTTTGCGCCAGCCGTAGAAGGTGTTCTCGGCGATGCCGTGTTCCCGACAGATGGCCGTGATGGTCTGCTCGCCTTTCTCAGCCTGCTCAAGAATCTTGATGATCTGCTCGGGCGTATGGGTCGTGGTCTTCATCGGCTCCTCCTTGTCGGAGGATCCTAACATACCTATCTGTCGGTTTTAGGGTCTCATCACACTTTAGCGCCACAGACGTGGAGCTGCATACGGGCACTGTCGATCTGGTCAACCTGCAGATGGATACCCTCATTAATGCGCAGGCCACAGGTGTAGATCGTCGTGAGACAAGCGCGATAGACGGGCAGGCGCAGCTGGGCCAGGATCTGCCAGACCTCATCGACGCTCAAAACGACGGGCAGCTTATGGATTGGACGGGGGCGAAGCAACTCCAGACGAGGCCAGGACTGGCGCAGGGTGTGCTCGAAGAAGAACTTGATCGCGCAGAGGGCAACCGTGGCGGTCGAGCGGGCCACCCGCTTCTCATTGTGGAGATAGAGCCAGGATCCATTTCTTTTCAGGAACGGCGACATACAGCCCACGGCCCTCCATCTCGCCGCCGATCGCCTTAGAGGCTGTCTGAAAAGGGGGTGAAATGGCGGCTATGGGGCCGAATCGCGTACACTTGGGGTATGAAAAAGAACCAAACCTACGCAACCGACCTCACGAACCGCCAGTGGAATTGTATCAAAGATCTGATCCCTGCCGCGAAACCTGGCGGACGCCCACGGAGCCTGGATATGCGCCAGGTCATGAACGGTATCCTGTACGTCGTCGTGAGTGGCATCCAATGGCGCCTGTTACCGAAAGAGTATCCGAACTGGAAGACCGTCTCCCATTCTTTTCGTACCTGGCGTGATAATGGTACTTGGCAGCGGATTCACGACACGCTGCGGGCACAGGTGCGGCAGAAGGCTGGACGCCACAAGCATCCAACCGCCGGGTGTCTCGACAGTCAAAGCGTCAAGACG
>NZ_LYXE01000198.1 GCF_002532075.1 Candidatus Chloroploca asiatica | reverse complement strand
TGGGCGTACGTTTTCGAGTGCAGAAGTGCGGGCGAAACTCGGATTGCATTCCGAGGTCGCTTCACCCAAAAAAGCATTCTAAATCGATACGGGATGTACCTCTTCGTCATCTGTCTTGAACATACCGCCTACCCGGACGCGCTTGAGCGACGGAAGCGGAAGGCGGTGCCGCATCGCGCAGGGCAACGAGCGACGATGCATTTGCGGTGTCACAGGGATGGAAGTGATGAAAACGCCGTTGACTTCATGTTGGGCGGGCCTCAACTCAAAGCGCCGCTGTCGGACGATATGCGGTATACTTACGAGGGAGATAGCTTGCGTATCCAAAGGAGAATCGCATGGCCGCTCTGCTTGCACAAGCGCTTGCCGAAATGCAGCGCCTGTCGCCTGCGCAGCAGGATGCGATAGCGGCGCTCATTTTGGAAGAATGAGCGGATGAAGCGCGTTGGGATCAGGCATTTGCACAATCCGGTTTTGACTATGCCCGACTCTTCCCAGAGAGTCAGTTACCCAATCGTAAACAATTGGGCTTGTCCCTGGCGCTACTAACCCGAAGGTCAGCATCCGAGACGTTCGGCCTACTGACAAAGGCCCTGTCGGGCGAACCCGACAGCGAGTGCAGATGCAGAAGCATACGACCTTGAACCTTTTACCCGTTCGAGGATTCCCGAACGGAACCGGCAAGATTCAGTTTTCAAGGTGCGTTTCAACCGTTGACCGTCGTCCGTTCCAGCGATGTCATGGCCAGCGCGGTAGACAATGAACTCGTGATGATGGACATCGAGCGGGGCGTATATTACAGCCTGGATCAGATCGGCACAGACATCTGGAACCGCATCGCCGAGCCAGTGACCGTCGCCGATCTCTGCGCCCAGTTGATGCAGCAATACGAGGTCGATCCGGCCACCTGCGAGGCCGACGTGTTGGCGCTGCTCAACGATATGGCGCACAACGGCTTGCTGGGGTAAACGGGTGTTTTGCCCCAAAGGCACCATGCTTCATGCCCACGGGAGGACAGGCGCGGTGATCATACCGGTTGCGACCACATGTTCTATGCCCCGACAGGGCGCCGCCGTTCCGTTCACCTTGCCACTGGCAAGCGGTACGTGCGCGAACGAGCGTGGTGCGCATCGGTGCGCAGGTGCCACTCGTCCGGGGTGAACTGTGACTCGGCGAGCAAACGGGATAACGGGTCGCCAGCATCAAGCGTGAAGGTGTCAGCCGCCGGGTCAAACCGGTAGGCGGTGGTTGGGCCACCAAGACGGGCGCGGAACCAGCCCGAGCCGGGGCCGGGCAGGATGATCGACCCTGTCCAGAGTTCGTCCCGCTGCCAGAGTGGATGGGCCGCTGGCCTCATCAGCGCACACAGCACCAAGGTTTTGTCATGGGAGATTGTGATTGTTGCAGGGTTGGTTGCGGTGACCGCGATTGACCGGTGGGTGTAGGGGGTTTGAAAGAACTGACGCTCGAGCCAGGCCAGCAGGCGTGACGAGTTGTAGGCGCTGGCAAGGTAGAGCCCGCTCGGCGACGTACCGGTTAGCCCCTCGCCGACAAAGACCCCCAGCGTGAGCTCGCGAAAGGGAATGCCGGCCCAGCGTAGCGCGGGGGCCGCCAGTACCAGTAAGGCCCGGTCAGCGTGCGGGGTTGGGGTCAATCCTACGGGAGCCAGGCGGTGCTGCCAATAGGCAAGGTCGGCACTCCCGTAAAGCAGTACTTCCTGCACATGGTCGATCACCGCGCTATAGCTTCGTGCAGTAGTGTCGTGAGGCGTGCGCATCGTTTGCTCCGTTCTGTTCTTGGCAGGGCCACGCAGTCTGGTGGCGCGCTAGCCTTGATTATGCCAGAGAAGCGACAAAAGAGAAAGAGCCAAGCGGCGTAGCACTAGGGCGATTGCATCATACGAAACCGGATACAACGGGGCACCCGCAAGGGGTGCCCGTACCGGGGTGGGGGCACCCGCAAGGGGTGCCCGTACCGGGGTGGGGGCGGGCCCGCTGTAGGGGCACCCCTTGCGGGTGCCCGTACCGGGGTGGGGCACCCGCAAGGGGTGCCCGTACGGGG
>NZ_LYXE01000197.1 GCF_002532075.1 Candidatus Chloroploca asiatica | reverse complement strand
TGATCAACGATAATTAGAATTGCCGGCGCATTGCCTCACGTTAGATGTAACCTTGACAAGATCGTTGCCTCACGAATAATGTCACCCAACGCAATTGAACCTAGAGAGCGTAGGGTGTCTCGTGAGGTCCCTGATGAGCTATCGAGCGAAACGTGAATTGTTGGCGCAAACGGCGCCGCGCTACCAGGAGGCTGGCCATCAGCAGAAGTCGGTCATCCTCAACGAGTTTGTCGCTGCCACGGGCTATGCCCGCAAGTACGCCATCCGGTTGCTGACCAGCCCGGTCGTCGCCCCTCGTCCCGCGATCACCCGCTCGCGGGAGCGACGCTATGGGCCGGAGGTGCAGGCCGCGCTCCGGCTCGCCTGGGAGGCAACCAACTGCATCTGTGCCAAACGCCTCGTGCCCTTCCTCCCCGAGCTGGTGCCGGTTCTTGAGCGGCACGGCCATCTGACGTTGGCCGACGAGGTGCGGACGCAACTCCTTGCCATCAGCCCGGCTCCCGCTGACCGGGTGCTCAGCCCGATCCGCCGTGACCCGGCCCTGCGCGGGATCAGCACCACCAGGGCAGGCACCCTCTTGAAGCATCAGATCCCGGTGCGCACCTGTACCGACTGGGATGATGCCCAGCCCGGCTTCTTCGAGATCGACCTGGTTGCGCACTGTGGCGGCAACGCCGAGGGTGCCTACCTGTACACGCTGGTGCTCACCGATGTTGCCACTGGCTGGACCGAATGCCTGCCACTCCTCAATAAGGGCCAGCATGGCGTCGTCCAGGCCATGACCCAGGTGCGACAGCTCGTGCCGATGCCCCTAGTCGGCATCGATAGCGACAACGGCAAGGAGTTCCTCAACAACGAACTGCTGGACTACTGCGAGCGAGAGGGTATCACGTTTACGCGCGGACGGGCCTACAAGAAGAACGACCAGTGCTTTGTCGAGCAGAAAAACGGCGCGATTGTCCGCCACTTCATCGGCTACGACCGTTACGAGGGCGAGCGCGCCTACCGCCAACTCACCGAAGTCTACCGGGCGCTGCGGCTCTACGTAAACTTCTTCCAGCCCTCGATGAAGCTGAAGGAGAAGACGCGCGACGGCAGTCACGTTCAGCGACGGTACGACGCCGCCCAGACGCCGTTCCAGCGGCTCCTCACTGCTGAGGTCGTGTCGGACGAGCAGCAGGCCCGCCTCGCGGCCCTGTTTGCGGGGCTCGACCCCGTGCGCTTGCTCCGGCAGCTCGACCGTCTCCAGGACGCGTTGTGGCAACTGGCGGTCGTGCCACGCGCAAGCGAGCCAGTCCACGCGCCGACCACGGCACCCGTGGCGTTCCACGGCGCAGCGTGTGGGTTCGGGGAGTCGGTGGGTACTGGTGCAGCGGATCTGGAGCCTCCCGCAGCAGAGGGTGGCGCGCCGGCCCGCCAGAAGCGGAAGTATCGCCAGACGAAGCCAGATCCGGTGCCCCACACCTGGCGCACCCGGCCCGACCCGTTCGCCGACGTCAGCACGACTATCGCCGAGCGTCTGGAGGCCAATCCCGAACTGAGTGCCAAGCAGCTGTTCCGGGAGCTTCAAGCTGACCATCCAGGCCGGTTCCCTGACGTGCAGCTCCGGACGCTCCAGCGCCGGGTGGCGGAATGGCGGGCAAAGGCGATCCTGACGTTCCACGATCAGTGGCTGGCCGAAGACCGGCTCCAGACTCCACCTGATCTCCGCGGGATGGTGGATGAACCGGCTGATGCGGGCACGCCGGAGGTCGCTCATGCAGCCGACTGAGCGGTGTCAGCAGAGGGACGCCAACTGCCGGAGGGCCAACGCGGCAGGTCGCACCAGCCTACCACGCCGCTCAAGGCCAAGCCGAGCGCGCGATGGGCCACCTGATGGAGGCGCTTCGCGCAGCGGTCAATTTGGCCCCCGCGCGGCCTTGACCTGGCGTGGTCGGGTGCTCCTGACCGCCGCGCAGCCCCCACCCGGCTCGCGCACCCGGCCAGGCGGCGCAACAACGTGGTAAGATCTTTCGTGAGTATGGTAAGATCTTTCGTGAGTGTGGTACGATCTTTCGTGAGGCAACGAGCCCGACAAAGTAAGATTCTCTCGTGAGGCAGAACGGGCGGCAAATCTAGTTGACATTTAACA
>NZ_LYXE01000196.1 GCF_002532075.1 Candidatus Chloroploca asiatica | reverse complement strand
GAACCTCAGCGTTTGCCAAACTCATGGGCTAGATGCTCTGAGCGGGCTTCCTATGGTGGGTTCGCCAACAGTATCTCCCAATGCGGTATATATGTTGGCACGCACCCATGAGGCGTTTTACTGCATTGGGAAGCCCTTCCCAGAACAGGTGAAACCCTTTGAGGGGGCACCCCTTGCGGGTGCCCCGTTGTTGGCGGGTGCCGCCATTTGCGCCGCTGGTTGCATGCACATGCTGCTCAAGAGAGCGTATTTTTTGTATCCGGTTTCGTATGATGTAATCGCCCTGCCTCTGCTGGCTGGCATCATGGACACGGCGGCCTGGGCATTGGAGGTTCGCTCAGACGCCCGCAGGTGAGCCACAAAAGAACGCAAAGCACACACAAGACTGCCGCAAACTGCCCGATGTTGCCCGATGTTGCGCACGTTGGGTTCTGTCGTGGTGGATAGAGGTGCGGTCGTCCACCACCTCCACCTGGAGTACGATTGGTTATCGGCTATCCTCGCGGTCTATTGGCGCGGTGCATCCAGGCTGAGCACATAGCGCAGGTAGCGGAGCGACCCGCTCGGCGTCACGACACCGCGCACCCTATTCCAGGCGACACTGACCGTTGAGGTGGTGGTGCTACCCCGCCAGTAGACGGCGTCCGCCCAGGAAGCCAACGGGAGGAGCGTCGTTGGGCTGTCTGGCGCTGGGGGCAGCACGCGTACCTGGAGGGCGGGCGTCACGGTGAGGGGCGGGAGGTCCTCGTTGCGCGAGACCAGGCGCACCTGCGTGACGTCGACCAGCAGCGGGGCCAGGCTGATCGCCTGCGCCGAGCGCGGATCATCGGGGAGGGCAACGGCAACATGGGGGCGCACGACCCCGGTGAGTTGCACCCACTGACCGCGCCGCAGCGCCAGGCCGTGTCCCTCCGCGTCAGGGGCCAATGCGACGCCGAGCGTGCCATAGGCCGGGTGGTGCAGCCAACTGGCGTGCAGCGGACGGGCGCCACGGGCGGGCTGCGGGGGGCGGAAGCCCCGATCCGCCGCGCCCGCAGGCAGCCGCTGCTGCCAGGCACTGGTGCGCCCGACCAGCGTGATCGTGCCGGGTGACGCGGTACTCACGCGCTGAGCACCTCATCATCCGGCATATCCGCTACCCCTGGATCTGGCTCGTCACTCGACGCATGCAAGCGGGAACGCGCTCGGCGGGGGCGCACCGGGCCGGGCTGCGCCGCACGCGGATCGTCATCACCCGCCTCGGCGTGATCCATGGCCGCCGCATCACCACCATGGGCTGGATCATCACCGACCGCCTCATCACGAGCGCCTTCGGCGTGATCAGCGGCAGCGTGATCGCCAATGGCTTCGGCGTGATCAGCGGCAGCGTGATCGTCAATGGCTTCGGCGTGATCACCGGTAGCGTGATCGCCAGCGCCTGCTGGATGATCAACAACCGCCGCGCCGCGCTTCTCAGTTGCCCGCATCGCCTGCACCGCATCACGATCCTGGGCGGCCAGGAGGGCGGCGCGGTCAGGTGGGGCGGCGGCCTCGCGCCGTGCTGGCGGAGTCCGGCGTCGTTCACCGGCCTCGGCGATCAGGCGGGCGCGTTCCTCGCTGGATGCCGGCGTGCCCTGGAGCAATTCGACATAGCCGACCTCGACGCGCACACGGCGATTGGTGAGCAGGCGCTGTTGGGCGCGGGCAATCTGGCGCTCCAGGGCGTCCCCGCTCAACGGTTGCTGCCGTGCTGACGGGGTCTGGCTCGGGCGACCCTCGCGCTGCGCCCGCTCCTGGGTGGCCTGACGCTGCTGACGCGCTGCCTCGGCCCGCTGAGTCAGATCCGCATTGCGCGTCTCAAACTGGGTACGGGTTCGCTCCAACGCCGTCTGCACCGTCGCATCCTCACGCGCAGCGCGGGGGAGGCGGAAGGTCGCCGGGTTCAAGCGGCCTTCGAGCGCAACCTTGTTGCCGGGACGCAGCAGCGCGTCGCTACCAGGAATGATCGCCTCCTCCGCGCTGATCAGCACCTCGACCGGGATCGACTTCACCACCGGCCGCAGCGCACGCCCAAAACTGGCCGCCAGCACCTCGCGGTAACGCTAGGGCTACGTCAAAGTGGTAGCCCATCGTGTATCCTTCTGAAGGAATGATCGAACGCTTCAGGAGGACACGATGGA
>NZ_LYXE01000195.1 GCF_002532075.1 Candidatus Chloroploca asiatica | reverse complement strand
GACCTCGCCGTCAACATCACTGGCACCGTCACCTTCGTGGTGCAGGTGGATGCAAGCCTGCCCGCTGGCGTCACGACCATTACCAACACCGTCGCCATCGCCGACGATGGCCGCAATGGTGCCGACCCGACCCCGTCGAATAACGAGGACGACGAGGTCACGCCCGTCACCGCCGCGCCCGATCTCGTCATCACCAAGACCGACGACAACAGCACCGTGACCACGGGTGACCTGATCACCTACACGCTCACCTACACCAATGTCGGCAACCAGGATGCCACTGGCGTCGTGATCACTGAGACCGTCCCGACCTACACCTCCTTCATCACGTCGACCGGCTGGACATGTAACAGTGGTACCTGCACCTACGACGTGGGCAACCTCGGCGTCAACATCACCGGTACCGTCACCTTTGTCGTGCGGGTCAATGCAAGCCTGCCCGCGGGCGTCAACAGCATCTTCAACACCGTTGCAATCGCCGACGACGGCAGCAATGGTGCCGACCCGACCCCGTCGAATAACGAGGACGATGAGACTACCCCCATCACGGCGGCCCCAACGCTCGTCATCACCAAGACCGACGGCGGGATCAGCACGGTTCCGGGTGGGCTGATTACCTACACGCTGACCGTGAGCAACACCGGCAACCAGGCGGCGGCTGGGGTGGTCATCACCGAGACCGTGCCGGCCCATACGAGCTTTGTCGTTGCGGGGAGTAGTGCAACCTGGAGTTGCAACGACGGAAGCCTAGCCGGAACGCCATGCACCCTCACGCTCGGCACGCTCAATGCCGGAGCCGTGGTCACCCGCACGTTCATCGTGCAGGTGGACACCCCGTTGCCCAACGGCATCACGACCATCACCAACACCGCCCGCATCGGGGGCACCAACCATCCCGAAGGCCCCTCGAATAACGAGACCACCCCGGTCGAAGCCGCGCCCGATCTGGTCATCACCAAGACCGACGACGGGATCTCGGTGGAGCCAGGCGACCTGATTACCTACACGCTCACCTATCGCAACGTCGGCAACCAGGACGCGACCGGCGTCACCATCACCGAGACCGTGCCACTGAACACGCGCTTTGTCATTGCCGGCAGCAGTACCGGGTGGAGTTGCGACGACGATAGTCCAGCCGGGACAACCTGTATCTACACCCGCACCGCGCTGGGGGCCGGGAGCACGCTGACCCGCACCTTCGTCGTGCAGGTGGATGCAAGCCTGCCCGCGGGCGTCACGACCATTACCAACACCGTCGTCATCACTGACGATGGCAGCAATGGTGCCGACCCGACCCCGTTGAATAACGAGGACGACGAGACCACGCCCGTCACCGCCACACCCGATCTCGTCATCACCAAGACCGACGACAACCGCACCGTGACCACCGGCGACCTGATCACCTACACGCTCACCTATCGCAACGCCGGCAACCAGGACGCCACCGGCGTCACCATCACCGAGACCGTGCCGCTCAACACGCGCTTTGTCAGTGACGGCAGCAGTGCCGGCTGGAGTTGCGACGATGATAGTCCAGCCGGGACAACCTGTGTCTACACCAGCACCGCGCTGGGAGCGGGCAGCACCCTGACCCGCACCTTCGTGGTGCAAGTTGAGGCGGGCCTGCCCGCTGGCGTCACGACCATTACCAACACCGTCGTCATCACTGACGATGGCACCAACGGGCCGGATCTGACGCCGGACAACAACCGCGACGACGAGACTACTCCGGTCGAGGCCGCGCCCGATCTCGTCATCACCAAGACCGACGACGACAGCACCGTGACCACGGGTGACCTGATTACCTACACGCTGACCTACACCAATGTCGGCAACCAGGATGCCACTGGCGTCGTGATTACCGAGACCGTGCCGACCTATACCACCTTCATCACGCCGACCGACTGGTCGTGCGAAGGCGGCACCTGCACCTACGACGTAGGCGACCTCGCCGTCAACATCACCGGTACCATCACCTTTGTCGTGCGGGTCAATGCGAGCCTGCCCGCGGGCGTCAACAGCATCTTCAACACCGTTGCGATCGCCGACGACGGCACCAACGGTGACGACCCGACCCCGTCGAATAACGAGGACAACGAGACCACGCCCATCACGGCGGCCCCGAACCTCGTCATCACCAAGACCGACGGCGGGATCAGCACGGTTCCGGGTGG
>NZ_LYXE01000194.1 GCF_002532075.1 Candidatus Chloroploca asiatica | reverse complement strand
GCCGTGCGCGCGACCGCCGCTTCCGTGGGGGCCGCACTTGCCCTGATCGGTGTCCCTACCACTTTGACGTAGCCCTATGAATTGGCACAGCCGTGTTGCGGCCCAACGCAGAGCGTCAGGTGTGCCGCTGGCAACTTTGATAGATGGCACCGCGTGATCGACATCGTGAATCAGCCTACCGTAGTTTACACTAGGGTAGGTTTTCAGCGCATCTCTATCAGCTCTAGGCTTCAGGGTCGGAAGCTATTATGTGTTCATGCCGCAGCGATTATGTATTCATGCCGCACGGAGCAGTGCTTCTTGGATGCTCGGCGCAAAATCGACTGGGATGAAATATCCTTTGGGATAGACGTAATCCTCGCCCGATTCATCAATGACCCGGAGTAAGTTATGGCTTGCCGCACGGTCATCTGGGATGACCTGATAAATCTTGCGTCGCTCAAGTGCAGCCGGGTAATCAGTATTGTCAATACAGATCACGAAGCGGAGCACCGGCTGTTCCACGGTCATGCGAGCCTCCTTAATCAAGCAGATACTTGATCTTGACTTCCTTACGCCCAAAGCCAGTCGCTTCATACTAGTGTACTTCTGCGCGATGCATGGTTCCATCTTCAAGGACAATCGTGGCGCTCCCTTTTCTCTTGCGCCATCGTGCTTTCCCATAGATTTTACGGAGCCGCTCGATCTCGCGTATACTGGCATTCGTGGCAATGGTCTCGACATCATCGATGTTGCGAATATTTCCCGTCGCAATCACCAAAAGTCTCGGCGGGCGGCGTGACAAGATGAAGCTTTCTACAAAATCGGCATCTTTTGTAACCACAATGCGTGTTTCTTGTATTGCGATATTCGTAATGTCGCTGTCCGACGTGGTGTTCTGCTGGGGAAGATCGAGGGTATGGATCGCGTCGTATCCCGCATTCCGAAACACAAAGACGAGTCTTCGTGGAAGTTGTGCATCAATAAGAAACTTCATGCGGCTGGGAGCAGTTCAATGCGCTTTACTTGGCTCAGGCGCATCGCATACTCTAATACTGCCAGAAGATCCTCGTGATCGAGATCTTCATAATCGGCAAGAATATCCGGAATCGACATGCCAGAACTCAGGAGTTCGAGCATGGACTCAACCGGGTAGCGTAATCCTCGAATAACCGGTTTGCCATGGCAAATATCAGGATGTATCGTGATACGATTCAGTAATGACGGCATACCGCCTCCTTTCGTCTCGTCCGTAGCAGGATTAAAGCACGAATGCGCGCTTGATGCTTCGCCGTATCAGCACATGATAGTGTCCGTATGGGGGTTACGGGTTGAGGACGGCCCAACGTTCGAGCTAAGCGGGCGACGACGGCAGGACGCCAGGCGGCCCGGGCTGGTGAAAATGTACCGCGTACCACCAGACCGGGCCTGGTGGCCTGCCGTTGGCGCTCCGCTTGAGCGAGGGGTTAGGCCGCACTGGTGAAGACGCGAATGTGATCGAATTCGCCAGAGCGTTCCTCGACCTCGTGGCTGAGGACGGTGAAACCCTCTTCACGTAGCTCTGCCAGCAGATCGGCGGCGGCGGGAACGAAGCGATAGGGGTGACCACTGAGGAAAGTATTTAGCGAGGCCGTACTTGCCTTGGTGCAGAGGCTGCTGACGAAGAATACGCCTCCATGCGCAAGAAGTCGTCGAACGTTCTTAAGCAGAGCGGACCTGCTTTCTCCAACAACACAGTGCAGACAATTGCCATCAACTATAAGTTCGAAGCGCTGGGCGGGCAGAACTTCAGGGCTGCACAGATCCGCCTGAACATAACGTACTTGAATCTCGCCTTGCTTTGCCTTAGCCCAGTCTATGGCTACTTCGGAGATGTCGACTCCGGTGACCTCAAACCCTTGACTGGCGAGCAAGCGGCAGAGGTGGCCCTCACCACACCCAAGCTCCAGTGCTCGGCCAGCGCGAGGGGTGTAGCGGCACTCCATGATTCGACGTAGCTGATTGGGGCCTTCTGCAAGTCGAGCGTCACCTCCCCAGCCTTGCCAGCCCTTCGTCTGCGCTTCGCGGTACAACGAGTCATAGATGCTTCTGTTGTTACGCATGGAGAGGGTCCTGTTGTGCGGCCTAACGAACTAAGGATTCATGTGGCGCGAAGCCGCCACATAATCCTTGTTGAGCGAAGCCGACGCGCTCAAGGTGCAGG
>NZ_LYXE01000193.1 GCF_002532075.1 Candidatus Chloroploca asiatica | reverse complement strand
CCCTGTCACCCCGAGCGCAGCGAGGGGTCTTCCATGCGCCGCAGCGAAGATTCCTCACTCCGTTCGGAATGACATGGCGGGCGTTGCCCCCCGCTGCGCTCTCCTTGTCACCCCCCGAGCGCCCGCCCTGTCACCCCGAGCACCCTCCTTGTCACCCCGAGCGCAGCGAGGGGTCTTCCATGCGCCGCAGCGAAGATTCCTCACTTCGTTCGGAATGACATGGCGGGCGTTGCCCCCCGCTGCGCTCTCCTTGTCACCCCCGCTGCCTCCGGCTCGTTCGCCTGGGGTGGAGCGTCCTCTTGGTGCGGGCATTGAACCACCAGTCCATCCCGATGCCGCAACGCTTGTCCCCCGAACCCTGGGCAACGACACCGCCAACCTCATGCGAAACAAGCCAACGCTATGACGCTCCCTCGGCCCGTGAATAAAAAACCTACCCCCAAAAGGTGCCCCTGCCCCGCGTACGGGCACGGGCAAACCGTGCCCCTGCCCCGCCTACGGGCACGGGCAAGCCGTGCCCCTACTATGGTGCCAGGGCCGTCGGCGCTTCCGGCGGGGCCGTTGGCTCAACCGGCACCGCCGTCGGCTCAACCGGCACCGCCGTCGGCTCAACCGGCACCGCCGTCGGCTCAACCACCGGGATCGTCGGTTCCTCGGGCGGAATCGTCGGCTCAACCGGGGGTGTCGGATCATCCGGCCAACCCGGGGCCTCCTCGGTCGGGATTGGTTCAAGATCAGGTGGCGTGGTAGGGTCAGGCAAGAAAGTTGGGGTTGGAATGATAATCGGTGGCACAATAACTGGCGGCACATAGATCGTCGGGGCAGGCGTCACCGTCACCGACTCAATGGTCGGCAAGATTTCTGTCGGGGTCGCTGAGGGCAACGGTGTCCTGCTCGGCGTTGGCGTCAACGTAGGTCGTGGCGACGGCGTAAGCGTTGGTCGCGCTGTCGCCGTTGCCGTCGCCGTTGCCTCAATGGGCACCGTTGCACTCGCCGGAGGCAAGCCGGGTGACGGATCGCTGCCCGGGGTCACGTTGCCCCAGATCAGACCCACACTCGCAAAGGCGTAAAAGGCAACGACAATAGCAAGTGCCGTCACAAGGAACGCATAGATCATCCGTTCACGCGCAGGAAGATCGTTGAGCCACCCACGCATCCCAATTGAAGTTGCCCCTGCCGGAGCCATTGTCAGGCTATGGCCAGGTCCAGACGTTGAAGAGAGACCAGAGCCCGTGTATAATGGGCACTTGACATGATCAGACGACAAACAGAATGCGGTCTGATAATCAGGCTGAACAAGGGGAATCTCCTGGGCCTGACCAGCAGCGTAACAGCGATGTTCAGGAGTCGGTGAAGCAAACCGAATCGCCTGATTCTGTTTGAGCCCGAGGTATGGACAGTGGCCGGTTGATTCAACCATAAAACTTGTCTACTCCAACAACAACACGACTATTCGCCATTATAGCCCCGTCACGTAAACGGCGTCAACGAAGCGCAGGTTTTTATGCGGATTTTGCTTGTCTCAGATATTCATTCGAATCTTGTCGCCCTTGAGGCAGTGCTCCAGGCCGTCGGTAGTTTTGATGAGTTATGGTGCCTGGGTGATACTATCGGCTATGGACCACGCCCCAATGAATGTGCCGCGTTGATCCGTGAACATGCGACCATTACCATCACCGGAAACCACGATCTTGCCTGTCTCGGCAAGATCGATCTCCGCGATTTCAATCCCGAAGCACGTAAGGCCAATCAATGGAACGGTCAACAGTTGCTCCCTGAACATCGCGCCTGGCTCGAAGAGTTGGAGCCAACGACGATCGTTGATCGTGAGATTATGCTCGCCCACGGTAGCCCCCGTGAACCAGTATGGGAATATCTGCTGGCTCCCGAGACGGCCTCGGCAAATTTCGAGCTCTTCACGCAACAACTCTGTTTCATCGGGCATTCGCATGTGCAACTCGGTTTCCGTCAACGTCACGGCTTTGACCGGGTCGAGCGTTTCTTCCCGGATTTGCTACGCGTGCCTCCACGCAATAACGTGATTGATCTCAGTAGCAACTGTCGTTTTTTCATTAACCCTGGCAGTGTCGGTCAGCCACGGGATCAAGATCCACGCGCAGCCTATGCTATCTTTGATCCTAGCGCTGGTACGCTCACCTTTGCCCGCGTTGAATATGAAATTACCCGTACCCAACGCGATATGGTCGAGGCAGGCTTGCCAGGGCCGCTGATCCGTCGTCTGGAATATGGGATGTAACCAACGGATATGCAAAAACTTGAACAGCTCTATCAGGCCCGTTTCGCTCGCTCTGGCTACCTGGCAGAGAAGGCCCGATCACATTTTCCAGGTGGGGTCACCCACGATGGGCGCAGCGCGGCACCGTTCCCTCTCTTTATAGAACGTGCCTCAGGCGCAAATAAGTGGGATGCTGATGATAATCAACTGATTGATTACTGGTGTGGCCACGGGGCGTTGTTGCTTGGTCACGGGCATCCGGCAATTGTGGCGGCGGTGCGCGAGCAAATTGAACGCGGTACCCACGCCGGGGGCGAAAATGCGCTCGCCCTGCGCTGGGCCGAGTTGATCAAGCAATTGGTGCCTGGGGCCGAACGGGTGCGGTTTACCGCGTCAGGCACCGAGGCAACGATGCTCGCGCTTCGTCTGGCACGGGCTGTGACCGGTCGCCCCCGCATTATTCGTTTCGAAGGCCACTTCCACGGCTGGCACGATAGCGCAGCCCCCGGCGCTGATCCCGATGATCCGCACGCTGGGCTCTCGGCCGATATCCTTGGCAATATTCTGACCCTGCCAGCCAGGCTTGAACTCGTTGCCGCAACGCTCGCGACCAACGACGATATTGCTGCAGTGATCCTCGAACCGACCGGGGCAGCGTATGGCATTGTGCCGCTCGCCGATGCGTTTTTGCAACAGGTGCGCACGCTCACCGCTGAACACGGTGTCCTCCTTATCTGTGACGAGGTGGTCACAGGCTTTCGCGTGAGTCCCGGCGGCGCAGCGGCGCGCGCTGGTGTCACCCCCGATCTTACCTGTCTCGCCAAGATCCTCGCCGGCGGTCTGCCCGGTGGTGCCGTTGTGGGCAAAGCCGAGATTATGGATCGTCTCGCGAGTGGCCCCGATAGGCGCGATGTGCGCGGGCGCATTCGCCATCAGGGGACCTACAATGCCAATCCGCTCTCGGCGGCGGCCGGCGTAGCCTGCCTCGAACTCGTTGCCACCGGTGAACCTGGGCACCTCGCCGCCCTACGCGGTCGTGAAC
The DNA here is from genome assembly GCF_002532075.1 of Candidatus Chloroploca asiatica. Lineage (GTDB taxonomy): Bacteria > Chloroflexota > Chloroflexia > Chloroflexales > Chloroflexaceae > Chloroploca > Chloroploca asiatica. Next base: position 15,392 of record NZ_LYXE01000193.1, on the reverse strand, counting down.
TCGCCGAGGCAATGAATGAGGTCCTGCGCACGCGCCACCTCCATGGCTTCACCGCCTATGGCGATGGCTCCATTGTGCATCTCTTTGCCGACCCGACGAGCCAGGTCAGTCCGGGTGATGTGCCCACCGGGGTTCCCCTCGCGACCCTCAAACGTGGCGGTGATGCCACCATCACCCACGCCTTGCGCATGGCCCTCCAGATTAACGGGGTGGACTTGATGCGCGGGCGCAGTGCTTTTGTCAGTTCGGTTCACACGAGTGAGCATGTACAGGCCACTGCTGCCGCCCTGGACGACGCTCTTGCCATGCTGAAAGCAGCTGGCATGATCAAGCAATAGATTATTATGCAGAAATCACCCGCCACCGCATCTGTGGCTTCACCTCACTTGCCGCTTCCATACATCATTATCGCCGCCGTCGCCCTGATCGCAAGCCTCGCCATGGTCATTCCTGGTGACCCGGAATGGTGGAAAGTCGTGGTGCTCGGCATTGTCCAGGGCATTACCGAGTGGCTGCCTATTTCGTCAACCGGCCACCTGCTCATCGTCTCGAAGCTGCTCAACTATCAGGGCAGCATTGGGGGTACCTTCGAGATCTTTATCCAGGTGGGAACGGTCGTCGCAGTGGTGGCTTTCTATATTCAGGATCTGCTCAAACAGGCGCAGGCGTTGCTCGGGCGGAGCACAAGCGAGGAGGCCCGCGCTGCCAGGACGCTCTGGCTTGGCATTGTCATCGCGATGGTTCCAGCCGGCATCGTCGGGTTGCTTGCCCGCGATTTCATCAAAGCGGTGCTCTTTGAAACCCCTCAGGTGATCGCCGGGGCACTGATCTTCGGTGGCATCGTCTTCCTGGTGATTGAACTGATCCCACAGCGCCAGACCCTCACCACCGAACTCGGCCAGGTTTCGTGGAAGCAGGCACTAGGTGTCGGCATTGCACAGATTTTTGCGCTGATCCCAGGGATGTCACGCTCGGGTTCGTGCATCGTTGGTGGCTTGTTAGCCGGGCTTGATCGACGTACCGCCACCGCTTTCTCGTTCTACCTAGCGATGCCCGTGCTCGGTGGGGCCACCCTCGTTGATCTGATCAGCAGCCTCGATGACGTGCAACCCGACGATTGGGGGCGACTCTTGCTCGGTGCCGTTGTCTCGATGATTGTCGGCTACCTCACCATCGGCTGGCTCTTGAATTATATTGCTCGCCACAACTTCGTCGCCTTTGGCATCTACCGCATTATCATCGGGGTGCTCATTCTGGGGCTTGTGGCGGTGGGTGTGCTCTAATCTGAACCAAACCCTACCGTGCGATCAACGGCACATAGACGCCCCCCGCGCTCATCCATGGTGTCTCGATCAGCACGGCTGGCGGTGTAGAGATAGGGCCAGTAGGTGCGGCTGAAGCGTGTGCCGGTGGTAAGCAATCACAACAAAGATCGCTCTGCATCAATCTCGGTCTAGATCGATGGCGAGGTGATGGTGCCCGAGTTCGGGGTGCATATGATCAGTCGGTTCAGGGGGAGGGGTAACGTCTGGCCGTGGTTGTACCTCAAGCCGCCAGATCTCCTGGGCAGGCGCAAAGCCAGCCCGGGTGTAGAAGGCCCTGGCCCGCTCGTTCGAGGCGGTAACGTAGAGTTGCACGCGATCAAAGCCATGCTCAGCCGCCCAGGCTGTGCTCGCGTTAACCAGTTGTTGGGCCAAATCCGTTCCACGCGCACGCTCATCAACATAGAGCGCCACCAGTTCGGCCCAGCGGCGTTGCGCAAACAGCGGCGAGTCAAGATGTGATTCCATCAAGAGCAGACCAACCGGTTCGCTATGCGGCGGATCGTCGGCAGCCGCATCAACCCAGGCCAGCAGCCAGAGCGAGCCAGGGGCCTTGTGGGTACGCACAAAATGCTCGTGCAACAAGGCCTGCCAGCCCTCGGCAAGGGCAAAGCGCGAATCGAGTGAAGCGTTAAAGGTGTGCAGGGCCGCAAAAAGACGCGCAACGTCTGCGAAGTCCTCTTCAGTTGCGACAGCCAGGCGAAACGCCCAAGGATGAGCAGACAAAGCGCGTGTCATGACAACTCCAAAAAACGAGAACGAGGGGGGTGCAGACCACCCAGAACCTCATGCGGGAAACCTGCCCGGTGTGCGCCGCAAGGATCTTGGGGGTAGCAGCCTCCGTCCATTCGCAACGCCCATCGTCCGCCGTTGGCTGAGCTTGTCGAAGCCAATCCCGAGAGTGGAAATCGTAGGTTACAGACTACTCAGTAGTTTGTAACCTACGTTTCTTGATCCCAGCGCAGCCTTCGACAGGCGCAGCCTTCGACAGGCGCAGCCTTCGACAGGCCCAGCCTCCGTCCATTCGCAACGCCCATCGTCCGCCGTTGGCTGAGCTTGTCGAAGCCAATCCCGAGAGTAGCAATCGTAGGTTACAGACTACTCAGCATGACAAGGCAGCCCCTTCAAGCACCATTGGCATAAACCATGTTACGACCGAATCAACCCCAGGACTTCGTCACGTTTCTCGACCATCTCTTCAGGTGAGGCAACCGACTCGAGATTCAGCCGAATGAGCGGCTCGGTGTTCGAACCACGAACATTGAAGTGCCACGTTGGATAGCTCACCGAAACGCCATCCATCCGCTCGATGGTGGCATCGGGATACTGTGTCGCAAGCTTTTCGAGGGTGCCTTTGACATCGGCAACCTTCGAGTTGATCTCGCCCGAGATGAAGTACTTCGCTTCAAGCTCTTGCAACAGATCGCTCATCTTGATGCCCCGTTTCGCCAGCATCTCCATCAAGAAGAGCGACGGCAAGAGGCCCGAGTCGGCATAGAAGAAATCCTTGAAGTAGTAGTGACCGGTCACTTCACCAGCAAAGACCGCGTCTTCCAAAGCCATACGCTGCTTGATGAACGCATGGCCGACCCGCTCCATCAGGGGGGTGCCGCCCTTGGCGCTGATCAGGTCGGGCACCGCCCACGAGGCGCGGACATCGTAGAGGATCTTGGCGGCAGGATACTTTTCGAGCAGGTATTGCCCCATAATCGCCGTCAGGAAGTCGCCCGAGATAAACTCGCCACGATCATCCACGGCAAAGAAGCGGTCGCCGTCGCCATCAAAGAGGAAGCCAATATCAAAGCCTTCGGCCACCACCCGCGCCTGCAATTCGGCGCGATTCTCGGGCTGCAAGGGATCAAGGCCGTGATTCGGCAGATTGCCGTCAGGATCAAGGTACATCCCGGCAAACTCGATCGGCAAACGCTCGTAGAGCGCTTGCAGCGAAGGCCCAACCATACCATTGCCTGTATCGGCAATCACCTTGAGCTTGCGATCTTTCAAAAGATCAACATCGATCAACGAAAGCATCTTCTCAATGAACTGTGCCTGGAAGTCAAGCTCGGTCATTGTGCCTTTGCGGGTCGGCGTTGCAAAGGCCTCGCTTTCGACGAGATGACGCAGATCCTGGATGCCCTCGTCGCCGCTGAGCAGGTAGGGCATCTGGCGCACCATCTTGAAGCCACTGTACTCTTTGGGGTTATGCGAGGCCGTCACCATCATGCCAGCCTCACCGAGCGTAGCACAGGCAAAATAGTATTGATCGGTGCTGACCATGCCAATGTTGACCACATCTGCGCCCTGATCCATCAAACCACGCGTCACCGCCTCGAAAATGGCCGGGCTTGAGATACGCATGTCACGCCCGACAATGACCTTTTCTACCCCAAGAAAGCTTGCAAACGCACGTCCGATGAGATAAGCTGCATCCTCATTCAAGTCGGTCGGATAGATGCCACGAATGTCATATGCTTTGAAAATTGACGGGTTGACGTCCACGTTCCCCCCCCCTTTGCACTCAGCGGCGACGCACCCAGTAGCGTCGTTGCTTCTGTGCTGTATGCTACCACACCGGCGCAAGGTGCAATGCAGATCTGAGGAGCAATCCAGCCCTGATTCCGTGCCGATTCGTACCATTTTCGCAAGCAATCTGCGTTTTTTCTCATACCGCAGTTCGTGGAAGCGTGGGGCAAAGCTCCCTCCGCCTGAAGGTAAGCCTCCAGGGAGGCTGGGGGCCTACGGCTGAAGGCCGACAGCACCCAAGCATCGCGCTTGTGCTGGCGAGAATAGCTAGCACATCTATGGGTTTAAGGAGAATGTGATGCCCAGATGTAATCATCCAGGACGGTTGTTTCTACTGATTGGCAGTAGCTTGCTTGTCGTTGCCATGCTGATTGGCAGTGTCCCAGTTGCCGCCCAGAGTCAACCGCCGAGTCTGGCGGTGAATCGTTCCGTAGTCACGCCGGGGATGCGCCTGACGCTGACGCTCGCCGGGTTTACGCCGCAGATCGATCTCTCGGCCCTGTGGAACGGGAGCAGAATTGCCGATCTTGGCCCAGCAGTAGCTGGCTCATTTACACGCACCCTCGAGGTGCCCCTCGACGCCCAAGCAGGCACAGCAACCCTCAGGGTCTGTGCCGCGCTCTCGGATGGCACCTGTTTCACCGGGGAGTTTGCCCAACAAGCCGAGGTGCAACTCTTGGTCGAGCCAGGGTTAGGCATTGTGCCTGCGGCGCTCTTGCGCCGCGCCGCGACGTTTGTCGCCGAATTACGGGGCAGCCCACTCGTGCCAAACTGGGCCGAGGCCCGCCTGGGCACCGTTGCTCGCCCACTCTATCGCCCCGATCTTGGTGATGTGCCCGCCTACTATGAAATTGAGGTGCTTGGTACTCCGACGCTGGGTCAACAGCTTGAACCCAACCAGGCTCCACCTCCAGCAGACATACCGGCTGGCTTTATTATCCTCGCCACTGGCGAGCACGATCTGCCCATCCCTCACTGGCATAGCGAAGGCCCAACGCTGACCGAGCAGATGCGCGCCCAAGCGCAAGCAAACGGCCAGGCTGCGCCCGAACAGTTCTTCAAGCTTGATACGCTCGCCTATGCAGCGCAAGGGCCAAAGGGGGAAGTCGTGGCAACCCTCGGTTCAGAACTCGTGCGCATCGTTGGTGCCTCACCCGATCTTCACCAGACCTTCACAGAAGATAGTATGATGGAATGGACCCCGGATCCCGAAGGTGGCGAAGGTACGACCATCGAGCGTGGCCCTGGCACCCCGAATGGTTCGGCCCTACCCGACGGCTTTACCCTGGCCGAATGGGAGTCGTGGGAAGCGCTTAAGGCGGGCTATACCGAAGCCTATACGCCGTATATGGCCAATCTGCGCGATCTGGCTGCCGAGGCATGGACATTCGAACGCGAGGCCAGCACCTTTGGCCTTGGCCTCCGCGTTGGCGATATCTACCACCTGCCGCTCATTGGTGAAACAGGAGCGGGGAGCACACCAGCCGTGGCCTTGAGCGGCCCTGGCGAAACCTTGGTCGAAGGCGTGCTGGTCGAGAACGAAGGCCCGCTCCCCTTCTATCGGATCACGGTTATCGAGGATCGTCCAGGCACTGACGTCGAACTGATCGCGACCGTTACCTATGCAGACAACACCAGCGAGCAATTCACCTTCTTCATTATTGGCGCGCTACCAAACCGCCTCTATCTCCCGCTCGCCCTGGTGGGCAACAGTGCAACGCGCAACCTCGTTGCCCAGTCAGGGGCGCACCTTGCCCAGAGTTGGGGGCCGTGGCGCTTCTGGTGGGCCGGCACGAAGGTCGACCAGCGGATCTACCGCCAACTCCGCCGCGACGAAGGCCCCAATACGTCACGCTGCGTGAGCGGCTGTGGGGCCACCGCCTGGGCCATGCTCTTTGGCTGGGTTGACCAGCAAGCCCACAATAACGTCGCCCCGTGGGTCGGCAGTGAAGGCATCTACCGTACCGGAGGCTTTGCGACCGGCTCGCCAGCGGCTATCGCGCCACCGCAGATGAACAACCCGCTTACCACCGAACAGCAAGGCGTTGCGACGATGACCTGGGAGATCCGCGGGCGCATCGGCACCTTCTGCGCAGCCGGCAACGGGGCCACGTTCCCGTGGCGGATGAGCGATGCACGGCGGTATCTCCAGAATCGCAGCCCCAATCCGCTGCGCACTGACTACAGTTCGGTGGGCATCAAACGTGACCGTTTCCGCAACGCCGCCCGTGACTCCATCGTCCTACGGGGAACCCCGGCGATCATCGGTACCGGCTGGCTCAGCCACTACCCACTGGCCTACGGTTATGCCGAACGCACCCGCCCTGTCCGCTCGTGCAACATCTTAGGGCGCAACTGTAGCTGGAAGACCGAATTCCAGCGCTCCTTCTTTGTCAACCAGGGCTGGGCTGGCAGCGACGACAACCTCGCCTGGGTCTCTTCAGGAACCTGGTTTGTCGGTCAGATCTATCCGACACGCTAAGGATCGCCTTCGATGCAGCAAGGCACGGCCAGCAGAACTGGCCGTGTCTTGCTGCATCAAAAACTTATTCGCACACAATACCCTGCGTGGCATAGAAATCAAGCAGGGGCTGATTGAGCAGGACATCAGTCAGTTCAACTGGTTGTCGCAACAGATCGAGCTCGCTGAGCAGGGTCGCCTGCGCCGCCCACACGTTGGGGGCACTGAACCCAATACAGCGCTCGCCGGGGCCATGCTGCAACAGGACAATCGTCTCGGCAGCCTCGAACGTGAGTTGATCGCGATCAAGTTCAGGATTGTACGTTAAAATCAGATCGATAGCTTCATCAGGATTGGCAATAGCATCCTGCCAACCACGAAGAGTCGCTTCAACAAAGGCCTGTACCGTACGGGGATTATCCCGCGCAAAAGCCGCCGTCGTAAAGAGCGTATCACCCATCATCTGGACACCATAGTCCCGAGCGAGGATCAGATCAACCTCGGCCCCTTCACGGCGTGCGGTAAAAGGCTGATCAGTCGCGTAGACCGGCCAGACATCAACCCGGCGCTCAAGAAACGGTGCGATATTATAATCGCCCGGGATCTCGGTGATCTGCGCGCGGTCAACCCCACTCGCCGCCAGCAACGCCAGATACTCGGTCTCGACATTATCGCCGTAGAACATACCAATGGTGCGCCCTGGAAAATCTTGTGGGCCAGCGATCCCTGCGTCAGCATGCACCATAAACGCGACCGGACTGGCCTGGAACCAGGTTGCCAGGGCCACGATATCGATGCCCTGCTCACGGGCCAGCAGCACCGTATCGGCCCCGGTACTGCCAAAATCATCAGCACCAGCCGCCACCAGCGGCAACGGCACCATATCAGGGCTGCCAGGGTGCAGCGTCACCTCAAGGCCGGCCTCGTCATAATAGCCCTTGAGCAAAGCCACAATATAGCCAGCAAACTGCCACTGCGGAAACCACTGCAAGCGCATACTGACGACCGGCTGTTCGGGGCCATCAGGCACCACCGAGGCCGCAGGCTGCGCTGGCGCACCACAACCGACGACAAGCACCCCTACGAACACAACCAAAACCAGACGACGCAACGCTCGCGACATAGAGCAACCTTTCACCATCCGACACCAACGTACGTGTTCACTCTTCTCCTGGGAACGAGGGCGTCCCGCCCTATGTGAACAAGCTCCCCCAACCATCAAGCGGTCTAACCAGGGCGCCGCCAGAAGACAATCAGGCGCTCGGCAAGTGCAATAGCCCCATGCAACGTCAGGCTAATCAGCGCAGCCAGAACCACTGCCGCAAAGACGCGATCCGTCTGGAGGCGATAGCTAGCGACACTGACCACAAACCCGAGGCCGCGCCCACTCCCGGCCAGTTCACTCACAATTGCCCCGACAACTGCCAGCGCCGCCGCAACCTTAAGCCCAGCAAAGATGGCGGGCAAGGCCACAGGAATGCGCAGATGCCACAAGAGTTGCCAGCGATGCGCCCCCCACGAACGCATCAAGGCAAGTTGTTCGGGCGAGAGATCACGCAACCCCCGCGCCGCACTGACCAGCACCGGAAAGAAGGCAAACAGCGCCGCCATCGCCGCCCGTGGCGCAAGGCCATTGCCCAGCCAGATCGTCAACAGCGGCGCAAGTGCCGCCGCAGGCACCGCCTGCGAGAGCAACACCCACGGATAGAAGGCATCCTCGACCGGGCGGGCATGCACAAACGCGACGGCCAGTAACAAACCCATCGCCGCACCAAAGCTCAACCCAAGCAACGCCGCCGACGCAGTCGCCCGAGCGTGCCCAAAGAGATCGCCCCGCGGATCGCCAAAGCTTGCCACGACCTGCGAAGGCGTAGGCAGCAGATAGCGGGGCACACCAGCCGCAGGAAGGCCCCACTCGAGCGCGGCGAGCAGCAACACCATCAGCGCCAGCGCAGCAGCATACCGGCGCATGAGACGGAACAGCCATGCGGAAACGCGTGGCGTTGCCCGCAGATCACGTGAAAGAGCACGATTCGACATGCTCCTATCGTACCACGAAACTGATCCTCATCACTACTCACGCTCGGCCAGTGGCGCACCCTCGGCCAGCTTGGGCGCATAGATCCCCCGTCGCTCCTCGGGCAAGAGAAGCGCAATGCGCCCCATCAAATCATCGGTCAACCTGGCCATCTGATCCGCCGGGATTTTCGTCCCAACGGGCACCTCAATGCGATACGGCTCACCGATGGTCACATGCACGGGACGGCGCTTGATTGTCCCCCAAAAACCCAGTTCAGTGCCAGTTAATGCCACAGGTACAATCGGCACCTGGGACTGCATGGCAATGCGCACGGTGCCCCCGCGCCCAGCCCGCAGAATGCCTGTCCGCCCGCGGGTACCTTCGGGGAAGATCAACAAAACCTTGCCTGCACGCAGGGCGGCAACCACCGCATCAAGGGCGGCCAGATCGCGCTGTCCGCGCTTGATCGGCACAACATCCATCGCACGCAATAACAAACCTGCCGCCGGGTTTTCAAAAAGCTCGGCTTTACCCATCCACGAGAGACGATAGCGAAACGGGAGCATCGCCCCGATAATCGGAATATCAATCCAGTGAACGTGGTTCATCGCGATGATCATACCGCTGGCTTCACGGGGAGGCAACCGCTCGATGCCCTCAACACTCCAGCGAAACCAACCAATCAGACGCATAAAACCAAGCCAGAGATAGAGCAACCCATACGCAAACTGGACAAACATTAGCGTACCCCCAGACCAGCAACATAAACAAGGTAGCCACCAAGCCATCCACCCACCATCAAGAGTGCCGCACCGAGCACATGAAGACGAAGATAGCCGCGTCGTGCTTCAGCATCCTCGAGCAGATCGGGGCGACGACGGCGACGCAGCAAGGCTAAGCCATACACCAGTAGTGCGGCAATACTCGTAAACGCATGTGCATTCACACGCCCAATCAGTTCATTTGTATAGAGGGCATCAGGCCCAGTCAAATGACGTGCCGCATCAAAGATGCCGGTAAGGACCGCAACGAGGCCAGCAAACCAACCGACCAACAGACAGTGATACGCGCTGGTTTCCCATGCGCCCCGCATCTGCCGCAGGGCCAAGAAGGTAAAAAGCGTGCTAACGAGCAAGAGTGCGATCGGAAAATGAACCGTGATCGGATGCAAAACATACATAGGACATGCTCATAATCTTCAGCGCGACGGATCCAGATCAGCGGCCGCCACAACCGGAGCAGCGGCAGCAAGCGCCTGCTCAGCTTCCTGCGGATCGCGGAGACGCAAGATATCCTCACGGGCACGGATGATCGCTGCTGCGGCAGGCGTACCGAGCATCGCTCCAAGAATGCCCACCAGGATCCCGCCAAGAATGGTCGCAATGAACGTCACCAGCGGATGCAGACGAAGCTGCGTGCTCGCCAGTTTATTCTGGATAATCGTCTGGATAATATTCTGCATCAGCAGCACGACAAAAAGCACCATAATCGCTGAGCCAACGCCACCAGCGCCGAGGGCCACCAGAAAGGCAAAGGCGCCCGACACAATCGCCCCGAGATAGGGAACATACGAAGTGACCATTGTCACCAGGCCAATCGTCAAAGCCAGGGGCAAACCAAGCAGCGCCATTGTACTGCCAATTGAGACCGACACGACCATACTCGAAAGCGTCAGCGCATAAAAATAGCGCCGCACGGCATTCGTCGTATTGGCGATCACGACTTCCCCCAATGCAGGGGCCAGGCCAATATTCCGGGCCAGCCAACCCACAATACCATGCCAGTCTATTAATAAATAATAAAGCAAGAAAACACCAAGAAAAAGACCCATAAAAAGACCGATCATGCCCGCAAAACTAGCCGTAAAGAACGACCCTACACCCGCCGCAATCTGGGGCACGGCATTCAGTGCATTGGTCACCGCCCAGTCAAACAAGCCAACCGGCAGATCTGCGTCAGATGTCCATCGTTCAAGCGCTTGCAAGCCCGACAGCACAAGCTTGCCGATCTGGTCACCCTGACCAAGAATGCCATGAACCGCCAGCCAGAGCGCCCCCACCAGGATCACCCCAAGCAAAGCCATCACCCCGAGCGCACTGAAGAGGCGGGGAACGCGATGAGCCTCAAGCCAGTCAACCAACGGATAGAAGAGCATTGCAATAACCGTGGCAAGCACCAGCGGAACCACCAGGCTTCCAATCGCACTCATAATGAACAACATAGCGATCGCAAATGCAGCGACTCCAAGATAGAGCCAGCTACGAATGCCGATAGCAAGCAACCCTGGACTAACCATATCCAGTGGCGAACGACGGTCAGGCTTCTGCTCCATCAATAATTATCCTCTCCATCGTACCCATACCAAGGCCTCGTCACATGTGAACCGTTCCCTATTGTACAGCGTTTTGCAAAGACGGCGATGCGATTATATCATTGTTGCTTCTCATCGCAAGGCATGCTATATTCGGAGGCAGGCAGAGCATTTGCGTGCCCTCTTCATGTGAGAAAGTTGTGCTATGTTGACGCCCGACGCAGGCCGCCTTCCCTTGCCTCCCGATGATACCGTTTTGCATGATTTCATTACCGAATTAGCGCGCCTGGTGCGGGCCGAGGCCAATGAAGCAACACGGCAGATCGAGCATCTCTGGTCACAACCGCTGTTAAAGCGAGTTGCGACAGGGCGGGCGATTGATGCTGTCACGATCGTTAAGGTACACCCTGACGGTCTGGTTGAACTACGCTGTCATCGCAACGAATCACGTTTTCGTGAGGGCGACATGCTCTGTTTGAGCCGCGGCGACCCTTTCGCTGAGCCAAATTTCCTTGTCACGCTCGAGCTTGATGAAGAGACGGATCTGCTTGTCTCGACTGATGCACCTGGGATCACGGCTTTTGACTTTGTCGCTCAACCCGATGGCTGGGTGCTTGATGAGGGTTATCTCAATGTGAGCGACTACATCCTGGAGGCACTTGACGAAGCCGCCGATACGGCGGCTGGTCGCGAACGAGTGCTGCCCTTGCTCACCGGGCAGATCCGGCCAAGCCTGGATCTCGAACGCTTTGAATATGCCCTTGAGCGGGCTGAACAGTGGGGGCTTAACACGCAGCAGGCTGATGCGGTTGCGTCAGCGTATGCGAGCGATCTTGCCTATCTGATCCAGGGGCCTCCGGGAACCGGCAAGACGGTAGTGCTGGCCCGCCTCGCCCAACTCTTTGCAGAAGATGGCGAGCGTGTCCTGGTGACATGCTTTACCCATCGGGCGATCGCCAATGCCCTGAATAAACTGGCCGAGCTCGCCTCACGCGAGGATGCGACACCGGTGACGGCGGTGAAGATCGGGCATGAGGCCCGTGCCGATGGACTACAGGTTGAGCATTATGCCACGTTTGACTCGTCGCCGCTCTGCGATCTCTCCGGGGCGTATATTGTTGGCGCAACGCCATTTGCTACACGCACACGTCGGTTGCACGGGGTAGAATTCGAGACAGTGATTGTTGATGAAGCGAGTCAGATCACGCTCCCGCTGGCTATTATGGCGATGCTCGTGGCGCGGCGTACGATTTTCGTGGGCGACCATCAGCAACTACCGCCCGTCCTGGCGACCCGCTATGGCGACCAGATGCTGCGCGATTCGGTCTTTGGTGTACTGGTTGACCGTGGCTTCGATACGATGCTCGAAGAGACCTATCGCCTCAATGATGTGCTGGCCGCCTGGCCAAGCAAGGCCTTTTATGCGGGACGCCTTGTGCCCGCCGAAGGCATAGGATCGCGACGCATCAGCTATGCGCAGCCGCCCGAGCGCTTTGCTGAGATTCTTGATCCAGCCGTGCCGAAGGTCTTTGTTGATCTTGGTCATCGGAGCGCCACCACGCGCAATGAACAGGAAGCCCAACTCGCGGTTGAGCTCATCCTTACCCTGGTGGCATGCGGGGTGGCTCCTGCCGAAATCGGCGTAGTGACACCCTACCGCGCCCAGAGTCGGGCCATCCGCAATCGGTTGCGTCAAGCACTGCCCGAGCGTAATGCAGAGCGCCGTGCGCTTGTGATTGATACCGTTGAACGCATGCAAGGCCAGGAACGCGATGTAATCATTGTGTCACTGACGAGTTCCGATGCCAGGTTTGTCAGTGAAGTGGCCGATTTTTTCTTCCAACCTGAACGCCTCAATGTGACGATCACGCGCCCACGTCACAAATTGATTATCCTGGGCAGTCGTCATGTGCTTGAGGCTCGCCCTGGTGAGGCAACTTCACAACACGGGCTTGAATTATGGCGTGATCTGCTTGCCAGTTGCGCCCACCCGAGCATCACCTGATCCCACCGTTATGGCAAAGTTTCTTCCCGAACGTCCAGTTGGCTCGTACCCGCGCGAAACGATTCGCGTCTTTCGGCTCCTCAAACAACTCCCTGATAGTTTTGTTATCTGGCAACGGCTGACTATCCAGGATCACGGGCCTTCCTTTCTAGTCTATACGCAGGAAGAGCGCTGCGCCTTGATCACTGTTGTCCCTGCCACCCTCACCGATATGCGTCAGGCGCATCAGCAAGGTCTCTTTGGCGCAACGACCGCGCCCGGAACCACGGAAACAGAGGCCCTCAATCAGTTTCGGACGCACCTGGATGTTGCCGATGCCCTCGCATGCATTCCTGGCCTCATCCTCTTCCCAGGCATACCGGTCGTCGATCTGCAGACGGCCCTGGGCGAACCTCCACCAGGCATTGTCTGGGGTGCCCGCGAGGATCTGACCAGTGAGGCGTTTTTACCCTGGCTCGTGTCCCGGCTTGGTTCACGCTGCACACCCGAGCAGTTTGAGCGTTTGCGACGCGCTTTTAGCCCCGAGATCATTATTCCTTCCCAGCTTACCATCCGCCAACCACTAGTGCGCGCCACCGAACCAGTGCTGACCGAATACCTGCTCAGTTACCAGCAAGAGTGGGTGCTCAAATATGATCTTGAACTCTCCGAAGAGGCTGAAGAAGCCAACCACGAGTTGCACCTACAACTTGTCAATGGTGTAGCAGGCAGCGGCAAGTCACTGCTCCTGCTGTATCGAGCACGCTTGCTCCGTCAGTTTTTTCCGCGCAAGCGTATGCTCGTCTTGACCCACAATCGTCCCCTTATCCGCGATCTCCAGCATCGGTATCACGTCTTGAGCGGGGGCGATCAGGGCGTCGAATGGAAAACCTTTTTTGGGTGGTGCATCGCCTATTGGCCGACGTCACCCAGGCCACGTTTGATCAAAGAGTATGAACAGCGTGCGCTTCTGCAGCAAGCCTGGGAACAACACCTCGCCGATACGTCGATCTCGCTTGATCTCTTCAAGAGCGAAATTGATTGGCTCAAAGATCGTCTGATTACGACACGCCAGGGTTATCGCGAGGCCGATCGCAGTGGCCGCGGCTTTGCGCTCAAAGAATCGATGCGTGACCGCGTGTACGGGGCGATTCTGACCTATCAGCATCTGTTGAATGCAAAAGGAAGGCTCGATTTCGGTGATGTGCCGCGCCGTATCTGGCGCGCTTTGATCGAAGAAGACCCCCACCTCCCAACCTATGATGTTATCTTGATTGACGAGGCTCAGTTTTTTGCCCCGATCTGGTTTGCGATTATCAAGCGCGTTTTGCCAATGCAGCGAGGACAGATTTTTCTGGTCGCCGATCCCACCCAGGGCTTCCTCAAACGACGCCAATCATGGCTCGCCAGTGGCTTCAATGTGCGTGGTCATACCCGCCGTCTTGACCGGTGCTATCGTACAACCAGGGAGATTCTGGCCTTTGCGACCCGCTTCTATCAGCACCGCTTACCCGACGATGAAGAGGCACTCATTGCCGCCAATGTGCAGCAGACGCCGAGTGGGTTGCCGCCTAAAGTCGTTGCCCTCACTAGTGAACAGGATGAACTCACACGGGTCGTCAAGGAGGTCAAGGCACTGGTTGCAGCTGAGACACCGCTTGAGCATATCTTGATTTTGCACGCCGACTGGCAAGGCACCAACCGACTGCTCACACGACTCAGGGCTGAATTTGGTGCGACGCATGTGACTCATCCCAAAGAGGGTGTGCAGCCGGAACAGATCCGCGTCTGCCAACTTGGTTCAGCGACTGGCCTCGAGAGTCCGATTGTCTTTCTTGTCGGCATCCATCGTCTGCTTGAAGCCGAAGGGAGCCTGCGGCTGTCTGAAGAGGAACGAGCCGAGCAGATCCGCGATAATACCCGCAAGCTCTATATGGCGATGACACGTGCAGGCCAGCGTCTGGTCGTAACCTATGTGGGCGAAGTGCCGAGTCTACTAGAGGCGCCCCACACATAGAAGCACCCGCGCACCCCGGAACGTCACGATAGTTTAGATCTTTGCGCCTTTGCGCCTTTGCGTCAAAAAACCATCTTATGTGAGACGTAGCCGTACCTGACCCGCCGTGCTTTCGGCCAGTTGCGCGCTGATGCGATCGACGTCCGTTACGGGGACACGCGCCGTTATGACGACGGTTGCCCCAAAAGCTTCGTCATCAATCAGCGCCTGGGCGTTTTCGAGGATGCGGCGCACCGTTGCATAGAGGCTGTAGTCTATTTCGATGCGCAGGCACTGCAAGACGACGTGTTCGCCGCGGGGTAACTCGGCAAGCACGGCTCGCACCGCATCGCTATAGGCCCGTACCAATCCTCCCGTGCCAAGCAGGGTTCCACCAAAGTAGCGCGTCACAACAACCGTGACATCGCCCAGATCAGCCCCGCGCAACACGGCCAGCATCGGGCGTCCGGCTGTGCCCGATGGTTCGCCGTCGTCGCTCATACCGGCGGTGACGCTGGCTCCGTAGCCGACCAGGTAGGCGAAACAGTGGTGCGTCGCGTCGGGCTCGGCGGCACGAATGTCAGCGATGAAGGCTTTGGCCGCGTCAATATCGGGCGTATAGCCCGCACGGCTGATGAAGCGTGAATTGCTGACCATCAACTCGGTTGTTGCACGTGCGGCAGGGATAGGATAACGGGTAGGGCTACGTCAAAGTGGTAGCCCATCGTGTATCCTTCTGAAGGAATGATCGAACGCTTCAGGAGGACACGATGGA
>NZ_LYXE01000192.1 GCF_002532075.1 Candidatus Chloroploca asiatica | reverse complement strand
TCGTACCAGAAGGCCGACCCGCCTGCAAAACCCTTTACACATGGCTCGAAATGTCTCAAAAACTCTATACGTGAAAGCGGATCCCACCCGCCACGCCGCTCGTCGTGTCCCCACCGCCGGCCCCCGCTGATGCGGGGCCGGTGGAGCCCGCGCCCCCGGAGCCGCTGCGTCCAGCATCGGCCACCCGTGGAAGCTCCGCACCCCGTGCGTCCGCACGGTCGCGCCGCCGGGCACCGCAGACCTGGCGTGACCGGATGCTCGGCGAAGTCTTTTTCTTCCTGCTCGGCCTGGGCGTCTGGCTGAGCAACGCCAGCTTCACCGTGCTCGGCGTCACCGCGCCGGTGGGGCTGACCCCGCTGACCGGCCTGCTCGGCTTCCTCTTCCACGTGCTGCTCTCCCGCGCCGAGCTGTCTCTCTGGTACCGCTGGCGCGACCCGTGGTATCTGCTGCTGCTCGTCGGCTGTGTGCTCGTTGACGCCGGCACAACCCTGGTCGGCCTGCTCCCGCTGGCGGCAACATGGCTCCCAGGGTTGGTTGGCACGACCCCCCAGAACGTGCTAGACTGGGGGCATCTCGTCACTGCCCTGGGTGGCACCACCAGTGTCCCGGCCTGGTGGCCCAACGCGCTGCTGTTGGTAGCCATGAGCTTTGCCTTTGCGCTCGGCTCCGAGCGGTTGCTGCGCCGCTTCTCTCGGGGGATGGTTGAGACCTGGCAGGAGCGACCGGGGTGAGGGAGGTGCCGAATGAGCGAATCGCGACTCTCCGACATGAGCGAGGCCGAGTTCGACGCCATGATCGAGGGGCATCTTGAGCGGATGGCGCGTGGCGATCGTGAGCTTGAGGCCGATGTCTTTGTCGACCTGCTCCTCGAACGCATCGCGGCCAAGGCTGAGGCCCCGGTTACGTTGGCGATCGACGTCCATGGCGATCAACTCGTGATCACGCCTGATAGCCCAGGAACCGACATTGTGGTGCAGGGCAACGAAATCCTGATCGGTGGGCGGCGGCTGGTCTTGCGACTGGTGCATCAGCCGACGTCGTGATCCCGTGCCATGCTCTGAGGAGGCATGACGATGCAACCATCATTCCTTGACGCGCTCGGGCTCTTCCAATGGCTCGGCTTTGCGGTGCTCGTCGCCGCCTGGCCGGTCTACGAGTTGCTCACGCTGCGCCGACGCGCCCGGCAGGCGGAGGAGCGGGCCGCCCAGCTGACCCAAGACTACCAGCACCGCATCGAGGCACTGGATGTCGTTCAACGCCAGGCAGTTGCGCACCTGCTGCAGCACCCGCAACCGCTGCGCACCCCACCGGCGGGTGTTGGGCCAACCCTGCACGCGGTCGCGGTCGATCACGCGCCTGATCCCTACGCGATCCCGATTGGCTGGCAGAATTCAGATGGCGTGGCCGACCTCGTGACCGGCAGCCTGCATGGTGACAGCCCCTACTTTGTGGGCAACATCCAGGTCACGGGCATGACCCGCTGGGGCAAGAACATCTGGGAATTCCTGACCACCACGACCCTCTGCGCGCGCACGACGCCGGCGCAGGTGCAGATCTTCTGTATCGACGGCAAAGGGCCAGACGGGGCGCTCTGGCGTGGGCTGGCGCACAACTGGCGTGAGCCGATCACCCGCGAAGAAGACCTTCCTGACGCAATCGCGGCGCTCGAAGCGCTCCGTGCCGAACGCATGCGCCTGTTGGCGCAGCACGGGGTGACCAAGTGGGAAGAACTGCCACCCCAGAGTCGCCCACCGCTGGTCTGGGTCGTGATCAACGAGTTATCGCTCCTGGAGAAGGTGCTGGGCCGTGAGCTGGAGCGCTGGCTGACCCGCGAGCTCTCCTCGGCCCTCGCGGGCGGCCTCCGCTACTGCATCCTGATGCAGGACGCCTCGAACTGGGAGACCGGCTGGCGGCGGCAGATCGGCCTGGCCGTGGCCGGTGGTCAGGTCAGCCGCGATGCCGACAAGCCCAACCTGGGGATGAGCACCGGGGAGATCAAGGAGCGTGGCGGTATGCCGCCGTCAGAACTCGCCGAGCGCGGCCAGTTCACCGTACGCTTCTACCGCGATGTCGTCTCGGTCAGCATCCCCTATCTCACCGTCGAGGAACGGAAAGCAGCGATCGCCCGGCTGCCCAGCGCACGACAGCGGACCAGCGTGTCAAGCCTTTCTGCGCCCCAACAGGAGGCGACGATACCCGATACTGCGGTACGTTCCGCGGCAAGCCGGGGCCAGCAGTGCGCGAAAACGACGCGTTCAGCCCTCCTCGCTGATGGCAGTATGGTGAGTACCGGGCATCAGAATGGGGTATCCACTGATACTGCCAACACGCTCGACCCGCTGGGTACAGCGATCGATACTGCCCTGGAACAGGGTGATGAACTCACCGATGCGCAGATTACCTATTTACACCTTCACCGGCAATGGTCGCCCACCCGCATTGCCGAGTCGCGTGGTCTGCGGGGACGCAAGCAGGTACGCCTGGAGCGCGTGTATGCGGCGCTTGGCCGCCGGCGTGAGCCGGCTGAGGTTGAGCAGCAGGTGTAAGCGGGCTGGAAGGAAGGGGCTGCCCCATGCATGCCGCGGGGCAGCGGCGGTGACAGCGGCCACGTCAGCGCTTGATCACCCCACATACCCCGAGGGGTTGATGCGACCCCTGTGCATTGAGGGGAGGAAGACGCGCTGACCGCCGCCCCAACCGGCCTGCGTCGCTCTGGCAACCCGGTGATCGGGCCTGTGCGTACCCGATCAGACGACCTTGCATGGCTGCAAGCTGTACCCACCTGCGTCATACGGCGTCCCAATGCGCCAAACGGCGGTTTTTGTGCGCACCAAACTCCCCCCGAATAGCTGCATATGCGGGGTATTGGCATGGTGCATGGTGCGCCTGCCAGGGCTGACCACACCGCAGCGTCTGCGCACCGAGCAGTGTCACTGGGGATGCTCGGAGGTCGGTGCTTCCCGCACCCTCCGCACCTCCTCCTGCGCCCAGAGCCTGGCCTGTTTGCGAGTCAGGCCACGCGGGGCGCCGATGTTGCGCCAGTGGGAGTTGACGGTGGTCAGGGTGATGCCCAGGGCGTCCGCGATGGCGTCGTTGGGGAGGCCTTGGGCGCTGAGCCAGATCACGTCGATTTCGCGCGAGGAGACCGCGAGCGCGGTGAAGTGAGCGACGATGGTCGGCGGAATGTCCGGTCGGGTCTCTGTCTCGGTGATGAGCGGCGGCGGGAAGAGTGGTGCCGGCTCGCCCAGGGCGAGGGCGCTGAGCGTGGCCGTCAGGCGTTCGCTGAGGGCTGGGTCGTGGGCGAAGACCACGGCGGCGACGCCATCGGGCGGTGCGGTGCGGGCCTGGGTGGGGTCAAAGGCGAGCAGCACGAGGGGGATCTGGTGCGCCCGGGCGATCGGGGCAATGGCGCTCGCCGCGCTTCCCTCGGCGATGATCGCCGTCCATGGCAGGTACTGCAGGGCCAGGCGGAGCGCGGTCGGGTGGCTGGCTTCCATGATCTGGGCGACGCCGCGCAGGTGCTGGGTGAGGCCGCTCCGGACGATGCGTGAGGTGCTGTAGATGATGACGTGCAGGACGGCGCGCTGCACGCGGCGCAGGCGTTCGAGTTCGTGGCTTTGTTGGCGGGCCAGGCTGACGACGGCGTCGTTGCGGAGGGCGGGCATCGGCTGTGCGAGGGCGGCGGAGAGCTGGCGGCGCAGGCTCAAAGGATCAACCGGCTTGTACATCGGTGGCAAGCAGCCCATAGCGGTCAGCGCCGCGACGGGGATGGGGTCGGCGGTGAAGGGGACAATGGGCAGGTCGGCGCGGAGTTCACGCAGGCGCAGGTAGACACTCCCGCCTGGAAGGTCGGGCAGATGCATGTCGAGGATGACCAGATCAAGCTCGCGGTGGCGGTGCCGTACCTGGTCTACCCCGCTCAGCCCATCATCAGCCTCCACCAGCGTCCACGCGGGCGGGAGTGCCGTCCGCACATCGTCGCGGGCGGCAGGATCGTCGTCAATGATCAAGATCGTTGGCATGGCTTGCTTCCTCTTCTTCGTGATCTGGTGCGTTCCGTCCTCGCGGTCAGCGTGACGACAACAAGGGTGTTGGCCGCACATCGGGTCTGCGCCTCGTTTGCGGTACGGGGCACGTTGTCCCCGGTGGCATGGTGATGGCACCCAGGCCGGTGGCATGGCGTGCTTCTCGTGGTGGGACGGGGTGATTGCTCGGCATCGCGTGCGCCTCGTTTGCGGTACGGGGCATGTTGTTCCCGGTGGCATGGTGACGACAACAAGGGTGTTGGCAGGGCGTGCTTCGTGTGGTGGGACGGGATGGTTGCTCGGCATCGCGTGCGCCTCGTTTGCGGTACGGGGCATGTCGTCCCCGGTGGCATGGTGACGACACCCAGGTCGTTGGCATGGCGTGCTTCTTGTGGTGGGACGGGGTGGTTGCTCGGCATCGCGTGCGCCTCGTTTGCGGTACGGGGCACGTCGTCCCCGGTGGCATGGTGACGACAACAAGGGTGTTGGTAGGGCGTGCTTCTCGTGGTCGGACGGGGTCGTTTCGCCGCATGGTGTGCGCCTCTTTTGCGGTACGGGGCCTTTCGTCCCCGGTGGCATGGTGACGACACCCAGGGTGTTGGCAGCATGTGGTTCTCTCCGTGGGACGCGACGTGGCGCGTGGCGCTGGGCCACCGCCGTATGGCATGATCGTCGGCATGGCTTCTGTCCCTTCGCGGTGCGGCATGTGGCTCAACGCCACGCACGGGCGTAGGGCGGCTACTCGTTGGCATCACGTGCTCCTCGTGGCGGTGGTCCCTGGGGTGCGTCGGCGGCGGGCAGGCGAATCCAGCAGACACTGCCTTCCCCGGGGCGACTGGTCACCCCATAGACGCCGCCCATGTGTTCGGTCAGTTCACGGACAATCCCCAGACCCAGGCCCATTCCTGGGCCAGGAAGGGTGCTGGGGTCAGCACGCCCCTCCGGCACGTAGGCTGCGTTGGGCACGCGGGTACCGGTGTCGCGCACGCTGATCGTCAGCCAGCCTGGGACGTGCCGGTCATCCCAGAGTTCGATGGCAACCTGGCCGCCGGCGCTGGTTGCGTCGAGCGCGTTGGTCACCAGGTTGTCGAGGATCCGCCGCAGGGCCGTCGCATCGCCGCGCACGGTGGCGCCGGCGCTGTTCATCACCCAGAAGAGATCCACGCGGGCGATCTGGGCCCGTTCTGCGGCGGCGTCGATCACGGCACGCACAATCGGCAGCACTGCGACGACGACGGGGGGCCGCGGAAGCAGGGGCCGGTCGCTCAGCACGCTGCGGAGTTGGCGGGCGAGACTCCGTAACAGATCCAGGTGATCACTGAGCCGCTGGGCGAGGCCATGAATCTCGGCCCGCTCGAGTTCACGGGCAAGCCGGTCGATCCCGCTGAGGGGCGCGGCCTGGTCGTGGATCAGGCGGGCAAGCGCGGTGATCTGCTGCTGGGACGCGGCCTGGGCGGCCTGGTGGGCCTGACGTTCGGCGTGCAGGCGGTGCCACCAGCGCTGGCGTTGGCGGGTCTGGCTGATGCGCTGGAGCACGCCGCGCCCCAGTTCGAGCCCGAGCAGGCCCAGGACGGGCGCGGGTGCAAGGTGCTGCGTCGTGATGACACTGACCAGTGCGCCCCAGACGACGAGCGACGGCAGCCATGCGGCGGGCGTCCGCGGGCGATCGTCCGCCTGAGCGGGGGCCGGGCACTGCGCGGCCCAGCGTCGCACGACCAGGGCCAGGAGGCTCAGCCGCAGGGGTTCCAGCAGGTCATGCGCACGGGCGATTGCCCCCGGAGGCAGGCCCACGAGCGTTGCCAGGCGTAGGCCAACGCTCAGCCAGAGCAGCCCCTGGATTGCGCGAAGCGCCCGCGGGCGGATGAGCGCCATGAGCATCACGGCCAGGAGCAGGGCGAGATCGAGGAGGATAGCGAAAACGAGGGGCGGTTCCAGAGGCAACGCCCCAGGAGCGTCGCGCTGGGGTGACCACGCGGCGCCAAGCAGGGTCGTGGCCCCCAGGATGGCGAGGACGGCGAGCAGGGCCTGCCCGGCGCGGAGGCTACCGCGCTCCTGCACATCAGTGGGGGCGGCCAGCGTCGCCACACTGACACTCCCGGCGAGGCTGGCGATCACCAACGCCAGACCGGGGGTGACCGCCAGCTGCATCGCGGTCGCCATCAGCTGCTGGCTCAGGCCGCTCGCCGCGATGCTGATGGCCCCAATCACGCCGAGCCAGTTGCGCCGGTCAGGGCCGGGCATCCGGGCGGTGAACGCCACGCTCAGGCCGACGACCCCCCACCCGATCGTGACCGCGCTCAGGTCGAACCAGACCTGCGGCACCACCGGTGGGCTGCTGCTCGCGAAGGCCAAGAGCGCGGCGCGGGTGAGCGCGGCGGTGACCAGGCTCCAGGCCAGCGCGTGTAGCAGGGCAGCGCGGAACCCAGCGGTGGCGGGTGCGGGGGCTCGCATCACCTCACCAATGGTCACGCCAGGGCCGCAAGGAACCCTGAACCGCGTCAGCTGTTAGCGCCGGAATGATCGCATCACCTCACCATCAGTGACCTCAGCACCGCGACCGACAAGCACCGTCGGCGTACGGCCCGCCTCGGCCCAGCCGTCGTTGTGCCGTCATCAGGCACGCCAGGCACGCCAAGGACAAGCCCGAACGCCCCAACGGTAGCCGTCGACCGACCTGCCTCGGGTGGGCGCGGGACGGTGCTTCCCAGTGAACCCCAAAGCGTGCCTGAGTATAGCACGAAACGCAAAGATGTTCGATTTTACGAGATTACCGTTGCATGACAGGGAGGGTCACAGGTGGAACATTTGATCGTCTTTTGATCATTTTTGACCCTGGGCGTGACCCCTGCGGGTGCGCTATCATCGCGCTAGACCAGGTGGCCCTACACGCACCACGGCGGCGTCCGTCCCGTCCTTCGGACGTCTCCCGTGGCACGCGGGGCCTCACGGGTGTGGGGCTGATCGCGGCCCTGATCACGAATCGCTCACGATCTGAGGAAGGAGGGAGAGCATCCGCATTGACGCGCTGGGTTCGAGAACCACGGCGCGCCGTCCATCACGCCTGGGTCGTCAGGCTCGGTGCCGTCAGTGGCACATAGCACTGGGTTCAAACGGTGCTCCGTGTTGTTCAGCAAACGCCTGGGTTGTCAGGCTCGGTGCCGTCAGTGGCACGGGATCGTAGTGCGGCGGAAGCGACGAACGGCTCGGCCTCGCACCGATACCCTATGGTGCCGGGGCAAGCCCAGCACGACCCAAGAGGGAGCTGCCACGAGGCCTTCTGCATGTGGTCTCGCCACGTTCGCGATGTTCGTGCTGGGTCGTTGCCGCTCCGCCGGTGGTGTACGGAGGAACGATGGGTGTGGTGGCCGTGCCGGGGCAAGCCTGACACGACCCACGGGGGAGCTGCCACGAGGCCTTCTGCATGGATTGTCGCCACGTTCGCGATGTTCGTGCTGGCTCGTTGTCGCTCCGCTGGTGCCGTACGAAGGAACGATGGGGGTGGTGGCCGTGCCGGGGCAAGCCTGACACGACCCACGGGGGAGCTGCCACGAGGCCTTCTGCATGGATTGTCGCCACGTTCGCGATGTTCGTGCTGGCTCGTTGTCGCTCCGCTGGTGCCGTACGAAGGAACGATGGGGGTGGTGGCCGTGCCGGGGCAAGCCTGACACGACCCACGGGGGAGCTGCCACGAGGCCTTCTGCATGGATTGTCGCCACGTTCGCGATGTTTGTGCTGGCTGGTTGTCGCTCCGCCGGTGGCGTATGGAGGAACGATAGGATTGGTGGCCGTGCCGGGGCAGACCCAGCACGACCCACGGGGGAGCTGCCACGAGCCCTTCTGCATGTGGCGTCGCCACGTCCGCGATGTTCGTGCTGGCTGGTTGCCGCTCCGCTGGTGCCGTACGAAGGAACGATGGGGGTGGTGGCCGTGCCATGGCAAGCCTGACACGACCCACGGGGGAGCTGCCACGAGGCCTTCTGCATGTGGCGTCGCCACGTCCGCGATGTTTGTGCTGGCTCGTTGCCGCTCCACTGGTGTGGTCGTGTCCACCGGCACGATGGTTTCGGTGTCCGTGACGCCTGGTTGTCGCGGTACCGCTGGTGATCCTCCCTGGTTGCCGCGGCGCTGCCGGTGGGGCACAGCGGTCGCTCTGGCCCGAGGTTGACCGTTGACCAATGAGGGGCGCCCCGACGTCGGGCGTCCACACCATGAGAGATGACAGGAGCACCGATGGCGTTATTGATTGGCTCTGATGTTCCCGGTTTGCTCCCGGCGCTCGAACAGGCGCTGGGAGGTACCCACCACCTGACGCTGCTACGTGAGGCGGAGGCCATGGCGTCCGTTATGCACAATCCGTCCGCCCGCCTCGATGCGGTGATCTTGAGTGATACGATGGTGCCGAAGCCCGGCAAGGATCGCGCGACTTCGCTCTGGGAGCTCGTCGTCTGGATGAGCCGCTCGCGTCAGCCGAAGGTTCCCGTGATCGTGACGCTCCATCATGACACCCCGGAGGCGATTCAGACCGCCCTGCGCGACGAAGTCCGTACGACCGGCGGTGATCTTCAGGTCATCACGCCGGAGGCTCGCACGCCACACCATCCCGAGGCGCAGCGCGTGGTCGCCTGGATCCTCGACCAGCTCACGCTGGAACCACTGCGCCATCCGTACCTGATGGTCGCCACCAGCAACGCGGGCGGCTCGGGCAAGACGACCACCGTGATGCATCTCTGTCTCTACCTGGTGCGGCGCGGCCTGCGGGTGCTGGCCGTGGATTTCGATATCGGCCAGGGTGCGCTGGTGAACTTCTTCCAGCTCGGCGACGAGGGGCGAGCGGGCTTGACCACACTGCCTGACGCGTATCCGCATCTCGTGACCTCCTACCCCCGCGAGCTCGTCGAGCAACGGATAATCCACCATCGCAGCGGGCTGGATCTCCTCTGCGCGGGTCAGGGCGTGCGCGATCCCTGGGATATCTCGACCGCCTGCCTGGAGGGACTGATCGCCACGCTTGACCAGTTGGCGTATGACGTGGTCTGTGTGGATCTGGGGACAGACTGGAAGAGCCGTCCGGTGATCGTTTCGCTGCTCACACGCCGCACGAGTACGCCCATCGTGGTCTGCCCACCGGGGCACAAAGAGCGCATGGGGGCGCTGTCGGCGCTCGAGGTGCTGGGCAAGCTCCCGCGTGAGGATGGGCGGCTGGCGCTGGATGCGGCGATGCTGGTCTGGATCGCAGGTGCCCGCGGCCACGTCATGGATATCCGCACGGTGCGGCGCGAGGTGCTGGGGCAGTATCCGCACGTGCCCGAACTCGGCCTCGTACCGCACGACCCGGCGCTGCTCAGCATGGCGGCCGAGCGGGTGCCCTTTTGCTCGGCCTTCGATCTCGCCCCCCGACGACCGTACTGTCAGGCGATCCGCCACGTTGCGCGCCGCTGGATGGATCTGATTGCACTTCCTCCCGCCTGGCTGACCCGCGTCGACCCCGATGAAGCGCACGCCCACTCCTTCTGGACGCGGTGGGCGGGCAGGTCAGCCGCCCCTGCCATGCCCCTGCCAAGCGTACCGGACGCAACGACCACGAAAGAAGGTTCACGATGACGAGATGGATGTGCCCCCGCTCCTTGATGCGGAACCGGTGGGTGGGCAACGCAGTCGCCCGCCACCCCCACCTGCCGGCCCGGCCAGAGGCCATAACGATGAAGGGAGACCCACGATGACGCCACGTACGATGCCGCGCTCGGGCTTGGAACGCCAGTGGGGGGGCACCTCACCCTGCCACGACCGCGCCCCTGCCCGAAGCAACGCCCATGAACGGAGCGGCCCGATCATGCCACGCACGATGCCACGCTCAGTGGAAAAGCGCCGGTGGGTGCGCAACGCAGCCGCCCTCCACCCCCACCTGCCGGCCCGGCCAGAGGCGATGACGATGAAGGGAGACCCACGATGACGCCACCCACAACGCCTCGGAGGTTCGATCAGCGGGCCGCCGAGCACCCCCGTGTTCACGACGAGGCCATGCCGCCTGGGGCGGTGACCGAAGCGATGGTGCGCGCCATCGCAACCTGGATCAACCGTGCCTGCCAGCGGGCCGAAGCGCATGCGTGTGCCCGCCAGCGCGGTGAAGCTGAGGCAGCCACCGCTGACGCGGGGTTCAACCCTGCGGAGCGTGACCTCCTGCTCGATCCCGGCGGCGACCTGGCCCAGCGCCAGGCCGTGTTCCGGCGCGTGCTGCACGCCGCCCGCACGCACCCGCAACTGGAGGGCGTCGATCCCGCGCTGCTCCACGACGAACGCGGGCTCCAGGTGCTGTGGGAGGCAACCTGCGCCTGGGGGGAACACGTGCAGGCCTTGCTCGACGATGCGTCGATCACGACGATCATGATCATTGGCACGACCGTGCTGGGCGTGGGGCCGCAGCGACGGGTCATCCAGCCCCAGGCGTATGCCAGCGCGCGTGAACCGCTGCTGCGGGCCACCTTTCTCACGCGGGCGCGTGGCCGGATCTGGGATGCCGAGAACCCCATCATCACGGGCGCATGGCCGGGCACGCTCCAGCTGCACCTCGTGCGCGAACCCTGCGTGATGGCCATGCGGCCGGCTGAGCCGGGCTTGCTGGTGGTGATGCGCCGTCGCCACCGCCCGTCGGCCACGCTCCCTGCACTGGTCGATCGGGGCATGCTCGATGCGCCTGCGGCGGCGCTGCTGGCCCTCCTGCTGGACGCGGGCGCTTCGTGCCTGGTCAGTGGCCCGCCGGAGGCGGCGACGATGGAGGTGCTGGACGCGCTGGTGGACTACGGCCACGGCGCGCCCGGGCAGCATGTGCTGGTGGTCGACCGCCGTGCTAGGGCGGTGGGCGGCCCCACGCCCTTGCCTGCACAGGAGCCTGACGAGCCGCCTTCTCCAGGCTGCATGCAGGTTGCCCGCCCGACGGTGCTGCCCGCGCTCGCTGCGCTCAGGCCCGATCTGGTGGTGCTGCCCACGCTCGACGACGCTGACGCCGGCGAGGTGCTCCATCACGCCGAGGCCGGGCAGCGGATGCTGGTGCGCATCAACGCGGCGTCGGCACCGGCGGCGCTGCGGCGCATGGCCCGCCTGGCGGCAACGGCGGCGGCGGGGACGCGGTTTGCCGGTGCCCCCGACGCGGCGTTGCATGCGCTCAGCGCAGCGTTCGACGTCGTGATTGAGGTGGCGTCGGCCCAGCCTCGGAACCGCCCCTGCATTCAGACGGTGGCCCTGCTCGCTGAGGGTTCAGCCTTTGAGCAAGCTCCGCGCCTGGTGCCGCTGCTCACGGCGACGGTGACTGCTGACGCGATCACGTGGGCGGCTCGGGCCGAGGTACAGGGAGGTCGGCTGGTCTGGCGTGACGCCCCACTCGCGTGCTCGGCCCGGATCCAGGCCTGGGTGGGGGCTCCATCAGATCGACAGGAAGATCAGATTGCCGATGCATCACCGCCAGAGTCGCAGGGTTACGAACCCAGGGCGGATCATCGGCGGGCCGGAGCGACCACGCCTGAGCGCGAACCATCGTTAGGGTTGACCGATGATCACCGTGGTGTCTCTCACCGGCGGGCCGTGGAGGTGACGCCTGAGCGCGAGCCATCACCAGGGTTGACCGATGATGAACGCAAGGACGATCATCGGCAGGCTGTGGCGGTGACGTCTGAGCACGAGCCAGCGCCAGAATTGCAGGATAATCACCATGGTGTCTTTCACCGGCGAGCCGTGGCGACGACGCCTGAGCGCGAGCCATCGCCAGGGTTGACCAATGATGAACGTAAGGCGGATCATCGGCGAGCCGTGGCGGTGACGCCTGCGCACGAGCCAGCGCCAGGGTTGACCCATGATGAAGGCAGGGCGGATCTTCCGCAGGGAGGGCCGACGTCGCCTGCGCGTGCCCCCGCCCCCCCCGATGACGATCTGCTGCACCGTGCCCGGGCCGCGTTGCGCGTGGGCGCCTGGGACGAGGCCGCCGGGGTGCTGACGCGTGCGCTGCACACGAGCGACCCTGCGCAGGTGCAGGCCGTGATCGCCCAGGCGCTGCAAATGCCGGAACTGGTTGCACCGCTTGACCAAGCCCTGGACGAGGCCGCCGCCCGTCTCCAGGCGGCCCTGGCGGCCTGGGAGCTTGACCGGGCGCAGCAACTCAGCGTTGTGCCCTCGGCCAACGTGCTGGTCATGCGCCGACGGGCCACCCATCCCGGCTGGCAAGCCGCGCTGGCCGCCCTCACGCAGCGCCAGATCACGCTCACGACATGTCAAACGGCCCTCACCCAGGCCAGTGCGCACCGACAGCGCGGCGACCTCGTGCGCGCCGTGGAGGTGCTCCAGCCAATCGCTGTGGAGGCGCTCCCGCCTGATTTGGCCCGAACACTGCTGACCGCCCGCCGTTCCTTGCTGACCCAGGTTATCGCCCAGGCCCAGGCAGACGTCCCGGCACCACTGCGCGACGTGGAGGCGTTGGCCCAGGTCAACCGCGATCTCGCCGCGCAGCAGGCAGCGCTGACCCAGCCTGCCCCTGCGCCCGGTGAGCGCTCGGTCCCTCAGGCGCGCCCTGATGGACCAAAGCTCCGGGACGAGCCACCTGCACCATCTGGCCCTGTCGCCACGCCGCCGCCCCCTGCCGTGCCTGTCGCGGGCGACGCCCCGGTTCTTGTGACCCCCACCGAGCGGAGCGGTTGGCTCGAGGCCGCGCTTGCGCAGCGCCCGCCGACCTCGTCGGCGCTGCCCCCTGCCGCGTCCACCGTGGACGACGACCGTGGCCCGGTGAGCCCCACTGAGCGGAGCGGCTGGCTCGAGGCCGCGCTTGCCTTCAGTCGGGAACGCACCCGGCTGCGGCAGGCCGACGCAACGCAGGCCGACGCAACGGAAGGGCAGGACGCCGCATGACGATCCACGCCCGGCTGCGCCGCAGCGGAACCGTCCTCCGCCATGCCCTGGGCACGCGGCCCCGCGTCTGGCATGGCCGCCGGCGTGGGGCGTCGCACCCGCGGTCCGCCGCCGCCCAGCACCTGTTCGCGCTGGGCGAGGCCCATGGTCGCCAGGCCATGCTCGACGAGTTGCGCCTCCTGGCCCACAGCCACCTCAAGCCGCAGGTGCTGACGGTTCAGCACTGCCTGATCCTCGCTCGTGCGGCCACTTCGGACGATGAGCGCACCCACTGGCTCGGTGAGGGCCTGCGGCAGACTAAACGGCTGCTCGACATGGTCGTCATGCTGCCCCACCCCGCCGGGGCCGCCCTCGTCCCGGACGATCTTGAACAGGCGGTGACCGCACTGACCCGGAATCTCGCCGGCACGTATCCGCACTGCACCTGCCAGGTAGAGGTCACGGGAACGCGCCCGCCCTGCCTGGACGACGCGCAGCAGCGGGCGCTGATCGTCATCGTGTATAACGCGCTCATAAACGCCTACCTGCATGGTCGGCCCACGCAGGTCACGGTTGCGCTCCAGTATGCGCCAGATGCGCTGATCCTGGTCGTGTGCGACGATGGCTGTGGGATGGATCTTGCGGCACCCGCGCCCGGCGGGCGCGGCCTGCGTGACATCCGCATGCTGGTCGCCCGCTACGACGGGACGATGCAACTGACCAGTGCGCCGGGTGCCGGCACGCAGTTGCGCGTGACCATCCCCATCGTCGCGCCGGACGCAGACGCGGGGCAACCGCGTCTGCGTCCGGCGCATCCATCACCGGAAAGGACTCTGCCATGACCATGACCGCCATCCCATCTGGGCTCTCACCCGTCCGCAGCGCGCCGCCGCCACCCCCACCTGCGTCCCCGCAGCGCGTCCTGATCATCGATGATCACCCGCCCATCCGCGCCTGGGTGCGTACGACCCTGGCCCCCTACCAGATCGAGGTCGTGCCCGCCCGCTCGGGCGAAGAGGCGCTCGCCCTGGTTGCGCAGGGCCCGCCGCTCGCCGCCGCGATCTGTGATGTACTCATGCCGCATGCCGAACTCGAAGGCATCGCGGTGGCCCGCGTGCTCTGGTATGAGCACGGCATCCCCTGCCTGATCCTGACGAGTGTGCAGGAGGCCGCGACCAGGCTGGCGGCGATCTACGCCGGGGCGTTTGGCTATGTGCATAAAGACATGGCCGAAGCCGACGTGCTCGTGCGCGCCGTGCTGAGCCTGCTGGCCGGGCAGCGGCCCCCGGATCCCCTGGCCGCCCTGCACATCAGCTCCGACGAAGCGCAGCACCTGGCCGAGATCCGCGCTGCCTACCTGCGAGCGCTGGAACACCTCACCCCGCAGCAGCGCGTTGTCGCCGGCCTGATCCTGGAAGGCAAGACCAACCAGGAGATCGCCGCGCAGCTCGTGCTCGCACGGGGCACGGTGAATTCGCATGTGAGCAACATCTTGCAGCGCCTGAACCTAGCGACCCGCCGTGCCGTGAAGACCCGCGTGCTGCTCAGCTCTCCCGGCACGGGCGGGAACCACCGCCTACCGAGGGCCACGCCATGACCGACACCCACGACACCCCCGACACCCTGGCCGAGACGGACGACCCGCACGCGACGATCGACGACCTGCACCGCGCCAACCGGGTGATTCAGCAAGCGCAGCGGCAGATCACGCGGGGGTTGAGTGACCTGGCCGAGGGCATCGTCAGCCTGTCGCTGATCTTGCTGGAGGTACGCCGCCGCCGTCTCTACCGCTTTGACCCGGCGGCACCGACCTTCGAGCAGTTTGTCGTGCAGCGCCACGGCATCAGCGCCCAGCACGCCAAACGCTATGTCGACGCACTCACCGCCCTGGGGCCGCAGCAGTATCACACCCTGCTCAGCGATCTGGGCTTCCAACGCACCTACGCGCTGGCGATGTTGCAGCACGCCGATCCCACGCTGGTCACGGCCTTTCAGGCGCTGCCAACCCCAGAACGCCACGCCGTCACCGTGGCCCAGATCGAGGCAGTCGACGCCACCGTCACCGCCGAGCTTCGCCGCCAGGTGGCCCAGTTGGAGCAGGCGATCACCCGCGAGCAGGGGCTGCTGCAGCAGACCCGGCGCCGCCTGCACGACGTGGAAGACCTGCATCAGCGCGTCACCAGCGACCTGATCGAGGAACGCGACACCGCCAGGCACGCGCTCGATCAAGAGCAGGCCCAGACCGAACGGTTGCGCCGCTTGCTGCGCGACGCGTCGCCGCCGCCCGCCACGCCGGATGCGACGCGCCGACCCTCCGCGAGCGGCGCCGCTCCCCTCACCGCCGCCCTGCCGGCCCCGTCGCCCGCACCGCCCGTCACGGAAGCGGTCGTCGTCGTGGTGACGTGTGACGTCGGGGCGCTGCTCAGCGACATACGTGCGGTGCAAGAAAAGCTCGCCCGACTGACCCAGCTCCGTCGTGACGACCTTCCGTCCACCGAGCGCCAGGCCCTCGCCGAAGCGTTGCGCCAGCTCGCCGCAACCCTGCAGACGCTGCGGGCGACGGTTGAATACTGAGGAACCCGCTTATGCCCATCCCTGAGGCAGCCCAGTGGTCGCGGCACGTTGTGTGTGGAGGAACCGGATCATGCCCCAGGGCGATTGCATCATACGAAACCGGATAAAAAATGCTCTCTGTGGCAGCATGGGCATGCAACCAGCGGCGCAAACGGCGGCACCCGGCAACAACGAGGCACCCGCAAGGGGTGCCCCTACAAGGGCCGGGGGCCGGGCCCGGTGTACGGGCACCCCTTGCGGGTGCCCTGGTGGGGTGCATGCACGGAAGATGCAATCGCCCTGGATCATGCCCATCCCTGAGGCGGCCCAGTGGTCGCAGCACGCGGTGCGTGGAGGAACCCACTTATGCCCATTCCTGAGGCGGCCCAGCTGCATCACGACTATGTCCGTGAAGGCAAGACCATTCGTGAACTAGCCAGCGTGTACCGCTGTCGGACATCCGTACTGCTCGCGGCGATGGACGCCGCCGGGATTACGCGCCGTCGGCCCGGCCGCCCACGCGCCCCCGTGCCGGACTGGGACGCTGAGAAGCTGCACCAACTCGTCAAAGCGAAGGGGATCCGGTATGTGCGCGCCTTTGCGCGTCGGCACGGGGTCAACCGCGAGAAACTCGCCGTGCTGCTGGGCACACCGCCGCTGGAGCGCGGCCAGCGGCGCCGCCAGGTCGCGGTCGCGCACGACGCCGCCATCCGCAGCGCCTATGAGGCCGGGGCCTCGATCAACAGCCTGGCGACGCGTTATGGCTGCACGCGTCGCGCCATTGGCTACAGCCTGGATCGCACCAGCGGCGGCAACAATGGGCAGCCAGACCCGGCAATCGAGCTTTGATAGCTCATTGTTGCCGCTCGACGCGCCATCACCGGCGACGCACGATGGCTGCACACAATGCGCGCTTGGCGACCGCCTGGATCGCACCAGTGGGGAAACAATGGGCAGCCAGACCCGACAATCGAGCTTTGACAGCCCATCGTTGCCGCCCGACGCGCCATCACCGACGACGCACAATGGTTGCACGCGACACGACATTGGCGACCGATCGCACCAGTGGGGCAACAATGGGCAGCCAGACCCGGCAATCGAGCTTTGACAGCCCATTGTTGCCCGTATGAGAGGAACACCATGGCCCATCCCGACGACCATGCTCGCCAAGCCCAGGAAGATACACCCAGGTTCGCGCCGCTTCGCCTCACCTGTCCCCACTGCGGCCAGCCGCTCGACGTCGTCCCAGTGCTAGCGCCACCACCGCCACCGAACGCCAGGCTGGAAGCACCAGCGCGATCATCGGCGAGGCACATTGGTCGCGCCGCATTGAGCGCGATGCAGCAGCGGCTCTTCCCGTTCAGCGCCGTGACTGGGCCACATCACCAGCACGCGGGAGGTGCCGCGCATGACCGTGACCCGGTGGCACCGCGACCGAGTGGACGCACGCAAGAGCCGATCGCGGGGGTGGGTACCGCGAACGACCGTGACCCGGTGGCACCGCGTCCCTGGCGCACAACCATCCTCGTC
Source organism: Candidatus Chloroploca asiatica (assembly GCF_002532075.1). Taxonomy (GTDB): domain Bacteria; phylum Chloroflexota; class Chloroflexia; order Chloroflexales; family Chloroflexaceae; genus Chloroploca; species Chloroploca asiatica. The sequence continues at coordinate 2,293 of NZ_LYXE01000192.1, read as the reverse complement.
ATCCTCGGGATCGTCATCATCGCCGCCCTGCTCATCTGGTTCGGCCAGCCGCCGGGCGGCGTGAGCGCAACCACCCGGCCTGCCCCGGCAGCGCAACCAACCCTGGCCACGCCCAATGCTGGCAACCTACACGCCGCCGAAGCCGTCCTTCTCGACACCCTGGCGAACTACCACCGCGCCGAAACCGAAGCCGCCGCGCTGCTCACCAGCGCACCGCTGCTACCCTACCTCGATCCCACCGGCCCCTTCGCCCAACGCCGCCTCGCCCAGCTGGCCGAGCGCCAGCGCCGCAACGCCCCGCATCGCTCGATCCTCGTACGCTGGGGCATCGGCGCGATCACCGTGGACGGCGACACGGCCACCGTCGTCACCCAGGAAACCTGGAGCAACCAGGAGGCCGGCGCCGTCGCGCCGGAGCAGGCGACGGTGCGGGTGATGTATATGTTGCGTTGGGATGTAGGCGTGGGGCGGTGGCTGATCGTGGCGAGCGAGCAGATGGGGGTGTAGGCGCTTGTGTTGTCTATCGCTGTGAGTGTAAAGGATTGCCGCCTAACGGATAGCTGTCAGCTGCGCCGCTGGCGGGCGTGGTGAGAGCAGGATGCTGGCGGCACGCGCCGGCTGCCAGCAAACTGCGGCTATCGCCCCGTGGATCGGAGCCGCGCTTCGGTGAATAGGCCCCCGCTGGAGGAATGCGGTCGCCCGCCCGTCGGGTCAGATAGCCGCAGTTTGACGGGTAAAACGAGCCCAGGTTGAGGCCGCGCCAGCGGCGTGAGCTGCACAGCGGTGTTCGGCTGCGTTCTTGATTCATGCGATTATTTGTGCGAATACAACACTATGAACACAGCGATTATGGCGAAATAGTTGGAGATACTGTTGCAGACGGAACGTTTGTTTGTGTTACTGGCAAGGTTGGCATTACTGTTGCATTGGATTGGTTGTTTTGTGGTAGATTCGGGTAGATTATGCCGTCAACCAAATCACTTTGGATAGAAACGGCTCTGATCTCATCGCTTTGTATATCCTGCGCCAAAACCACATACGAGCTTTGATTTTGCTCAATTAGATAAAGAGGCGCAGTCACTAATTCTTTGTCCAACCTCACTAGTTGAGAAATGGCTTCCAACTTGTCTCGCTTTGCAACGAGAAATATCTTTACCGGCTCTCCGCCTCCAATTCGCGGAGATATATTAGGGTATATGGCGTTTGCATAAACAAAAATGCCTACAATTGTTCCAAGTATAGGAAGTGGAGACAAGTATTTTAGCCATGGTGGTCGAGCGGGTTCCATAGTAATGGGGTTTAAGCGTGTGCCATAAACCTCTTTCATTAGCTCAATTGTGGGAAAAAGAGCAGCTGTGAAAATCCAAAGGGCAAAACTAGATACTAACTGATCTAACGACGTAGTGTTGATGAAACCTAGAACCGCTAATGCAGCAAACGAAAACACAGGCAATATAAATACCGAAATCGTTACTGCAATAACTGATCGATAATGGAAATATCTTGCCGCATATAATAAGGGAAAGGAAAGGAGGAGTATATATAAAACCCCCACCGAAATGTATCGCGAATTTAATAGACTTGCTCCGTAAACACCAAATTTTGCTAAATGAATGGTTAAGATTATGAATCCAATAACATATGCAAGCCCTGCAATAGCTGTTGTTAGGCCAGCTAGTTTCTGAAGCGTATCAATTACAATGCCTAAACTTGGTTGTGCCTGTTTTTCGTTTCTAGAGCTAGTGTTTTCTTCCGGTGTAATGATTGTGGATTGGCCTGTTCCTTTGGTATGACTACTCCTGCGCTGGTCTCGAGTCATTTCCAAGCCCTCCTTATCTGAGGATATCTTATCCAACTGTACGCGCTAAAGCTTCAAAGGTTACAGAAGCTATTTTAGCAGAACTAGGAGGTATAAAAGTTGGGGATAGAACAAAGTACCGGTCGTGCTACCGGCGATAAGCTCTAGCAGCCCAACGAACTAAGGATTCATGTGGCGCGAAGCCGCCACATAATCCTTGTTGAGCGAAGCCGAAGCGCCCAACGGAGCAGAATCGTATGGGATTTCCGGTGGGGGTCTGGGTCAGGGGTGTGCGCCCGCGAAGCGCCAGCGCGTGCGTGCCGTGTGGCGAACACCCAGCACTTCGGTCAGGCAGGGGCCTGTGTCCGGCTCAGCCCGGGAGCGTCTAGCTGCCCAGCGCTCGACCAGCGGGTCGCCACGGAATGTGTCAAGCACCTTTGGACACGAGTCTTGGTCAAATGCGGTGCATACGTGCCACCAGCGTCACGCCATCCG
>NZ_LYXE01000191.1 GCF_002532075.1 Candidatus Chloroploca asiatica | reverse complement strand
CGGGGGCCGGGCCCGGTGTACGGGCACCCCTTGCGGGTGCCCTGGTGGGGTGCATGCACGGAAGATGCAATCGCCCTAGAAAGCCGCTCAAGCAGGGCGCTTCATCCCAGGCGTGAACGCGCTGGGCTTTCGCACCTAAAGGCGAGCATCCGTAAGGTTGACGCAAAGGCGCAAAGGCGGGCATGCCGATCCACAGTTTCCCGGTAGCACCGCCGACCACGAAGACTGATCACGAATAAACGAATAGGGGCGTTGCAGTGCGCTCTTCGTTTATTCGTGGCCCCCATGCGTGGTCGGCGAACGACCCCAGAAAAACTTACGTTACAAACTACTGATTAGATATGGATCGCCGCCCCATGCACCAGGGCGTGCGCCGCTTCGCCGATGGCTTCGTAGAGCGTCGGGTGAGCGTGGATTGTCTGGAGCATGCTCTCGCCGGTGGCTTCGTGGGTCAGGGCGAGGCCGCCTTCGCTGATCATTTCGGTGACGCGGGGGCCGATCATATGCACGCCCAGGATCTCGTCGTACTGTTTGTCGGCGACGATCTTGATAAAGCCAAAGCGATTCTGACCGAGCACACGGGCTTTGCCGTTGGCCGAGAAGGGGAACTTGCCGACTTTGACCTCGTAGCCCTGCTCTTTCGCTTTCGCTTCGGTGAGGCCAACACTGGCGATCTCGGGGCTGCAATAGGTGCAGGCCGCGATCTTGCCATAGTCAATGGGCGTGACGTGCAACCCGGCGAGATGTTCGATCGCAAGAATGCCTTCGGCGCTGGCTTTGTGTGCCAGCCAGGGCGTGGCAGCCACGCAATCACCCACCGCATAGATGCCGTCGGCAGCGCGCATATAGCCATCGGTCGTAATAAACCCGCGTTGATCAAGCGTCACGCCCGCTGCTTCGAGGCCAATGTCCTTGGTGTTGGGCAGAATGCCAATCGCCACCAGCAACTTCTCGACCGTGATCGGGGTGGTTTTGCCATCGGTGCCCGTCACACTGACCACGACATGCTCGCCACTGGTATCAATGCCCTCGACCCTGGCCCCGGCCATCGTCTTGATGCCCCGGCGCTGAAACGCCTTGACGAGTTCTGCCGAAACCTCTTCGTCTTCGTTGGGGACAATGCGCGGCAACGCCTCAACGACCGTCACCTCGGCCCCGAACGCCCGGTACATCGACGCAAACTCGATCCCGATGGCTCCGGCTCCAATTGACATAAAACTTTGCGGAACCGCAGACAACCCAAGCGCATCAGTTGACGAGAGCACGCGGGTATGGTCAAAGGGAACCCCGGGGAAGGGGCGAGGTTGGGCACCGGTGGCAACCAGAATATGTTTAGCCTGGAGCGTACGTTCGCCGCCGGCATTGAGCTTGACATGAACCTGACCACGCCCGGTGAGCGTAGCCCAGCCGGTGACAACCTCGATCTTATTCTTCTTCATCAAAAAATTGACGCCGTCGCTGCTCGCTTTGACGACCGCATTTTTATGCTTCATAGCCCCGGCAAGATCGAAGCTCACCCCTTCGACCATCACGCCGAAGCGCTTGCCCTCTTTCACCTCATCAAGCAGATCGGCACTGTGGAGCAACGCCTTGGTCGGAATACAACCGACATTCAGACAGACCCCACCCATTGGCCCGGCCTCAACAATGGCCGTCCGCAGGCCAAGTTGCCCTGCGCGCACAGCGGCGACATACCCGCCCGGCCCGGAACCCACAATCACCACATCGTACACAGCTTCACTCACGATATGGACCTTTCTACCCTCACTTGCGCATTTCTGTGCAGCATTGCACAAACCACTGCTATTGTAGCACACGCCGTGCGCTTAGTGCCGATCCGCCTGTTGTTGACGCAAAGGCGCAAAGGCGCAAAGCTGCGCAGGCGATCCATAGATGACGCAGATACGGAAGCTATAATCTGCGTCATCTGCGGACGATCGGGATGATTTTGGAACCGCCCTGGGTCATGCGGTGGTTGGGCACCCATACATCGATCCATCTGCTATACTAGCGTCAGCACAGTTTCTTGAGGCTTGTTGCGATCCGATCAACGGGCGTTGCTCGTGGGACGTGAAGGGAGGGCGATGATGACCTGGAACCAGGCGCATGCGTTGCTGGTGGGGGTTGGTACCTATACCGATCCTGGGTTGCGCGGGGTGCCGATGACGGTCGCTGATGTCCACGCGCTGGCGGCAGTGCTCGGTGATCCGCAGTGCGGTGGCTATGCGCCGGGGCAGGTGACGCACCTGACCGATGCCGCCGCGAGCCGGGC
>NZ_LYXE01000190.1 GCF_002532075.1 Candidatus Chloroploca asiatica | reverse complement strand
CGCAGGTCACGAGGGAAGGGAGCGGGAACCGGCAAATCTAGTTGACACCAGGCGGCAAATCTAGTTGACATTTAACATACGGGTTCGTCCTGGCCCCGACCCCGGTGCTGCGCGCGTTGACCCAGGCCCCGCCGACGCTGGCCCCCTTGGCGGCTCGGCTCGGCGCATGGCTGCAGGGGGCCTATCCTTGGGTGAAATTGGGCCTGGTCGCGCTGCTCAGCGGCGTCGTGCTCCACTTGGTGCTCGGCGGCTGGATGCTCGCCCGCCAGATCGCGCGGCGGCGGCGCACGACGGTGCAGACCATGCTCGTCGATCTGCCGCGAACCCCGGCGGCCGAGTTGGGCCGAGGCGTGGATCTCTTCGCCGGGCTCGGCGACCTCCTCAGCCCCGCCGGGCAGCTCCAGGGCCGCGACGATCACGTCGTCTTTGCGCTGGTCAATGGCATGGCGGATCAGCGGGTGCGCCTGGCCGTGCGGACACCTACCCAGCAGGCTGCCCAGCTCGCTAGCACCGACGCCCTGCGTAACCTGCTGCACGGCGAGGCCCCGGGCACGACGACGCGCCCGGCGACCGACGATGTCGCGACGATGCTTGCCCAACACCAGGATTCTGACGGGCCGCGTCTCGCTGGCTCCGCCGACTACATCCTGGCCCGGTCGCCGTCCTACCCGCTCAAAGACCTGGCGATGTTCGTCGGGGGCGACCCGCTCGGGCCATTGGCGACGGCGCTGACCCGGCAGGAGGGCGTCACCTACGCGGCCTACGAGCTGATTCTGCGTGCGCTGCCGCCGCACGACGACTGGCGTGCGCCGCTGCGTGATCAAATCGGCCAGATCCAGGGCACGGTCAACCCGGAAGACCTCGCGGCCTACGAGGCGCTGGTGCGCAAAGTCGAGCACCACGGCTTCGACGTCGTCGTGCGCTGCCTCGTCGCGGCCCAGACCCGTGCGGCCGCCGTGCGCCAGGTGCGGGCGATGCACCACGCCCTGCAAACCTTCAGCCGTCCGGCGGGCGACGCTCGCCAGCGCCTCCGGCGGGTCGGCAGTCGGCTCCCTGGCCGGACGCCGGGGTTCCAGCTTATTCCCCTGACGCCCGCGACGATCGGGACGGCCCCGCTGCCGCCCTGGGGCGGGCTGACGCTCATCGGGGCGCTGATCGGCACGCTGGGTGGCGCAGCAGGTGGCCTGGCGCTAGCCCAGGCGCTGCCCCACCTCGCCATCTCGTTGCCCGTGGCCCCACTGACCCTGCCCTCCTGCGTGCTCGCCCCGGTGCTGACCAGCCTCAGCGCCCTCGCTGGCCTGCTCGGTGTGCTTGCGTGCAGCCCCCGTCGACGCGCCGCGCGGGGCCGCGATCGCCTGGCGACGCTGCGAGCGCACGCCCCGCCCCCGGTCTGGCCGGGCGCACGCTGGACGGTCTTCCCGGCACCGGGCACGCAGCGCAGCATCCTTGGCCCCTACGAATTGGCCGCCTTCTGGCACCCGCCGTCGCTCGACCTGGAGGCGCTGTTCGCCTGGCGCAGCAGCAAGCATCTCCCAGCACCCGTCGCCGCTTTCCTCCGTCCCGCCGAGGCCGCCGCCGCCGAGGCGCGCCAGGTGCAGCCCCGCCCGGCGACGCCCGCCGCGCTGGGGCGTGCCCGCCTCGGTCTCGCCTACGCCCAACAGCGCGATGGCACGCTGGCCCTGATCGGCCCGACCCTGCGCGACCTGCGGCAGGGCTGGGATACGATGGGCAGTATGGGCAGCGGCAAGAGCAGCCTGGTCGAGACGATGGTCGTTGAAATTGCCCGCCTCGGCGGTGGCTGCGGGGTCATCGACGCCAAAGGCGACCTCTGCGACCGGCTGCTGCGCATTCTGCCCCCGGAGGCGTACGACCGGGTGATCGTGATTGACACCACCGCCGCCTGGGTGCCGTGCCTCAACCCTTTCGACCGACGACTCATCGGTACCAAGCCCCGCGATGTCGTCGCCGGCGAGATCGGCCAGATCTTCGCCCGCATCGAGCCCGAGATCTGGGCCGGAGCGCTGGGCATGCAGCAAGCGCTCTTCATGGGCCTCAGCGCACTGCTGGAAGGCGAGCGCACGCCGACGCTGCTGCACCTCGAGCGCTTCTACCTGTCGCCCGCCTACCGCGACGACGTGCTCAGCCGGGTCGTCGACACCGCCATTCGTGACTATTGGCTGGTGCAGGTGCCCGCGATGCCGGAGAAGATCCCTATGTGCTAGACTACCTTTGGACACCATGCTCCCAAAAAACCGTTGCATGCAGGGCGGTACGAGAGGATCGTTG
>NZ_LYXE01000189.1 GCF_002532075.1 Candidatus Chloroploca asiatica | reverse complement strand
ATTCGTGAGGCAACGATCTTGTCAAGGTTACATCTAACGTGAGGCAATGCGCCGGCAATTCTAATTATCGTTGATCAACTACACATGATCCAGCCGTCGAGCGTGACGGCAGTGGCGCTGACATTCTGCAGCGTGACCGTCTCGGCCCGTTTGTCGATGGCCCGAATGCGCACCGGGACATGCGGTGCGGCGGCGGCGTTGGGGTCGTCAGCACAGTTGTTGAAGCTCGGTGGGAGCTGTGCTGGGGCCGGGGTCGGTTGTGCGGCAGGTGGCGGTGGCGGTGGCGGAGCGGGCGCGGGCGGCGGCACCGCCGGTTGTCCCGGCTGGGCCTCGAGCACCTCACGGCCAAGCAGGCCGAGCAGCACGGTGGTGGGGCCAAGCTCGGGATGGGCCTCGAAGCGACGCCGTTCAAAGAACTGCACCGTGTAGGGGCGGCCTTCCAGTTCCATGGTGAAGGCCCCAGTGACCGGGAGGCCAAAGCGCTCGAGCCCGCCCTGGGTCTGCCAATAACGCAGGAAGGGTTCACAGACGGTATGGCCGGTCACGGCAAACGTGGTACAGCCCGGGCCAGCCGGCGCTCCCGGGCCGGGCTGCCAGGGCGTACCCAGTTGCGCCAGGCGCTCAACCCCCAGGCGTCCGGTCGTGACGGCCCCCGTCGGTTGGATCTCAATGCGGTCGCGCTCAAACCACTGCACCTGGAGGGTCTGGCCCTCAACCGTCTCGGCCCGCTGCGTGGTGATGGGGAAGCCGAAGATGGCGAGCCCGCCGTTGCGTTCCCAATAGGCGCGGATGGGGCCGTAGATGCACTGCCCGGTCTCCGGGAAGCAGCGCTGATCAGCGGGTGGAGGTGGCGCTGGCGCTGGAACTGGCGCTGGCTCGCGACAGCCAGGCCCCTCAAGCGCATCCTGGACGGCGCGATCCACGGCGGCGAAGAAATTCAGCCCGGTACGCTCCTCGAGGCAGCGCACGGTGGTTTGATAGTCCTGCCAGGCTCGCCCGTCGACGGTGGCATCGTTGGGCGTCCAGAGGGCGATCACGGGGGTGGACGGCGTGATGCGGGCGCGATCATCGCCGTCGGCGGCGGGCAGCACCAGCATGACTTTCCAGACGTTTGCGGGGATGGTGAGGCGACCGTTGGCGAGGGTGCCGCGACTGCCGGTGCCTCCAGCGACGACGTAGACCTCATTGCCCGCGCGGACGAGGCTGCGGGCGTGCTCTTCGAGAGTGGCCCAGAGGCCCTGGTTATTGGCGGGGGCTTGCGGCAGAATGTTGGTGAGGAGAAACGTCGCCTCGTTGTCGGCCTCGGTCGCGCTCCGATCCGCAGAGGGGGTCATGTGGCCCCGGTCGTAGCCGCTGTTGGTGTAGTCGTTGTGGGTGACGCGGTACCAGCTCGCGGGGAGGCTGGTATCGGTGATGAAGGGGCCGCTGTAGCGGGGCACGGCCCCCAGATCGCTGGCCTGGAGGTGCCAACTGACCCAGTTTGGGATGCCCCGGTCGCGGTGGTAGCTCAGGGCGTACTGATCGCGCACGATAAGGTAGTCGGCGGGGGAGTTGACGTCGGTGACGGCTGAGCTGGGCATCCCGAGGGCTAGGTGGCGACTGACGGACGGCTGAGCGGCGGCGGTCAAGCCGTCGAGCAGCAGGACGAGCGTGAGCAGCGTGAGCAGCGTGACGCGCAGCATGCGCGTGGGGGAGAGACGGGGCTGAGTCATGGCTGGTTCCTCCGAGAGCGCGGTTGCACGGATGTTCAGTGCTGTGCGCTGCCCCCTTGCGATAAACCCCTTGTCGCTTCATGCGGCTGATGACACGAAGCTCGGGCGCGGGCCTGACTGGGCGCTTGCCTCTCTATGTCAAAGGTGGGCGGACTGACGAGCCACAAACGGCTTGCCAGTCCGCATCACCATCTGAGTAAGCCTCACTCTCGTCGGCGTGAACGGTGGGATGGAATGGTCACGTTCGTCGGGGGGGCGGGTTCGGGTTCTCAGGGCATTGTCTGTCGTGCGGCTCGCCTTTTGCGAGATTGGCAAGACATTTCGGACAATACATTGACGTTGTAAGCCTCGCCCTTCCCGAGCCTCCGCATGCTGGACATAGCTCCGCCCGGCTTACCCTTCCAGTTCCACCACAGACAGTGCATAGACCATTGCCCGGGTCAATCGCCATGGTGCTTCTTCAGTTCCTTGACCGCTGCAGCCTTATCGCGCGCACGTTGTGCGTCTCGCTCCAGTTCGGCCACTTCAGCATTTTTGCCCGGGTGAGTTCCTCCAGATGTGTTCAAGTCATCCGCTTCCTGCTGGATCTTTGCCGCGTTAGCCTCATGCTGCGCGATCAACTTGTCGGCTTTTTCTTTGCTGTATCCGCTCATGGTGATCCTCCTGTTGTTTGAACGCTGGTACAGTTGATGGGATGCAAGGTGGCACGAACTTCATATCATACGCACTCCTTTCCCTGCTCGCCCAACGAACGAAGGGGCCAGGGTTCGCCGCGTAATCTTGGTTGAGCGGTCAGCATCTCCTGCGTCAGACTGGTGCAGAATACCGGCAACTCTTTGGGGTGTGAAAGAACAGGATGGACAAACGTCCGCTGGGTGGAACTGTGAGCAGTGCAGATGTTATGGACAACATCCATGGTTCGGATGCCGATCCGATACCTCTATTGTAGGGTATGCTTGCGGGAGCGAATATGCGATAGAAGTACTTCTTTTTTGTAGTACCATACTCCACGCTGATCTTGCGCTGGGATGCAGGTCGTGGATACGCAATCCGTTGCACTGTTGCTGGCCGTTTGGTGGGGAAGCCTCGGGGGTGTCCGCCTGGTATGTGAGTGCCTCGTTCCCTGTCACATGGCGATGCTTGTTCATCGTCTCCACGCCCTCCCGCTGCTCACCGCGCCAGGCAGCGCGGTGGACGGCGGGGGTGTTCGTGTGAATGCGGAGCATTGCGATGTTGTTGCAGAGGTTGTGACACTTATGGTCACACATATGTACTACAATTTATGTTATCGTACAACGTGCAACTGGCTCTGCGCACACCACGACACCACCACCATACTGCGAACGTCGCGACGGAGGTGATCCTATGGGCAAGGAAAGGGGAAGGCTCATGTCAAACCATGATGGAAGTTATATGCTGCGGGATGTGCTCACCCTGCTCGATGAGGCAGGGGTCTGGGCTGCAATGCCGCGCACCGTTCAGCAGGATCTTGTGATCAGGATTGTCAAATTGGCCTGTGATCGTCATGACTGTAACGCCGGCGAGATTCTGGATGGACATGAGGCGTTTGGGCTTTGCTATGACTGTCGAACGCCCGCCGAACCGCTGCGGCACGGCCTCTGTCGTACCTGCTGGCCTGACGATGATGATGAGGATGATGATGAGGACGATGCCGAAGACGGTTGAGGCCACCACCGCCTATGACGCTCTTCTGCGCATCTCTCGCCTTCGTGTGTAGGCGCATCGAGCAAGCCAGATCCTCGGCGATGCCTGCGTCGAGCATGTGGTGCTTCGTCGCCGGATGCACCGCGATCTGGGTGGCCTGGTTGTTGTCGCGATGAGCAGCGGCAAGTCACAACCGGATCACTCCTGCCGCTCTTCCTGCAAGACGAGGTAACGACCCAGGAAGGCGAAGCCGAGCAGTACCGCACCCGTTACCCAGCCGCCCAGACTGAAGATCGGTGGCCCATAGAGCCCCAGCCCAGCCCCGGCCACGACCAGCACAATCGCGAGCGCCCCGAACATGCGCATGCCGTAGAGGGTGATGAAGGGCAGGTAGTGAACGCCGACCACGATCATCGCCGCCGGGAAGAACCAGTGCGTCTGGTAGAGCGTGGCCGCGCCGACGAGCAAGAAGCTCGGCGGCACGATAAAGGCGGTCTGCGCGCCGAGGCCCCAGAGCCCATTCGTCGGGCTGACCGCACCGGGACGGCCCAGGAGCCGGACGACGAACTGGGTCAGCGGGAAGATGCCCATACTCCCGAAGAAGAGCGCGGCCATGCCGTAGGTCGGGGCGAACCAACTCCCCAGGGCTGCGGCAACCAGCCAGATCAGCCCGGCGACGAACTGGCCGCCGAAGCCGCCCAGGAAGGCCGAGCGCATTTCACGCTGGGCTGCGTCAATGGTCATTCCCACAGGTGCCTGTGGTGGCGTCGTGGGTGGATGGTTGATAGTACGCATGATCTCAAGATTTCTGGTATTTGTTGATCCCTGCCCCCAACACGAGACCCATTGCGGTTCCGGCCCCGGCGATGATCAGGTCCACGGCATGCCCGGTGTTACTTGGTAGGCGCTTCCAGTATAGCGAGGCCTCACGCGCCGCGCACCCGCCAGGCGACCGATCCGATCCTGGTTCTGTGGTACGAGACTGGCCCAAGGCGCCTACGGCTGGCCATAATGACGGGCAATGGCGCGGAAGACCTCAACGGTTTCGTGATCGTTTTCATCGAACCAGTAGTCGGTGCTGCTTTTCACGATCACGATGTTATAGCGGGGGTACATGTAGATGGATTGCCCCCACACGCCGATGGCGACGTATTCCCCATCTGGTTCTTCGGGAATCCACCATTGGTAGCCATAGCCGAACGTCCAGAAAGAATCAGGGTTGTCGCCCGGCTCCAGATGGGAACCCTGGGGCGTGGTTGATTCAGCCACCCAGTCACTCGGGATAATCTGAACGCCATCGCGCTGGCCCTGATTGAGGTATAACCGACCGAAGCGGGCATAATCATGCAAGGTGGCATTCAGACAGCAAAAAGCGATCTCGGTACCGGTTCGATCCAGATTCCAAAAGGCTTCGGTCGCCATCCCGGCTGGCTGCCAGATCGTTTCTTCCAAATAGGCGGCGACCGACTGCCCCGTCGCCCGTTCGAGGAGCAGCCCCAACACCATCGAATCGGCGCTGATATAATCATTGTAGGTTCCCGGCTCGCGCACGCGCTCCAGCCCAGCAATGGTGTCTGCCATGGGCGTCCCCATGGCAAAGGCGCGGATAAAAATCATGTTGATGTCAGAAAAATAGTTGTCGTAATCCTCGTCGAAATCGACCCCCGACGACATGGTGAGAATATGCTTGATGGGCACATCTTCGTACCCTGACCCTCTCAGTTCAGGCACGTAGTCGGTCACCGGATCATCAATGGCATCAATGTGACCTTGCGCCAGCGCCATGCCCACCATAGCCGACAGAAATGACTTGGCGACGGACCAGGACGTGGCGGGTGACGTCGCATCGTTGCCCAGGTAGTAGGACTCGTGCAGCATGAGGCCGTCTTGCGCTACCAGCAGGCCGGTGGTTTCGGTACGGGCTAAAAAGTCGGCCACGGCGTGGGTTTCCCCTTGCCACTGATAGTCCGTGGGTAATGGCCGTACCGCATAATCGAACGCCCACACTTCGGGTGGCGTGGCCGGCGCGATGTAATGGCTAGGAAAAATAGTATCCATGGCCCGGAAATTCTCGGCCCGCTTCTCATCGGCAAAGAGGGTCAGGGCTGGTCCCCAGGGACTATTTTGCAACCAGAGGTAGCCCGCCAGGGTAAGCAGGCCACCGCCCAGCATAATAGTTACCAGAACGAGTAAGCCTTTTTTCATGGTATTCATCTCCTTCACCGTAGATTGCCTCCTCCGCATCCTTGACCATAGAGTGCTTCCTCCACAATATCTGTGCTCGTTATGGGATCAACAGCTTGAGTTCTCCCTCGTCGCCATACCATTCGCCGGTCGGGACAAAGCCAAGCCGTTTGTAGAACCCTTCCGGGCTTGCTTCGCCCAAGCCGCAGCAGGTGGACAACTCTGGCGTTCCTTGGGCGCGTAGATGATCGAGCAGGCGGTCTATCGCCTGCCGACCGTACCCAAGCCCCTGATACGGTTTGGCGATCATGAAGCGCCAGAGGAAGACGCCGGGGCAATCAATGCCGTCGTCATAATCCGAGCCAATGTGCAGCATGATGAAACCAATGGGGGTTTCGTCGGCGTAAACGGCCCGTAGCCAGCAGTTTTCCGAGAAGTGGGCCTGAGCGATTGAGATCGCGTTGTCGGTCACCATCTTTCGCTGGGCTGGGGTCAACGTCTCGCTCAATTGGCAGATAGGGATGACGGTTTGGGCGGTGATTCGTTTGAAGTGAATGTCTGGGTTTGTCATCTGATACACCTGAGATTAACGCGAACTATGGGCTGCATACCTCCAGATCGTAACGCTTTGCCAGGTCAAGGATGCGTCCGGCCAGCAGACCACGGTGCAGCGTTTCACCCAGGCGCGCACGGGCAACGCCGTTGGCGCATGGAGGCAGCAAGGAGCATTTGGTTTGGAGAAGCTGAACGGCCATGCCGTCAGTATAGACGGGAAAGTACGTCGGGGCAACACCATTGCGTCACCATATTATGCGCCGGTAGGAACAAAACCAAGCTGGGCTCTGCGCAACAAGCGAGCATGCGACCCTGGCTTTGCCACAGTACACCGCCCAGTGTGACTGGATTGTCTGGTCGCGCAGCGGCTGGGCGTCGCCGTTCTTGGGGTATAGCAACGATTCGTGCAACATCGCTCCAGGTGCAGGTGACCGTTAGGGTTTGGGGACTACGTCTGCCAGCCCCTCCGGGGGCCAGCCGAGCAACTGCCCCCGGCAGAGCTGGGCCATCGGGAGTGTGCTTACGTCGTAGCCAGCCAACTCGAGCGGGCACTTGCCCCGGATGCGCTGCTGCGCGTCGTGCGTAAATGGCGTCAGGCGGTAGCACCACTCAAACACCACCAGATAGCGCTCAGCCGTCTCGATGCTGTGGAAGCCACAGAAGTTCTGATAGTGTTGCGCGAAGCGCCGGATCACCAACTCGGTCGTGTTGTTGGTCAGCGGGATGCGTTCGCTCTCGATGGCGTTGACCAGCTTCGGCCAGTGGTGCTCCAGACTGGTAAACACCGGCGCCACCTCCGGCTGCGCCGCGACGTACACCTCCCGCAGCGCCAGCACCTTCTCGTAGCGCCGCTCGGCCGTCCGCTTCGTCGTGGCCCAGAAGATCCGCTTCAGCTGCCGCAGCAGCGCCACCGCCTCCGGGTGCTGCTCCCGGTAGTCCTTCCCGTCAGGCGCAGGCCCTCAGCCTGCGCAGCGGCCTGTACCTCGGCGACGGACCACCAGTGGTGGCGCGTCCAGCGCTGGACAATGGCCTGCTGCTGCGCACGAGGCAGGAGGGGGCCATCACGGCGACTCATCAGGCGTTGCCAATCGCCCGCCTCGTGATCGTTCTCCCACCGACTGAGCAACTCCTGGAGCGTGTCGAACCAGCCCGCCAGCCAGGTCTGGCAGAGGAACGGCCGTTGCCCGGGATGCGCCACAAGATGGATGTCGCGCAGAAAGAGCAGGAACATGCGCCGGTCGAACTCATCGACGGGCCTGTGGCGGATGGCGAACTGGTCGCCGAGAATGACCTCGTAGGTGCCGTCATCGAGGACCCGTCCGCTGGCCGTCGGTTTGGGTGGGCGAGGCGTTGCGGCCGCCCCGAGCAGGGCACCACCGGTCAGGCCAAGCAGTTGGCCGAGCAGGAGCCCACCGAGGGCAAGTAGCAGGGCCAGGTGGAGGTCGGCCAGGGTCTGACGGAGCCAGCGGCCGCTGGGGTGCTGCGCCCACTGCGGCCAGCGGAGCCCGCTGAGCGTGAGCAGCCAGCGGAGCAGGGGCAGGCCGGCCAGGAGGAGCAGGGCGGTGGGGGCGCGTGCGCCAAGGAGGAGCAGGAGCAGCAGGCTCGTCTGGCACAGGGCTGGGGGCAGGGTGCGCCGCAGAACCGCCCCGGCACCGCGGAGCGTCGGGGCGACCGGAGGCCGACGGCAGCGGCGGCAGCGGATCCGGCGCACCGAGCGCGCCACGGCGACCGTCACGGGGAGCCGTTCGGCTCCGTACCCGGTGCTTGTCACGAGCAGGAGGGGCAGCAGGGCCAGCGCCAGCAGGCGCACAATACGACGGTGTTGCCGCCGCGTCAGGGGAGCGAAGATGGTATGATACACGCTTGCCAGCCTTTCGCGTGGGATGCACAAGGGTTTGTGGTAAAGCTCCATGTACACCCATCCGCGAAAGCTGGCAAGTGTATACCCAAGCAGCAACGGCGGTCAGGCCGAAATGACGAAGCGCCCTGGTGACGGGGCGCGTCCTGATGCTACTGCGTAGTCCCTAATGTGTATCGGTCTCGATGGATAGCTGTCAACTGCGCCGCTGGCAAACGAGCGAAGCGAGGCGGGAGGCGGCACGAGATGAGACGAACAGTAAAAAGTTGCGCCGAGGTTGCGGCCGCGCCAGGGACGTCGGGTGCACTGCGTGGTTAGGCTGCTTGTTTAGCAATTACATCTTCGACACTGGGAATCTCTTCCTTCTGCCCTGGCGTTGCTTGGGTTCCGCCGCTTCTCCCGCCTTCGTGCTGCCTATGTTGAGTGCGCAGGATACGGTGGGTGAACGCACCCTACGCGGTCAAGGGTTTCGGTGATCCGCCGCATCTCTGGTCAGGGCCATATCGAGTATCATGTGGTCAATGCTGGTGCGCTCAGGGGTGACACATGTTCATTATAGGTTGTGTTGCCAGAGCGCATGGGAACGCTATGTGCGGCAATCTGTAATCTGCAATGGTATCAGGGAGCAAGGAGATCTGATGGATGGTTTTCATGACAAAGCCGTGCTGATCACTGGGGGCGGGGGCGGGATTGGGCGGGCGACCGCGCTCGCTTTTGCGCACGCCGGCGCTCGTGTGATGCTTGGTGACGTCGATATTGCGGCGGCGGAAGAGACGGCTCGCTTGGTGACGGCAGCGGGGGGCGAGGCGCACGTGCTCCAGTGCGATGTCGCCGAGCCGGCCCAGGTTGAGGCGCTTGTGCAAACGACCCTGGATCGCCTGGGTCGCCTCGATTGCGCGGTGAACAATGCGGGCATCGAGGCGTCGCAAGAGGGTCTGGCACGTTTGCCGCTGGCGACCTGGGAACGGACGCTGGCCGTCAATCTGAGCGGGGTCTTCTATTGTATGCGGGCGGAGATTACCGCGATGCGTGCCAGTGGGGGTGGCGCTATCGTGAATATGGCTTCGGCCCTGGGCCTGGTTGGTTTTGTCGGCGCGGCGGCCTATGTGGCGGCCAAGCACGGCGTGATCGGCTTGACGAAGACGGCGGCGCTTGAATACGCCACCCGCGGCATTCGGGTCAACGCTGTTTGCCCTGGCTTCATCGCTACCCCTATGCTTGACCGTGCCGGCGTCACGGCTGACCCGGAACGCACGGCGATGATCGCTGAATTGCACGCGATGCGTCGGCTGGGTCGCCCCGAAGAGATCGCTGGCGCAGTGCTCTATCTCTGCTCAGACGCGGCCTCGTTTGTTACGGGCGAAGCGCTTGTGGCGGATGGCGGGTACACGGCGCGTTGAGGCGATGGCGGAACCATTTCCCGTCGTTGTGAGCGTCACCCGGGATCGTTGCATGCCCGCGGGAGGGCGCAGCAGCTGGGGCGTCACTCGGTATCGATGCGATTATCGGGGCGGTTGTCCGCTGTAGGGGCGCAGCAGCCCATGGGCCATCCGTTGGGGGCAGGCCCCCCGCCATCGCTGCTGCGCCCAACGGCGCGATGGGTGCGCCCCCGCCCCTGGTTGAACCAGGTCAGGCCTGTGGAGACATCCGGCGTGATCGATGGTCGATGGCGGAACCCTTGCTTTGCGCGAGTGAGGTACTTGCTTCGTGCTACAATAGTAGCTGATAACGTATATTCAAGGGTGTTCCTATGCTCGAGCCCGGCTCTCTCATTTTGCAACGCTATCAGCTGGTGCGCCTGATTGGGCGTGGCGGGATGGGTGCAGTCTATGAGGCGCTTGACCGACGGCTCCGCAATACGGTTGCGCTCAAGCAGATGCTTGGGGATAATGCTGAGAATGTCGAGGCGTTTGAGCACGAGGCACAGATCCTTGCTGGCCTCCGCCATACTGCGTTGCCCAAGGTGATTGACTATTTTCGCGATCCTGCCGGGCTTTTTCTGGTGATGGAGTTTTTTCCGGGCGCGGATCTCGCGGCGCTGCTTGCCCGCCGCGGTGAGCCGTTTCCCCTTGATGAGGTGCTTGGCTGGGCCGATCAGTTGCTCCGTGCGCTCGAGTATCTCCATTCGCGCCAGCCGCCGGTGCTCCACCGCGATATCAAGCCTCAGAATATCAAGTTGACCCCCGAAGCTCAGGTGGTGTTGCTCGATTTTGGCTTGGCAAAACGATCCGCCCCCGGACGTTCGGCCAGCCTTTTTGGGTATACGTTGCAGTATGCGCCGCTTGAGCAGATCGAGGCGTCGGGCACCGATCCACGCTCGGATCTCTATGCGTTTGGGGCGACGCTGTACCATCTGTTGACGAATCGCCCGCCGCCAAGTGCGCTGACCCGCGCTGATGCGTTGCTTGGTGGCCACGACGATCCGCTTGTTCTTGCCCATCACGTCAATGCGGCTGTGCCGCTCGAAGTCGCCCAGTTTTTGTCTCAACTCGTTGCCGTTCACCGCGAAGAACGCTTTGCTTCGGCGACGATGGCGCGGCGGCATCTGCGTGAGCTTGCGTCGGAGACGACGAATACGCTCGTGATTGCCGGCTCTGCTTCGCCGCAGGTGCTGCCCGGTCTCCCCGAGGCTTCGCCTGTTCAGGGGCAACCAATTAGCGTTGGTTGGCAACAGGTGCGTGACGCGGCGAATGCCCAGGCTGAGCCTGCCCTCCGTGAGTTGATCGGCACGCCCCGCCGCCCCGGCCCGTATCTCCCCGAACTCTATGTGCCTCGTGAGGTGATCGAGGCGGAACTGACCTCGTTCCTTGCTGAGTCTGTTGGTGCATTGCTGATCCTCGGTGATGCCGGTGTCGGCAAGACCTGTTTGCTGGCTCATTGGGCGGCTTCGTTGCGCAAGGCCGGCGATGCGGTGCTCTTCTATCGCTGTGGTGGCTCGCTTGGCCCTGAACTTGACCGCGAGTTGGCGCGTGATCTCGGGCGCGACCATGTTGATCTGGTGCTGCACGATCTTAGCCAGATCGCGCACCTGGCCCAGGTTGCGCAACGTCGCCTCGTGATTATTTTTGATGCGCTGAATGAGTATCGCGGCGATGGAAGCGTCGGCCCCGAAGGGTTGCTCAAGCAGATTGATAGTCTCGTTGGCCGCGTCGCTGGGCCGTGGCTCAAGGTGGTCGTCAGTTGCAATACGGCGACCTGGGGGCAGTTGGAACGCGCCGGTGCGACGCGCCTCTTTTGGAGCGCCTATTATCACGATGCCGACGGCCATCACGCGCTCGCCCCTGGCCTCTTTACGGAAGCTGAGTTGACCGAGGCGTATGCGCGTTATCAGGCGTTTTTTCAGTTGCAGACGCCCTTTGAACGGTTGCCCCCGGCGCTTTGCGAGCGACTAGCGCGCCCGCTGATGCTGCGCCTGGTCGCCGAGAGTTCGCGTGGTGGCCCGGTGGCGTTTGCGGCGCGTGGTTTGCACCTGGGCCTTTTTCGGCGCTTTTATGACGAACGGGTGCGCCAGCGCCGCGACCAGCTTTTTGTGGAAGAACTTGCCGAGCAATTGTTGCGTCAGGGCCAGACGGCGCTGCCCCTGCGCGACCTCGCCCGCAACGAGTTGCTCCGCGAGGCGTTGCTCAGCGATGAACCCGACTCGACCTATATCCGCCTGCTTGATGATGGCATTCTGACGGAACTGAGTGGCGATCTGTTTGTTGGCGAAATGGTGAGTTTTGCCTATGCCGAATTGGGCGCATATGTGCTCGCCAGGCACTTGCTGCGCAATCCCGCGACGCGCACCAGTTTGCCGACGCTGCTCAATGGCTTGATGGAGCGGGCGCGCAGCTTTCCGCTCGCCTTTGATATTGCCCGCACGACGCTGCTGATCGCCGGGCAACCCGAGACCTTTGCGGCGCTGGCGCAGTCGCCCGATATCGAACTGCGTGAACTGGTCGCCCAGAGTCTCGTTGAGCTCTATGCCGACGAACCCGCCCGCGGCCTCGAGTTGATGAAGCGGCTCTGCGAGCATGAGGCGGATGAGAGCCGACGCACCGCGCTCAAGGCGGCCTATTATATTGGCCCGCAGGCGCGTGATCTCTTTCTCTGGGCGGCCAGCCGGGGCAGCACCGCGCTGCGGCGCGTGGCACGTGATACGCTCTATTTGACCTGGCATTCCGATCCTGGGTTTACCTACGATCTGCTGCGCGAACTGGTCGCCCGCGTCAAGCCAGCGGCGATCCGCGATTTGCGCAATATTATCGAATTCTTCTTTGAACTCTCGGTGGTCATCTATATTAATCATCCCGAACGCGCTGATGTGCGCGATACGACGGTCGAGCTCTATTATGAACTTGCGCGCCAGCGTCTGCATCTCGATCTGCTCAATACCGGGATGTTTGGCAAGACGATTGAAGATCTTATTTTTCAGGCGGTTGCTAGTGCTTTTTCACAGCCAATTCTTGATACGATGTTGCTGACTGAAGTGGTGCCGGTCGAGGAGTTTTTTGCGATTCCCCAGGAGCGGCGCTCGTTGCTGGTGACGGTTGCCCCGCTCTTTGATCCTGCGACGTCGCTCGACCGCTATCAGCACGAACTCGAACTGCTGCTGCAGGCCGAGAATGTCTTTTTCAATCTGGTGGCGATTGCCCAACTTGCCATTCACGCGACAACCGATTTTCCTTCGACCGAGACCTTTATCCGCACGCTCTATCCCCGGCTCCCCGGTGAGGGGCGACTCTGGCTGTTGCTCAGTTTCTGTGTGCTGCTGCCCACGACGCCGCCGACCTGGACGCCGCTGATCGAGTGGTTGACCGAGCAACTCTTTCGCGATCACCCTGATCTGGTCTACAGCGAAACGCCGGGCATCCTGCAGCGTCTTGACGATCTGCTGCTCTTGCCGCTGGGCCTGGCCTATGGCAAAGTCGGCCAGACGATGCCCCTGATCGAGTTGATGCTCCAGGATGGCCTGCTCCGCGACGATGCCCGGCAGGTCAACCGCGTTGTCGCTGGTCTCGCCGCCGTTGGTTTCTACTACCCCGAGCCAGTGCTCCGCTTGCTCGGCAATGTCTTGACCGCACGTGAGGACAACCTGCCTGCGACCCTGATCCATACCCTGGCGACCTTGCGCACGCTCCACCTTGATGTGACCGATGTCTTTATGGCGCAGCACAGTCTGAGCGACGACTTCCAGCGGCAGGTCGTCGCTGCGACCGATACCGAGCTCGTGCGCCGCTATATTTATTGGCTCGGGCTCTACAATCAAGTTGTGCATTCGTGCTGTTACTACCCCAAAATGCGCCGCCAGATGGCGATGGCCGCGATGGAGATGCTGACTCAGGCTCAGGCACCGCAGGAGTTTATTGGCACCTATACCGCTACCGTATTCCGTATGCTGCGCGAAGCCGGCTTCAAGCTCTCTGAGTGGACGACGATCTGAAGGAGGCCCATCTATGTTTACGCACGAGGTTGAGCAGACGCTTGACGGCATTGATTATCTCGAATTTTATGTGAGCAATGCCCGTCAGGCGGCTCATTTTTATCGCAGCATCCTCGGGTTACTCCCCGTGGCCTATGCTGGTCTCGAAACTGGTGTGCGCGATCGCTGCTCGTATGTGGTGGCCCGCGAGGGGGTACGCCTGGTCTTGACGGCCCCGCTGGTGCCGGATCACCCGATCGGAACCTTTGTGGCGCGTCACGGCGATGGGGTCAAGGATATTGCGCTGCAGGTACCTGATGCCACGGTTGCCTACGAGGCTGCCTTAGGGGCTGGTGCCGTCGGTCTGCTCGAACCGACTGTTTATGCGGATCAGCATGGGCAGGTCATCAAGGCAACGATTGCCGCGTATGGCGATGTTGTGCATAGTTTTGTGGAACGTAAAGCCTACACCGGCCCCTTCATGCCTGGGTTCACGGCGCTCACGCCAGCTGAAGGAGCGCTCGACACTGGCATTGTTGCCATTGACCATATTGTGGCCAACGTCGAAACCGGGATGATGGATCGCTGGGTCGCCTACTACCGTGACGTGCTTGGCTTTCGCCAGTTGCACCATTTTGATGATGAGGCGATCAGCACCGAGTATAGCGCCTTGATGAGCAAAGTGATGCAGAATGGCACCGGGCGCATCAAGCTCCCGATCAACGAACCCGCCAAAGGGCGCAAAAAGAGCCAGATTGCCGAATTTCTCGACTACTTCGGTGGCCCAGGCGTGCAGCATATCGCCCTGGAAACCAACGACATCTGCGCCACCGTCGAAACCTTGCGCACCGCAGGGCTACGCTTTATCACGGTTCCCGCGACCTACTACGATGGCCTGAATGAACGGGTCGGCCCGCTCGACGAGAATCTCGCGACGCTACGCGAATACAACGTGCTCGTTGATCGCGACGAAGAGGGCTACATGCTCCAGATCTTTAGCCAGCCACTGCAGGATCGGCCCACGCTCTTTGTCGAAGTGATCCAGCGCAAAGGCAGTCGTGGCTTTGGCAAAGGCAATTTCAAGGCGCTCTTCGAGGCGATTGAGCGTGAGCAAGATCGCCGGGGCAATCTTTAGATCGAATACCTTGCATATAAGGCGGTTTTTTGACGCAAAGGCGCAAAGGCGCGAAGGGTGTCAGGTGGTTTTTTGACGCAAAGGCGCAAAGGCGCGAAGGGTGTCAGGTGGTTTTTTGACGCAAAGGCGCAAAGGCGCGAAGGGTGTCAGGTGGTTTTTTGACGCAAAGGCGCAAAGGCGCAAAGGGTGTAGCTGTGAGCCAAGTATGTATCGTTAGCGGTGTTGACGAAACAACCTGGTGGCTTACCGAACTGTTGTCGAGCCAGGGCCACGCAGTGTTGTCAGTTGCTGATGTTCACGCTCTTGCTGCGACCTTGCCGTCACCGCCTGATGTCCTGGTCATTGATGCCCGCGCCGATCGGTCGCAGGCGCTGGACATCCTGGCGATGGTTGAGTCTCGTTCAGCGCTGGAATGTGTGCCCATCCTGCTGCTAGATGAGGAGCCGGCGGCACCGTTGATCAAGCTCATCGCCGTTGCGTCTGGCGATTATCTGGTGGGGCCTTTGCACAGCGAGGCGATTGTGGCGCGGGTGGAGTTGGCATTGCGTCGCGGGTCATATCTGCGGGCTACGCAGCAAGCGTCTAGCTCCAATACTTTTCAAATAAGCTCACGCGAAGGCGCGAAGGCGCGAAGGGTTCGCTCACGTACGCGAAAACCTTTGCGCCTTTGCGCCTTTGCGTCAAAACAATCGCCTTCTTTGCAAGGTATTGCGTCTAGCTCGTCTCCACAGCCGTCGGAGACGCCAGACCATGCGGGTGCGCATCGCCAAGCGTCGGTTTCTGCCTCGGTATTCGAGCGGGCCATCGAGTACCTGCCCATCGGGGTAATGATTGTCTCGCCGATGAATCAGATCGAGTATGTCAACCAGGCACTCTGTGATTTTGTTGGCTACAGCATGGAAGAGTTGCTCGGGCGTCAGCCTGGATTCATGGTCTTGCCCGAGGATCACGCGGCCACGGTGGCAAGGGGCCATTTGCTTGCGGCCGGTCAGATCGACCAGTTTGTCCACGAGCGCCGCCGCTACGTGCGTAAGGACGGTGCCCTTGCCCTCGGCAAACTGACGGTTTACGCTCCTCGCGACGACGCTGGTCGTCCGGTGGCCTTCCTGGGCTTCATTGAAGACATTGGCAACCGTGTCTGGGTCGAGGATCAACTTGCTCGCTATACCCGCTATCAGCAGGCGCTTGCCAACGCCTCCCTGACGCTGCTCACCGCTGCGCCGGATGCCGCCACGCGTTCCACCGCGCTCCGCAAGGCACTCGAGCAATTGCTCGACGGTGCCACGGTTGGCAGGGCCTACATGTTCCGCAATGTCTCAGATCCGCAACACGGGCTCGCACTTGACCTCGTCGCCGAGGCCTGGTCAGCGGGCCACCGCTCGCTCCGTCAGGCATCCGATGCCGACCGCTTTGCGCCGTTGCCCTATGCAATCTTGCCGCAAGCGCATCGCGAGCGCATGCTTGCCGGTCTCCCCGCGGGCGGTCTTGTGCAAGATATTTATGCTGAAACCCCCGACATGCTTGCCATCGTGTCAGGCGAAGGTATTTGCTCGACGCAGACGGTGCCTGTCCATCTTGACGGGCGGCTGTGGGGTATGCTCGGCTTTGATGATTATGCCGAGCCGCGGGTCTGGGATCACACTGACCTGATGCTGCTGACTTCGGCAGCATCAATGCTTGGCCAGACCTTGCACCGTTGGCAGATTGAGGATGATCTGCGGGCGACCAGCCAGTTCCTGGCCACTACCGGGGAAGTGGCGCATGTTGGTGGGTGGACGGTCGATCTCGAAACCAGGGTTCCGATCCTCTCGAGCGAACTGGCGCGTCTACTTGAGCTTGACGCCAATGCGTCTCTTGACCTCGAACAGTTGCTGACGTTCTACCCGCCCGAGGTTCAGCCGGAGATCAGGACGGTTGTGAGGGCGGCGATCCAGGATGGTGACGGGTGGGAGCTGGAATTGCCGATGGTCACGACGAGTGGGCGCCGTATCTGGGTGAACTCACGCGGCCAGGCCGAGCGGCGCGAAGGCCGGACGGTGCGCCTCTACGGTGCGGTGCAGGATGTCACCCGGCGCAAGGAGGCGGAGCTACGGCTGGCAAACCAGCTCTCGATTGAGGCGGCCATGGTGAAGTGCTCGCAGGAATTGCTGGCACCAGTGCGCTCAGAGGCTGACCTGGCGCAGGTCGCCGCGCCCGCGCTCGAGCACCTACGGGCGGCACTGAACATTGACCAGGCCTATCTGATGCGCCTGGTGGCCGACCCCACCGACCCCTATCTGACCCTGGTTGCACTCGCCACCATCCCGATTGCCGAATCATTTGCCGAGCACCCCCTTGCCCAGCGTTTCTCGCTCTCCTTCATTCCCCAGGCGCGTCTCAATACGTTGTTGCGCGGGGACGTCCTGCTCGGGATACCTGATCAATCCGAGCTTGCGCCCTCTGCGCAGCAGTCGTGGCGAGCCCTTGATCAGGCGCATGCCCGCATTACGTTCCCGGTGCGGATCGATGGCGCACTCTGGGGCGTGCTTGGCTTCAATGGTCTGACCGAACGGGCGTGGGATGAACAGGAGCAGACGGTGCTGCGGACGACTGCCGAGATGTTTAGTCATGTCATCCGGCGCTGGATCGCAGAGAGCGAGTTGCGCCGTAGCGAGGAACAATTCCGTACGGCGGTCGAGACGATGCTCGATGGCTTTGCGATCCTTGATACGGTGCGCGACGAAGCGGGCAAGATCGTTGACTTTCGCTACCGCTATATCAACGAAGTCGGCTGCCTACTCAACCAGCGCACCCGTGAAGCGCACCTCGGGCACACGTTGCTTGATCTGCTGTCCCCCTATCGCGATAGCAACCTCTTTGCTGACTATGTTCGTCTGGTCGAAACCGGGATGCCGGTCGCTCGTGAGCACCTGGTCTACGAAGATCAGGCTGACCAGGGCGAGCGGCTGGCGCGGTTATACGATGTCCGCGCTGCCCGCCTCGGTGACGGCTTCGCGATGATCTGGCGCGATATCACCGACCGGCGCCTCGCTCACGAGTCGCTCGCCAGGGCCAATACCGATTTGCTGCGCCGTGTGAGCGAGTTGCGCACCCTTAACACCGTCGCGCAGACGCTTGTCTTTACCCAGGATCTGCCGACGGGCCTAGAGACGGTCTGTGCAGCCGTCGCAGCGCAGACGGGTGCGCAGTCGGTCGTCATTGTCGGCTTTGCGCAACGACGCCGGAGCGAAGGAACCGAGGCTACGGTCGCGCCTGATCTCGATCAGCTAGCTGGGGTGAGCGTGCTCGCCCCCGAGGATTTCGGGATCCTCGGTGATGCGTTGCTTGCCCAGCGCCGCCCCATCGCACTCGTGCGGAAGGAGACAAACTTCATTCTGAGTGAAACGACCCTGCACCGTCTCCAATGTGCCGACGCAGCCTATCTATTGCTCGTCCCGCTGACCGCGCCAACGGGCAACCTTGGACTGCTTGCCCTGGGGCGAGGGTCATCAGGCCACGCCTTTAGCGCCGAGAACCAGAGTTTCGCCGAGACGGTAGCGGGCCAGATCGCAACGGCAATCAGCAATGCGCAGCTTGCTGAACACGCCCGCCGTGCCGCAACTCTTGCCGAGCGCAACCGGGTTGCGCACGACCTGCACGACTCGGCGACTCAATCCCTCTACAGCCTGGTCTTGATCGCTGCTGGCTGGGCGATGCAGGCCAGCAATGGGCGTCTGACCGACACCCCCGCGAAGTTCACCCAGCTGAGTGAGATCGCGGTGCAGGTGTTGAAAGAGCTACGCCTGCTGATCTACCAACTGCGTCATCCCGAGCTCGAGGCAGTCGGGCTCATCAAGGCACTTGAGGAGCGCCTCGCTGCGGTAGAGCAACGAGCGAACATCGCCACGACCTTCGAGGTCACCGGTGAACTCATGGGCCTGCCACTGGATCACGAAGAGCAGCTCTACATGATGCTGCAGGAAGTGCTCAACAACGCCTTGCGCCACGCACGGGCGAGCAAGGTTAGCCTGGCTGTTCATTCCGCCGACGATGTCATCATCTTCACCGTGCGTGATGATGGCATTGGTTTCGATCCGGAGTCCACCTCGGGAGGGCTGGGGTTACGTAGTTTGCAAGAGCGCGCAGCCAAGATCGGTGCCCGCCTGAGTCTCAGTGCGCAGCCAGGGCAGGGCACCCTTATTGAGATTCGCGTTCCAGCCACAACGACAACAGGAGGTATTTCCCGTGCCTGAGAAGATTCGTGTGTTGATTGCCGACGACCACCCGCTCATCCGCCAGGGGCTTGAGATCGTTATCGAAGAGCAGCCCGATATGGAACTGGTCGCTCAGGCGGTTGACGGCCTCGATGCCGTTGCGAAGGCGCTTGCGACGCGCCCCGACGTGGCGTTGCTGGATCTAAAGATGCCAAAGCAAGATGGTCTGATGGCAATGCAACAGATTCAGGAGGCCTTGCCCAAGACGAGTTGCATCATTCTCACCAGCTTCACTGATGACGTGCAGGTGCTTGAGGCAATTGAGGCGGGCGCAAAGGGCTTTTTGAATAAGGACTCGAACCACGAGGATCTCTTGGGCGCGATTCGGGCCGTGAGCAGAGGTGATGCCGCCCTCCACCCGGCGGCGGCACGGGTGCTGATGCAATCCTACAAAGCCTCGCGCCAGCCCGCCGTAGCGGGCAATGCCTTGACGCCGATGGAATTGCGGGTGCTCCAACTGCTGGCGACCGGGGCGTCGAACCGTGAGCTTGCTGCAACCTTGGGCGTATCGGTGCGCACAGTGACGACCCATGTCCGCAACATTCTCGACAAACTCCAGTTGAAAAACCGCACGCAGGCGGCTCTCTATGCCCGCGAAAACCGACTTACCGATCCGCATTCGTAGTGCCAATGATAGCATTTTAGAGTGCAAATTCCTCACTCCGCTCCGCTCCGTTCGGAATGACAGAGCTGGCGTTGGCAGCCCGCTGCGCTTGCCGTGGCAGCCCG
>NZ_LYXE01000188.1 GCF_002532075.1 Candidatus Chloroploca asiatica | reverse complement strand
GCGAAGACGCGAAGGGGGATTGACGCAAAGGCGCGAAGGCGCAAAGTAGGGGCACGGCTTGCCCGTGCCCCTCGCCCGTGCCCCGCCCGTTGCACAAAACGCCCCTGCCATTACTGCTGCGCCCACCGGCCCCCGGTGACGCGGCCCGCGCCCCGATGGCACCATGTCCACCGATGTGTACGCGGGGATGGGTGGAGGGGCACGGCGACGCCGTGCCCGTACGGAGATGGTGCCGCCGTGCCTACCCACGGGCAGCATTGCCGCGTGTAGGGGCACGGCTTGCCCGTGCCCCTCGCCCGTTGCCCAAACGCCCCTGTCATCGCTGCTGCGCCCACTGGCGCCCCGGTGACGCAACCCGCACCCGAGGGCACCATGTCCACCGATGTGTACGCGGGGATGGGTGGAGGGGCACGGCGTCGCCGTGCCCCCACGGGTGGATCGCGATGATAGGATGGGCATACCCATACGCCAGAGATGGATGTGTACGCGGGGCAGGTGCCATGCCCACGGGCAGCATTGCTACACAGGGCGATTGCATCTTCCGTGCATGCACCCCACCAGGGCACCCGCAAGGGGTGCCCGGCCCCCGGCCCCCGGCCCCCGTACACCGGCCCCCGGCCCTGTAGGGGCACCCCTTGCGGGTGCCCCTACAGGGCCGGGGGCCGCCGTTTGCGCCGCTGGTTGCATGCACATGCTGCCACAGAGAGCGTATGGTTGTATCCGGTTTCGTATGATGCAATCGCCCTGCATTGCTACGCACCACTGGTTGACATGGATTGGCGCTTGCACTACACTGAACACGATGTAACAACCGTTGCACAAAGCGTGCTTGCAGTCTTCGCTGAGTTGGATACTTCTATGGGCCGCATTGTTGCGATTACCAATCTCAAGGGTGGCATCGGCAAGACGACTACGGTAGTCAATGTGAGTGCCGGCCTGGCGCTGAAGGGTGCTCAGGTGTTGCTTGTTGATGTTGATGCCCAGGGCAATCTGGCGATGGCGCTTGGCCTCAAGCCGCGCCGGACGCTCTATGATGTGCTCGTTGATGGCAAGCGCCCCGAAGATTGCCTGGTCAACGCTCGTCCTAACCTCGATCTGCTGGCTGCCAATGAGTCGCTTTTGACCGCCCAACCCGAGCTTGCACGACGTCCTGATTGGGCGCGGGTGCTCGAGCAGGCGCTGCGTCCAGTACGCTCGAAGTATGATTTTATTTTGATTGACTGCGGCGGCTCGCTGACCGTGCTGAATCTTAATGCGCTCACTGCGGCCAGCGATGTGGTGGTGCCAACGACGGTTGAGCCTTTTTCGATCAAGGGCCTTGAGATGCTGGTGAAGCAGATTATTCAGTTGAAGGGGAGCACGAGTAGCCTGCGGGCGATTGTGCCAACGATGTATGATCCGCGTACCCGCCAGTCTGTTGCGCTCCTCGAGCAATTGCAGGCTCAGTATGGTGCCCAGGTGACCCCTCCGATCCGGGTCAATGTGCGCCTTTCAGAGTCGTCCGCTCAGGGCAAGACGATCTATGAGTTTGATCCTCGTTCGCGTGGCGCACTTGATTATGCGGTGCTGGTTGAGACCTTGAGTACGCTATGGAATTTCAAGCCGCCTGCTGCGCCGCTGTCTGCTCCTTCGCCGAATGGGGCGCAGGCCCCCGTTGCTTCACCTGAGGTTCACCCCCTAACACCTGCCCCGCTCCGTTCTGCCGCTTCGGCCTCTACCCCTGCCCCGGTTGTTGCCGGTGCTGGCAGTATCCTCTCGTCAACCTGTCCGATCTGCGGTGGGCCGCTGCAGCGTGCGACCGTCGCTGGGTATCGGGTCGCGTATTGCGATCACTGCCGCTATCGCCAGCAAGAGCTTGTTTCTGGCCCCCGTCGATGATGCAGCCGGTGGCACGCTTCCGTTTTTCGTCGATTTTGTCCATTGCAGCTCCGACCGGGTTGCTTCTGGTCGGCTTGATGCTGGCATGGCTTGCGCATGATCGTCCGCTCGCGCCGCAGGTTGCACACGGGTGGCTGCGCGCCGATCTGCTGAGTGCGTTGACGCTGTTGCTGCTGGCTGGTTATGGGCTAGCCGCAGTCGTCGTGTCTCAGGCCGATCATTGGCGCACCGCAGTTGTGGCCTGGTGCTATGGGATGGCTGCGTTGACTGGGCACCTGGCCCTTATTGCTGCCCTGGTAATCGTTGGGGTTGCGCTGCAACCTGCCGCGCTGGCTCAACGCCGCTTGGCTTTTGCCTCGGCTTTGGCTACCGCCGGTGGCCTCGTGCTGATTGCGGTGACGAGTGGCAAGTGGCTCTATGCGGCCCTCGGTGCAGGGGCGGGGTTGGTTGGGGGAAGCCTGGTGTTGTTGCTGGTGGGCACCGTGCTGGCATCAAAGGCCCAGTCACACCTTCTGTTTGTCATGGCCTGTTATGCGCTGTTGCGTACCTTTAGCCTGGGGCCGTGGGCACTTCAATGGCTGTTTGTGGCGCTTGTCGCCGGGACAGCGCTGGCCCTCTGGGCAAGTTGGCACGCGACGGTTGCTTCTCGTGCGTTGCTTCCAGGGTGGGTGGAGCTTGTGATGGCGGGTTTCGTGCTGGTCGGGGCTGGCCTTGGGGCTGGCGCCGGGGTTGTGTTGGCCTCGTATGCGTTGCTGATCGGGCCACTGGTGCTGCTCGCTCGGCGTCCGTCGTTCCCCTTGCCCAACTGGCCGCTGCTGGTGCTCGTCTGGATGGCCGTGGCCGCTGCGGTCGCTGGGCGGCTGACGGTACTGGCGATCCTGCTGGGCCTGTCCGGGTTTTTGCTGGCCCTCGCGCTCGCCCGTTGGTCGGCACCTCCGCTGCGCAGTGCGCCTGTTGGTCGGGCTGGAGAGGGGCTGGCGTTGGTTGGCGTCGCTGGTGCCCCGCTCTTTGTCGGGACGCTCGTCGGCCCACTTGTTGCCCAGTTGCAAGCGGGGTTGTCGCCGTATGGTGAACTGGTGGCTTCGCCCTGGACAGGCTTGCTTGTGGCCTATAATGCGGAAAAGGAGTATGTGGCGAGCCTGCCGGTCTTTGTGCTGGTTGCCCTGGGCATGGTGCTTGCGGCGGCTGGCTGGCTGATCCTGCGGGTCATAGGGATACATCGTTCCGCAGATAAGCCGAAGGTTCCAGATCTATGATCGAGTTGCTCGCGGCGCTCGGTCAGGCCTGGCCGCGTCTCTTGTTGTATCCAGGGGGGCTGTTTGCGCTCGGGGCAAGCTGGATGCTCTGCCGATGGCTTGCATGGGTTTCACGCCAGCGGCCCGCGTGCGCAGGGCCAGTGACGCTGGCGAGCCTCCCCGGTCTTCTCCCTCCCATGATCGTGCTTGCCTTGATGCCGCTTGCCCCGGCGCGTGGCTTTCCCTATGGCCTCGATCTTGTGGTGGCCCTGGGTTTGCTTGAGTGGCCGTATCTGCGACGCGGCATAGCAGGGAGTGAGAAGGTTGATCGTATGCTGTTGCTGCGGATGTACGGGCCGTTGCTGCTCGCCGGAGGGGGCATGGCCGAGGCGAACGCGAGTCTCGGGTTGAGCAATCTCTTGACGGTGCCAGAGGCCCCGGTCGCACGTGGTTTACTGCTTGCCAGTGCGCTTCTTTGGCTGGCGAGTCTCCCGCAGATCTTGATGAACCCTTGTGCTGCTGAAGGTGGCTGTAGTGCTGGCGATGGGCCGAAAGAATGGCCGCTTGCGTCGCTGGCCGCACGGCTGCGCGCGCTCGGGTTGGTGCTAATCGGGATGTTAGCCTTGCTTGGATTTGCGTCAGTGCATTCAGAACCGTGGCTAACGGCTACGCAGGCGGGCTGGCTCTTGCCCCCGCTGGTTGGCGTCGTCACGGCTCTGCTGCTGGGCGTGCAATTGCGCATGGCACCGTGGTTGCAGCGGTTCTATGTAGGCCTGCTGGTAGTGCTGGTCGTGGTTCTTCTGGTGTCGAAGAGCGTCGCCTGGTTGGTGTAGGTCAGGCGGCATCCACGCTCTTGTAGCCACCGCGTCCACGAGGCGAGAAGGCATCAGCAAGATTGCTGATAATTGCTGCAGCGAGTTGAAACTCCAGGCGGAGCAACATGCGCAACCCGATGAGATCACGTTCAGCCCACTGCTCAAAAATATCGGTCATCGTGCTGCTGACAATCTGAATATAATCGAGATGCAGTGGTTGACTGCCGGGGAGATAAATCCGGCGTACTTCCACCGCAACTGGTTCCATCTCGGCGGCTTCGGCGGGATAGTAGCGCTGGAACGCGTGAGTCACGGCACGTTGAAACATGCGCACCAGTTCGGCATCAGTGTGATCCTGACGATCACCCAGGGTGGCAATGTAGGTCCACGTAAGATCGAGTGGTTCAACGTCGAGGTTGCGCCCCTCGGCGATCAACTGATGCACGGGCGACCAGGCAAAGCTGAGCTCAAGATAGGGGGGCATATTGCTACTGCTGAGCGGCTCATCGTGATCGGGAAAGAGCTCGATCTTGCAGGTGCGATCATGGGTTGATGGAGTGATGCTTTCAAGAAAGAGATGCTCGTGCAGACCAACTGCCAGCCACGCATCCTCCAACCCGGCCACAAGATCATCATACGTCAACATCGTCAACTCCCTGTATCACGGTATATTGCGCTATTGTACTCTGATTGAGGGTTCAGGGCAATAGGCTCTCATCGCATGTGATACAATGCAACAAGAGTGTTGGCAACATCCTGGTCACTGTGCATCTGGCGATAAGCGTACATCGCCCGTCTTCCAGGACATCCGGGGAGGACCCCATCCTATGAGTGATGATCTCCGTCAAACCTTGCTTGAGCGTGCCGAAGAAGAGCGTGTTGCCTTTGTGAATCTTCAGTTTACCGATGTGCTGGGGATGGTGAAGACGGTCACTAT
The DNA here is from genome assembly GCF_002532075.1 of Candidatus Chloroploca asiatica. GTDB lineage: Bacteria > Chloroflexota > Chloroflexia > Chloroflexales > Chloroflexaceae > Chloroploca > Chloroploca asiatica. The sequence goes on along the minus strand of NZ_LYXE01000188.1, from coordinate 126,014 downwards.
TCCAGTCAGTGAGCTTGAAGATGCCCTTGGTCATGGGGTCTGGTTTGATGGTTCGTCACTCGAAGGGTTTGCCCGAATGGTCGAGAGCGATATGTATCTCGTGCCTGACCCTGCGACGTATGCGTTGATTCCGTGGGATAAACACGAGGGCCTGACAACCGCACGGTTGATCTGCAATATTTATACACCCGATGGCAAACCCTTTGCGGGCGATCCGCGGCATGTCCTGACGAATGCATTGAACCAGGCTGCTGCGCTGGGCTACGGTTTCAATGTTGCACCTGAACTCGAGTTTTTCCTCTTTAAGAGCAATGCCGACGGTATGCCGACCCCGATGGTGCATGATCAGGCGAGTTATTTTGATCTTTCGACCGATCAGGCGACGTTGATTCGGCGTCAGATGGTGCGTGCGCTGAGCCAGCTTGGCATTACCGCCGAGGCTGCTCATCACGAGGTGGCGGCAGGGCAGCACGAGATCGACCTGCGGTATGATGGGGCGCTGCGGGCGGCTGACCATACGATTACGGCACGAGTCGCGCTCAAAGCGATCGCCCAACTCAATGGGCTCTATGCAACCTTTATGCCCAAGCCGCTTGCCGGCGTCAATGGCAATGGCATGCATGTGCATCAGAGTCTGGTTGATCTGGTGACAGGGCAGAATGTCTTTAATGATCCGGATGATCCCTACGGCCTTTCGCCAATAGCGCACCACTTTATTGCGGGTTTGCTGGCCCACGCACCTGGGATGTGTGCGATTCTGGCCCCTCTCGTCAACTCGTACAAACGCCTGGTACCTGGCTTTGAGGCACCGATCTATATCTCGTGGGGGCGTACCAACCGATCGGCGCTCGTTCGGGTGCCGCGCATTACCACCGGGCGCCACCAGAGCACCCGGGTCGAATTGCGTTGTCCTGATCCGGCCTGTAACCCTTACCTGGCGTACGCTGTTATGCTGGTCGCGGGGCTTGATGGCATTAAACGCAAGCTCTCCTTGCGTGAAGCCTCCGAAGAGGATCTCTTTCACGTTGATCCACGGGCTCGTGGCCTGGCGACGCTGCCGTCGTCGCTCGGCGCGGCGCTGGATGCCCTGCGCGAAGATCAAGTGATTATGCAGGCGCTTGGCCCGAATGCGTTTGAGCGTTTTGTTGATGCCAAACAGCAAGAGTGGGAGAGTTATCGCCAGCATGTTTCCGCATGGGAGATCCAGCGCTACCTGGCGATTTTTTAGGGTGGAGCAGGCTGAAAGAGACAAAAAAGCGGGGCTGTGTAAACACAGTCCCGCTTTTTTGTCTACGATTGGTAGCGGCGGCAGGATTCGAACCTGCGACCTTCGGGTTATGAGCCCGACGAGCTGCCACTGCTCCACGCCGCGTTAGTCACCATTAAATTATAACAACGTGGAGAGGTCATGTCAAGCACTTCGCTCTTGATTAAACATGCTGATCGGCTGGTGACGATGGATGCTGCCGGGACTGAGCTTGCCGATGGGGCGGTCTATGCGGTTGATGGGGTGATTACCCATGTCGGGCCGACTGCTTTGCTGCCTCAGGAAGCCGATCAGATCATTGATGCACGTGGCATGCTGCTCATGCCCGGCCTGGTCAATACCCACCATCACTTTTGTCAGACGCTGACGCGCTGTATGGCGCAGGATCGTGATCTCTTTGGCTGGCTCACGACGCTCTATCCGCTCTGGGCCAGGATGACCGTCGAGGCGGTGCAGGTGGCGACGAGGACGGCCCTGGCCGAGTTGTTGCTGACTGGTTGCACGACGACGAGCGATCATACCTATCTGTGGCCCAACGGGGCGCGTCTCGATGATCAGATCGAAGTGGCGGTCGCGATGGGGGTGCGTTTTCATGCGGCACGCGGAAGCATGTCGGTCGGGCAGAGCAAAGGCGGGTTGCCGCCTGACCAGGTGGTTGAAGATGAGGCCCATATTCTCGCTGATTCGCAGCGCCTCATCGAGCAGTACCACGATCCCGCACCGGGGGCGATGCTTCGCATTGTGCTGGCTCCCTGTTCGCCGTTTAGTGTTTCCCCCGCTCTGATGCGCGAGAGTCTGGCACTGGCGCGGAGCTACGGGGTACACGTTCATACGCATCTTGCCGAGACGCTTGACGAAGAGCAGTATTGTCTGGCTCAGTTCGGACGTCGTCCGGTCGAGCTCTGTGAAGATCTAGGCTGGGTGGGGAAGGATGTCTGGCACGCGCACATGGTGCATCCTTCGGCAGCGGAGATCGAGCGTCTAGGGCGCACGCGCACCGGGGTCGCCCATTGTCCGTGCTCAAATATGCGGCTTGCCTCGGGCATTGCGCCCATCGGGGCGCTGCGGCGTGCGGGGGCGCGTGTCGGGTTGGGCGTGGACGGTTCGGCGTCGAATGACGGCTCGCATATGCTCGGCGAGGCGCGCCAGGCCTTGCTCTTGCAACGTGTGCAGGGCGATCCAGCGGCAATGAGTGCGCGTGACGCGCTCTGGCTGGCGACGCGGGGCGGGGCCGAGGTACTCGGGCGTGACGACATTGGGCAACTGGCCCCGGGGTTGTGTGCCGATGTGATTGGCTATCGGCTTGATCAACTGGCGTTCGCTGGGGGTGCGGTGCATGATCCGGTTGCGGCCCTCGTCTTTTGCACGCCACCGCCGGTTGACCTCAGCATCATCAATGGGCGTGTCCGCGTCGCTGAGGGCCACATCCTCGGTCTCGATCTCCCCGTCCAGATCGAACGGCACAACGCCATTGCCCGCGAACTTGCCAACCAGATATAAAGAGGGGTTGTTGACGCTCTGAGCCAGCGCAGTTGGCTCAGAGCGTCAACAACCCCTGACGCGCCCCGATACTCACGGCTTCGGTACGCGAGGTGGCCCCAAGCTTGGTGAAGATCGAGCCAATATGAAATTTGACGGTATGCTCGCTAATCTGTAGCCGTAGGGCGATCTGTTTGTTGGGGAGCCCCTGGCTGAGCAGGCTCAAGACCTCGGTCTCGCGAGGCGTCAATGGTTCAGCAGGGGGTTCGTCGATCAGCCTTGTACCGGGTAATTGCTCGGCAAAGCGCTGGGGCAGCGCGACATAGCCATGCGCGGCGGCATAGATGGCCGCCTGCACCTCTTCAGCCCCCGCCTCTGGCAGGGCAACGGCCCACCCGCTGAGCGCAAGGCTACGCAGCAGGCCGGGCAGCCGCTGATCATCACTGAGCGCAACGAGGGCAACGCCCTCGTCGCCTGCCAGGGCGCGCCCGATGGCGGCCACGTTGTCACCGGCGACCAGGATGACATCGGCGGCAGGGGCAAGCACTGCCCCCGCCGCTTCGCCAATGATCTCAATGGTGTCGCTGGCTGCCATCGCCCGTAGCCCTGCCCGCAGCGCAGGCGTTGGGGCAATCATAAAGACGGTGATCATGGGGTGGCCCGGGGGGCTTGCGCCGCTAGACGGATCGCGGTGGTGAGTGGTTGCCCGCCGCGCAAGCCTTCGATGCGCACAGTATCACCTGGTGTGCGCATCTGCAATGCCGCAAGCAGGGCTTCGGTATTGGGCAGGGGTTGGTCATCAAAGCGCTGGAGCAGATCGCCAACCTGCAAGCCACCCGCGGCGGCTGGGCCGTTGTTCGCTACGGCTGCCACCAGCAAGCCCTGGGTTTGATGATCTTCGCCACCAACCGCCGGTTGCACCGCCAGGCCGAGAAAAACCGGACGGCGCGGCAGACTCGCGGCCCAAGCCTGGGCTACATGGCTGGGGATGGCGACCGCTAGATCGCCCCCAAAGATCATTGCATTGATGCCAACGACCTCGCCGCGTGCGTTGAGCAGTGGCCCTCCTGAATTGCCAGGGGCCAGGCGAACATCAGACCGAATGTAACTGGCCGCTTGCTCGCCTTGTTCAGCCGGAATTTCACCAACTGCACTGACAATGCCTGCCGTTACGATGCCCCGCATGCCCCACGGATTGCCGACCGCAAAGACGAGTTCCCCAACCCGCAGGTGCGTTGAGTCGCCGACCGTTACTGGCGGTAAGAGGCTCTCTTCAACGGCAAGCAGCGCGAGATCAAGCCGTGGATTGCCCGCGATCAGACTAGCCCGATAGCGACGATCATCCGCCGCCACAAGCTCAACCCGCTCGCCAACGCCGGCAATGACATGAAAATTGGTCATCACCGTCTTGCTATCACGCCAGACCACACCCGAACCCGCCCCACGCCGACGTCCTTGCACCTGCACCACACTCGTGCGGGCCTGCGCGGCAAGCGTGGCGGCTTCTATACCAAGCAACATTGCAGCTGAGTTTTGTTCAATAAGAGTCATCTTTTTTATCCTTTGCAACGGGCGCTGAGCTTAGCAGTGTGCGTTGCTAACTTCGCTGGCCCACAGTGACGAGGGCCGTAAAGAGCGACCCACCTCGCAGTACCTGTACCGGCACTTGCTTGCCAACGCGGTCACCAACCAGCAGAGCCTGCAACTCGTCGGTGTCGGTGAGCGGATGCCCGTCAAACGTAATCAAGACATCACCGAGCAATAGGCCGCCCTGCGCCGCCGGACTGCCTGGTTCGACGCGCACAATCAGCAACCCGTGGGTCTGACTCTGTCCTCCGCGCTGACCCTCGGGCAACTCGACGGGTTGGCTACTAATGCCAAGAAAGCCGCGTTTGATATAGCCTGTTGCCCCAAGGGTTGCGGCAATCCGCCAGGAGAGTGCGGCTGGGACACCAAGCGCAACCCCGTTGATCAAGCCGGTGGTCAAGACGGCGGCAACCTTCCCTTCGGCATCAATCAAGGCTCCTCCGGAAAAGCCAGGATAGGGGATCGCATCAGTCTGGACATATTGCTCAAGCATTGCCCCGCGCCGCCCGCGTAAAGGTCCGCCGGTGGCACTGATAATCCCAAATGAGGCCATTGGACTGCTGCCGGGCCGTCCCACGGCGAGAATCAACTGACCTACACGGGCCGGACTTTCGACAAACGTCGCCGGAGTTGTCCCGAGATTATCAATGCGCAGCAAGGCAAGATCACTGGCATGGTCACGCCCAGCCAGTTGGGCGGGCAGGATACGGCCATCAGGCGTTGCAATGGTCAGATCATCATCGCGTTCTAGCACATGGTCGGCTGTCAGCACCGTATCGTTTGTCACCACAATGCCGGTAGCCGGGCCGCGTGTTCGTCCACGCACCTGCACCAGACTCATTCCAATCTGTTCGACGGCATCCGCCATTTGGGTCGAAATCATTGCCAGGGCCGAAGCTTCATTTGTTTCCATAAGATTGTATGCTTTCTTGTTAAGCCTATCACGCTAAAAAAGCGCTCCTTTCCTCGGAGGGGCTGAGGCCATCGGCCTCAGCCCCTCCGAGGATCTACAGATACTATAAACCGGTACGGAGCGCCATGCCATCGGCAACCTGGTTAGCCGCGACCTGGAAAATTGATGAGGTGACGGTAGAGGTTGTTTCTAATTCATTCAGCCTGATCGCTAGATGCTTGTTTGCCTGTTGCAACTGGATGTTCAGTTGTCGCAGCGCGAGATGGGTTGCAACACGTGCAAGCACTTCCTCGGGATGCATCGGCTTGGTGACGTAGTCGATCCCGCCAGCACGGAAGGCATTGACTTTGGCGTTGGTGTCATCAAGGGCACTGATGAAAATAATCGGAATTTGATGATTCATAGGATCTGTTTTTAAGATCGAACAAACCTCAAATCCATCAATATCAGGCAAGCGAATATCGAGTAAAATAAGCTCTGGTGGACTATGCTTGACCGCAGCTAGGGCACGTTCCCCATTCGTGACGGCACGCACGCGATATCCAGCCCCCTGGAGTACCTGAACCAGTAAGCGAAGATTGGCCGGTGTGTCGTCGACAATTAAAATGTCGTTGCGAGTTTATGCCTGCGATGATTGAACCATTGTGAAGAACCGGGTGGCTGATCGCGGCGTAGCCGCAAGGAGCTACCACAACTACCTTGACAGATCCGTTTGTTTGGTTTGCAAGATCTCAGTGTCTTTGTATTATAACATTGAGAAAATCTTGTATCATATGTCCGATGATCGTCAGTCAGCCTTGGTCGGTGGGCTGTCATTCAGCGAGGATGGAGGTTACGTGTGGATAGTCGTCTCAAACGGGCTGCTCGTGGCTCGGTGCTGGTGCTTCGTTATAGCTTCGGAGCGTTCTTCCTCTATGGAGCTTACCACAAGATTACGCGAGGTTGGCTCTCTAGCCCGGTGATGCGTGAGCATTTTCTCCAGCGTCTTTCCGAAATTGACCCCGACTCTTTTTCGGCAGCGTATCTGCGCATGTTTGCCATTCCGTGGTATCGCCCTGTCGCTTGGGTGTTGACCCTTGGGCAGGTGGTTGTGGCGATTGGGATGTTGTTTGGTGTGTCGGTGCGGTCAAGTGCTGCCCTGGCGCTCTTTTTACTGACCAATATCTCGGCTGGCTCGTTCTATAATGTGACCATGCCGCCCTTTTTTGCCGCTTCGCTCGTGTTGATGGCGACCCCCTCGGGCCACTGGCTCGGCCTTGACAAGCAACTCCACGAGCGTTATCCCGATGCGCCCTGGTTTAAGTAAGGTCTCTGTCAACGAAGTTTTTGGCTCAGCTAAGGTCTGCCGCTCGCAAAAAAGCCAGCTATGCTGGCTTTTTTGCAAAACAAGATTTCCTACGCCCAGAAGAAGAACCGGCTTCACGAGGCCAACCCTGCCTGCGCCAGCGTCCACGCCGCACGCCGCACCCACTCTTCCCAGGCTGCTGCTTGCCCCGCTGCACGGACAAGCAGTGCGGCAATCTGTCCCATCATCAGGGCATGGTGGGTGCCGGGTTCGAGGTCTGGTGCCTCGCGCCTGGTCATGATGTACTGCTCGAGAAAGATCGCCCAGAGTACAGGTGGCAGTTGGCGAAACCGTATTGTCCAGTCGACCCACGCGAGATCAAGCCGTGGATCCCCCCACCCCGCCCATTCCCAGTCGAGCAGACTCAGCCCACGCGCCCCCCAGAGAAGATTGTGAAGCCCCGCGTCGCCGTGGATCAACCGTGGTGCGGTTGGCTGCCAGACAGGATGCGCGATGGCCGCGATCAGGTTGCGGGTGAGCGTGTCGGGCAGGGGTAATTCAGCCAGTCGGGGTGCCAGGTTGCCTATTTGCACATGGATCGCGAGCCCCTCTGTCGGCGGGATCTGGCTGTCCGCCGGCGTTTGTTGATGCAGGCGGGCCAGGGTGTGACCGAGGGCTTGATAGATTGGGATCAGATCTGCTGCTGGTCGGCCCACAAACCTTAGCCCTGGGAGGCCGGGCCGACGCCGCATGACCAGGATGCTCCATGCATCATCGTCAAGCAGGGCGAGCGTTGTCGGCGCACCGAGCCGTTTGCCTGCCAGCAAGCCAAGGATGGTCGCTTCGTGGCGTAGGTCATGGCGCTTGCCAGGTTGCTCGGCAGCTTTCAAGACACACGGTGTGGTGCCAATCCGTAGGGCGAGACTCATGTTCGAAACGCCACCAAAGGTTGGCCTGATTGACGTGATCGCTTGCCCGGCAAAGTGCTCCTCTAAACGTTTGGCGATTGCAGTGGGAAGCATGGTTGTCTGCCTTCGTCTCACCTGCATAAGGTGCATGAGTCATGGTACAATATACCCCATGTTAGACCAGATTGACCTATCGGTGGCGCTCGATAAGGCTGAATATCGCGCCCAGATTTCGCAGCTCCAGTTGCGTTTGTACGCCTTACAGCAGGCGATGCTCGAAGCACGGGTGCCGGTCATTGTTGTTTTCGAGGGCTGGGCCGGTACGGCCAAAGCGCGTACGATTGGGGTGATGGTGCGTCGCCTCGATCCGCGTGGTTTACGGGTGCATTCGATTACTCCGCCACGTACCTCGGAAATGCAATACCCCTGGCTTTACCGTTTCTGGCAAAAAATCCCAAGCTATGGACGGATGGCAATCTTTGATCGCTCGTGGTACCGTGAAATGCTCGCCGAGCGTACTGCTTCAGATGCCGATCCCCAACGCTGGCGGGTGCGTTGTGAGAATGCAGCCGCTTTTGAGCGCCATCTATCGAATGATGGCACGGTGATCCTCAAGCTCTGGTTGCATATCTCTGAACGTGAACAAGCTCATCGCTTTAAGAGCATTCTCAAAGATCCGCTGACGGCCCATCAGGTCACTGGTGAGGATCGTCGCCAGCATCGCCATTATCATGCCTATGCCGATGCGGTTGAAGATATGATCGCACGTACCAGTACCAGTTATGCTCCCTGGCACGTCATCCCGGCAACGAATAAGTACTACGCCCGCGTTGCGGTGATGCAGGCCGTGATTGCCGGTATTGAGGATCGCCTCGGTCGTAAAGCAACTCCCGTTGCTGATGATGTACGTGATGCGGGCCTTGACGACGCGAGTGCCGCCTTCCGTCGCCAGCGCCGTTCAATGCCCAATGGCCTGACCTCGCCCCTCCCCCAACCTCCTGTTGTGCCAAGTGCTATTCCTTTTGAGCCGATGCGAACTGAGGTCGCCCATATTCTGCGCCGCGTTGATTTGACGCTGACCCTCGATGAAAAGAGTTATGGCAAACAGGTCAAACAACTCCAGGCCCAACTCTATCGCATTGGGTTGCAACTCTATCACAAGCGCCGCCCGGCGGTGCTCGTTTTTGAGGGCTGGGATGCCGCTGGCAAGGGCGGGACAATCCAACGCCTCACCGCTGAGATTGATCCCCGTAGCTATGTTGTCCATACTATTGCGGCACCTGAAGGTGAAGACAAGATCCATCATTATCTCTATCGCTTCTGGCGTCGCCTGCCCCCCCGTGGTCAGTTTGCGATCTTCGATCGCTCGTGGTACGGGCGGGTGCTTGTAGAGCGTGTCGAAGGCTTTGCCCGCCCCGACGAATGGTCGCGCGCCTATGCCGAAATCAATGAGTTCGAACGCCAGTTGATCGATTTCGGTGCCGTCGTCTGTAAATTCTGGCTCCATTTTAGCCCCGAAGAACAACTTCGTCGTTTTGAGGCCCGTAAGACGGTGCCCTATAAGGCGTGGAAACTCACCGATGAGGATTGGCGCAATCGCGACAAATGGCCGCTCTATGAAGAAGCCGTTGATGAGATGCTCTTGCGTACTTCTACGCCAGCCGCCCCCTGGACGGTCGTTGAGGCTGAGGATAAACGCTTTGCTCGTATCAAGGTGCTCCGTACCGTTGTGCAACGCTTCGAGGCTGAACTCGGCAAGGTTGAGTTGTAGTAGTTCTGTCGGATGTGGAAAGGGGTGGTCTGGCTCCGCGTAGCCATATCACCCCTTCATACTTCGATCAACGAGACTAGCGCTACCAGGCCAAAGCCGGTGATAATCACGCCTGAAACCAGGTTGACGATGCGGAGTACTCTGGGCGTCAGGCGTCCGTGGAGCAAGCCGGCTGCACTGCTCAACATCAACCACCAGAGCGCCGAGCCTGCTCCCACGCCAACAATCAGCAAGATGGCCTCGCCTGGCGTCTCGGCGCTGCTCCCAATGCCGAGCCCCGCAAAGATTGCCGCAAAGGCAATGATCGTCGCGGGATTGGTGATCGTCAGGAAGAGGGTTGAACCATATGCGCCTAGGAGACCGCGGGCTGTGGCCTGGGCTGCTTTGTCTGATGGTTGTTCGCGCATGGTTCGTATCCCCAGATAAATGAGGAAAAGACCACCGAGCAGACGTGTCCAGAAACTCAGCCCGATCAGCAGACTCGTGAGCATGCTCAGGCCAAGTACGGCAATCGTCCCATAGATCAGGTCAGCCGTCGCTGCCCCCAACCCCGAAACAAAGCCGGTCAGTTGCCCATCACGCAGGGTGCGTTTGATGCACAAGACACCGATTGGCCCTACCGGGGCCGCAATCGCTAGGCCGAACAAAGCTCCACGTACAAACAAGCTATAATCCATACCTGTACCACCGTAGTGTGTTGCGTCAAAGTAGTTATGTTAGCATACAAAATGTAGCATCAGGCTAGTATGCCGCTCTTTCGACCTCCACACCTCAGTCGAAATGCTTATTTCGCAGGCGACAAGCGCCATGATCTGAGTATAATTTGGGTAGTCTTGGTTCTGGAGGCGGGGGCCCCTGGGAATCGCGCTTATGCTGGCGAAAACGGCCAGTTTTAGAAGAGCGGCAGCAATGATCAAACGCAATAAAATTATTTCGGCTGACGAAGCGGTGCGCCTTATTCTGGATGGCGATACCATCGCCACCAGTGGCTTCGTTGGCATTGGGTTCGCCGAGGCGCTGGCCGTTGCCCTCGAAGAGCGCTTTCAGACGACGGGCCATCCACGTGATCTCAGTCTCGTTTTTGCGGCTGGCCAGGGTGATGGTCGTCTGCGTGGGCTCAACCATTTTGCCCACGATGGCATGGTCAGACGTGCCGTTGGTGGGCACTGGGGCCTCGCTCCTGCGCTCGGGCGCATGGCGCTTGAGGGGCGCATCCAGGCCTATTGTTTGCCCCAGGGGGTCATCTCCCACCTCTTTCGGGCGATCGCCGGACGCAAACCAGGCGTCATTACCCACGTGGGCCTCCGTACCTTTGTTGATCCCCGTCTTGAGGGCGGTCGCCTCAATCAGATGACCACCGAGCAGATTGTTGAGGTGGTTACGCTCGCAGGCCAGGAGTACCTTTTCTATAAGGCGTTTCCGATCAATGTGGGCCTGATTCGCGGGACGACCGCCGATGAAGAGGGCAATATCTCGATGGAGCGTGAAGCGTTGACGCTCGAGAGCCTCTCGCTTGCCCAGGCCGTCAAGAATAGCGGCGGGGTCGTCATTGCGCAGGTCGAGCGCGTCACTACGGAACATCTGCGGAGTCCGAAAGAAGTCAAGATCCCTGGCATTCTCGTGGATTGTGTCGTGGTGGCCCCGCCTGAGTTGCATCCGCAAACCTTTGGGGAACCGTATAATCCAGCCTATACCGGCGAAGTGCGCGTTGGGCGCGGGCGGCTTGTTCCGATGGCGTTGACGTCACGCAAGGTGATCGCACGCCGCGCTGCGCAGTTTCTGCGTATCAATGCGATCGTCAACCTTGGCATTGGAATGCCCGAAGGCGTTGCAGCGGTTGCCAATGAAGAGGGCATCCTCGATCTGATTACGCTGACCGTCGAACCCGGCGGCATTGGCGGGATCCCCGCCGGTGGTCTGAGCTTTGGCGCAACAGCGAATGCGCAGGCGATTATTGATCAGCCCTATCAGTTTGATTTCTATGATGGCGGTGGTCTTGATCAGGCCTTCCTGGGCATGGCACAGGTTGATGTCCATGGCAATGTGAATGTGAGCCGCTTTGGGCCGAAATTTGCTGGCGCAGGCGGCTTTATCAATATTAGCCAGACGGCGCAAAATCTCTATTTCCTCGGTACGATGACGGGCAATGCCGTGGTCAGCGTGGAAAATGGCAAGCTCTGCATTGTGCAGGAAGGGACGACGCGCAAGTTTGTCGAACAGGTCGAGCAGGTGACGTTTAGCGGGGCCTATGCGGTCTCGCGGGGTCAGCAGGTGCATTATCTGACCGAGCGTGCGGTCTTTCGGCTGACGCCCGAGGGCCTCGAGGTGATCGAAATTGCCCCCGGACTCGATCTCGAACGCGATGTGCTCGCGTTGCTCGCGTTCCGCCCGCAGATCAGCCCCGACTTGCGCGTGATGGACGAGCGCATTTTTGCCGAACGCCCGATGGGCCTCGGGCAACGCTCGGTGTTGAGCCTTGAAGAACGTACGTGCTATGATCCTGAGATGAATCTCACCTTTGTCAATTTCGAGGGGCTGAACCTGATCTCGCCCGAGGATGTTCACGAACTTGCTGCTTATCTCGATGGTTTTTTTACTAGTATTGGCCGCCAGACCAATGTGATCGTCAATTATGATAACTTTAATCTGAACCCGAATGCTGCCGATGCGTTTTATACGATGGTGCGACACAATACCGAACGCTATTTCCTCTCGTCGACCCGCTACTCCACCCATGCCTTCTTCCGCCGCCAGCTCGGAGCAAGCCTCGAAGGTATTCAGATGGCGCAGGAGATCTATCGTAGTTTCGATGAGGCCCGTGAAGGGCTTGGTTAAGACATGCTAACAATGCTGGTGTTTGCTGCGCTCCAAGGGCCTATTGTCCGCTTAAAACGAGCGCACACCCTATGCACGGAACTTGTTTATATACCAGGAACTTTCGTCAAGTGGTATAATAGCCCCCGTTGATCGTAGTACGCACTGTAAACTACATTGCCCGCTTGGGCCTCCATGTAGCGGCAAGGAGCCCCCCTATGCCCCCAAAGGCACAGTTCACACGCGAAGATGGGATCTATCATTCGTTTTGTGGCCTGGTCAGTGTTGGTTGGTTGTATCAGAAGATCAAGGATAGCTTCTTTCTCATTCTTGGCACCCATACCTGCGCCCATTTGCTCCAAAATACGATGGGCGTGATGATTTTTGCCCGCCCACGCTTCGCCATTTCGTTGCTTGAAGAAGCTGATCTCTCTTCGGCTCAGCCTGCCATTGCTGACCAGATCGCCGAGATTACCCGTGAACACCACCCCTCTGTGATCTTCTTGCTCTCCTCCTGTACCCCCGAAGTGATGAAGGTTGAGTTTGAGGGCCTCGCGCAATCAGTCAGTACCCCCGAGGTGCCGGTGCTCTTTGTGCCTGCTTCTGGCCTCGATTTTACCTTCTCCCAAAGCGAAGATTCGGTGTTGCAGGCGTTGATTCCGTTCTGCCCCGAGGCTCCACCCGATGATAAACGGGTTGTCTTCCTCGGTTCGGTCAATGATGCGATTGCCGATGATTTTCTCTTTGAGGCCTCGCGCCTGGGTATTCCCGTCGCTGGTTTTCTTCCCGCGAATCATTTCCACGAACTGCCGCCGATTGGCCCGGGGACAATCATTGCACCTCTGCAACCTTTCCTCGCCAAGGTGGCGAATCAACTGACCAACGATCGTGGCGCGACGGTGATGTCGTCGCTCTTTCCCTTTGGACCCGATGGCTGTCGTGCGTTCTGGGAAGACCTTGCGGCGCATTTTGATCTGAAGGTTGATCTGAGTGAGCGTGAAGCGGCGTCCTGGGCGCGGATCAAAGAGCATACCGATCTGCTCAAGGGCAAGAAGGTCTTTCTGTCCGCCGATACGCTGCTTGAATTGCCCCTGGCCCGCTTTATTCGTGCCGCTGGTGCCGAGGTGCTTGAGTGTTCGACGCCTTATATTAACCGCCGCTTCCACGCCCGCGAGCTGGCCTTGCTCGATGGGGTACGCCTGGTTGAACAGGCCAACTTCGAGCGCCAGTTGCGCAGTATCGCCGAAGAACAGCCCGATCTCGTGATCTCCAATATTATTACCGCTAATCCACTCATTGGTCACGGGGTGGTTGCGAAATGGGGTACCGAGTTTATCTTTTCCCCTATTCATGGCTGGGCCGGCGTCAATACCCTCGTGAGCCTCTTTACCCGAGCTCTCCGCCGTCACGCTCGTCTTGACCCCCTTGGCAATGATCCGGTCTGGATGGCAGGTGTGATGCCGGGTGCCCCTGAGATCATTCCGCTTACCCGCGGGTGAGCCTATGCTGATGGAGTGAGCGCATGCGACTGGCTTATTGGATGTACGAAGGTACGGCCCATCACGGCGTCGCTCGAGTGATGAACTCGATGCGCAAGACCCACGCTGTCTTTCATGCCCCTCAAGGTGATGGGTATGTGAATACGATCTTTACGATGCTCGAACGGACGCCTGGGTTTCCGGCGATGACGACGAGTGTGGTGAGCGGTACCGATCTCGCCCGTGGGACGCTTCGCCTTCCCGAGACGCTCCGCCAGGTCGAGGCTGCGCAGCATCCCGATCTGATTGTGGTGGTTGCTTCGTGCTCGACGATTTTGCTGCAAGAAAATCTGGAGATTGCTGCGCATCAGTCGGGGCTCGCTTGCGAGGTGATGGTCTATGATGCGAATCCCTATCGGATGCAAGAGACCGCCGCCGCCGAGGGGCTCTTTACCGAGTTGGTGAAGAAGTATGCGACCTCTCAACCCCTGACCCCGATGCCGAGTGTGAATATCCTTGGGCCTTCATCACTCGGCTTTCACGCTCGCCACGATCTGATCAGTCTACGCCGAATCTTCAAGACACTCGGGGTGGCCGTTAATGTGGTGGCCCCATGGGGTGCCAGTGTTGATGATCTCCGTCGCTTGCCAGCGGCTTGGCTCACCATTGCGCCCTACCGCGAGCTCGGTCGGCTCGCCGCCGAATATCTCGAGGCGCAGTTTGGTACCGCGGCGCTCTGTGATGCGCCGATCGGGGTTCAACCAACGCTGCGCTGGCTCGATGCGGTGGTCGAGCAACTCAATACGGTTGGCGCACGCCTTGCCGTGCCGCCATCACCGCTCAAGCTTCCCCCGCTCACCGAGTTTTCGCTTGATGGTATGTCGGCTCCTTCGAATGTGCCCTGGTTTGCCCGTACGGCCGATATGGAGAGCTTTTCGGGGAAGAAGGCGTTTGTCTTTGGCGATGCAACCCATACCGTCGGTGTCACCAAGTTCCTTGCTGATGAACTGGGTATGCCAATTGCCGGTGCCGGTACCTATCTCGTCAAGGAGGCTGACTGGGTGCGGTCGCAACTCCAGGGCTATGTCAGCGATGCGGATTTCCTCGCCACCGATGAGTTTCAACAGGTGGCTGACCGGATCGGTCAGTTGCGCCCGGAACTCGTCTGTGGGACGCAGATGGAACGGCATACCGGTCGTCGGTACGATCTGAATGTGATGGTTATTTCGTCGCCAACCCATATCGAAAATCACTTGCTTGCCTATCGCCCATTCCTCGGTTTTGATGGGGCCGATGTGATTGCCGATGAGGTCTCGACGACCTGTACGCTTGGTATGGAGAAGCATCTCATTGATATGTTTGGTGATGCCGGGCTCGAGCTCGTTGAGTCCCCCTCTGTTCCGTCGGCTGATCCGGTGCTTGTGAGCAATGGCAAGGCCGCTGTGGCACCAGTTGCTGTGGTCGCTGATGTGGTCAAGCCAACGAACGGCCATGCGCCGGAAGGACAACCGTCCAATGGGGTTGCTTCGTCGGCAGGTGCTCCGACATCTGGTCAGGCTACCCCTGCGCCTGTCGTGAATCCAGTCTGGACCGCTGATGGCGAAGCGATGCTCAAGAAGATCCCCTTCTTTGTCCGTGGTCGCGCACGGGGCAATATCGAGAAGTATGCCCGTGAACATGGAATCGCGACGATTACCGCCGAGGTGCTGCTGGCTGCTAAAGAGCATCTCGGTGCCTAGATTCAGGTGAAGTATGACCATGACAGCCCGACCGCTTCACGAGATTACCCTGCTTTCGCAGGCCGAGCGGTTCAAAGGTCGCCCGAAGCTGTGTAGTGATTGTGGGGTCTGTGGCGGTGAATTGCGTCCGATGATGGCCGCTTCGTGTGTCTTTGTCAACAACAAGCACGAAGAGTTTGAACGTCAGTTCCACGGGCGCAACCGTCGCGATGGCGATGAGTTGCTCTTTGGGGTGCATCGGGCCATCCATATCGCCCGGATGCGCACGCCCAATCTCGAAGCGCAGTGGAGTGGGATTATCACGTCGCTTGCTGCTTTGTTGCTCGAGCGGGGTCTGGTCGAGGGCGTCATTACGACGAAAGCCGCCCCCGGTACCCGCTGGGCTCCGCTGCCCTTCTTGGCGCGTACACCTGAAGAGGTGCGGGCGAGCGCAGGTAATAAGCCCTGCCTCTCGCCGAATCTTGAGGTGCTCGACGAGGTTCGGGCCGCTGGCCTCAAGCGCCTTGCCTTCATTGGTACCGGTTGCCAGGTGCATGCGCTGCGTGCCCTTGAGCCGGAACTCGGCCTCGAGCAGTTGTATGTGATCGGGTTGCCCTGTACCGATAATACATCGTACCCCGATCTCCAGCGCTTCTTGAAGGTTGCCTCGAAGTCGCCCGAGACGATTGTGCATCACGAGTTTATGCAGGATTTTCGTGTCTGGATGCGCCATGAAGATGGTCATACCGAGACGATCAATTTTGTTGATCTTGATGTCAGTGCCCTCGGCGGTGAGCGCGGGGTCTTCCCGGCTGCCTGCCTCAGTTGTTTCGATTATCAAAATGGTCTGGCCGATCTCACGGTGGGCTATCTCGGGGCTCCCTTGCCCCCCGATCAACGCTGGCAATGGATGTTTGTCCGTAACGAGCGCGGCGAAGAGCTCTTTGAGTTGATCCGTCCCTCACTTGAACTCGGTCAGCGTACCGAGGGTGGCGACCGTCGGGCCGGCATTCAGGCCTATGTGGGGATGTTGCGCAAGCCCCGCAAACGGCCCCCGTTGCCGGTGCGCAAATTTGTCGCCTGGCTCCAACGCTCGAAAGGTCCCAAAGGGGTTGAGTTTGCCCGCAGTGTGATCGAACAGAAACTGCTGCGCAATCTCGTCTATGTCCGTGACCAGTTCCCCCGCCACGAACAGCGTATTGTGCCCGGGTACGTCTATCGTGCCCTCGCCTATACCGCCGATGTCTATGCCCGTGAGTTCGGTCGCCCCCTTGCACGTGTCCCCGCCGAGGCAGCGACCAGAAGCGAGGCTTGAGTTGAAGGAGAAAGCTTCATGTCCCTGATTCTTGCAGTCTATGGCAAAGGCGGAATTGGCAAATCAACGACCAGTGCCAATCTCTCGGCGGCAATGGCCCTCAAAGGGGCGAAGGTGTTGCAGATTGGCTGTGACCCGAAACACGATAGTACCTTCCCGTTGACCGGCTTGCTCCAGCCGACCGTGATTGATGTGCTCGAAGAGGTTGATTTCCATATTGAGGATGTCGCCCGCGAGGATGTGATTCTGACCGGTTTTGCCGGGGTTGATACGCTCGAAGCGGGTGGCCCGCCTGCCGGCAGTGGCTGTGGGGGCTATGTGGTTGGCGAGACGGTCAAGTTGCTCAAAGAGTTTGGTCTCTATCATAAGTATGATGTGATTCTCTTTGATGTGCTTGGGGATGTGGTCTGTGGTGGCTTTTCGGCACCGCTCAACTATGCCGATTACGGCATTATCATTGCCTGCAATGATTTTGATAGCATCTTTGCCGCCAATCGCCTCTGCCTCGCCATCCAGCAGAAGAGTCAACGCCATAAAGTGCGGATGGCGGGCTTGATTGCGAATCGGGTCGATCCTGATTTTGGAGGAACGGGTCTCCTTGAGCAGTTTGTTGAGACCGTTGGTACCAAGATTATCGGGCGGGTTCCCTATCACGACTTGATCCGTCGCTCGCGCCTGGCAGGCAAGACCCTCTTTGACATGGAAGGTGAAGGCAAAGAGGATTGCCTCCGTCCTTTCAATGAGATGGCCGAATATCTCCTTGGTCAACCCGAATCGACGATCCCGAATCCAATGCACGACCGTGCGATCTTTGATGTGGTGGGCGGATGGAAGTAGATTATGTTTTTGTGAGCGAAGGCGGTCTGCTACGCAGGCCGCCTTCGCTCGCAAAAACCTGGTTTGGAAGGTGTTAGGTGGGATGATGTCCCTCAAAAGGTAACGTCCATGGATCCATCACGAAACTATGCTCTCGCTGGAGCTGCGCTCTTCAATCCGATGGCGTCCGTCTACTGGCTTGATGTGTTGCGTGGGCGCAAGCCCGGGGTTGGTCTTGCGCTCGTGAGTGCCGCTGGGGCCGCCTGTGCTGCCCTTGCCTCGCCGCGTGAGCAGCCGTTGCGTGCGGTTGGCACTGGCCTGCTGGCGGCGGCAGGCGCAGCCGTGACCGGGGTGGTTCTACAACGCTTTGTTACCTGGGTAGAGCAGCGCGATGGCCCTCCTGCCGCCCCCGATGCACGCGATCTGCTGGTTCCGGCGGCAGCCGTTTGTGGCGCCGTTGTTGGTGCCGTTGCCCTCGGGGGACGTGCGCCGATTAGCTATGCCCCCTACAATGGCAAACCTGGTCATTATCGCTGGATCTCTGAAGGACCGTATACCGCTGCCCGGATCACCGCCTGGAGTGGCTATCTGTTGCATCAACTGGCCGTCTGGGGATGCATTTATGCGGCCCAACGCGCTCGCCCATCCTATGATGATGGGATGCGACCACTAAATTGGACGGCGCTTGCTGTCAATGCTGCTGGGGTCGGGTTGCACTATGCGCAGACACGCCGGTATTATGATGGACTCGCGGTCGATGTGCCCGAAGGGACGTCACTTGGCTCGGCAGCCTTTATGCTGATGCTGATTCTGGCGATGGAGACGCCCCGCCGTGGTTTGATCATGGGCCTGAAGCGTCCGGGTTTGCCTCCTGAACTGGTTCGCTTTGTGCGCCGTTACCACGGGTATATCTTTAGCTGGGCGACCGTCTATACCTTCTGGTACCATCCGATGGAGCCACTGCCCTCGCATCTTGGTGGGCTCTACCATATGATGCTTCTCTTTGTGCAATCCTCTTTGCTCTTTACCAATGCGCACCGTGAACCGCGCTGGACATTGGCGCTCGAGATGCTGGTCTTGCCGCATGCTGTGATCACAACCTTGCAGAAAGGCAGCGGTTTTGAGGGCATGTTCACCTTTGGTTTTCTTGGTATGTTTGTGTTGGCGCAGATGCACGGTCTTGGCTTGAGCAAAGAGGCTCGTCTTGGGATCGGTTCGACGTATGCAGCCTCAGCCCTTGCCTGGTATGGTTTACGGCGCGAAATGCATCGCTTGCCTGACATTCTGCGCGTACCAATTCTCGAATACGGCATTGTTGGCATCCTCGCCGGATTGTCATTGTTGATGCGGGCAATGCGTCGTGGTTCACAGCGTATAGCGGCCCCTGGCGGTGCTGTCTGAGTAGTCTGGGAAAAAAGTTGCCTGATATTCTGGAGTGCCGGCTTCGGGTATATGGTAGTGCCGACTTCAGTCGGCTGAGCCGGAAGCCGACTGAAGTCGGCACTACCTGATGTCATTCTTAAAAACCATGAGCCGGCTGAAGCCGGTACTCCCTTCAGCAGCAGCGTAGCGGGCTACAAGTTCCTGATGCAGGTGTACGAAGTTATCACGCTTCGTGCGCCTCTATTTTTGTGCAAAGATCGAGGGCCTGTTGTAGTTGTTCCAGGCTTTGTGCCAGCGCAAAGGTTACGTCAGGCTCGGGCATAGCGTCGTTGTACAGGATGCTCGCTGCGTGCAACAGACGTGCGTGGCTCTCTTCGAGGGTGGCCTGAAGCCGGATGAGGTTATGTCTGAGGGTTGCCTCGGTGGTGGATCGTGTTTGTTGACCGTATTGTTGCTGGCGGAGGCGATCAAAAGTCTGGCGGAGGAGGGGGATTGCTGCTGCGAGGGTGCGACGGGCAGAATGGTTTAAGGGTGGATCACAGCCAAGTAGGAGAAGCCCGGGTTTCCCGTGGCTTGTCGGTAAAATCCCGGCAATATGGATGCTACCGGTCAGAGGCACCAGGCCCCCCGGCAGCACGGTAATGCCAACGAGTTGCATGGCAGACTGCACGGCTGGCAAGGCATAGATCGCCACAACTTCGTCGGCAGTTGGCGCCGACATCCCGACGCTGAGTGGCACGACCTCAGGCATGAGCAATAAACCACTCTTTGCCTGCGTACATCGGGCAAAAGTTTCCAGGGTTACCTGTGCTGCTTCACTCAGTTCTTGAATTGAGCCAAGTTGCAAGGCTAGATTGTAAAGCAACTCACTGTCAGGTTTCGCGTGAAAGGTCGTATCCAACGTTTGTGACCACAACTTTTATTCTGCGGGCAATCCTATTCAGTATACCAAAAACTCAGGTTTGACGCACGACTCTGCCCTCGCTATAATGCCATGAATATCCTGAAGCACAGGACGAGGAGTAACTTTCATGAGTCAGCCACAGAGTCGGCGTGGTCGTCGAGTCGCCGAACGAAAGCGTAATCCACTGATCCCCTTCTACTGGGCGATCGGTGCTCTAGTTGTTTTGGGGGCGGCCTTTTTGATCACCTTTGCGGTGCGGGGTGGGTTCGGTGGCGGTGAAGTGCCAACAATCAATGCGCAAACTGGGCAGACGCCCGAGGGCTTCTGGTTTAAGGGGAATCCCGAGGCGGCGGTTACGGTTGTGGAATATGCCGACTATCGTTGTCCTGCCTGTGCGTTCTTTGATCGGAATATGTCGCCAATTATTACGCGTGACTATGTTGAGACCGGCAAAATCCAGATGATCTTTCATGAATTTCCTTTGAACAACAATGCACAGGCGATTGCAGCGGCGGAAGCCGCTCGCTGTGCCGGTGATCAGGGCCAGTTCTGGGAAATGAACCATCTCTTGATGACTAATCAAGGTCAGTGGGCACAACTGAATAACGTCAACAATGTCTTTTCGGGGTATGCAGGTCAGCTTGGCCTGGATCGGGCGGCTTTTGATAGCTGTATGAGCGCAGGGACGCACAATGCAGCCATTCTCGCTGCCGTCGAGAGCTCGGTTGTCCGGGGCGTGACGGGCACACCCTCGTTTGATGTGAATGGGCAACTGGTCGATATGAATGGCCTGCCTGGGGCCATTGAGGCAGCGCTACGCACTGCCGGCCAATAAGCGTTGTTCCACCCAAACGGCCTTTGGCAAAGTGATGCGGTTGCTCGTAGGGCAACCGCATCGCTTTGCAATTGACATCGTATCAGCAGAGGTCTATAATGCCGTGGTTACGAAACCTGAGCACGAGGAGTAGTTGAACGCCGTGCGTAGCAGAGAAATCATTTCAATCTTAGGGATTGTGATCATTGCGGCCCTCGCCCTCTGGATCAATCTGGCCCCTAACCAGATGGCGCTTGGGCGCGATGTCAGTTTTCGCTTGGGCCTCGATTTGCAAGGCGGCATTCAAGTCTTGCTGCGAGCGAATGATCCTGATGTTGATCGCGAACAGATGGAAATTGCCCGTGGGGTGATCGAGCGCCGGGTCAATGCCCTCGGTGTTGGTGAGACGGTGGTGCAGGTTGCCGGCAATGATCGCCTGATCGTTGAGTTGCCTGGTGTTGATGGTCCCGAGCAGGCCGTTGAGACGCTGCGTGGCACCGGGCGCCTTGAGTTCATTGACTCGCAGGGCCAGTATCTGCCTCCAGGTGCGGTGATTCGCACCACAGGGAGCCCCAATCCGGCTTTGCCTGAGGGGATCGAAGAGATCCAGAGCCTTGATGATCTCGGGCCAGTTTTTGAGAGCATTACTGATGGGGCTGACCTTGATACCAGTGCGGTTCAGCCAGCCTTTTCGCAGGGTGGGGTCGCTGGGAGTCGTCCGGCTGTGTCGTTTGCCTTTACTGGCGAGTCGGCTCAACGTCTGGCAGCGTTTACCGCCCGGAATGTTGGCCAACCGATGTGCATTGTGCTCGACAATGTTGTCATCAGTTGCCCCCAGATCAACGCGGCCCTCCGTGATGGCTCGGGCGTCATTGAGGTCAATGATGTCAATGACCGCGACAATATTCTCAATCAGTTGAAGTATGGCGCGTTGCCCGTGCCGCTCGTTGTCGAAACAAGCCGCAGTGTCACGGCAACCCTAGGCCAAGAGTCGGTTGAGTCAAGCGTAATCGCGGGCTCGATCGGGTTGAGTCTGGTCGCCATCTATATGATTGCCTTCTACCGGTTTCCTGGTCTCCTGGCAACCCTGGCGCTGGCGCTCTATGTCTTGATGAGTTTTGCCCTGTATCGCCTGATTCCGATTACGCTTACCTTGCCTGGCATCGCTGGGTTCGTGCTCTCGATTGGTCTGGCGGTCGATGCCAACGTGCTGATCTTTTCACGCCTGCGCGAAGAGTATCGGCGTGGGCGCGATATTCATAGTGCCCTTGAATTTGGCTTTGAGGAATCATGGTCAGCGATCCGTGATTCGAGTGTTTCGACGTTGATCACGAGCATCGTGCTCTTTATCTTTGGCAATAGCTTTGGCGTGAGCATTATTCAGGGGTTTGCCCTGACGCTGGGTCTCGGTATTCTGCTCAGTCTCTTTACGGCTGTGGTGGTGACACGTACCTTCCTGCGCCTCTCGACGCCAATCTTTCGGGATGACCGGGCATGGATCTTTGGCATTGATCGCACCAAACCGGCGGTGGCACCCTCTACCGCTGAGGCGATCTGATATCCTTCTGTGGAGTGGTACGTCGTATGTTGGAACAGCTTGTCAAGCGCCGCTACTGGTGGTTTGTGCTTTCGCTCGTCATGATTTTGCCCGGGCTCTATTTTTTGTTGCTGCATCCCCTCATTACCACCGGGCAGCCCCGGTTTGGTTTGCGCCCGAGCATTGACTTTAGTGGTGGTGCCCTCTGGGAGGTGCGTTTTGCGGAACGGGCCCCCGGTGAACTGGGTTCCTCTGAGGTCGGGGCTGCGTTCGCTGCCGCAGGGTTCGATAATGCCCAGGTGCAAATGAGTCAGGTTGACCTGGATGGGACTCCGATTGTGACCGCCCTTGTACGTACGCGCCCCCTGAACGAGCAGACGCCCCTGCAGGATCGTCAGGCCGTCGAGGCCGCCCTGAATGAGCAGATCGGCGCTGCGGCGATTGAACGCCTCGAAAGCGTGGGGCCGACAGTTAGTCAAGAGTCAACCCGTAGTGCCGTCCTTGCCGTGGTCGGGGCTTCATTGATGATCTTGCTCTATCTGACCTGGGCTTTTCGTAAGGCTCCCCATCCAGTGCGCTATGGGATGTGTGCGATCATCTCGATGGTGCATGACGTGGTGATTATCATCGGCGTCGCGGCGATCTTCAGTACCTTCAATCCGCGCTTCGAGGTGGATGCCCTCTTTTTGACGGCCTTGCTAACCATCCTGAGTTTCTCGGTACACGATACGATTGTGGTCTTTGACCGTGTGCGTGAGAATCTGCTGGCGCGCCAGCCCGATCAGGAGTTTGGTGATCTGGTCAATCATAGCATTGTGCAGACGCTGCCGCGCTCGATCAATACCCAGATGACGACCTTCTTTACCCTGACTGCGCTGCTCTTCTTTGGCGGTGAGACGATCCAGAATTTTGTCCTGATCCTCTTGATCGGGTTGATTGTGGGTACCTACTCGTCGATCTTCAATGCGGCCCAGATCCTGGTGGTCTGGGAACACCGCGAATGGAAGAACTGGTT
The DNA here is from genome assembly GCF_002532075.1 of Candidatus Chloroploca asiatica. Classification (GTDB taxonomy): domain Bacteria; phylum Chloroflexota; class Chloroflexia; order Chloroflexales; family Chloroflexaceae; genus Chloroploca; species Chloroploca asiatica. Next base: position 103,010 of record NZ_LYXE01000188.1, on the reverse strand, counting down.
TGGGCGCGGTCGCCGCGACCACGAAAAGCCGGCGACCGTCTGACCCCGATGCTCACGAAAACGACCAGCGAAGCTGGTCGTTTTCGTCTTTATGGCGCATCACCCATGCTCGAATGGGTGGCCTGCAGCGGAACGACGGGTTCGTGGGTCAACCAGTAGTAGCATCCTGCGGCCACTGGTGTTAGCAGCCAGTAGTTGAAGAGCCGGAAGATGATCGCGGCGGGTACCGCTGCAGGCCCGACCCCAAGTTGCAGCAGGGTTGCGACCAGCGCCGCCTCGACGGTGCCGCCGCCCCCTGGGAGCACATTGAAGGTCGAGGTGATCAGGGCAATGCCGAAGGCGACGATGACCGTGACGAGGCTGGCTTCCACTTCAAAAGCCCAGAGCACGCAGAGCATCCCGAGGCTATGGGTGATGAGCGCAGTCAACTGGATTAGCACCAGCACGATGACATCACGCCGACGACTGGCAAGCAGCCTGCGGCCAACAATTAACTCGGCGAGCAGACCTTCGAGCCACGTGCTCTTCCAGGGGTGCCGCAGCAGGCGGCTGACGGTGTGTTGAAAACGGGCGAGCCACGCACGCAGTTGCGCCCCCGGTCGCGTCAGGACATAAAAAGCCCCGCCGACGAGGGTGATGGCGATGCTCCCTGCGATATAACTTGCCTCGCCGGTAGCCTGGTGTTGGAGGGCCAGGATCATGAGGCTGAAGGCAAACATCATCAGCATTGCGGTGACATAACTGATCGTCTCGAGTGAGGCGATCAGGGCCGATTGCCCCTGGCTGATGCCACGACGGTTGAAGGTGCTAATCAAAAAGGCATAGCTGCCAACCCCGCCGGCAGGCACTGACTGACTGATAATGATGGCGACGAGGGCAATCGCCCAGAGCCGCATCAGATGCATACGATAGCCGAGTGAACGCAGGACAAGATTGAAGACCTGGGCGCTCATCAGGTACCCGATGGGAATCAATCCCATCGCCAGGAGTAACCATTCCAGACGAGCGTCATCAAGCAGGTCAAAGGCTTCGAGAAGCCATGCACGATTCACATAGGCCAGAACCAAGAGAACCAGACTGATCAACAGACTAGTGAATAACTTCCAGCGGGTACGACGCATCTGTCTTCCTCGGATTACCAGACGATACTAAAGTTACCCTCTTTGCGGGTTGGTTCTTCCCAGGTGACGTCAACTTTTTCAACCTGGGCCTGGATTGGGCCACTATAGCACCAGGTGATGAGCCGTTGTACGGCTGGGCGTGTTCCTTCAAAGACCGCCTCGACGCGGCCATCAGGGAGGTTACGAACCCATCCCTCTACTCCGGCTGCACGTGCCCGATCACGGGCATAGGCGCGAAAACTGACACCTTGCACGCGCCCCGCGATAAATACATGCGCACGTACCAGATCCATAACTCTTTTGCCTCTAGCTTCTTCTTGTTCAAGTATGCTTCGTTGCATTGAATAGTATACCGCACGCAGCGAGCATCGCACAATAATGGTATACTGCTCTCAGCATTTCTCCTTTGCTGAGAAACCAGTCAGCCATGCTGGCTGGTTTCTCAGCAAAGCAATGGATTTCAGGGCTATAGCCTTGAACATAGACTCTATGATTGATCAGGCAAAAATTCGCAACTTCTGTATTATCGCCCATGTTGACCACGGTAAGACGACGCTCTCGGATCGTCTGTTGCAAACAACGAGCACGATTGCCGATCGCGATCGCCGTGAGCAGCACCTTGACTCGATGGATCTCGAGCGCGAACGGGGTATTACGATCAAGCTCAAGGCTGTCCGGATGCAGTATCATGCTGCCGACGGTGAGACCTATATGCTTAATCTGATTGACACCCCCGGTCATGTTGATTTCAACTATGAAGTCGGACGCTCACTTGCCGCCTGTGAGGGTGCCTTGCTGGTTGTTGATGCCGCGCAGGGCATCGAAGCTCAAACGCTGGCGAATGTCTATCTGGCCTTGGAGCATGATCTGGCTATTATTCCCGTCATTAATAAAATAGATCTGCCCGGTGCCCATCCCGATGAGGTCGCCGCAGACATTGAGAAGGTGATCGGCATCCCCGCCGAAGAGTCGATAATGGCTTCGGCCAAAGAGGGCCTGGGCGTGCCCGAGATCCTCGAGGCGATTGTTACCCGCGTTCCGCCACCCCACGGGCAGATATCACGGCCCGCTCGTGCGCTGATCTTCGACTCACACTATGATGCCTATAAGGGGGTCATTGCCGCTGTGCGTGTAGTCGATGGGGTCTTTCTGTCAGGCTCGCGGGTGCAGCTGATGGGTACTGGCGCCAAAGCTGAGACCCTGGAGATTGGGTGTTTTCGGCCGATGATGCAAGCGTTGCCCGCCCTCAATCCCGGCGAGGTTGGTTATATCGCCACTGGTCTCAAGACGATTGAGGAGTGTCAGGTCGGTGATACGATTACGCTCGCCGATAATCCCGCCGAGATGCCGCTGGTCGGCTATCGTCCCGCCAAGCCGATGGTCTTTGCTGGCCTCTATCCTATTGAGAGCAATGCCTACCCTGATCTCCGTGATGCGCTCGAGAAACTGAAATTGAATGATGCCGCTCTTTCGTATCAACCTGAGAGTTCGGCTGCGCTTGGGTTCGGTTTTCGTTGCGGCTTCCTCGGTCTCCTCCATATGGAAATTGTGCGTGAGCGCCTCGAGCGTGAGTATAATCTCGATCTGCTCATTACGGCACCGAGCGTCGAGTATCAGGTGCTGTGTACCGATGGCGAAATCCTGACCGTCGCCAATCCCTCGGAAATGCCCGATCTCAGCAAGATTGTGGCGATTGAAGAGCCGATTGTCCAGATTAGTGTCATTGCACCGTCACGCTATATTGGTACCGTGATGGAACTGGTGACGACGCGGCGCGGTATCTTTGATACCATGGAGTACCTCGACCCGACGCGGGTGGTGCTCAAATATCGGATGCCCCTGGCTGAAATTGTAATTGACTTTTATGATCAACTCAAGAGTCGTACGCAGGGCTATGCTTCACTTGACTATACCCTTGCTGGTTATCTTGAGGCCGATCTGGTCAAACTTGATGTGCTGGTCAATCAAGCCTCTGTTGATGCGCTCTCGTTGATTGTGCATCGCGAATTTGCCTATCAGCGCGGGCGCGATCTGGTTGAACGGTTGCGTCAGTTGATCCCACGTCAGATGTTTGAGGTGCCGATCCAGGCGGCTATTGGGAGCAAGGTGATCGCTCGTGAGACGGTGCGTGCCATGCGGAAAGATGTGCTGGCAAAGTGCTACGGTGGCGATGTGAGCCGCAAACGCAAACTGCTCGAAAAGCAGAAAGAGGGCAAACGTCGTATGAAGATGGTCGGTAATGTCGAGATCCCGCAAGAAGCCTTTATGGCTATCCTCTCGCTTGGTGAGGATGTGCCTGAAAGTCGGTAGGCTGTCATGAGTATGCGTTATGCTGGTGTGCTGGTGCTCTTGCTGCTCTTGCCCGTCCTGGTGGCATGTCAGAGTACCGCGCAGGGCCAGGCAGACCTCGGTGCGCCTGAGAGCCCGGTGATTATGAGGGTTGGGGGTCAACAGTTCACCGTCGCCGATTTTTCGCAGCGCCTTACACGCGATATTGGGCCTGCGATTGAAGGGTTGCTTGCCCAAGGCCAGACTCCCGCCGAGATCGAGCAGCTTGCCGTCGAAGCTGAGATCCGGGCGCAGATTTTTGACCAGATGCTCCAGGATGCTTTGCTCAGCCGCTATGCGCGTCAGCATGGCATCGGCGTTGATGCATCGGCCATTGATGCCGAGGTCTTTTCGCTGATCCAGCCAACTGAGGGAAGCCCGTTTCTGGTGACGACCGATGCGCGCCTCCGTAGTGCGCAGAGCCAGTTGAGTTTTGAGGTCGTTGCCCGCCAGACGCAAGCACCAATGGTGCGTACGCGCTTGATGCTCGTGCCCGATGAGGCTCAGGCCGAGGAGGTGCTGGCGCTGCTCGCCGCCGGCGGCGATTTCTATGCCCTCGCCGGTGAACGTGGCCTTGATATCGGGGCTCCCATGAATGATGCGGCCATTACTTGGGTTCCCACTGGTAATTTCCCGCCCGAAATCGATAGCGTTGTCTTTAGTGCTCCTCTCCAGACTCCGGGTAAAGTCAGCACAACCAGCGGTGTCTATGTCTTTGAGGTTCTTGAACGTGCCGAGCAGCGTCCTTTTGACTCCTTCGAGATGCTGCGCTCGAGCCAGAATGCCCAGGTTTTCTATGAGCAGAGTTTTGCGCCCTGGTATGAGGCCCTGCTCCTTGACGCACAGGCAAGTGGCGATCTTCAGATTGCCGAAAATTTCGATCCGAATATGGTGCCTTTGCCATTTCCTCAGTAATTCTTCGTTATGAATGTTACACCAGGTCAGTTGCTTGACGCTGCATTGCGTATCTTTGCCCTGCAAGGGACGCCAGGTGTCCAGTTTTGGGAGGCGCACGCTCTGCTGGCGGCCTCTCAGCCGCCTGGCTTGCCCCAGGTCGGGCACGCGTTAGGTGTTCGTCCGTGGGCCGAGACGATGCAGGTAGGCCCCTATCGTGTGCCTGTGGTGCCCTTTCCTCTCCAACTTGCGACCCCGGCACTGATTTGGTGGCGCCACGATGATCCGTCTGCGCCTCTGCGCGATCTGCTGGCGCTCCGTTATCCTCCCCATCATCTGATCCGTCTGGCAACCCTTGATGCCCAGGGAAGGCTGCGCGACCTCGTTGAAGGCTCGCTCACGACCTGGCCTGAACTGGTCGCTCAATCCGGCGATATCTCCTTGCTGGCGGTTGACCGCTTGCTGGTCAATGAGGATCAACGCAGTGCCGACGGCTTGCGCTGGGTGATGACCCGTTTGCTTGGGCCTGAAGGCTGCCCCTGGGATGTCCGGCAAAGCCATGCAGATCTGCGTAGTGCCTTGATCGAGGAGACGTGTGAAGTCCTGGAAGCCCTCGATACGGGTGATATGGAGGCGCTGAAGGAGGAACTCGGCGATCTGCTGATTTCGATCTTTGCGCATTGCGAAATGGCTCGGCAGGCTGGCCATTTCACGTTCGAGGACGTTTTTGCCCAAGTCACAGGCAAGTTGATCGGGCGTCACCCGCATGTTTTTGGTGGCCTGGTGGTTGATGGCGAGCATCAGGTGTTGCAGAACTGGGAACAGATCAAGGCGACCGAATTGGCCGCGAAAGGGCGCACACGCGCTGGGACACTTGATGGCGTTCCGCCCGAGCTGCCGGCGCTAGCTGCGGCCCAGAAGATGGGCAAACGTGCTGCACGCACCGGTTTCAACTGGACGGACATTGACCAGGTCTGGGCCAAGATCAATGAAGAATTGGACGAACTGCGGGCCGCTGCTGCGAGTGGCGAGCCTGGTCATATCGCCGAAGAGTTTGGTGATACCCTCTTTGTCCTGACCCGTCTGGCGGCGTGGCTCCAGATTGATGCCGAACTCGCCTTACGCGACGCTAACCAGAAGTTCCGGCGTCGCTTCAGCCAACTCGAAGCGACCGTCGCTGCGCAAGGACACCAGATGCACGCCTTGAGTCTGGACGAGTTGATCCGACTCTGGCAAACCGTGAAATAGCCGTGTCGAAACCACCGCTTGACCTTCAGATAGATGATCTCGTGCAGACGCGTAAAGCGCATCCGTGTGGTGGTGATACGTGGCGGATCGTGCGGCTTGGTGCCGATATCGGCATGCGTTGCGAAACCTGTGGGCGCAAAATTATGCTCCCCCGGGCAGAATGCGAACGCCGTATCAAACGCTTTGTGCGACGTGCAAATGACGCGTAAGTGCATAGCCGCCGCACGAGGCGGCACCGTGCGGCGGCTACGCATTTATCCAAGTAACGCTTCGAGGCGCTCGATATACTGTTCCATCACCGCAAACGTCTGCTCAACGGGTTCCGCACTGCTCATGTCTACCCCGGCGTGACGCAGCGTATCGAGCGGGTAGCGTGAACTGCCCGCTTTGAGGAAAGCGAGGTAGCGTTCGACCGCCCCCTCGTGCTGCGCCAGGACTCCCTCGGCAAGCGCGTGGGCACCTGAAATGCCCGTCGCATACTGGTAGACATAAAAGTTGGCATACAGATGCGTCGAGAATTGCATCCAGGTTGACCCGACGCGTTCACGATCCACGACGACCTCGTCGCCATATCCTTCGGCAAAAAGATCGGCCATCAGCTTAATCAAGTCATCGGCGGTGAGCGCCTGTCCTGCCTCGATGCGCTCGTGGATCGCCAGTTCGAAGCGGGCCAGGGTCGGCATGATAAAGAAGTAGCGATGGAAATTCGCCATCGCCTCTTCGAGCAGCGTAATCTGCTCGTCACGGCTTGTCAGACGTTCAAGCAGGTGTTTGCGCACCAGGGCTTGATTGAAGTTCGAGGCGACTTCGGCGAGAAAGAGCCCGTAGTTGCTATAGACGTAGGGCTGCGTGCTACGGGTATAGTACGAGTGCATCGAGTGCCCGAGTTCGTGGGCCAGCGTGCTGAGCCCAAAAATATCGTCGTTGTACGACATCATAATGAAGGGATGTGTCCCTGGCGAGCCCATCGAGAAGGCTCCGGCCCGTTTGCCTCGGTTGGGATAGACATCGACCCAGCGTTGCTCGACGAGGCCTCGGCGCATCGTGCTCACATACTCCTCGCCAAGTGGGGCCATGCCTTCACAGATCCAGGTCACGGCTTGATTATAGGGTACCTTGAGCGGCTGTTGGGTCAGAGGTGCTTTGGTGTCATAGACATGCAACGGTTGCCCGCCAAGCACACGTCGGCGCAGACGCCAGTAGCGGTGCCAGGTCGGCAGATGCCGTTTGAAGGTCGCAATCAATTGGTGAAAGACCTCAAGCGGAATGTGGTTGGGCGTGAGCGCCGCATCAAGTGCCGAACGGTAGCTGCGGGCGCGGGCAAGGAAGACGTTGCGGCGCACCTCGGTGGCGAGACAGGTGGCCATCGTATTTTTCAGCGCCAGATGTGCATCGGCATAGTTGTGCCATGCGCTCTTGCGCACCGCCGGATCGATATGGGTCACCAGCGCATTGATATTGCCCTGGGCAAGCTCGTAGGTCTCGCCTGTCTGGTCGCGCGCAGGTTCAAACCGCAGATCGGCATTAGTCAGGATGCCGTGGACAGTTGCCGCGGCATCAAAGGGTTCACTGGCCTGGCGCAACAGCGCTTCGACCTCAGCCGAACGCACATGGGGCGCAGATCGGTGTAGCCGGTCGAAGTGATGCGCAAAGATCACCAGGCGCGGCTCTTGGGCGACCCATTGTTGCAGCGTGGCGGCCCCAAGCGCAAGCAATTCCGGACCACTAAAAGCCGTCGCCGTGCCCAGGCGTACCTGCAAGGATGCCGCACGATCGACGCGTGCTTTGGCCGTCTGGTCGAGGGTATTGACGGCATAAAACATGCGCGCATAGACCGACACCTTGCCACTCAGACGCAGGACGTGCTCGGCGAGTTCAAGGTAATCAGCTAGTACCGCTGGTCCTTCGGCGAGGCGGCCTTGAAAGGCCTGCAACCCCTCAATGTGACTAGTCACTTCATCAAGCGCCGCTTGCCACGCCGTATCATCACCAAACACACTGTGGGCATCCCACGTATATGCGACAGGAAGAGCATTCCGTTCCACAAGACTCATACAAACGTTCCTTTCAACTCCCGCTTCCCCCACCGGTCACAATTGCGACACGCCCTGTCATGGTAGCTTCTCCTTTGATAGCCTGAGACATTTGCCTAAGTATATAGCACATTACCTACGCCGTAAGGCAATGATCACCTCACGGAAGAGTGCCGTTAGCAAGGCAAGTTCACTGCGCTCTGGTTGGGCGCGGAAGATGAGGTTGCGCAGCCGACGAAGTGTGGTTGTGCCGTCACCCGATTTGATAAAGCCAGTTGTCGCGACAAGTTCGCTCAAGACGGTGGCAAAGCGTTCGCGTTCGGCAAGCGTGGCTGGTTCGCGCATGCGTTCAGGCATTGCAACAGATTCATCTCCGGCCATACGCAATTCGTAGAGAATGAGCATAACAGCCTGCGCCAGATTGAGTGATGGGTAGCCTGGTTCCGTCGGCAAACTGAGCACGCAATCGCAGCGATCAAGCGCCTCGTTGTCGAGTCCGTGATCTTCGGGGCCAAAGAGCAGGGCGACTGGTCCGGCAGTTGCCTCGCGCACCACGAGTTCATGGGCCAAAGCGCGTAGATCGTGACGCATCACCCTTCCGGGGTGACTGCGTTCGCTTGTGCCGACGACAAACCGCGCTTCGGCGAGGGCCACGGCGAGATCGGCCTCATATCGGATGTGCGCAACGAGGTTTTCACTCCGATGCGCAATGCCGAACAGGTCAGCCTCGGCGAAGGGAACTGGTTCAACCAGACGGAGCTCGGCAAAGCCAAAATTGAGCATCGCACGCACAACGGCTCCGATATTGCGCACATCCTGTGGGCGCTGCAAGACAATGATCATCGGCTTATTTCAGAATATAGTAGGTCGCTCGTTTATCGCCGACCTTCAACAACAACCCCCGGTCAACCAGGTCAGCCAGATCGCGGCGAATCGTCTCGGGGCTAACCTCGGCATACTGCTCTTGCAGATCCCGGTTCGTGATGCGATGCTCGGCGGCCAGATGCAGCAACGCGGCGATCTGGCGCTCGTTGAGCCCGAGGCGCACCCATTCGCGGGTATCAAAGCCGTCTGGCCCGTAGGCCTCAAGCGGTTGCCCCTGGAGGGTGACGAGAAAGCCGGCCGCCGTTTCGCGGAAGACCGGTGGCGGCAGGTTGGCCTCGGCCATCTGGCGCAACATACGATCAATGCCGTAGCCGAGGCGTTCGATCAGGCCATAATCAGCCAGTACCTGCACCAGACTCTCGTTGCGTGAGTAGCGTTCTTCGACCAGATTGTGCAGCGTCACATGGCCGGGCAGTCGCCCTGGTGAATAGACCTCGAGCCGGTCGCTAAAGAGCGACACCCGGATTCCCTCACCACGCACACTGTAATCACGATGGGCGACAGCATTCACCAGTGCCTCACGCACCGCACCCGGCGGGAATTGTGTCCAATCCTGGCGTTCAAAGCCGACCATCCGGCTTCCTTTGCGGATATGCTCGCTCAGCCACCGTTCGGCGCGTCGAATCATCTCGACGAGTGGCGCACGAATATCTTCACGCTCAAAAACATCAGCCATATCGTAGCCACGGTAATGGACAAGCGTCATTTCAGCCTGGGGATACCGCGCCTCGATGCGCTGGGCAAAGAGCAGGAACCCGGCATTGGTCGGCTGCCACGTTGGGTTCGCCTCAGCCAGGGGTTGCATCGGCACGACAGCTCCACGCCGGTAGAGCAAGCCGAGCGCCTCCTCGGTGGCATCAAGCCCCACCCGTCGGGTATAGGCCTCGATGCTGACCGGATCAAGCTCGTCAAGCGTTGCCCCTTCGGGCACCGAGCGTTCCCAGCTTACCTCGCCGCGTTCGAGCAACAGACGACGGAGCGCTTCAGGGGCGAGCGGCTGATTCGTGGCACCTTCGCGGCGCACATACTTGCCGTGGAGCGCATAAACTTGCGAAAGGCCCGCCGGCACCGTGAGCAGCAGCAGCTGCTTCCCGTCGTGCTGTACCTCGCGGGGCAACGGCAAAATCAAGGGTGGTGTACAGGCGAGCGCCGCGTCGAGCAACAACTCGCGGGCAGCGAGCGCATCAGCGAGCCCTTCAACCTTGGCCCGGATGCGCCCGCTCACGCCAACCACCAGCGTCCCCCCGGCGCTATTCGCAAAGGCCACGAGGGTCTCGGCCACCTCATCAACACGCGCCCGTTCACGCGCAAAGGCCACGTGCGGCCCTTCGCCTGCGGCCAGGATCATGGTCAGTTCAGGTAATACTTGCATGAAACGCACACTTGAGCTATGCTTGATATATATTGTAGCATACATGTGAGGAGTTTGGCGAATGCCTGATGCACGTACCCACGATCTGATTACTGTCGCCAGTGGGGCTGTCATGGCCCCGGTGTCGTATGGCTATCTGAGCGAAACGATGCAACGAGGGCATGCTGATGCGGTCATGCTGACCCTCTGGCTTGTCGGGTCGCATCTCGTTTCGGGTATCCTCTTTTCACCAGATCTTGATCTTGATTCGAAAATTGATAATCGTTGGGGGGTCTTCTACTGGATCTGGCGTCCGTATATGCGTATCATCCCTCATCGCCATTTCTTTAGCCATAGTCTCATTTTTTCTCCGCTCCTCCGTCTGGCCTATTTCTATCTGGTGGTAACGCTGCTGCTCTTCTTCTGGGTCTGGGTGATGGCACAACTGGGCCTCGTTGTGCCCGATTATCACATGCAGCTGTACCAGTATATGCGTGCCTGGCTGAGTGCCAACCCCGAGGTCAGCGTGGCTGTCTTATTTGGCTTTTGCACGGGCAGCGCGGCGCATACCATTGCTGATTGGAGTGTCACCAATGGGCAGCGGTTCCTCCGGATCTTTGGCATTCGCATCACGCGCAGCTATCGTGGACACGACGGCTCAATCCATCAGCGTCGTGTGCGTTGGTAGGTTGGATGATGCTTGATGGCGGCTCTGCCGCCCACAAACACCATGGGAGGTGGGGCAGATGCTAGGGCGATTGCATCTTCTGTGTATGCACCCCGCCAAGGCACCCGCAAGGGCACCCGCAAGGGCACCCGCAAGGGCACCCGCAAGGGCACCCGCAAGGGCACCCGCAAGGGCACCCGCAAGGGGTGCCCCTACAGGCCGGGGGCCGGATCCGGTGTAGGGGCACCCCTTGCGGGTGCCCTGATAGAGCGTCTATACTAGAAGCAACAATCAATCACATTCAACAGAAAGGCCGTGTCATGATGCGCAGTCTACGTCGAGGGTTGCTAATCCTAATGCTCATTGCCCTAATGCCGCTCTTTGTGCTGCCAACCAGGGCGGCCAATCAGTTGCCACCGGGTAACGTCGGCCCTGGCGATGTCTACCTCGCCCTGGGCGATTCGCTCGCCACGGGAAGCGAGGTCGCAGCCAATGACGACGGTCTCCCCGGCTATCCTGATCTCTTGTTTGCATCTCTTCGCCAGATCAACCCCGCCATGACCTTCACGAATCTCGGGGTTGGCAGTGGCGAAACAAGTAGCTCCTTTATCGCGACCGAGATCGTGACCGAGACCAGTCAACTCGATCGCGCCGTCGCCTTCATCACCACCGAACGCACTGCCGGGCGTGTGGTGAGCCCCGTAACGCTGAGCATCGGCGGCAATGATGCGGCTGCCGTGGTGCAACCACCAACTCCAGGCAACCCACCGCCACCGAATGTCGATCAAGCGCTGAGCCTCTTTCGCGCCAATCTGAGCAAAATTCTTGATGATCTCGTAGCCGCGCTCACCGTTGAAGGGCAGCGCACCGGCGATCTGCTGATCATGAACTACTACAATCCGTATCCGGGCTTGTACGATCTGCCTGCCTACCAACCATTTCTACCCGCGAATCCCGATGTCGAACTGCCCCGTTTCAATGCCATCATTGAAGAAGAGGCTGCCGCACGTGGGATCGCCGTGGTTGATGTCTTTACCCCCTTCCAGGGACGTGAAGCCGAACTGATCTTTGTGACCCGCCCGTATCCGGCGTTGCCCCCTTTCAACCCGACTGACCTGGAACGCCTCTTCGACTTTCACCCTCGCGAGGCAGGCCACCGCGTCATCGCCGACCAGTTCTTCCTGACCAGCGGCTATCGCCTCAAAGCCTTCCTGCCGCTCGTGGCCCAGTGACATTGTCTCGGCATAACACAAACGAGGGGCGCTCGCCCCTCGTTTGTGTTATGCCGAGACGGTTAGTTCTGTCTAACGGCCTTCGTCAACGGTGTACTCACCCTCGACGACGCCATCGTCATTCTTCTTGCCCTCTGCCCCGGGCTGCCCCTGAGCGGCACCTTCGCTGTAGGCATTCTGCGAAAGCTGGTAGATCGCTGGCTGCAATTCGCTCATCAGGCTCTGGATGCGCTCGCGATCCTCCTGGGCGATCGCATCACGCAGATCCTTAATCATACCCTCGATCCGCCCACGCTCAATCGTATCAACCTTGTCGCCAAGATCGGCCAGGGTCTTTTCGCCCTGATACGCAAGGGTGTCGGCCTGGTTCTTGAGTTCAACCATTTCACGACGAGCCTTATCTTCAGCGGCATGGACTTCAGCCTCACGCACCATGCGCTCGACGTCGTCCTTGCCCAGATTCGTGCTGGCCGTGATCGTAATGCGCTGCTCCTTGCTCGTCGCTTTGTCTTTGGCGCTGACATTCAGAATGCCGTTGGCATCAATATCAAAGGTCACCTCGATCTGCGGAATACCCCGCGGCGCCGGAGGAATGCCCTCAAGCCGGAAGCGCCCAAGCGTCATGTTGTCACCCGCCATCTCGCGCTCACCCTGCAGAATGTGGATATCCACTGCCGTCTGGCCATCCGACGCCGTCGAGAAGACCTCGGTCTTCTGCGTCGGAATGGTCATGTTGCGCTCGATCAGACGGGTCATCACGCCACCGAGGGTTTCCACCCCAAGCGAGAGCGGCGTTACGTCAAGCAACACAACGCCCTTGACATCGCCACCAAGCACACCACCCTGGATCGCAGCCCCAACGGCGACCACTTCGTCAGGATTGACCGACTTGTTCGGCTCTTTGCCGATCATCTTCCGCACAATCTCTTGCACCACTGGCATACGGGTTGAACCACCAACCAGCACAACCTCGTCAATCTGCGAAGGCTGCATCCCGGCATCCTTCATCGCTTGCGTCACCGGACCACGCAGCCGGTCGGTCAACGCACTGGTCAACTGCTCGAAGCGTGAACGGCTCAACTTCATCGCCAGGTGCTTGGGGCCACTCGCATCAGCCGTAATGAACGGCAGGTTGATCTCGGTCTCACTGACGCTCGACAACTCCATCTTGGCCTTCTCAGCCGCCTCTTTGAGCCGCTGCAACGCCTGGCGATCTTTGCTCAGATCAATGCCCTGGTCTTTGCGGAACTCGTCAATAATCCAGTCGACCACCGCCGCATCATAGTCGTCACCACCAAGGTGCGTATCGCCACTGGTGGACTTCACTTCAACGATGCCATCACCAACTTCCAGAATCGAGACGTCGAACGTACCACCACCAAGGTCAAAAACCAGAATGGTCTCGTCCTTCTTCTTGTCAAGCCCATACGCGAGCGCGGCTGCCGTCGGCTCGTTGATAATCCGCAGCACTTCGAGGCCGGCAATCTTGCCCGCATCCTTGGTCGCCTGGCGCTGACTATCGTTGAAGTAGGCCGGCACCGTGATCACCGCCTGGGTGACAGGCTCACCAAGATACGCCTCGGCATCAGCTTTGAGCTTCTGCAAGACCATCGCCGAAATCTCTTGCGGCGCATAATCCTTGCTCGTCTGAGGCACATAGATGCGCACATCGGCACGTGGGCCCTTGGTCACCTTGTACGAGATCATCTCGCGCTCGGTGGTCGTCTCATCAAAATCACGTCCAATCAGACGCTTGACTGAATATAGTGTATTTTCAGGATTAATCGTCGCCTGACGCTTGGCCGTCTGCCCAACCAGGCGCTCACCATTCTTGGCAAAGGCCACGACCGACGGTGTAGTGCGGTTACCCTCGGCATTCGGGATCACCACGGCGTCGCCGCCTTCCATCACCGCAACACATGAATTGGTCGTGCCCAGGTCAATACCAACAATCTTGCCCATATCTCTTTAGCTCCTCTCCTAAAATGCATTGCACGTTCTCTAGGCTCTAGTGTACCTGTTTTTTGCATGTCCTACGCTAATATCGCGTTAGAGGAGTGTTAATATTTGCCGCTTATGACGCAAGCTCGTACAACAAAATACCCGTCGCGACCGCCAGATTGAGCGAGTCGCTGCGTCCTCGCATCGGGATCGCCACCATCAGGTCACAGAGTGCTTGCTGTTCGGCGCTGAGCCCCTGGCGCTCACTGCCCATCAAGAGCACCAGCGGCGTCGGGTAGGCCGCCTGGCGAAAATCGGTCGCCGCCTGGTCGCTACTGCCAACCATGGTGACTCCGTTGGCACGCTTCCAAGCAGCCAGTTCGGCCCATGACGTGCGTACAAGCGGCACCGCAAAGGCCGCGCCCATGCTCGCCCGCAGCGCCGCCGGATCATACGGATCGGCCGCTGGCTCAACAATGATCACCCCACGCGCCCCGACGCCATCAACCGTGCGCATGATCGTGCCCAGGTTGCCAGGATCGGCTGGTTCTACCAGCGCAACCCACCGCGCCCCCTGATCCAGACGCACCTCGGCGAGCTCAAGCCAACGCTGGCGCACCACCGCCGCCAGGCCCTGTGGCCCGTCTTTCGCCGACAGACTCGCAAAAACCTCAGCCGAGACCTCAATGCGCTCTATCCCCTGCCGAGCCAGTTGTTCCACAAGGTCGTGCGCAAACGCACTGGTCAGCAACGCCGGGGCCACCACGAGTTGTACCAACTCAGCCCCGGCCTCGGCAGCCTCGGTCACCAGGCGAATCCCTTCGACAAAACAGAGCCCACTCGCCTCCCGGGCCTTGCGCTGGCGCAGCGAGCGGATCATTTTGATGGTTGCATTCGCAGGACTGGTAATTATCACGTGTCTCATGCCATTCCACTCGGCATGCGCAGGATCTGCTCGGCACACTTCTCGCCCGAAATAATGGCCGCATTGAGGCTACTCGCTTCGGTGAATTCGGCAGCAAAGAAGAGCCCCGGTCGCCCGGTGGCATTGTCGGGGAGCGTAGGATGAATCCCGGGGGGCTGGGCAAACTGGCTGTATGGAATGCGATAGAGGCGCAACGGGCGATAGGTACGCAGCGCCGTCAACGCCTCGTGATTGCCCACCAACATCCGTTGCAGATCGGCGAACGCGCGCGCAAACAATTCGTCGTCATCAAAGGGAGGCACCCCCAGGATCGAGACACTCAGCAGGTGCGCCCCCGGGGGTGCATAACTCGGCGCTACATTGCTTAGTTGCACGGCATTGTTGACAAACGCGTCGGGTTCACTATGCAGCAATAATTTTTTGTCGGGTACCACCGGCACATCACCCGCAAAATAGAGCGTCACCGTGCCGACGTGCGCCTCGGGCATCGGCAACCCCGTGAGCCGTGCCGCCTCGGGGGCAGGCGTGGCAACCACCACCGCATCAGACGCAAAACGGCTCCCATCAGCCAGCATCGCCCCGGTCACCTGCGGCCCATCAGTCATCAACGCAGCCACCTGCGTCTTGAGCCGTATCGCCCCCGCCGAACGCAACTCGGCGGCCAGTTGCTGACTCAGTGCCCCCATCCCACGGGCAGGCACCACCGTCTGCCCATCACTGAGCATCTTGAAATTAAAGCGGAAACAGCGCGCACTCGTATGCAACGACCGATCCAGAAAAATACCACCATAAAAAGGCCGAAAAAAGCGATCAATCGCCGCTTGACTAAAGCCTTTCTGCTGCAGATAGGTCTCGGTTGGCTCATCAGGGGCAGCAATGAGTTCGTCAACCGTCGTCTGGCGCATTTCGAGAGCGAGTGCCAGGGTGCGCAGTTTGTCATCTGGTCGAATCACACTCGTCAGCGCCGCCCCAAGCAACGCCCACGGATCACGATCCCGCAACGGATCAGTCAACACCGCCCGCCGCCCGCCCTCACACACCAGCGCCCCTGGATCGAACGCACACAAGCCCAGGGCACGGTAATCAAACTGGCGCTGCGCCGCCGGGTAGGCCGTAAAGAGCACCTGAAAACCCCGGTCGAGCACAAAACCATCCTGATAATCTGAGCGCACACGACCGCCAATCTCATCGCTCGCTTCCAGCACCATCACCCGTTTGCCCGCACGCAACAGCGTACGCGCACAGGTCAGGCCAGCAAGACCCGCCCCAATGATCAGGATATGCTCTGGCATAGATATATCCTCAATAAAATCAAGATAAACAGACTGTTATAAGTAGTACCACCCAAGGGTATTGTACAATCGCTCCTCTTCACATACAATAGTAGAAATTGGAGTACCATATCGCGACGGTACCAGAGTACCAGACAGCCACGTAAGACCGAAGGATTGGCTGCGCCAATCCTTCGGCCCGAACCGCGACCGAAAAAATAATCTGATTCGATATGAAGGTAGGCAACCTTCGGCAGCAAGGTCAAACTTCAAGGGGGATGTATGCACCACCGTGCGCCAGTGATGTCCAGGATGCGCTTTCGTTACATGTGGCTCTTTTTTATCTTGACGACGAGTCTCGTCTTTATTACGGCCTCACTTGGTCGCACCAGTGTTGCCAGCGCCAGGGATACGACCGATCCCTCAGGCTCGTCCGTTCAGGTGCCAGCCAGCCAGCCTATCACTCCCGCCCTGAACCTTGAAGGCTATCGTCCCTATCTTGAGTGGCATAATACCGCCCTGACTGCCGGCATTCCACGGCAGACGACCGTCAAAGCGTTTGTGCGTGCTGGTGAACAAATTTTCATCGGTTCGAGTGTCATGAACCGGTTATCCGGGGATGTGGTCATTCGCGCTCCTGATGGCACTACCCCTGCAACATGTAGTGACCGTGCCGATACAAACGAGTTCTATGGCCGCATCGTCGATCGTGCTCAGGAGAGTGTCGGGCCACTGCCAGCCGTTGGTGGCTTTCAACCCTGTATCATCACACCAGCCGAAACGAACGCGGCTGGTGAGGGTATCTGGGAATTTGATTTCATCAGCCCCAACCCTGATTTCAATATTGATAATAACCCAACCCCGCGGTTGGTCACAGACGAATGGGCCGGTTCCGATCTCGCCAACCACTGGATTGCGTCGTGGCATGTTAGTGTGCGTGATGGTACCAATGCCACGCTTCAACGCACTGGCCGCATCTTTGCCAATTACCTTGCGCTCAATATGGGTGGCAATGCTAGTCTGTTTGGCGCACCCGATGATCTCGGTCTCTACCAGCAGTTCTACATTCTGACCGTTGATGGTCAGGGCTATCGGGTAAATCTCAATGGCATTGACCCGTTTGGCTTTATCTTCTTTGCCAACGCCAAGGGCATCGTTGATGCCCAGGGCCAGTCGATATACCGTTCGATCCAATTGGTGGCTGATAACCTGGTGCAGTCAATGCCTCCCGGTTATAGCTTTCACAAACCGGAAGATCCCGATGATCTGGCGCAACGCAATGTGACCCACAAGATCTTCTTTGATCTGACCGGCCCTGACCCAAGCATGCCAGCCACAGCACAGACCCCCAATGGCGAAACCTGGTTGCTCCGTGGAAGCCAGGATCTTGCCCCGCTCCCCCGGAATCTGACCTTTGTCGGTGAAGAAGGCACGCCAGGCCAGGCCGGGACGAATCCGCTTACTGGCACCTTCTCGTTTGATGCGCCCGCTGATGTCACCTACGAGATTGTGATTGATACAAATCGCAATGGCATTTTTACCGATCCCGAAGACCGCATCCTTTCTGGCGTCACAACCGCTCCCCGTACCAGTGTCCCCTGGGATGGCCGTGATCAACTGGGCCAGCGCGTTGCAGCCGGAACGGTGCCCGTCCGTGCTCAGGTGCGCCTCTTGGGTGGTGAAATTCACTTCCCCTTCATTGATGCCGAAAGCAATCCCAATGGGATGATTATCGAGCGTGTGCGCCCTACGTTTCAGACCGGTGATCCCGATCCCTTCACGATCTATTACAATGATGCCTATAACTACACCGGTACCGGCGACTATGATTTCTCGCCCTGTGCCTTAGACGATACTCCTGCCCCCCCCGCTTCGTCCGGTATTTCTGACCCCACCTGTTATGGCCGCTCGCTCAGCCCTCTGCGCAATGGACTCATCGGTGTTTCCAGTGAGAACGGTGCCCATGCATGGGATTCATCTGCCGAACCACAGTTTGGCTTTGGTGATCGCCGGGTGATTGATACCTGGACCTTCTTCCCTTCGGCTTTTGTCGAACTGGATGGTGGTGTGCTGCTCGCCGAGGCCGATCTTTCGATTGAGAAAAGCCACACGCCGGCTGTGCTCTATTCAGGTGGGCCAATTACCTATACGGTGACCGTGCGCAATCCTGGCCCAAGCCCGTCGCTTGGCGCACCTGTGCGTGATGAAGTGCCGCCCGAGATTACCAATGTCACTTGGACATGTGCGCTGATTGCTGGGACCGGGGCCTGTGGGCAGGCTTCCGGCAGCGGCAATGTGCTCAGTACCACCGTTGATCTGCAACCCAATAGTGCGATCAGTTTCACTATTCGCGGCACGATTGATCCTGCCTTTACCGGCACGCTGACCAATACGGCAATCATTACCCGTACCGCTGATACAACTGATCCAAATCTTCTGAATAATCGGGCGACCGATGTGATCCAGGTGAATGCACCAGCGGATCTCTCACTGAATAAGGTGGTCAACAATACCCGCCCCAACGTCGGTGAGGTCATCACCTATACGATCACGCTCACCAATGCTGGCCCGAGCAATGCCACCGGCGTCACCGTCTCCGAGCCGCTGACAACCGAATTGACCTTTGTCAGTGCCACCACCAGTGTCGGCACCTACGACCCCGCTACGGGCATCTGGACCGTCGGCAGCATTGCCGCCAACACGACCGAAACGCTCACCATCGCCGCCCGCATCAATGCCTATAGCCCGACCATCACCAATATCGCCCAGGTGCAAACCTCGGATCAACCCGATCCCAACAGCACCCCCGGCAACGACGACCCGAACGAAGACGACCAGTCAAGCCAGGTGGTGCGGCCGCCCGTCGCTGACCTCGAACTGGCCAAAACGGTGAGTGCGCCCCGGGTGAATGTCGGTGACAGCGCCACCTTCACCATCACGCTCTTCAACCGTGGCCCCGATCCCGCCACCGGCGTCACCGTGCGTGAAGAACTGCCCGCTGGCCTCGAATTCGTCAGCGCCTTCGCCAGTCGGGGCAGTTACAGCAACGCCACGAGCATCTGGACCGTCGGCAATCTCGCCGTCAACGAAACGGTCACGCTCGCCCTGGACGTGATTGTCCGTGCGACCGGCACGCAAACCAATACCGCCGAGGTCGATACTTCCGATCAGCACGACCCCGACAGCACCCCCGGCAACAACATCCCGACCGAAGACGACCAGGACTCGGCCACCATTACCGGTGACGAGGCCGATCTCTCGCTGAACAAGGTGGTCAACAATACCCGCCCCAACGTCGGTGAGGTCATCACCTATACCATCACGCTCACCAACGCTGGCCCGAGCAACGCCACCGGCGTCACCGTCTCCGAGCCGCTGACAACGGAACTGACCTTTGTCAGTGCCACCACCAGTGTCGGCACCTACGACCCCGCTACGGGCATCTGGACCGTCGGCAGCATTGCCGCCAACACGACCGAAACGCTCACCATCGCCGCCCGCATCAATGCCTATAGCCCGACCATCACCAATATCGCCCAGGTGCAAACCTCGGATCAACCCGATCCCAACAGCACCCCCGGCAACGACGACCCCAACGAAGATGACCAGTCCAGCCAGGTGGTGCGGCCGCTGGTGATTGACCTGGAACTGGCCCATTCCGTTGCCATCCTCAACGGTGAAGAGCGGACGGCACGCCTCGTCATTGATCTGCTCAACCGTGAGCAGTGCAATGCAGAACCGTGTACCACCGCAACGCAGGTGCAGGTACAGCATCGCATCCCGCAGGATCTGCTGCGCTATGTGACCTACAGCACCGGCCAGGGAACCTATAGCTACGAACCAACAACCGGCATTGGTACCTGGGATGTCGGAACCCTGCCCGCCGGTGGTGCCGTGCAGATCTTTGTGGATGTCGAAATTACTGCCGGTGATGCTGAGGAGATCGTCAGCGTTGCCGAAGTCTGGCGCGCCATCGAGTTTGATATTGACAGCACACCTGCCAATAACATCCTCGCCGAAGATGACCAGGAAGAGGTACGCTTCAGCTTCCTGACCCCGATCACCCTCAAGAGCTTTACGGCAGCGCGTACCAGCGCTGGCGTGGCGATCGCTTGGGAAACCGGTATGGAACTGGACACACGAGGGTTCAATCTGTGGCGCAGCAGCGATGGTACCCGCGCCGGGGCCGTCTTGATTACCCCACAGATGATCGCGTCACGAGGCAGCAGCACCGGTGGCGCCGCCTACCAGTTTGTGGATACCACGGCGACAACCGACAATGCCTATGCCTATTGGCTCGTTGAGATCGCCAACAATGGCCTTACCAGTGAATACGGCCCGGTACGCGTCGCTCGCGACCCGTCAAACCTGACCCGCGAGCACTCCGTCTTCTTGCCGCTCATCGTCAGACGCTAAAGCGGGGTTAGGGGCCTACGGCTCCCCCAGATCGTCTGTGCGCTGAAAAAAGCCAGCAATGCTGGCTTTTTTCAGCGTACAGACGGGTTTGTAGGGCGTTAGCCCTGAAGTTAATGCACCATGGAAGAAACACCACCAATCCCACTCCTGCTCACCGAACGCCTGCATCTACGGCCTTTTACCCTCGACGACGCCCCGACCGTGCAGGTGCTCGCCAGTGCCGCTGAAATTGCCGATACGACCCTCAATCTGCCCCATCCCTATCCCGAAGATGGCGCAAAACAATGGATCAGTACACACACCGACAAAGCCACTACTTCCAATGAGTTGACCTGGGCTATCTGCGATCGCACAACCGATCAGGTCTATGGTGCCATTAGTCTGATTGTGCGTCCGGCCTATCATCACGCCGAAGTTGGCTACTGGATGGGCTTGCCGTACTGGGGCCAAGGGTACACCACCGAAGCCGCACACGCCGTCCTTGCCTACGGGTTCAACCAGCTTGGCCTCGAACGGATCTTCGCCCGTCATCTAGCCCGTAATCCTGCCTCTGGTCGGGTGATGCAAAAGATCGGGATGCACTTTGAGGGCTGTCAGCGCAGGCACCTCGTCAAAAATGGCAAGTTCGAGGATTGTGTCAATTATGGCATCATCCGCAGCGAGTATACTGAATAAGACAATAAAAAAGACCTCACAGGCCTGCTCGACCTGTGAGGTCTTGTCTACCTACCTAACTCAACGCATCACGTCTACGTAAGCTACCTGCAACGCAGCCTCCTCTTCGCCCGAGAGTGGCATCAGCGGTAAGCGAACACTCGTTCGCGGAAGATCACTTGTCCAGGTCAACGCTGCTTTGAGTGCCGGTGGTGTATTCACTGGATCCAGCAGATTGCGCAACGCCGTCAGGCGTGCCTGAGCGCCCTGCACATCGCCGCCTTCGATGTGGGCATCATAGACAGCGCGCGCCATCCGCGGGAAGGCACTCGAGAGCGCGGTAATCGCACCGGCTGCCCCGCCCGAGAGGGCCAGCGCAATCAGTTTGTCGCTGCCCGTAAAGACGTTCAGTTGTGGGTACCGGTCGATCAAAAGTTTGGAGTTGTCCCAGTTCCCACTGCTATCCTTCAACCCATAGATCTTTGCCCCGTGACTCTCAAGCAATTGATCAATGATGGGTGGCGTGATAGGAACACCAGTTACCTGCGGAATGTTGTAGAGCATCAGTCGCCCATCCGCGGGCAAGGCATCACAGAGCGCACGATAATATTCGACAATCCCGGCTTCAGGCGGGCCTTTGATATAAAACGGTGGCATCACCAGTACCGCATCTGCCCCTCGCTCAAGCGCATAGTTGCTCAGGGTGATCGTTTCGGTCAAGGCCGCACAACCCGTACCTGCAATCACCGCAAGCGCACCACGATGCGCAAGTATCAGATCGAGCACACGCTCGCGTTCCGCTACACTCATCGAGGGACCTTCACCAGTGGTTCCCAGCGCCAAGACCCCGTGCAGGCCGCCTGTTTCAAGAAACCGCATGTAGCCAGGTAGCCATTCGTAATCCACCGGTCCCACTTCACTCATAAATGGGGTCAACATCGCGCTAATAATGCCTTTGATCTCGGCCATATGTTTCAACTCCTCACAGCAGCGAACGCCACAACAGCGCCCCGGCAATGCCGAGGCGCTGTTGACTGTTTATCAGAGGGTTAGAGCACTTGCGTAGCAACGTACTGGTTTTGTGTCTGAGTAATGCAGCTAATATTCTGGTGCAACTGCGTAAACAAGAGCGGTGCGGCGATGTCGTGCAAGAGCGGTACTGCGATGTCGTGCAAGAGCGGTACTGCGATGTCGTGCAAGAACGGTACTGCGATGTCGTGCAAGAACGGTACTGCGATGTCGTGCAAGAGCGGTGCGGCGATGTCGTGCAAGAGCGGTGCGGCGATGTCGTGCAAGAGCGGTACTGCGATGTCGTGCAAGAACGGTGCGGTGATGTCGTGCAAGAACGGTGCGGTGATGTCGTGCAAGAGCGGTGCGGTAATGTCGTGCAAGAGCGGTGCGGTGATGTCGTGCAAGAGCGGTGCGGTGATGTCGTGCAAGAACGGTAGTAAACTACAGCTGCGATTCCAGAAAATCAGTCTAACCATCAAGATAAACCGTCGTGAGTGCTGGAACAAAGATGCCAGAGAACAAAAACACTCACATCCCAAGCGTAACATCTTGCAAGGACTTCTGCAATCACACAACGGTATGGTCTGGTCACACCCCTGGTACTGTTGTCGTATCACCATAAAGTACTATTGCAGTACAATGTTGTAAATTATATTCCGTGGTATCCTTGGCATGATGGACAAGACATGGTGGTGTCAAACGGTACAGTAAAAAGTTCAAGGCCAAGCCTTGCCTTAAGGTAGAAAAGTTATGCTCAGGCGTGTCGCGGTAATGTACAATCCATTTGCAGAGCCAGCCTCAGCACTGTCGATCGAAGTCGCAACCTGGCTCCGCGAGCGAGGCGTCATGACCTGGCGTGGCATCTCGCAAGAGGCACGTGACACGCCGGGAGTACTGCACGACACTGATTTGATGGTCGCAATGGGGGGCGATGGCACCGTCTTGCGGGCGGCTCGTCTCTGTTTTCCTCTGGATATTCCATTGCTCGCCGTAGCCCTTGGACACCTGAGTTTTATGTCTGAAGTCCAGCCCGAAGAGATTTACGAGGGCCTCGAGCGGGTGATCCAGGGTGGGGGATGGCACGATGAACGTTCGTTGATCCGAGCGGCACTCTATCGTGAAGGGCAACCAATTGCCGCCTTTACGGCGCTCAACGATGTGGTGCTTTCACGCAGCGATATTAGCCGTGTGATCAAGGCCCACGTCACGATTGATGACTCGCCCTTGACCACCTATCTCGCTGATGGTGTCCTTGTGGCAACCGCAACCGGCTCAACAGCCTATGCACTGGCTGCCGGAGGCCCAATTGTTGACCCGCGTTCACGTTCGCTTGTGCTGGTTGGCATTGCGCCCCATCTCACCAATGTGCCCTCGATGGTGCTGCACGAGGATGCTGTGGTCTCGATTCGCGTCGAAAGCCATTATCATGCTATCCTAGCGGTTGATGGGCGCGAGAATCTCCCGCTCCATTATGGCGATGAGGTCGTTGTCCGGCGTAGTCCCAAGGTCTGTACGTTTGTCAGGTTACGTCCGAGTAGTCAGTTTTATACGCGGCTGGTGGAACGGCTGCGTCGCGATGCGTGAGAGAGAGGATTCAGTATGCAATACGTTGGAGCATCGGTTGGTGGGGTGATTGACGCGCCTATGCAGGCGATCTGGGATCTGATTAGCAATCCGGTACGTCATCCAGAATTGGCGGGCAGTGGCCAAGTTCAATCGGTTGAGGTCGTCAGTGGGCCGATGGGCCTTGATGCGATCTTTCAGTCGCGGCAAAACATGCGCGGCATAGAATATACGACGGCCAATCGTGTCGTGATCTGGCAACCACCCTATAATATTGCCTGGCGCATCGGCTTCCCCTTTGCCCCTGGCGTCGCCCAGATCTGGATGTTCAGTCTTACCCCGGCTTTCGGCGGAACTCTGGTCGAGAATGGGGTCGTCATGCCCTTTGTGGTGCCCTCGGTCTTCCCCTTCAGTATGATCCGCAAGCAGATTGCCCGCCGCCTGATTGCCGTCATGTATCCGACCATCTCGAATATTTCGCAACTACTCGGTGTGGCCGCACCAACGCAATTGACGGCTGCGTATGACCCGCCCTCAATGGTGTCGGTCTTGTTGCCCTCACCTTTGATCCAGGGTGCCGCCATGGCCGGTGGCCTGGCAACCCTCTTCCTTGCGATGAAGAAGAAGTCGCGCGCGTGAGCGAGTTGCTGAAGTTACGTACCCTTTTGTCTTAGAAGCAACTGGTACCCTAGGAGCAAAGTCTGAGGACTTTGCTCCTATTGTTGTCTGACTCGCGAATTCCTACAATAGAGATGACGCATGACTATAACTATAGTAGTGGCCCATCGTACACATATTTGTGAAATTGGGCGCGAGGAAAGACGACGATGCAAACCCGGTCTCATTCAGCATATAAGTTGCCCGCCCTGCTGCTGTTCCTCTTGTTGGCCCTCACGGTGTTGCCGACACAAGCCCAGACCACGCTCCCTGGACATCCGTTGCATCCGCCTGTTACCCCGCCCGCTGCCCACAGCGCAGACCGCCTTGCCCCGGCCTCAAGCCCGACCCAGGCCCTGCCCCCGCTCAAGGCGGTCTTGATCGTGGGTCCCATTGATGGCGACGAAGGAACCTGGACAACCAAAGAACGCGGCAATATAGAACTGGCCGCCCAAGAGCTCGAAGCCAATGGCGTGACGGTGATGCGGTTTTACACCCCTCATACCAATTGGGACGAGATCAAAGTGGCTGCTCAGGGGGCCCATTTTCTGCTCTACCGGGGCCACGGGATCTTTTTGAGTGACATGCCTTCACCGGATGTGGGTGGCCTGGCGCTGAAGGATCAGTTTGTGCTCCCCGACGACCTTCGGCAACAACTTCAGCTCGCCCCCAATGCCATTGTGATGCTCTATGGCTGCTTCACCGCAGGCAGTTCAAGCCTCGACGGCTCGATCAGCAGCGAAGAGGCGCAACGACGTGTGGCCCAGTACGCCGATCCTTTCTTTGACATCGGGGCCGCTGGCTACTATGCCAACTGGTTTGGCGATGCCTTTCAACAGTACCTGCGCTCACTCTTTGCCGGCAAAACCCTCGGCGAAGCGTATGAGGCTTACTTCGATTTCAACCCGACAAGTGTCGAGCGTTTCGCGCATCCCGAGCATACGGCGATGGCGATGTGGCTTGATAAAGATGTCTGGAGTGGGGTGGTTCGTTACAATAATGCCTTTGTTGGCCAAGCCAACCAGACCCTGGCGGATCTCTTCCAGGTGCCCACGGTTCAGCTATCACAGACGAGTGTGGCAAT
Organism: Candidatus Chloroploca asiatica; assembly: GCF_002532075.1. Classification (GTDB taxonomy): domain Bacteria; phylum Chloroflexota; class Chloroflexia; order Chloroflexales; family Chloroflexaceae; genus Chloroploca; species Chloroploca asiatica. Next base: position 77,729 of record NZ_LYXE01000188.1, on the reverse strand, counting down.
GCTCGCCGATGATCAGTCGCCCACCACTACGTATCAGGTTATCGTAGGCAGTTCAACGGAAACCAGCCTCGCCTGGCAGGCTCAGGTGACCAATCTTGCCGAAACACCCTGGTTGCAGGTGACCCCGGCGAACGGCACAACGGGACAGGCGCTGACCCTTTCGGTCGATCCACACGCTCTTCCCGTCGGCAGACATACCGCCACCGTGCGCATCTTTAGCACGTCAACCCACTACGGCCAGAGCGAAGAGACCCTGACGATCCAGGTCGTCAAGAGCGGAACGGTGTTATCGCGGGTCTATCTGCCAACCATCACCCGGTAGGGGTACGGCATTGACGAAGAATTCCTGTGACGAACAAAGCCAGCTTCGCTGGCTTTGTTCGTCACAGGAATTCTTCTTTTCACGGCATCGGAATGCCCAGATTCGTTGACCCACCACGCACGCCCCCGCCTGGGAAGAGCGAACGCTCCGCAATGATCGGGCGCGTGCTCCGCACAATAGCCGAGACAATGTTTTCGTCGGGGTAGATTTCGTGGACAGCCATCGTATAACGAGCGCCTGCAGGTACCACAATGCTCTGTGAACCAATGGCCCCATCACCAAAGCTGAAATCAATCGTCACCGTCGTCGGCAAACGGTCGGGATTGCTGACGCAGAGATAGTAGGTGACGTCGCTGGTGCGCCCATCAACAAACGCCCAGCGCAGGGCCGGTGCGGTGGCCCCGGTACCAATCGTACCAGCCGCGTCGTTATTGAAGCGCAGCGAGCGTTCTACGGCGACTGGACGGTCTGCGGTAACCATGGAACTGACGCCAAGATCCGGGATGATCGCGTTGGCATTGATGGCAAGTTGCGTGCGTGGTGGCACCGCAAACTGGCGTACCTCGGCCTCACCTTCAGGCCCCATAAAGGTTGCCGTGACGTTGGCTGGTTGCAGGTTGGGGTTGAGCACGAGCAGATGCATCTGGAAATCACCCTGGGTTGTGCCCTCGGCAAAATACCAGCGCCGTGCCAGCGTCGCGATCCCACGTCCTGTGTGGAGACCCGAGCTATTCTCACCAAAGCGCATCGTACGTTCGGCGGCCAGCGGCTGACTGGCCACAATCTGCACACCGAAATTTTTCCCAAGGAGCGGGAGACTGCCATCAGGCAGGGTAATGTCGTTGACGGCAATGACCAGACGCGATTGGGCTGCAATCTGCACGTCCTGCGCGAAGGTGGCCCCATCACGCTGCATATAGATCAGGGTTGCCTGCACATTGACCGGATTGGGGTTGAAGAGCAACAAAAAGGTTCGCTGGGTGCCTTCAGTTGAACCTTCCGCAAAATACCAGACCCGTGAGAGTTCGGTAATACCCGGCCCCCCATCAATATCGGTCGTTAGGCTCATCGACCGTTCCACCAGAATGGGCGCACTCGACTCAACAATCGCCGGCAATGCCAGCGCATTATCGAGCAGAGTGTTCACGGTCAAGTCGGCCCGCGCATTAGCTGGAATACGCACAATGCTGGTCACTGGCGTATCGCCAGGGCGCACAAGGGTCACTGTTGCTTCGGTTTCGGCCTCAGTCGGGTTAAAGAGGGCTAGGCGTTGACTATACTCAGCCACATTGCCCTCAGCAAAATACCAGCGTGCCCGCACGGTAGACTGATCCGTCAGGAGGCGCAGTTGCGGCACCAACGCATCAAGCGAAGACGTACGCTCGGGCGCAGCATTGCTAAGTGTATCGAACCCAGCGATATTAGAACGGTCGGTAGCCGCAGCATCACCGGTCACGCGATGTGTCCCCGTCGGATCGATGCCATAGGCTTCACCGAGCCAGGCCATCAGGTTGATCAACACACCCTGTGCCGTCGGCGAGAGGGCCCCTCCTCGCGGAACAAGCACACCAATATGGACAGCGTCACCCCCAGCGGCCATCCGGGTCACCAATGACGTTGGCCCACCGAGGCGTCCCTCAAAGAGATTGCCTTCGGGATCAAGCACGTAGTGGTAGCTCAGGTCTTCCCACCCGAGCACATCGAGTTGATAGCTAGCCAGCGCACGTACCATGTCGAGACTTGTCGCGGCACTCACTTCGGCATCGATCTGATGCAGCACCAGGCCACGCGGTGTCCGTCGCAGCGGCTGCGCTGCTTCGGCTCGGCCACGCCAGTCGGTGCGTGGAATAACCGCAGGCCGTGGGGTCAGGGTCTTCCCTCCTGCAAGCAACGGACGACGGGGCAAGCCCGTGGCAAAAATGGGCTCAGGCGGAGCCGTACTCAGGTAGGTAAGCGTAAGCGCTTCGAGCACCGCTGAAGCACGTTCCACTTCGCTTGTGAAGCTCACCCGCACCTGAAGCGCCTGACTGGTAGCTGGCACAGCAAGCACCGCAGGGGTCACAAATGCACCCTCATCATCAGACGAAGCTGTCGTAGCATCAATCGCGCTGAGCGGTTGCCATGCTCCCCACACTGCCTCAGCATCATCGTCACGGTCACGCACGCGCACCTCAACGACAAGTCCGGTACCCTCGGGCACCTCAGCCTGCCAGCTTGCCCCAACGGCATTGAAGGCAAAGTCGGTGACAAAAGGCAGCGAGACAAAAGAACCCTCGCGTTGCTCATCGGCGAGGCGTACCTCACCGCCAGCATTATTCGTCACCAGCGCCCCCTCAGCGACACCCGCCTCCCAATCAGTGACGGTCGTGAGGGTAAGCGCCGCGAGGTTTGTCTGAGGACCCTGCTGCTGCGCAGCGGCAGGCAGCAGGGCAAACGAAGCGCAGACGACAGCGAGCACGATGAACGAAACAAACAGAGCAGGAGAGCGCTGGCTCATGGGTACCGCCTATGGAGCAACTCGCGCAGCGCCGCCAAAGGCACCGCGATAGGCATTCGCCGAGTCGTAGAGCATCCAGCCATCAATTTCGGGAAACTTCTCGGTCGCATCAATCTGAGCCCGCACCTCGGCAGGACCATAGCGGACGACCTTGTAGGACCAGGGATCGGTATGATCCTGGAGCCACGGTCGCAGGCGGGCATACTCGCCTTCAATCGTCTTGAGGCCAGCGGCATTCGCGGCTTCAAGCACCTTGTACGGCTCTTCGACGGGTGAAGGCAAATCAAACGCACCAGGCCACCAGAGCGAAGGATAGGGCATCGGGGCAATATAGTCAGTATAATTGCCCATCAACTGCATATCCTGGGCAATCGTGAGTGAACCGCCGAGCACAACCCGGCCAAAGACACAGATCGACATCTTGGCCCCGGATCCATTCACCGCACGATGGGCCTCGTCCATAAACTCAGTGATCACATCAAACATCCGACGCGGATTATTGACCGCATCAAGTGGCTCCGAGAAGAGCAACTTTTCGCCAAATTCAGCCCGTGGGCCAAACCAGTCGGGGAAGCGGATATAGTCATAATTGACTTCATCAAAGCCCATCAAGGCCGCTTCAACACCGAGCTGAATATTATAGTCCCAGACATTGCGATTCGTCGGATCGAGGTAGGCATACCGAATGCCGGGGCCAGGATAATCGGCATAGACTTCACCGGTCTCCCGCACGCGAATCGACCACTCAGGGCGGGCATCCGAGAGCACATTATCATGTGAGAAGAGCTGGATGCGTGCAATCGTATAAATGCCGCGGTCTTTGAGGCGTTGTACCAGCGCAGGCATATCAATATAGGGCCGCGAGAGGTTTAATTCACGGGCCAGCGGCACCTGCGAGTCATAATAGATCATGCCGAGATCGTCACGCAAGTCGCTCTTGATGTCAATCACGATCGCATTCAATTCAGTCCGCTCGATCAACTCGATATAATTTTCGAGCAAATTGGGCACACTGGCAACCGCAGACGTCACATAGAGCGCCTTGACCCGGAAGCGTTCAAGGGCAATTTCAGTCGGCACGTTGCCAGGCTCAATCGGGATAACTTCCGTCCGATATCCTGGCGAGAGTACCTGCAGATAGCCCTGTTCGGGAAGACCGGGGAGGGTAAAACTACCATCTTCGCTATCAACAATGCGCTCAAAGGCCACATCGGTGCCAGGGAACGTTGTTGTCGCAAAGATGGCGGCATTGACGACTGGTTGTCCACTATCTTTATCAATCAAGCGTCCGCGCAAGGTATCAGGGCGCAACACCGCATCAAGGGCGGTCACCTGGCCGAGTTCCTGCGAGAGTGTTGCATAACCATCAGCACTAATCTCGACCGTGACCGCATCAACGGGAATCCCCGTAACGCGATAGGTACCAGAGGCATCCGTCTGGGCACGCACATCGCCGACTTGCACCGTTGCCCCGGCAACCCCTTCAGCGGTATACCGATCCGTAATCGTACCGGCAAGCACATTCGGCCTCAGGTTCAGATCGAAAGCTGTTGTGCGAACGAGTTCTTCAGATGCAGCGGCAAAATCCTCAGCTTCAACCGCGAGGGTAAACTGCTCGGGCAACCCGCTGAGCGTATAACGCCCTTCGAGATCAGTTGTCGTCGTCAGCGTTTGCGTCACATCAAACGTCGCCACCACCTGCGCATCTTGGACAGGAATGCCTGTAAATTCGTCTAACACAACGCCAGTGAGGCTATTGGGGCGCAACGACGTATTGAGGGTCACCGTCAACGCATTTGTCCCAGCCAATTCGGGACGCCCGGCAAGGGGCAACGCCAGGGCTTCATACTGCGGAGCACGTACCTCAAGCGTATCCCGATCGCTCCAGCGGGCAACGCTAAAGACACCGTCATCGCTTGTCGTACTGGTACTCGCACCAACCTCAACCAACGCACCTGCCACAGGTTCACCGGTATAAGCATCGGTAATGACACCTGTTAATGTGGCTGGAGTTGTGGTACAACCAACTACAACAAGGATAAGCAAAAGGAAAAGCAGGGTTGTAAACCCACGCTGCACAGAATACACACGTCCTCGACAGATCATTCGCACATAACTCCTCGAATAGACACAGCGACACCAGATATGATCAACACGAGGACATTGTACACCATTTTCTTGGGAATGCAGGGCAACCAGGTGCTTGCGGCGCTACGACAGACCGACTTCAAAGACTTGATGGGGTTGCTCTTTGCCCTTGAGGTGAATCGGGCCACGGGGGATGAGTTTCCAGGGCGAGAGCCAGCTTTCAGCGAGCACATCGGCGAGGTGATGCGAAACTATCACCTGACCGGGATCAGCAATGCCCGAAAGACGCGAAGCGGTATTGACCACATCACCAATAAGCGTATAATCCTGGCGTTGTTCCGAACCAATATTGCCAACAATGGCTCGACCAAAACTAACCCCAATGCCCATCCCAATCGTATAATCAAGCTCAGCCTTCCACTTGGCGGCCAGCAGCGTAAACGCATGCTGCATCGCAACAGCGGCCGAGAGCGCCCGTTGCGGATCATCGGGATGCGCAATCGGTGAGCCAAAGACCCCGATGATGCCATCGCCGAGAAACTTATCAATCGTCCCATCGTAGGCATACAGCACTTCAGTCATCGCGGTAAAATAGCGATTGAGGATCTTCTCGATCAAGACCTGCGGCTCGGTACGTTCAGTAATCGTCGTAAAACCACGGATATCGGCAAAAATGACCGCCACCTGGCACTCAGTCGGTTGACCAAAACTGCCTCCCGCGGTAAGCAATTGTTCAGCAACCTGCGGTGACACATAACGCCGAAAAACATCGCGAACCCGATCCCGCTCCTGGCGTTCGAGCCGCTTGATCGGCGTAATATCACGTAAGACCAGCACCTTACCAAGGCTCACATGCTCACCACTTGCCACCGGGGCAATGCTCACACTATAACTGACATCGCCAGGCAGGGTCATCTCAGTCACGCTCGAGGCATGCTCTATAGATGCCTCAACAAGCGACAGCAAATGGGCCAAGACCCCATTGCCCTGCTCAATCAGCGCATGCATCGGCTTGCCATAATGCTCCTGAAGCGGTAAGCCAAAGTGCTCTTCGGCAGCACGATTCGCCAGCAAGAGATCATCGCCAGGCCCAAGCAACAAAATTGGATCAGTCGCACTACGAAGCACGGCATTCAGGGTCGAGCGTTCATCTTCGACAGTCCGATAGAGGCGTGCATTGCCAAGGGCAATGCTATACTGGTACATAATCGCACTCAGCACGGCTTCGTCACTTGCCCCCAGAACTCCTGGCTCGGAACTACTCACATCAAGCACCCCGAGGACCTCACGGCGCAAAATGATGGGCACAATCAACTGAGCACGCACCTTGGCATCATCGGGCAACAGCGGTTCAAAACTAGCCTCTTGAGTCACGTCAGTGACACAGATCGGTTGATGGGTAGAGAAGACCTGTTGATAGAGGCCGCGATGAATGGCGAAGCGGGAGGAGAGATGACTATGCTGGATCATCGGGCCTGCCGCCGCATGCACCACCAGTTCGTCGCCTTCACGCATCATCAGACAGACCAGCGGGTAGCCAAACTGTTGTTGAATCATATGCACCAGCAGCCGCGTGATCTGCTCAGGTGCCATCAGTTCCGACAGGTACGCATTGATCTCATTGACTTTACGCAACTCTTCGGCACGGCGCGTAAGTAGTTCTTTCTGGCGTTGCGTCAGACGAAACAGGCGGGCACTCTCGAGGGCAACGGCGCTCTGCGCAGCCAGTGAGGTGAGCAACTCGACATGTTCATCGGTAAAAAAGCCGGGCGTATGATGCACCAGCGTAATCACCCCGAGGGCCCGGCCTTCACGGATCAGCGGAATCGCGGCCACCGCACGCACATTCGAATGGTAGGTGTTCGTTGTGACCCAGCGGCTATCGTGACGAGCATCTTGAATAATCGCGGGCTTGCGCTCACGCAAAACCCAGCCAGCCAACCCCTGGCGCAAGAGATCATTCAACACGAGCGTCGCGGGGTTACGACTACTCGAGTAACAGACGGGCTGATGATCCTCAAATTCAGCGAGAATGATCGAAGCCCTGATCGCCCCAAGCGAATCGGCCAGATGATCAAGAAAACCGGTCATCAACACGTCAAGATCAATGCTGGCACCAAGATCACGCGTCAGATGCAGCAGCAGTTCAGTCTTGCGCTGGGCATGTTGCAACTGGCGCTGTGCCCGTTGCAAGCGCAGCATCGCCCGTACCCGTGCCAGCAAGCCATCCATCGGGATCGGCTTGATCAGAAAATCGTCCGCACCTGCATCAAGGCTCGCCACACTGTAGGTAACGTCGTTATGCGACGACATGATCATGATGGGGATAAATGGTTTTGTTTGATCGGCTTTCATCTGGCGTGTAAAACCAAGACTATCAAAGCCGGTGAGACCAAGTTCCAGCAAGATCAGATCAGGTGTGATCAACTGCAAATAGGCCAGCGCTTCTTCGCCACTACCTGCGGTCGAAACACGATAACCATCATTGATCAACATGTCAGCATAAATACGCCGAACTGGCACATCATCATCAATAACGAAAATGTGTGCTGGCTCGACCAAATTTTTTCTGGGGATTTTTACGATTTCCATGATAAAACCTAAGGGAAGGGCATCATACAACTCTATTATTAGTATTCTTTTATCTGGAATTATACCACACCACAGATCAACTGCACGAAGATCTTGTCCATATCTGCACAATTATGCAAGGCCATGAGGCCCATGCCTGGGTTCCCGCGTGTGCGGGAACCCAGGCATGGGCCATTCAAAACGTTGCGCCTTTGCGCCTTTGCGCCTTTGCGTCAAAAAACCGCCTTCTTTGCATGGTATTGGGTCTAAGGCAAACGACATCCTTCGCCAGTCTTTACGCCAGTTCTTGGTTTTAGGGCGGCAGCCCTGAACCTGATCGTGGTATAGTACCCGTTAAACATCTGCACACGAGGAAGTATGGATCACTACACGTCGAGCCCGGTTCCTGAAGCACTACGTGCAACGGTGGCCGAGGTCATGCTCATTGATGATATTGAAATGGTGCGACGCGGTGATTTTGAATCACCCCGTTTTCTGGGCCGCCTGAAGGTTGAAGCGCAAATGGCCTACGATCAGATCAGTCCTCGCCTGCGTGCTATGGGACTGCTTGGGCTGTTGCAACAAGAGGGTGATCGCGTGGCCTTGCTGGTTTTGCCGGCGCTCGCCCCGCCCAGCCCGTCACGCCTCTGGCTGGCGTTGTTGCTCTTTGCTTTGACGCTTGCCTCGACGTTTTATGTGGGCGGGCAAGATGTCGATTGGGCAACAGGTACCTTCTTTTTTAACGTGGGCCACGGGCTCGCGTTCAGTGCCTCACTGCTCGGGATTCTGCTGGCCCACGAGCTTGGCCATTATCTGATGGCTCGCCGCGAAGGTGTGGCCGTGAGCTATCCCTTCTTTATCCCGATGCCACTCTTTTTGCTCGGGACAATGGGCGCGTTTATTTCGATCAAAGAGCCCGTTCCCAACCGACGTGCCCTCCTGGGCATTGCCATTGCAGGCCCCCTGGCCGGGCTTGTGGTGGCCATTCCTGTGCTGATCATCGGGCTTGCGCTCTCTGAGGTACGCAATCTTGCCGACATGCAGGCCCAGTTGCCTGACATGATCTTTTTTACCGAGGGTAATTCGTTGCTCTATGCCGGGCTGAAACTGCTGGTCTTCGGACGCTTCTTACCCGACGGCGGGTATGATGTCTTTATGCATCCGGTCGCCCTGGCTGGCTGGGCGGGGCTGCTGGTCACCGGGCTTAATCTCTTGCCGGCTGGTCAACTCGATGGCGGGCATATCTTCTTTGCTCTCTTTGGTCCCAAGGCAGCTCAGATCATGAGTATGGTGGTTGCCGTGGTTCTGCTCGCCCTCGGATTTCTCTGGAGTGGCTGGTTTCTCTGGGCGGTGATTGTGGCTCTGCTTGGGCAGAATCGTAGCCCGCTGCTCAATGAGGTGACGCCCCTGCAGGGATCATGGCGACTCCTGGCCCTGCTTGGTCTCGTGGTCTTTGCCCTGGTCTTTACCCCTATGCCAATTACCGATGTGATAATGCCCTAGTCTAGCATGAGGACGGTCTATGAAACTGGTGACGTATCGGAAGGGTGCGGTCGAAGCGGTCGGTGCGGTGCGCGACGATGGTGTGGTCGATCTGAGTGGCCTGGCCGCCTCAATGCTGGCGTTGATCGAGGGTGGCCCGGCCTTGCTGGCGCAAGCTCGTGATTATATGGCAACGGCAACCACAACCATTCCGCTCAGTGAGGTGACGTTGCTCGCCCCGATCCCGCGTCCTCGCAAGAATATCATGTGCTTGGGCATGAATTATGCCGCCCACGCGATCGAGTCATTGCGCGCCAAGGGTTTGCCTGAAAAACTGCCCGCCTATCCGGTCTTTTTTACCAAGGCCCCAACTGCCATCAACCATCCCGGCGCACCGATTCCTCTTATGCCCGAGCTCTCGTCACAGCGCGATTGGGAGGTCGAACTCGCCCTGATTATATGGCTACCAGCCCGCAACGTCGCACCTGAAGAGGCCCTCTGCCATGTCTTTGGCTATACCATCCTCAATGATGTGTCGGCACGTGACTTGCAGACTAACCACCAGCAGTTCTTCTTTAGCAAGAGCCTCGATGGCTCAGCCCCGATGGGTCCCTGGATCGTGACTGCTGATGAGATCCCTGATCCGCACGCCTTGCGCCTGCAACTGCGGCTCAATGGCGCGACGATGCAAGACTCAGTCACGAGTGATATGATCTTTGATATTCCTACATGTCTGGCGACCCTGACCCGGGGGATGACACTCGATCCTGGTGATATCATTGCCACGGGGACGCCCAGTGGCGTCGGCATGGGCATGACTCCCCAGGTCTGGCTCAAGGCGGGTGATGTGATGGAGTGTGAAATTGAGGGGATTGGGGTCTTGACCAATCAGGTCGAGGGCTGACTTTTCGTTTGTTCGCACCAAAGGCCAGCAAAGCTGGCCTTTGGTGCGTGAACAAACGCTCTCACAGACTACCCAATTGCGCGGCGCAATTCCTCGACGCGATTGGTCTGTTCCCAGGGCAAGTCAATATCGGTACGGCCAAAGTGGCCGCCAGCGGCGGTCTGCTTGAAGATGGGGCGACGCAAGCCAAGGTCACGAATGATCGCACCGGGGCGCAGGTCAAAGACCTCATTGACAGCCTTGAGGATGACTGCATCAGGAACGGTGCCGGTACCAAAGGTCTCGACACTGACCGAAAGCGGCTTGGCGACACCGATGGCATAGCTCAGTTGCAGTTCACAGCGTTCGGCAAGGCCAGCGGCAACAATGTTCTTGACCACCCAGCGGGAAGCATAAGCGGCACTGCGGTCAACTTTGCTGCTATCTTTGCCGCTGAACGCCCCACCACCGTGGCGAGCGACGCCTCCGTAGGTATCCACAATGATCTTGCGCCCGGTCAGGCCACTATCGCCCATCGGCCCACCAACCACAAAACGCCCCGTCGGATTGACAAAGTACTTTGTCTCGGCGTCGAGCCACTCGGCTGGGATCTCGGCCTTGATCACATGCTCGATCACGTCGGCGCGGATCTGCTCCTGAGTAACATCAGGCGCATGCTGGGTCGAGACGAGCACCGTATCTACGCGCACGGGCTTGCCATAGCTATACTCGACCGTTACCTGGCTCTTGGCATCAGGGCGCAGGTAGCTCAGCGTGCCATCCTTGCGCACCTTCTCGATGCGGCGGATCAGCCGATGGGCCAGCGCGATGCTCGCCGGCATCAACTCGGGCGTCTCGTTGCAGGCAAAACCAAACATCATGCCCTGATCACCCGCGCCAACCGCCTCAACCTCATCCTCGGTCATCGTCCCGGTCTTCGCCTCAAGTGCCTTATCAACACCCATCGCGATATCGGGCGACTGACCATGAATCGCGACCATCACACCACAGGTATCGGCATCAAAACCAAACTCAGCGCTGGTATAGCCAATCTCCTTGACGGTCGTGCGTACAATCTCTTCAATCGGAATGTACCCGCGGGCAAAGGTTACCTCGCCAAGCACCACAATCAAGCCAGTCGTCGTGGCTGTCTCAACAGCCACCCGTGCACGCGGATCGTGCGAGAGAAAGGCATCCAGAATCGCATCGCTGATCTGATCACACATTTTATCAGGATGCCCGCTCGAGACGCTCTCACTGGTGAAATAAAACTGGGGCGAGGTGGTAAATGTTGTTGCCATCCCTTTTACGTCCCTTCCTGCCAACTATTGAGATAGAGCTCCTGCTCGGGGGTAAGCACATCAATCGTCATGCCCATCGCCCGCAGCTTGAGGGCAGCAATCTCTTGATCGAGATTTTTGGGCAAGGCGTGGACACCAACGCCGAGGCTGTCACGATTCTTGAGCAAATACTCGCTGGCAAGCGCCTGGTTGGCAAAGCTCATATCCATCACGGCACTGGGGTGGCCCTCGGCACTTGCCAGGTTGATCAGGCGACCTTCGCCGAGCAGGTTGATCTGGCGACCATCGGGAAGCACATACTGGTCAACGAAGCGCCGCGGCTGCTTCTTGGTTACGGCCATTTGCTCGAGGGCCGGAATGTTGATCTCAACATTGAAGTGGCCGCTGTTGGCAATGACGCAGCCATCTTTGACCACAGCAAAGGTATTGCTATCAATGACGTGCTTGTTGCCGGTCGCCGTCACGATGAAATCAGCCAAGGGTGCAGCCTGTTCCATCGGCATGACGCGGTAGCCGTCCATCACGGCTTCAAGCGCCTTGATCGGGTCAATCTCGGTCACAATCACATTGGCCCCAAGGCCGTGGGCACGCTCGGCAATCCCACGTGAACACCAGCCATAGCCGGCGACCACAAAGGTCTTGCCAGCGAGCAGCACATTGGTCGCCCGGATCACGCCATCAAGGGTGCTCTGGCCGGTACCATAACGATTATCAAACATATGCTTGGTATCGCTATCGTTGACCGCGATGACTGGGAAGGGCAGCACACCCTCGGCGGCCATCGCCTTGAGCCGGATCACACCCGTGGTTGTCTCTTCCGTGCTGCCAATCATGCTTTCGATCAGATCTTTGCGATCCTTGAGAATGCCACTCACCAGATCGGCCCCATCGTCCATCGTAATCTGGGGATTGTGGTCGAGGGCGGCTTTGATATGCTGGTAATAGACTTCGTTGCTTTCACCCTTGATCGCATAGACGGGGATCTCTTCATAGGCAACGAGGGCGGCAGCCACATCATCCTGCGTGCTGAGCGGATTTGAGGCAGCGAGCACCACATCGGCACCACCAGCGGCCAGCGCACGCATAAGATTGCCGGTTTCAGTCGTCACATGGAGACAAGCGCTGATACGGATGCCGGCGAGCGGGCGTTCTTTTTCAAACCGCTCACGGATCAACCGCAGCACCGGCATCTCTTGCTCGGCCCATTCCATGCGCTTGCGGCCCTCCTCGGCCAGGCCGAGATCCTTGATGTCGTACGAACTTGTGGTCATAAAACGTATGCTCCTTATCGCGTCCTACGCAACTTCTGCGGAACGAAGTAATTCCAGCGGACATTCACTAGCAAAAGCTTCCCGATAACGGGTCGCAAAATCGGCGCGCAGATAACAGTGTTCCTGGCAGCCACGGTGCTCGATAGCATACGTCGCAGCAAGTGCGGCGATGCGACCAGTCACGTCAAGCGGCAGATCGCGGGCAATGCCGAGGGCAAGCCCGGCGAGATAGGCATCACCGGCCCCGGTGGGATCAACGACAGCCTGCACCGGTGCCGTCGGGATGGTCGCGGCCAGGTGCCCATCGGTATAGATCAGCGAGCCCTGCTCACCCTTGGTCATCACCGTCAGCGGTGTGCTCGCGATCAATTCCTCTTCACTTATGTCAAGTTTCCTCGCCATCATCCCGAACTCATAGTCATTGCCAACCAGCACTTTAGCCCCTTTGAGCCCAAGGGCAAGATGGTCGGGGGCAAGGCGCGGGGCCTGCTTGCCGGGATCGAAGATATAGGGCACGCCCATCTGCTGACATTCGATGGCAAAGCGCTCGATCGCCTCGGGCGTCGTGGGCGAAATCAAGACTAGGTCATCACCCGTCAAGCCACGGGAGACGAGCGAGTTGGTGTGGTCATAGCCCATCGCTCCCGGATAAAAGGCAACGAGCTGGTTATTGGCCTTATCAGTATTGATAAAACATGAGGCAGTAAACTCATCTTCGATAATCGCCACACCTGTGGTATCAACGCCCTGGCGTTCGAGCCAGGTGCGATAATCGTGAAAATCGCTGCCAGCGGCACCAACCAGCAACGGACGTTCACCAAGCAGGGCCAGATTATAGGCAATATTGCCCGCAACCCCACCGCGCATCTTGCGCATCGAGTCGACCAGAAAACTGACCGACAGAATATGAGCCTTCTCCATGAGCATATGGTCTTTGAAATAACCAGGGAAACTCATGATGTAATCAAAGGCCAACGATCCGGTGACCACAATTCGCACGATAGAGGCTCCTCTCTCAGGTACTGGTTGTTGCTTCTAGAAAATGCACCGACCGCAGTTTTGTCGCCACTTCGGCACAGAGTTGGGCCGCATAGGCGGCCCGGTCGGAGGGCAGATGGCACAGACGTCCACTCGTACTGATCAGCGCAGAGGCATAGATTTTGTTGGCATTGATGCCTCCTGCAGCGGACAGATAGGCCACTGTCGACTCGAAACGCTGCAACAGGGTCGCGGCATTTTCATGACCAAGCGCGTGTTCATCGTGAGGCACAATGCCCCATCCGAGCATCCCGCCACGGTCAAGGTAGCCAGCCACCGCACTTGCCGCCTGGATCAGCCCGGCACTGTGTTCATAGGCATCAAAAAAGACCACTTCGGCTGGCAAGGCCAGCACAGCCGCCCAATTGGGCACCCCGGCCACACACAGCGCACGGGTGGGGGGCAGTTCGCCCAGCGTACGCATCAGCATGTCGGTACCCGCTTCCCAGTCAAGCGGGCACAGGGGCGAACTCAACGCATCAAGAAAAGGCTCATCAAAGCAGACCATCGGCAAGCCAGGCACGCCCTTCAACTGGTTGAAATACCAATTAGCCCGCAGGATCGTGTGTTGACACAGGGCCTCACGCAAGGGAAGATCGTAGGCCAGGGGCCGTTCGTGATCATCAACGACCTGGAGTGCGAGACTCACCGGGCCAGTCAATTCAATGCGTGCACATGTCATCCCAATCTGCTCGAACTGGCGGATCGCCTCAGCGATGACGCGGGTCTGCTCAGGAGGGGGAACGGCCCCTGCTTCCTCATGATTGAGGTAAGCCAACGCAAGGCGAGCCAGCGACGCTTCGGCTGCTTGATGGTCAATGACCGCCCGTGCCTGTTTCAGTTCGAGTGTTCCGCCAGGGAACCCAGCCATGGCAAGGGCAAACGGCTGTTCAGGCCCATTGCGCTGAGCCAGTGCAGCCAGACGGCCTTGAACCGTCGCGCTGGTATGAACAGGTACCCCAACCCGTGGGACAGGCAGGCACCCGGGGGTATCGGCACGAAACCCGGGTTCGGTTGAGACAGGCGAGGTTGTGGTTGAGGCTTGCATCGCCATACGTGACTAGTTCCCCGCCTCGACACAACGCCGTAAGTCGTCGTCGTAAGGGGGGAAGAGAACCCCATGCTCGGTGATGATCGCGGTAATCAGATGATGGGGGGTCATATCAAAAGCCGGATGTGCTGCCCGCACGCCTATCGGGGCAATGAGTTGCCCGGCCAGCTGCGTCACCTCATCAGGCGAACGCTCTTCAATCGGAATGAGATCCCCATGTGCCAGACTCAGATCAATGGTTGAAGAAGGAGCCGCCACATAGAAGGGAATTCCATGAGCATGAGCGAGCACAGCCAGGCTATAGGTGCCAATTTTGTTAGCGACATCACCATTGGCAACAATGCGATCAGCCCCAACGATAATACAGTCAACCTGGCCCTGGCGCATCATATAGCCAGCCATATTATCAGTAATCAGCGTCAGGGGAATCCCGGCCTGCTGCAATTCCCAGGCTGTCAAGCGTGCCCCCTGAAGGAAGGGACGGGTCTCGTCAACCCAGACATGGAGGGAGCGGCCCTGACGAAACGCGGTGCGGATCGGGGCCAGCGCCGTGCCATATCCTGCGGTAGCCAGGCCTCCCGCATTGCAGTGAGTGAGCACGTGGCCGCGTGCGGGAATCAACACGGCCCCGTGATCGCCAATCGCATGGCACATCGCGAGGTCTTCAGCGAGAATAGCATGGGCTTCGGCAAGCAGGCCATGCCTAGCGATTTCAACCCCACCAGCGCTAAGCAGATGGGCCTGACGCAGCATGCGCGCGGTGGCCCAGGCCAGATTAATCGCCGTTGGCCGCTGCGCATTCAGCACCTGGCGCGCCTGTTCAAGTTCTTGCAACAAGGCCTCGCCATCAGTCGCCTTGCTCTGCATCGCAACGAGCGCCAGACCATAGGCTGCGGTACACCCAATCGCAGGGGCACCACGCACCACCATCGCCTTGATCGCGTGACCTACTGCCGCAAGGTCAGTACAGCGTACCATTACCTGCTCGTGAGGCAGGCGCAACTGATCAATTAAACAGACCGCCCCCGGCTCCCACCAAACTGTGCGTAGTTCATTGTTCATAACGTACAAAAAGCCACCCGCATGGCGAGAGGCTCTTCAATCACTCCTCTCATCTCCCGGTACATCCATGTGTACCGCTGGAATTGGCACCGTACTGGAGTGGGTCAGATCCCTCTCCAGGGGTTGCCGGGCGTCATTGGGCCAGTCCCTCAGCCCCTCTTGATGAGCACTATCTACTTTGCAATCCTAAGTATCTTGATGTGCAAAGATCGGTGGTGATTATACCATGCAACAGATGGGCCTGCAACTACGGGGCTGAGACCCTCAATCCTGCCGAGATCAGCGTCAGGCCTGGATCTGCTGGCGTATGGTGCCGAGCGCCGCTTCGAGGTGTTCACTCTGTGGGCTGCCACCCTGCGCAAGGCGGGCGTTGCCACCACCACGTCCGGCGAGTTGGGGCAGGCCGTGCGCCAGCAACTGGTTGGCCTCGTAGCCACTCTCGGGGGCACAGGCCACAACAAGGTTGGCCCGTGTGCCACTGCTCCCCAACAGGGCAATGCCCCCCGGTCGCGCGGCAATTGCCTCCGCAAGGGTCCGCAAGCGTTCGATAGACCAATCAGCAAAACAGGCCTGAACGACCCGCTTGGCTCCCACCAGCTCACCCGCGGCATAGAGACGCTCGGCTTCATCGTCAAGGAGACGTTCTTCCGCCGTGGCGAGTTGGCGTTGCAGCGCTTGCTGAGTGGTCAACAGACGCTTGGTCGCAATAGGCAGTTCATCAAGGCCAACGCTCAACTGTTCAGCAGCTTCACTGGCGACCTGGTTCAGGCGCCGTAGTTCGTTCAGCGCACGCCCACCGCACGCAAAGCTCACCCTGACCCCACCGCGCTGCCGCGTCCAGCGGAGTACCGCAATCATGCCGACGGTGCCGGTATAGGCTGGGTGAGTACCACCACACGCCGAGTGATCAAAATCATCAATGCTTACAACCCGCACCGGGCCAGCAACCGTCGGCGTTTTGCGCAAAGCCAGGCCATTCAGTTCGTCACGAGCAAGGATGCGAACCGTTACCGGCAGGTTGCCCCAGACAATCTGATTCGCCAGGTCTTCGACAGCCTGAACCTGGTTGCGCTGCAAGGCTGGTATGTCCAGATCAATCGTCACGATCCGCTCGCCTAGGTGAAAGCCGACCGTTGCGGCCCCACAGAGCGCCTGAAAAGCAGCGCTCAGGATGTGTTGGCCACAGTGTTGCTGCATATGATCAAGGCGACGAGTTGGATCAATCGCACCGTGGATATGTGCGTCTACGTCAAGGCTCTGGTCATTGCCTGCTGCCCCAAGCGCGTGCCAGACAACATCGTCGTTCGCCTGCACATCAGTGACGGGCAAGCCGTTGATGGTGCCTTGATCGGCAGGTTGACCGCCGCCCTCAGGATAAAAGGCACTCTGATCAAGCGCGATCCAGCGCACACCATCACGGATCTGCGCGGCAACCACAGTGGCCTCAAAATTGAAGCGGCTTGAGTCATGAAGATAGAGGCGTGTGGTTGCCTGGATCATACGCTGATCGCCTCACAAAGGCGCTCGAGCGGCAAACCCTCAAGCAGTTCGGGCGCACCGCCAGCGAGGCTACTCCAGAGCAGGATCGCATCAGGCGTCAGTTGACATCGAATACTCAGTTCACACAAGAGGTTCGTGAGTGCGGCGACTTGCAAAGTCGTCTCGCTAGGCAGGCTCGCAGGCCAGTCGGGCGGTCGTTCTAGGCCAATGCCCAGACTGATGGTATTGAGATTCCACCAGAGCCCATCGGCCGAGCCGAAGCCAGCGTGCCAGGCGGCCTCGGTTTCGTCGATCAACTGGATGATCGTGCCGGCGAGGGTAACATAATAATGGGTCGCAAAGGGCGACCCAGGATCGGTCATCCGAGCCAGAACCTCCTCGGGGGAACCTGGCAGCGCATGCAGCACCACCAGTTCAACCTTGCGCCCATCACGGGGGCTACGTGCCCAGGATGGCAGGGTAGAGCGAATAATCGATTGGTCAAGCCGGTCGGGATGCAAGGCTCCACGTTCCAGTGTCTCGAGGGCGGCAACTGGTGCTTCAGCGTCAACCATGCCACCGAGGATCGTCATCGCTGGCTCCTCCGCAGCGGAAATCGATGCACCACCGAGTACCGAGGGTGCCGGGAAGAGTTGGCTCATCCGGCGCACCTCGCTCCAGCGGGGGACAAGGTTAAAGAGGGTGTCCAACGCATAGACCTGGATCGCATAGCTCCGCCCTTCCACCAGAATCTGGTACGAAGGCGAGAGTGGTGCCCCAAGCGCATCGCGACGAGCGCGTTGATGAAACGCCCAATCTGGCCGATACGTTTGCCCGACAACCCGATAGGTCGTGGCGAGCAACGCCTCACGCAAGCGGACATCACTGGCATTCGTTGTCCCAGCGAGATGGCTCAAGAGGCGCACATCTTCCCAGTTGGGCACCAGGTTATAGAGCGTATCAACCGCAAAGACCTGATAGGCATACTGGTTGCCATCAACCGTGATCGTCGCCCCGGGCGCAAGGGGCGGCCCCATGCGGCGCAGCAGCGCAAACTGATGAAACGCCCAGTCGGGCCGGAAGGGCGCATTGCCGACAGCAAAGGTCTCTTCGAGCAAACGTCGCCCAAGACCTGCGGGCGGAATACTCCCTCCAAGCAGATCCGAGAGCGTCCGCACATCACCCCAATTGGGCACCTCCGTATAGAGCGTCTCACGCGCAAAGGGTTGCATATCGTACTGCTGGCCGCCTTCCACCAGGGTACGACTTGGCCCAATAGGGGCCCCAAGTTGCTGCTCAACCGCAGATTGATGGAAACTCCAGGCCGGATTATACCCCTGGCTCCCTGCCCGCTGACGAAAAGTCTCTTCGAGCAACCGCTCAAGCAAGACCTCATCAGAAGGCTGAATAACAGGTGGATCAGGCGGCGGGGGCGGGGGAACCGCGGTATTATTCAGATAGGCCTCGACACTCGCCCAGACCCACTCTTTGGTCACGGCCCAGCCCGGGCAACTCTTCGCATTGGTGTAATCACGGTGAAAAGAGATCAATCGGCGTGGTGGAATACGCAGGCGACGCGACAACTCACCCATCACCGCCAGCGCATAGTTCCAGACGGCCCCAGTTGGGCGCACTGCATCAAAGCGACCAACCATTTCGAGGCCAATCGAATACCAGCCCTGGGCGACCGAGCCATTGCCAACACCGGCGTGAACGCCGACCTGCGACATCGGGGTAGCGAGCCAGATTCCATCGGGGCCAGCAAAAAGATGTGGGCCTGCCATCCAGCCCTTGCCGGCATAAAAGCGCTGGATACCGCGCATGGTCGTCAGGCCGCGCCACTGGGCTTCGGTAGGCGTATAGGTATGGTGCAGCACCAGACGACTCGGCGCCAGAGCGCCAAAGTCATACCCGGCCACATACTGCTTCCATTCCGCAAGCGACAGGCGTCGGTTAATAAAAGGCGGACGCCCCTCAGTCGGAAAATCACTCATCACGCTTCCTTAGGCAGATTTCACAGCGTTTCCCCAACTTCATCAATAAGATGTTGCGGAAAGCAGACCTGTGCCCGCATCCAACCGTGCGCATCATCGCGGATCAAGCGGAAGTCACCCCCCAGATCCTGGTGAACAAGCGTTTCGATGATGTGCAAACCCAATCCACTGCTATGGGGAGGGCGCGGGGGGGGTGGATGGCGCGGCCCATCATCGCGAATCTCGACCATCACCTGGCTTACGCCGAGCGTAGCTTCAACCTCGACACTGCCCCCCTCAGCGGCAAGCCCGTGCGAGAGAGCATTGCTAATCAATTCATTGATGACCAGCGCCAGTACCGTTGCATCCCGTGAACCAACACGCACCTCATCGCCCATAATGGCAAAGCGAACGGGGGCCTCACTATGCACCAGCGTTGACTGAGCGCTCTCGACGACCTGTCGAGCCACGGCGTTCACCGTGGTAACGCCCACATCCTCGCGTGAGAGCAGATTGTGAATGGCCGCAATCGACTGAATGCGCGCCGCACTCTCGCGCAGCGCCTTGGCACCCTGGCTGTGCGGCTCAACCCGTCGCAGTTGCATTGCCAGCAGCGCCGAAATAGTCTGGAGGTTATTACGCACCCGGTGGTGCATCTCTTGCAGCAGGGCCGACTTGATCGCGAGCGCCCGCTGGCTTTCTTCATAGAGGCGGGCATTTTCAATCGCAATAGCGGCCTCATCAGCAAAGGTGCTGAGCAAGCGTACCTGCTCATAATCAAAGAGGTGCGGCTCACGTTTATAGAGGCAAATCCCGCCAATCGTGCGTTCACGGGCGCGCAACGGCATGCAAAAGAGCGAATGAAACTGCTCACGCCGCGCAACAGCAGCCAGTTCAGGGAAGCGCGCATCTTGATAGGCATTCATCACAGCCAGCGGGCGGCTATCCCGCACCGTCTGGATGATGAAATCCCGCACGCCGTCACCCTCGCCGCCGTACGTCGCCATCAATTGCAGGTGCCCGTCGTCGCCCATCTGAAAGATCGAAGCCCGGTCAGCTTGGGCGAGTTCGACCGCCTTCTCGGTAATCAGCGAGAGCACATCACGCAACCCGATCTGCTCGGCAATGCTCTTCGAGACCTGCTGCAATGTCGTCAACTCACGCAATTTCTGGTGGAGGCGTTCGTCGGTCTGCTGATAGAGCTGGGCATTGGCAATAAAGAAGGCAAGCTCGCCCGCCACCACTTCGACAAACGAGATCTCTTCCTGCGTAAAGTCACGCGGACCGATCGTCTGCCCGGTAATCACCCCTTGCAGCTTATCGGCACTGAACTGATAGCGCTCGGCACTAAAGAGCACAATCGGAACCGCCAGCATCGAGCGAAAGGTCTCTTCGCCAAGCTGCGGTTCAACATTGAAACGAGGATCCTGCCAGACGTCGCGCACCGCCACAGGATGCCCCAACTGGGCAGCCCAACCCGTCACTCCTTGCCCCAGGTGCGACACAACCTGCCCGATCGCGGCACGATTGAGCCCACGGGTCGCCCGCAAGACCAGTTCGTCACGATGCTTGTCGTACAGGTAGACAGAACATGCCTCAACCCCAACAACCTGGGCAACGGTTTCAACCACAGTCTGGAGGGAGGTATCGAGATCCAGCGTCGAGTTTGCCGCCGAAATAATGCGATGAAGACCATCGAGCTCCGAGGCGCGCGCCAGCAGACGTGCTTCCCATTCGCGGGTACGTTGCTCTTCCTGGGCGGCCCCATACGCCAGCAATAATTCACTGACCACCAACCCCTGCGAGAGCTTGAGGCGTTCGGCGAGCGCCAGCCCGAGTTCGGTCAAAACCTCAGCCACGCCTCCTTGCGCATACCAGACAGCCCCGATATGACGCAAACCGCCGATCCGCGCCTCGGCCATCGCCTCGGTCTCCAGATCGGCAAGCAATTCGGCAATGCGCGGCCAGGTTTCACACAACGCCGCCACGAGGTCTGGCGGCTGTGATGTCTCGACCTCGTACATCGGCATGGGCAAAAATCCTCCGGTTGATAGAGCAGTATCACTGTATTATACGAAGAATAGAAGATGGGTGCAACTTCGAAAAGAATGAACAACAAGAGACAGGAAACGGTCATGTTCCCCAATATCTTTGGCCCGTCGTTTATCGGACCTCGGTTTGAGCTCTGGTCGCCTGAGCATCTCTTGCCACTGCTGACAATTGCCCTGGGATGTGTCGTCCTGGCGTGGGTGACACCACGCCTTGATGCGCAGGGATGCACCCTGCTCAAGCGTGGCTTGATTGTCTACAGCCTTGCCAACTGGTTCGCCTGGGATCTCTGGCAACTGAGCAACGGACTCTGGAATATACAGTATTCGCTGCCGTTACACCTCTGCACACTAGCGGTTCCACTGTCGGCCTTGATGCTGGCGACAGGCAACGTGCGGCTATTCGAACTGATCTATTTCTGGGGCTTTGCCGGTTCGGTTCAGGCCCTGCTCACCCCGGATCTCCAGAGCAATGGGTTCAATTTTCCTCATTTTGTCTACTGGATCTTCTGGACCTCACACGCGGTTCCGCTTTTCGCGGCCCTGTTTGCGATCAGAGCGTGGCACTATCGCCCCACCTGGGGGTCGCTTGGGCGGGTCTTTCTGCTTACCAATGCCATCTTGCTTGTTGTTGGCCTGGTCAACTGGCTCACTGGGGGCAACTATATGTTTATCGCCCGCAAGCCGGCCTTCCCAAGTCTGCTCGATCTCATGGGGCCGTGGCCCTGGTATCTCATTCCACTGCAGTTTGTCGGCCTACTCGCGTTTGTGCTGGTCTATCTACCCTATGCCCTGCGCGACTGGCTGAGAAATAGCTGAGAAATAGCGTCAGGTGGGAACATTCCTGCCCAAGACAACGTTCTCACTATGGCAGGGCTACACAGCACCAGAATAGTGGCCCCGCACACAGATTATCCTTGAGTAGAAGTGAGGAGAGCAATGAAGTTGCGTATGACGATTCTTTCGGCGCTGCTGATGGGCATGCTTGTCTTGGCTGCCTGTGGCACCGCACCGAGCACCGGCTCAACCACCGAGCCGACACCTGCGACGACCGAGCAGGAGACACCGGTCACCGAAGAAGCCACGACGCCAGAGGCGAGTGATGCCCTGGCCGGAACGAGTTGGGTGCTGACGCAGCTCAACGGTGCAGCGCCGCTGAGCGAGGGTACGCCAATCTCGGCCGAGTTTGATACCGAGGGAAGCGTCGCGGGTTCCGCTGGTTGCAACCGCTACTTTGCCGGTTACACCATTGCCGATGGCACGCTCAGCATTACCCAGGCCGGCAGCACCATGATGGCGTGTGAGGATGCAATCATGGCGCAGGAACAGGCGTTCCTGGATCAATTCAGCCGCGCTACGAGCTATGTGATCGATGGCGCGACCCTGACGATCACCATTGATGACGGAACCACCCTCGTTTTTGAGCGTGCGGAGGAAGAAGTGACCACGAGCAATGACCTGACCGGAACGAATTGGGTACTCACCGCCATCAACGGCGCAGCGCCGCTGAGCGAGAGTGCGCCAATTTCGGCCGAGTTTGATACCGAGGGCCGCATCACGGGTTCGGCTGGTTGCAACCGCTACTTTGCCGACTACACCGTTGCCGATGGCACGCTCAGCATTTCGCAGGCCGGTAGCACGCGGATGGCATGTGAAGAGGCGATCATGGCGCAAGAGCAGGCCTTCCTCGATCAACTCAGCCGGGCTACGAGCTATGTGATCGACGGCGCGACCCTGACGATCACCATTGATGATGGCGCTACGCTCGTCTTTGAGCAGACAAGCAATGCCCTGGCCGGCACGAGCTGGCTGCTGACTGAGCTCAACGGCGCAGCGCCGCTGAGCGAGGCTACGCCCATCTCCGCCGAGTTTGACGACGAAGGCCGCGTCGCGGGTTCGGCTGGCTGCAACCGCTACTTTGCGGGCTACACCGTTGCCGAAGGTACACTCAGCATTACCCAGGCCGGCAGCACCATGATGGCGTGCGAGGATGCGATCCTGGCCCAGGAAATGGCCTTCCTCGATCAGCTAAGCCGAGCCACGAGCTATGTGATCGACGGCACGACCCTGACAATCACTGTTGATGACGGGGCCACCCTCGTCTTTGTCCGTGCGTAGGATCAGGCCTAGCCTTTCAACCTAGCTTTTTGCGCTGAAAAGAGCCAGCCATGCTGGCTCTTTTCAGCGCACCAACTCACCCTTCCCAGAAGGGCTTCACCCACCCCCGCCGCGCAAGATCCTGGCGCAAGGCGAGCATCGCAGTGTAGGTAGGCAAGATCGCCAGCGTTGCCCCCGCTGGCAAACGCGCCAGGGCTTCATCAAGTGCTGGATGCACCTCGGGAACAATCCGCATCATCGCGGGATCAACGCCAGCATATTTCAGCCGTACCGCCATATCTTCGGCTCGCGTACCACTGACCACCACCGAAGCAACCTGGCCCGCCAGGGCTTCAAATTCGGCATCCCAGAGCCACGAAACATCGGTTCCATCGGCAAAACGGTCGTTGATCGCGATCAAGAGGTGCAGTCCTTGTGATGCGTGCGCCGGAACCGTCGCCGTCTGGACAATCATCCGCACTGTTTCGGTTGCGCCAACCGGATTCTTGATCAAGGCAATGAGCATCGGCGCACCACCCTGGCCGGCCGTTACCCGCTCGATCCGCCCAAAGGCGGCACTGAAGCGTTCGAGCGCATAACGTGACGTCGCGGGCGGCACACCGAGGGCAAGCGCAGCCGCAAACGCAGCCAGGGCATTGGTCGCGTTATAGAGCCCGGGAAGTGGCAAGTTGAGTTCGAGCCCGCCCCCAGGATAACGTAGATAGAGCCGACTCGCCTCGATGCCGCTCAGGTCAAGCCGAGCCAGTTGCACCTGGGGTGTGGGGCGCTGGTAGCCACAGCGTGGACACTGGTAGTGGCCGATATGGGCATAAAAGGCCAGGCTGTAGCGATAACGCTCGCCACACTGCTGACAAAACTGCGAATCGGCAATATGGGCCCCCGCGCCAACAGCATGCTGTGCATCTTCAAGCCCGTAGTAAAAGACATGACATCTCAGATCTTGTCCAAGATAGGCAACGGCGGGATCATCCGCATTCAAGACGATCCGTGTCTCAGGCGAGAGCGTTCGGAGGGCTTGTTTCCAGGCCTGGGCTAGGGTGTCAACTTCGCCATAGCGATCAAGCTGATCGCGAAAAAGGTTATTGATCAGCACAAGACGAGGGGCTGTCTCGGCAAGCGCCTGCGGAAGCGCCGCCTCATCGGTCTCAAAGAGACCAATGGTCGCCTGTGGACGCCCCCGCCAATCGGTGCCGGCCAGCGCTGTTGTCGTCAACCCTGTGATCAGATTCGCCCCCGCACGATTGTGCAGGACCCGCTCACCATTGGCGCACAAGATTTCAGCCAGCATCCGGCTGGTTGTTGTTTTGCCATTGGTACCCGAAAGGAGGATCACCCCACCTGGCAGCGTAGCACTCAGATCGCGTAACACCGAAGGCGCAACCAGACGGGCAACCCTTCCGGGCAGCGTCGTACCCCCACCGATGCGCAACATGCGCGACAGCGTACCTGTCGTTTTACCCAACCCGACAGCAAATGCGTTCGACAATTTCTCCATGGCCTAATAATACACGATCCAGGGCTGATCCGTCATCTATCTCAAGGTGCGAGGCTAGGGCGATTGCATCATACGAAAGCGGATACAACAGGGCACCCGCAAGGGGTGCCCGTACCGGGGCGGGGCACCCACAAGGGGTGCCCCGCCCCGGGGCGGCGCCCGCATCCGGTGTAGGGGCACCCCTTGCGGGTGCCCTTGCGGGTGCCCTTGCGGGTGCCTTGGCGGGATGCCTACACGGAAGATGCAATCGCCCAAGATGCGAGGCCGGTTCAGCCCGCGACGCCGGGCTTTGCCCCTGCAGCCGTGGGCTTATGGTCTTCCAGTACACAATCCGGTAGACGCGACACGGTCGAGACCTCACAGATCTGTGAGGTCTGGACGAGCGGATTCAGGCGAAGCCTGGGAGCGAGGGCGTCTCGCCCTCGAAGGCATGCCGAGGGCGGGACGCCCTCGCTCCCAGGACACATGTGAACAGATACAGCTTCACCCCTGTTGCGCAGATCATGCTATAATCAAGCAGGTTTCAAAGCATCGTCTGTAAAGGTTTGTATGCCATTTGGCGCACATATGTCGATCGCAGGCGGGGTCTCCAAAGCCTTTGCTCGTGGTGAGCAGGTTGGCTGTGAGGCCATGCAGATCTTTAGCAAAAACGAGCGCCAGTGGGCTGCGCGGCCACTGCCCGAGGCCGAAATTGCCGCATTCAAGGCAGAACAGGCGCGCAGTGGCATTGGCCCGGTGATTGTTCACGATTCGTACCTGATCAACCTGGCCGCCCCTGCGGATGAACTCTGGGAAAAATCAATGCGTGCCTTTGCCGATGAGCTCGAGCGTTGCGCACTGCTAGATATTCCTTACCTCGTAACCCATCCCGGGGCGCATACGGGTAGTGGCGAAGAGGCTGGTCTCGAGCGCGAAGCAGTGGCCCTCAATCGTCTCTTTGACGAGGGAGTTGGCGGCACAACAACCGTGCTGCTCGAAACAACCGCCGGTCAGGGCACAGCGCTTGGCCATCGTTTTGAACACCTGGCGCGGCTCTTTGAACTGGTTCCCCACCATGATCGCATGGCTGTTTGTGTCGACACCTGCCATATCTTTGCCGCCGGCTATGATATCCGTACCCCTACGACCTACGCTGCCACCTTCGCCGAGTTTGATCGGCTCGTGGGGGTTGACCGGATCAAGTGCTTTCATGTGAATGATTCGCAAAAAGATCTCGCGAGTCGCGTTGACCGCCATGCCCATATCGGGCAAGGCTTCCTTGGCCTTGAGGCCTTTCGTCTGCTGGTCAATGATCCACGTTTTCGTTCCATTCCAAAGATTATCGAGACGCCTAAAGGTGATGCGATGCTCGAAGATATCGAAAATCTGACCCTACTGCGGTCACTTGTTGCGTTGTAAACGAAAAAAGACGATCTTAATCGGGGGCTTGTAGCTCCCACCCCTCCATCAGGAGTGGTACTTGAGGTCATTGTTCCACAGGAGATCATGATGCTACGCAGGCTTTTCTGGTTGAGTACTCTGGCTGGGGCTGGATATCTGGCCTGGCGCTGGTTACGCCAGCAAAACAAACCGGTCAGCCCGGCACCGTATGCGCCACCTGCTCGTCCTGCTGCTGCACCAGCAACGAGCGGGCCATCATCAGCAAATCCAGCCGCCAGCAGCGGTCCGCGCCGCATCCCCACGCGGGTTCACCGTGGTGCACCACCAAGCGCACCGTTACCCGGAGCACAAGCACCTGCCCCAGTGAGCGCTGAAGCGGTCGCTGACACCGTCGCCGACACCGCCGAAACGGTCGCTGACACCGTCGCCGACACCGCCGAAACGGTCGCTGACGCCGTCGCCGACACCGCCGAAACGGTCGCTGACGCCGTCGCCGACACCGCCGAAACGGTCGCCGACACCGTCACCGACGCCGCCGAAGCGGTCGCCGACACCGCCGATGATATGGCCGACGCCGTCGCCGACACCGCCGATGATATGGCCGACGCCGTCGCCGAGACGGTTGCTGATGAACAAGAGGAAGACGGGGAAGACGGGGAAGACGGGGAAGACGAAGCCAAAAAAGGAACGCGGGAGCTTGTCAACCTGAACACGGCTGACGAAAAAGCCCTTGCAGCCTTGCCCGGGATCAGCCCATCACTAGCCAAGCGCATCGTTACCTATCGCCAGGAACGTGGCCCCTTCAACACAGTCGAAGACCTCAACGGAATTGCAGGTGTCGGCCCACGGAACTTTGACAAATTCCGCCATTTGCTTACCGTATAATAATTTGATACCAGTGGGGGCTTCGACAAGCTCAGCCTCCGTCCATTCGCAACGCCCATCGTCCGCCGTTGGCTGAGCTTGTCGAAGCCAATACCTAGACGAGAAAACTTCGCTCCCAGACGAACAACTGTACGCTCAAGCAAACGCGGGGCCAGCATAATTGGCCCCGCGTTTGCTTTACCTAATCAATCAATCCTGCTGATTTGAGACATGCAACCCACGTAAGCGCCAGATCAGATTGCCAAGGGCAGGCCCAAAACGATCAACCCAGCGCTGGCGATCGCGTCCTTGCGCATACAATTGATGGGCGAGCTGGCGCAACTCCTGCGCATCAGCCCCAACACTCCGCGCTACTGCAGGCGAGACATCAAAACTCACGCCATCGAGGCCAAAGCTCGCCGCCACATCAATCAACCGGGTCAATGACTCATACGGCGGTTCAAGTTTCAGGTTAGCCCGCACAAAGATCTGCGCATCACGGGCGCTGGCAACGATCTGACGGAACTGCTGACGAGCGGCGAGTGACTCGAAAAGCTCTGGAGCATCAAGATCAAAGATCAGACACTCGCACCCGGCCCGCGCCATCCGCGCCAGCAACGCACGCTCCAGGTGCGCAAAGGAGGCGTGCGCCTCCCAGCTAATCCTGAGTTGGGCCTGTAACAGATAGTGCAAAAACGCATCCAACCAGGCAAGGTCAATCGTCACCGGCACATCGGTGAGCAGATAATGGCGAACACCAAACTCGTGCGAAAGGGAGCGCAACTCGGCCACAATCTGGGTGGGTATCCGCAACACAAAGGCACCGACAGCATTAAGCCCGGCAATCGCGACGCTCGTCTGCAACTCACCACCGGCGGCACGCAAGGCGTAGCGTTCAAGCGACAGCAAGTGACGAGCGGGTAAGGGCAACTGATTGCAACTGGCCGGCAAAGGCTCCTGTTTGAATTGCCCATACTGCTGATCGAACCATGTCAGTCCTTCGACACTCACCTGCCAGGCATCAAGGCCATTGCGACTCATGAGCATCCCCAGGACCTGCCCATCATGAACCTCTTGCAACGCGTGGAGGGCCACTTCAAGATCAGCCTCGTATTCGCCGGCAACAATGACCACCGTGGGCAAAAAGGAACGGAGGGGTTGAAGGGCCTCGGCGAGGGGAACATCAGGTTCAAGGGCAAGATCATAGATACGCACAATATGGCGTCGCTGTTCGAGCAGTGCCGCCAGATAAGCGAGACTGAGGGGAGGGCAGACCGAGTTAGACGCACTAGCCAGTGCAATGAGTGCCATGTTCACGCATCAACCTCGTTTCCGAGCAGGAGGATCACCTATGAACCTCAATGGATAGGCTCGCTAATTGTCTGTTCGCGGAGCACCAAGGGCAAGACAAAGGCAAAACGGCTTCCTTTGCCCTCTTCGCTTTCAACCCAGAGCCGCCCATTGTGGCCTTCGATAATCTGTTGACAGATCGAGAGCCCAAGGCCGAGATGCACGCCCTGTGTCACAGAGCGATTCTTCACCTGATAAAACCGATCAAAAATCTTCTCCTGCTCTTCAGGTGAAATGCCAATACCTGTATCACGCACATACACTTCGACATCGCGCTCGTGCACATCAACACCAACGGTAATTGTACCACCACTCGGTGTTGCTTTAATCGCATTTTCAATCAAATTCGTCACAACCTGACCAACCCGTTCTGTATCCATCAACAGTTCAGGAATCGAGGGTGGAATGTGTGCAACAATAGCCAACCCAGCCTGATCAGCCTGAAGTTGAAAACGCGCCACCGTCATCAGCAAGAGGTCAGTCAGATCAGACCAATCGGGGTGCAGCTGGAGGCGCCCGGCTTCGAGACGATTAAATTCAAGTAGTTCCGTAATCCGGCCTTTGAGTGCATCCGCCTGTTCATCAGCAAGCGCCAGAAACTCTTGTTGGAGCGCATTCAAGGCTCCGGCTTTGCCTTGCAACACAACCTTGAGGAAGCCATTGAGCGTATTGAGGGGATTGCGCAATTCATGTGATACCATCGAAATAAACTCGACCCGCTGGAGCTCCTGGATCTTCAGACTGGTCACATCATGGAGGACAAAAGCAACCGGGCACGGCCCTTCATCAGGCACGCGCACAAGCGAGGCAAAGATCTCATAGTGCAATTCATCGTCACCCTCACCAACCGTCAATTCACGGGTCAAGACGGGAACCTCGTGTTCACGAATCTCCTGGTTCAACTGATCGAGCACCTCACGCAACTTCCCTGCGTGGACATCGTTATGCTGGAGCGCCTGATACGCATGAGAATTACCCAAGAGCAAGGCCCCGTGAGCATCAACGACGAGCAACGCATCGCCAATATCACGCAGAACTGCTTCAAGCAAAAGACGTTGACGGGTCAACTGGGTATGCAAATCAGCATTATGAATCGCAATACTTGCCTGGATACTAAACGAGGTGAGATACCGTGACTCGACCGACGTAAAGAGGTGTGGTTCATCACTGACAATCGTCAAGGCACCAAGCACCTGATCATCAGGGTCAATCAAGGGCACACTGAGCGCCGACTTGATCCCAAAAGGCTGAAGGGCGAGCCACTCGGGCTCGCTGCTCGCATCACCCACCAGCAAAGACGTACGTGCCGCGATAACATGCGAGGCGAGCGCTTCAGCCCAGGCCAATTCACTTGTCAACCTAGAATCATCACTCAACAGACGGTGGTCAAAATGGTCACGCCGGGCAAGGGTCAGTGCGGTCGCCTTGACGGGCCGTGATCCAAGCATCTGGCGCAAACTATCAAGAATCTGACTCAACACCGCATCAAGGCTAAGCAAACCAGTAATGGCCCGCAAACTCTCTTCGAGCGTCTGCTGGCGGCGAATACGCGAGCGGAGATCCGTCGCAATGCCTTCGAGCTCAGCAACGTGCTCAGCGTTGGCGTAGCGATCCTGTTCCAGGCGAAGACTCACGCGTCGTGCAGTTACCATGCGTTGTTCAGTCAGTACGAGCAGCAACACCACAAAAAAGACGGAACTAGCCACAATTCCCCAGAAGGCGAGCCATTCTTCGGTCGAAAAAGCTTCCGGGCGTTGCGTCAGATAGAGGACAGCGAGATCGACTGGCCCCACCAGGGCGGGAACCAATAACGTCCAGAGGGTAATGCGGCGATAGCAGAGCGCCTTCAGCACCATCACCACATAGAGAGGAAAGATACCGAGGGTCAATGGACCAGCGGTGGCAAAGAGGAACCAGGCAAGGAAGGCATCACTGGCAACCGACACAAACAACAAGGCGAACAACGCACGTTCATGCCGCTGTTGATCAGCCTTGATAAGCCCTGCCAACAACATCAGGTTGACAACGGCATAGATCACAAGCCCGAAGGTCGTGGTCGTCTCAAGAGACATCAGGGCCAGCCACCAGGCCAGGCCCAGCACGGGGAGCGGCAACATTGCGCGCACACCGGTACGAATAGTAGCGCGTAACCAGAACGGGTCACGCGCAAGAGGTGGCTCGGTTGCCGCCATGAAATCGGCTCTCTTCCTCAAGGCTCAAATTTATAGCCCAGGTTACGCACAGTAATCACATGGCGGGGATGTTCAGGATCTTCTTCGATTTTGGTGCGTAGACGACGGATATAGACCGCAACCAGGTTGCTCTCGCCTTCATAATCATAGCCCCAGACCTTATTAAGAATCTGGGTAATGTTGAGAATGCGTCCGGAATTCTTCATCAGATAATAGAGTAATCGAAACTCAAGAGGAGTCAATTCAGTTGTGCGATTATTGGTAAAAATCACTTTATGTTCCACAGGATCAAGCGTGATTTCACCTTGACTCAGGCGTGACGAAGGGTTGAGCATATCACTGTTGCGACGCCTCAGCACTGCCTCCACCCGCGCAAGCAATTCAGATGGCTCGTAGGGTTTGACCAGATAGTCATCACCACCAATTTGCAACCCCATCACCCGATCTTGCAGCAGGGAACGACCTGAGAGAAAAATAATCGGCACATCCGAATTACGCCGGATCTGACGGCAAATCTCGAAACCATCTGATCGGGGCATCATGACATCAAGCAGGATCAGATCAGGGTTGTGCTGTTCAACAGCCTGCAAGATATTCTGCGCATCATAGACTTTATAGACCCGGTAACCCGCCTCTTCCAGCACAAAAGACGTCAACTTTACACTGGGAATATCATCATCGGCCACCAGAATATGCATGTCACCTGCTCCTTAACCGGAAACCAGCAACCCACCGCTTTACCATTGGGCCAGCAGAGGCGGGGCGACCGCCCTCGAATAACTTGCGTGTTGCTGGCGAAGGAGGGACGCCATCTCTACGTTGTGCAACTCCAGACTGGGCTGATGCGTCAGCAGACCAGTCCATCAACTGAATTGCTTCCATTGCCGCACCAGATAGTCGACAACTTGCGGTAGGATTCCCCCTGGCTCTAGTATAAACGGCTCAGCGGAGAAAATCATGTCATGGTATCCTGCTTTTGTGTATCTTAACCGACGAAGGCCACGTTTCGCAAGTACTGAAGGCCACTTGCCATCAATTTTGACCTAGATAGGGAACCCTGGCCCTGTTTTCCCCGATAAAATGCTACAATTTTCCTCTAGGTGACAAGAGTGTCACGTTTTTGCCAGGTTCCTGGTAATAGAATTGCGGTATGATACAATAGCGGGAACAAGCTTCGACGACCTACGTACACCGCAGTACGCGTCGGATGGACCCCACGGAGTCGCTCTGGAATGGACATTGGAGCGGATCAGCTGCGAAGGTCGCACGACTTCCAATACGGCGTTCACAGCCGCCCGGCTGAACCAGTGTCCACAGAAAGGACGCTGCTGTGATCGACATTGATATCGATGGTTTGAGTCTGACCGAGTTGGAACGGTTACGTGATGCGGTAAATCATCGTCTTATCCAACTTCGCTACAGTAACCGCCACACCCTCCCCGAACTGCTGCGTATGCTTGAAGAGTTGAAGACAGCACTCAACGACCAGGGCAAGCAGTGGCGCTCACTTGAACGCTGGCAGTGGATGGATGGGCAGATACGCTTCTGGTTGAATCCAACTGATCAGGTTCAGTACCAATCAGGTTGGTATACGATTGACGAGTTGATGCTCTGGTCGCGCAACAATGGCCCGGTCATGGTGCGTGAAGAAGATGACGACGAACCAGGCGAGACCTGGACAGACGTTGACGGTGTACGCATTCGCTGGCTGCCTGATGGCACGATGCAGCGTGAGTAATACAAGCGACGCGACAACTCGCATCGTGACGCGGGTTGTCGCGTAACATTATAAACCCAACCATCGCAAAAGTGGCGGCACCAACATGGCCGTCATCGCCCCGTTGAGTCCCATCGCCAGTCCCGCAAAGGCACCTGCCTCGCGGTCGACTTGCAGTGCGCGTGCAGTGCCGAGCCCGTGTGACGCCAGGCCCATCGCAAAGCCACGGATGCTCTGATCGCGACAGCGCAACAGGTCAAGCACTTCATGCCCCACGATCGCCCCCACCATGCCGGTCAGAATGACCAGCACAGCCGTGAGTGACGGCAGTCCTCCGATGGCCTCGGCAACACCCATGGCGATCGGGGTGGTGATGCTCTTGGGCGCCAGCGAACGCAACACTGGTTCGTCTAACCCGACCAGGGTGCCCATCAGCACCGCCGCAATGATCCCGGTCGCGGCACCAAGCACCAACGCTCCAAGCCCGGGCAAGAGCACCTGGCGTAGTTTGCGCTCGGCTTGATAGAGTGGCATCGCCAACGCAACGGTAGCCGGCCCGAGCAAAAAGTGAATAAACTGCGCCCCGTCAAAATAGACATCATAGGACGTATCGGTGAGCAGCAAGAGACTGACCAGCGCCACAATCGTCAGTAAGACCGGATTGAGCAACGGGGGAGCCCCAACCCGCCGTGAGAGGGCCTGCGCAACCTGATAGACCCCGATCGTCGTCACCAGCCAGAGTAGCGGCGTCTGAGCCAGGTAGACCCAGATCTCGATGATTGGTTCACCCATCGGTCTGACCTCCCCTGGCGCGTCGCTGCACCCTGACCAACCCCTGCATCGTGAGGGCCGTCACAACAAGGGTAATGAGCGTACTGACGATGACCGTCACGAGCAATTGCCACCATCCTGTGCGCAACAGATTCAGGTGTACCATCACCCCGACTCCGGCAGGCACAAAGAGCAGCGAGAGATTATTGAGCAAGGCTTCGGAGACTTTGTGGAGCGTGTCGGGCACACGACCACGAAGCTTCAGGGCACCAAAGAGGAGCAACATCCCCACGACCGGCCCGGGAATCGGCACCCCAATGGCGCGTACCAGCACCTCACCAAGCAATTGAAAAACGAGCAGGCTCAGCAGTGCATTGATCATAAGCGTTCTTCCTGTTGTTCGACGATGTTTCACTCTGCGCAGTAGCGCTTATAATACACCCTATACCGATCCCTACCGCTACCTCGCCGAGGGAAGCACAGAGGTTCACGCGAGGATATAGACTGAAGGAGTACTCGATGAAGATACGAGTCAGTGTCCTGGGAGCCACAGGAACTGTCGGCCAGCGTTTTATTCAGTTGCTTGAAGGGCATCCCTGGTTTGAGCTTGCCGCACTTGTAGGGAGCGAGCGCAGTGCCGGGCGGACCTATGCCGAGGCCACCCGCTGGGTTCTAGATGCGCCTATGCCCAGCGAGGTTGAGGGTATGACGATTTTGCCTGACGATGCCGATCTCGACACCCCACTGGTCTTCTCGGCCCTGCCCAGCAAAACAGCAGGCCGCATCGAGCAACGCCTCGCGCGAGCCGGGCATATCGTCTGTTCCAATGCCTCGGATCATCGGATGGAACCTGACGTACCTTTGCTGATTCCCGAGGTAAATCCTGAACATCTCGCGTTGATTGACGTGCAGCGCGCCCGTCGGGGTTGGTCTGGAGCAATCGTGACGAACCCAAATTGTACTGCCACTGGTCCGACGATGCTGCTGCGCCCACTCCATGACCGTTTTGGCGTCACCAAGCTCTTATTGATGAGCATGCAAGCGCTCTCGGGTGCAGGATATCCCGGCATTCCTTCCTACGATGCGATTGACAATGTGATCCCGTATATTGGCGGTGAAGAGCCAAAAGTTGAAACTGAGCCCCAGAAGATGCTGGGGGTTGTGCGTGATGGGGTTATCGTGCCGATTGCATGTACGATTTCAGCCCATTGCAATCGTGTTCCCGTACTGGAAGGCCACCTGGAATGCCTCTCGATTGGCTTTGCGCAACGTCCCGAGCTTGAAGAAGTAGTCGCGACGTTGCGCTCGTTCCGGAGTCTTCCGCAAGAACTCAACCTGCCCAGTGCGCCAGCCCAGCCCATCATTGTGCGTGATGAGCCAGACCGCCCGCAGCCACGCCGTGACCGCGATGCTGGGCGTGGGATGAGCACCACGGTGGGCCGGGTGCGCCCATGCTCGCTGCTCGATTACAAACTGGTTTGTCTCAGCCACAATACGATCCGCGGGGCTGCTGGTGGTTCACTGCTCAATGCGGAACTGATGTATGCACAGGGCCTGGTGAAGGCATGAGCATCAGAGCAACGATTGCCGACCTTACCGGGAATGTGGTGATCTATCGTGATCTAGAGGCATGTGATCTACGGCTGCCGCGGCTGGCGACGATCCGTGCATCGCTCGGCCATAGCGACGGGCCACCGCCACGCAAGCGTGATCAGGCCTATGCCGAGGTGATGCAAGCACTGGCAGATTCCGCCCAGCAGCTGCGAGGCGGGCCGACGCTGACCGCCTTTGCAGTGCTTGGCGACACCGATAATGATCGCATGCTTGCGGCCCACCTGCGCATCATTGGTTCACGGCCTGCCTATGGCTTTATCGGTGAAGATCGGCCTGTGGCCGACGAGGCGATGACCTGGCAGGGCGCTACAGCAACGGCAACCCGCTGGCATCTGATTCACCCATGGATTGCCGAACTCGAAGCACGGGGCATTGACTGGGCACGTACCGCCCTGCTGATTGATATTGACAAGACGCTCCTGGGGCCACGCGGGCGCTCAGATGGGGCGATTGATGATGCACGGGCCGAGGGAGCCCTGGTGATCGCCAGCCAACTGGTGGGCGAAACCCTCGACGTGAGCACGTTTCGCCGTTACTACAGTGAACTCTGCCGCAAAGAATGGCACAGTTATACGCTTGATAATCAGGATTACGTGGTTGCAACGGCCCTGTGGGCAACGCTCGGGGCAATTGAACTTGAGCCAATGCTTGATGCGATTCTGCACGGGACGGCACCGACCATCAGCGAGATTATCGCCGTTGCCACGCCACGCTTGCCGACGAGTCTGGCGAGCCTGCAAGTCGAATTGCAAGCCAGGGTCGCCGAGGGCGATCCAACGCCCTTCAAAGCCTTTCGGCGAGCTGAACTGACCGCAACGCTCGATCGAATGCACGATGGGCGCCTGACCCTGTGTAGTGATCTTTTTCAGGTCGGTCAGGATCTTGCCCGTCGGGGGGCACTCTGCATGGCCGCGTCAGATAAACCAGCCGAATCGGCGCTGCCCTCAGCCGAGCAAGCCGCTGCAGGGATGCTCTCGTTACATCATACCCCGGCCCTCGTGATGTAAATCTGGGGTTTGGGGGCCTGCAGCCCCCAAGAAAAAGCTTTCTTCTGGCGAAAGATGCCAGCAATGCTGGCATCTTTCGCCAGAAGAAAGCAATAAGGATAGAAACACCTATGCAACTTGCCGACCTCTACACAGCCCAAGCGCGCGAAGCATTGCCCCCGCTCTGGGGGCCTTCCCTTGAGACTGATGGGGAACCGCCGCTCTCACTGGCCTATGGACTGGCTGATCCGGCGTTGTTTCCCCAGGAAGAACTGGTTGACACAACGGCCAAGATCTTGGCTTCACATCTGAATGACGCCTTGAATTATGCGCCTGTGGCACCTGCGTTAACCACCTTGATTGCCGAGCGCCTGCACCATGAGGGCGTGCAGGCTCATGAAGACGAGATTCTCGTCGCCTACGGTTCGTCGCAGATCCTCGGGCTCTTGCCCCGGGTATTGATCGAGCCTGGTGATACCGTGCTGGTCGAGGCTCCAACCTTTATGGGGGCCGTGCGTCAATTCAAGCGTGCGGGGGCGCAGATGATCGGGCTGCCAGTTGATGCCCATGGGCTGGATGTGGAAGCCCTCGCGACCACCCTGGAAGCGCTGAAGCGCAAAAATCTTCGTCCCAAATTTCTCTATACTATTCCAACCTTCCAGAATCCAGCGGGCGTCACGTTGAGCCTGGAACGACGCCAGCGGATCGTTGAACTTGCCGCCACCTATGGGGTGCTGGTCGTAGAAGATGATGCGTATGTTGATCTACGCTTTCGTGGTGAGCCATTGCCACCGATGGCGTCGCTCGATCAGGAAGGATGGGTGCTACGCGTCGGCACGTTTTCCAAGATTCTTGCCCCAGGGCTACGCGTGGGTTGGGCACACGGCCCCCGCGAACTGATTGCGCGTCTCCAGATGTTCAAACTCGAAGGAGCGAGCAGCCCCTTCGTGACCCATCTGGTGGCCGGGTTTAGCGCCAATGGTCGGCTCGAACAACATATTGCGGATCTCTGTGCTCATTATGCAATAAAATGTGCTACGATGAGTCAGGCGCTGCGTCATCAGTTACCCGAAGCCCCCTTCATCGAGCCAGATGGGGGCTTCTTTATCTGGTTGCAGCTACCACAAGGCGTCCAGGCGAGCCAACTGGCCCCGGTTGCAATCGAGCACGGGGTTGAGATTCTGCCTGGGACACGCTGTTATACCGATGGCTCAGGCGAAGCGTATATTCGTCTGGCCTTCAGCGAGTTACCTGACAATCAGATTGAAACAGCGATCCGTCGTCTTAGCACGGCGATCAAGGTCGTACAACGACCTACAGAAGGAGGCTAGATGTCTGTCGAACAACCAGCACCGCAAAAGCCGGCCACGCGGGGCTGGATCATTGCGGTCTCGATCATTATTGGCATTCTTTTTGCCTGTGCGCTCTTGCCGCTCGGCGGGTTGGCTTTGCTGCTTGCTGCCGGCAGCAGCAACACCAGCATCGGACCAATCGCTTCACCGCCCTGGGAAGAACAACTGGTGGAAGGTTCAGGAACTGATCGCATTGTGATTATTGAGGTGAGTGGTGCCATTGGCGCAGCCGCCGACCCGTTTAGCTTGCAACTCTCGCAGGGACAACTCTTGAGCCAGATCCGCCAGGCGAGTCGGGACAATCGCGTCAAGGCAGTGGTCTTGCGCGTGGATAGCCCTGGTGGAGGCGTTGTTGCGAGTAGCGAGTTGCACGAAAAGCTACGTGACTTGCGTGACAATGGCAAGATCCTGGTTGTATCAATGGGATCAACCGCAGCCAGTGGCGGCTATTATATTAGCGCACCGGCCCACCGCATCTATGCCAATCCCGATACCCTCACGGGGAGTCTGGGGGTCATCCTTTCGACGATCAACGTCGAAGAAGCCTTTGAGAAACTCGGCTTGCGCAGCATTGTCTACAAAAGTGGCGAGCTCAAAGATATTGGTTCTTCTAACCGCGAAGCCACGCCAGAAGAGATCGCCGTGCTTCAAGCCATTGTTGACGAGGCCTACAATGGCTTTGTGCAGGTGATTGTCGAGGGGCGCGGCCTGGACGAGGCTCGGGTACGCGAACTGGCTGACGGGCGCATTTATACCGGAAACCAGGCGCTCGAGCTTGGCCTCATTGACGAACTGGGCAACCTCGACGAAGCCATCGTCGGGGCACGCGAACTCGCTAACCTCGAGACCGCGCTAGTCGTACGCTATACGCGAAGCAGTTCGTGGCGCAGCCTGCTCTTGAGTCGGCTGAGCGCCCCGCAACAGCCAATTGATCCGCTGGGCTTACGGGTTCTCACCGAACGTGAGCCAGTGAAACTAGAGTATCGCTGGGCACCCTAGATCATAACATCCTCGGGACACAAAAACACGCCAGCTTTGCTGGCGTGTTTTTGTGTCGGGGCTTGAACTTCTTAGAAGTCCATGCCGCCCATACCGCCCATACCACCCATACCACCGGGCATACCGCCGGCAG
The DNA here is from genome assembly GCF_002532075.1 of Candidatus Chloroploca asiatica. GTDB lineage: Bacteria > Chloroflexota > Chloroflexia > Chloroflexales > Chloroflexaceae > Chloroploca > Chloroploca asiatica. The sequence goes on along the minus strand of NZ_LYXE01000188.1, from coordinate 39,692 downwards.
CGCTCTTCTCTTCGGGAAGGTCAGTAATGAGCGCCTCGGTCGTCAGGATCATGCCTGCAATCGAGACCGCATTCTGCACCGCACTGCGGGTCACCTTGACCGGGTCAATAATGCCCTGCTCGATCATGCTGCCATACTCACCGGTCAGCACATTGTAGCCCAGGGTCTTATCACCGGTCTCTTCCTGATAGCGGCGCACATTGGCGATAATGACCGAACCCTCTTCGCCGGCGTTGCGCGCAAGGATGCGCAGCGGCTCCTCAAGGGCACGGCGGAGGATCTGGAGGCCAACCTTTTCGTCGTCGTGAGCAACCTTGACATTATCAAGGGCCGAGACGACATTGATCAGAACGACGCCACCACCAGCAACGATACCCTCTTCGACGGCCGCACGGGTCGCGCTGAGAGCATCCTCGACGCGGTGCTTCTTCTCTTTGAGCTCGGGCTCAGTTGCGGCACCAACCTTGATGACGGCCACACCACCGGCGAGCTTCGCCAGACGCTCCTGGAGCTTCTCGCGATCGAAGTCGCTGGTCGTCGTCTCAATCTGTGCACGGATCTGGTCGATACGAGCGCGGATCGCACTCTCATCGCCACGACCCTCGACAATGGTCGTATCGTCCTTGGTTGCCACCACCTTGCGGGCGCGGCCGAGGTCATCAATCGTCGCGCTATCAAGCTTGCGCCCAACCTCTTCGGAGATCACGGTACCACCGGTCAGGATCGCGATATCCTGCAGCATCGCCTTGCGGCGGTCGCCGAAACCAGGGGCCTTGATGGCCAGGGCATTGATCGTACCGCGAAGCTTGTTGACCACCAGGGTAGCAAGCGCCTCGCCGTCAACATCCTCAGCGATAATGACAAAGTTCTTGGTAACCTGAAGCACCTTCTCGAGCACAGGCAGGACTTCCTGGATGCTGCTGATCTTCTTATCAGTAATCAGGATATAGGGATCGTCGAGTTCAGATTCCTGGCGCTCGACATTGGTCACCATATAGCCCGAGATATAGCCACGGTCGAACTGCATGCCCTCGGTGTACTCTTTCTCGAAGGCCACACCCTTGGACTCTTCGACGGTGATGACGCCGTCTTTGCCGACCTTCTCCATCACCTCGGCGATCAACTCGCCAATCTCGGTATCGGCAGCCGAGTTGGTTGCAACGTGGGCGATATCAACGCGGTCGCGAACGGGGGTCGCGCTAGCCTTGATGGCGGCAACAAGCGCCTCGGCACCACGGTCGAGACCGCGCTTGAGCAGCATCGCGTTGGCACCAGCGGCGACAACCTTGAGACCCTCGGTGACAATAGCCTGGGCCAACACCGTGGCCGTCGTCGTCCCGTCACCGGCGACATCGTTGGTCTTGGTAGCAGCCTCTTTGAGCAACTGGGCACCCATATTCTCAAAAGGATCGCTCAGTTCAATCTCTTTGGCAACCGTGACACCATCGTGGGTAACAGTAGGCGAGCCAAACTTCTTATCAATCGCCACATTGCGGCCGCGGGGCCCAAGCGTCGTCTTGACCGCATCGGCCACCATATCTACACCGCGCTTGAGCGAGCGGCGAGCCTCTTCGTTGAAATAAATCTGCTTAGCCATAATCTCGTAGTGCTCCTCAACAATTAGCCCTGGATAATGCCCAGGATATCCTTCTCTGACAGAATGAGATACTCGACCTCGTCAACTTTGAACTCGGTGCCACTATACTTGGCGAAGACTACCTTGTCGCCAGCACGGACATTCATCGGGACGAGCTTGCCACTATCATCGCGGCGGCCCTCACCCACAGCCAGAATCGTGCCTTCCATGGGGCGCTCTTTGCTGGCCGTATCGGGCAAGAAGATCCCACTCTTCGTCTTTTCCTCGCGCTCCATCGGCTTGACCACTACGCGGTCGCCGAGGGGCCGGATACGGAAATCGGTCATCGTTATCCCTCCATACTTAGTGACTTGACTAACGTGAGAAGTGTTAGCACTCATCACATACGAGTGCTAACCGTTGTGTATGATACTCAAACGGCGGGATTTTGTCAAGGGGTATTTTAGCACTCTTTTGTTTTGAGTGCCAGGATGGTGGGTTCCGGTTCATGTACGTAGCAACCCGCCAGCTAAACTGGCGGGTTGCTACGTACATGAACTTCGCCTCAATTACGGGCGGTACGCACCCAGGCTTTTGGACCGGCCCCGAAGAGCACGCGCAGGTAGAGCAAGATCTTCCAGACGACCAACCCTGGCGCATAGAGGAGGGCCTGATAGAGCTTGGGCGAAGCACCCGTCATGGCGAGGCCTGTCAGGACATAGACGGCCTGCCCGCCGATCAGCGCAGTGCCAATGATCACCGCCGGACGGCTGCGCAGCACAACACCGGCCCCAAGCGCAGCGGCGCTGGCCCCTGCCAACACCGAAAAGGGCGGGATCAGTTGCTCCATCGCGGCATCAAAGAGCATAAAATCGCGGCGCTGAAGCGACTCACGCAAAAGACGAGGGACAAAACGGCGCACCATCTCGACCCGCCCTCGTTCCCAGCGTGCGTGCTGTGAATCGGCGGCCTTGAGCGTATTCGGCATCTCGGCCCAGACCACGGCATCGGGGGCAAACATAGTCCGCTCACCATCAAGGATGAGCTCCATATGATATTCAATATCCTCCGTCAGGCCACCAGTAAACGGCTGACAGCGGACGATATCGGTAGCGAAGACCATGCCATTGCCTTTGAGACCAGTCGAACCACCGAGCACCATACGCCCCTGGGGGCGCAGAAAATGCAAAACAATCAACGCCACCGCACGCAGGGAAGTACTCCACGAACTTTCGGCATTCCGGACGGCATAATAGGACTGGATGACGCGTTCGCCACGGGCAAAACGAGCATCCATGACCCGCAAGAAATTGGGTGAGACAATCGTATCGGCATCGAGGATGACGACGCCATCATAGGTTTCATCGCGGGCTGCGATCTGTTCAACCAACCAATTGAGTGCATAACCCTTGCCACGGAGCGTCTGATCGTGGCGTTCGTAGACAACGGCCCCAGCGGATCGCGCCACCTCGGCGGTACGGTCGGTGCAATTATCGGCAACGACAAAAAACTGGCGCAATGCGTGCGGATAATCGAGTTGCTGAAGGCTCGCGAGCACCTCGGGCAGCAACTGCTCTTCATTATGGGCAGGGATCAAAAAAGCGAAACGGTGGCGTGGGGCACCACCATATTGCGGGGTCGAGCGCGGCGCAAAGAACGCCGCGGCGGTCAACAAGAGCAAATAGGCCACAAGCACGGCCAGGATCAGATCAGACGCGAGCAAACCGGCGCGGAGGAGAGTGAAGACGATATCCATGCCAGAACCTGCTTTGTTTGATCAACTCTTCACAGGCGAAACCGCACCTGCGGCACCTGTGGCACCAGGATCAGAGAGTGACGATGAACTGACCCGCATGTTACTGGATGAGCGATGCTGGATCAGTGGAACCATCGCAAGCGTGGGCGCATTCAACCCATACTGCACATCTGTGGGAAAGTAGAGCCCGCGATCAAAGAGCATCAGCAAGGCAATATGCGCCAGGATCAGGAAGAAACCACCTGCCAGGAAACCACCAAACACAAAGATGGCCCGTCGCAGCAGTGAAGGCGGCTGAGTAGGAATCGCGGGCGAGTCAATCACCAGATAGCGTTGCAAGGCCTCGCTATTCACTTTAGCGAGCGACAGGCGGGCATTCTCTTCCTTATCTTTCGCATCGGCCAGTCGATTTGCCGCCTGAGCAACTAGCGACTGCAGCCGATTTATTTCAAAGACCTCCTCAGACGGACGTGCGCCGCGGATCGGGTCAGGATACAGCATCAGATAGTCAAACAAGGACCGTTCCGCCCGAGCAAGATCTTCTTCATAACGAACGATGAGATCCGCAAAGAAGTCGCGCGCCACTTCGCTATCAGTACGCTCAAAGGTCAAGCGCCAGTCGACATAGGCATTCATGGTTTCATTGACCATCTGTTGCGCAAGCACGGGATCAGGATGCGTTGCGACAAAGACGACAATATTCACACCTTCGGCCATCACCATCATTGCGTCACGATAATCACGCAGCGCACGTTCACGAAAACGGCCTTCAGCAAGCACATTATTGCGCAGGGAAGTCTCTTTGAGCACATCACTCGCAAACGAGTCGGTATAGATCAGCGAGACCACCTCCGAGAGCGTCGCCTGTGAGGGACTGGTATATTGCGTCACCTGGGTAACATCAGAAAGCGACGTCAGCAACGAGTCACGCTGCACATAGACGGTACCGCGCACCTGATAATTCGGTGGGATCAAGAAGAAGATCGCCGGAGCGGCAAGCAAAGCAGCGCCCAAAATCAATATATAGAGGCGATAGTTACGGAAAATTGTTTCAAGAAAACGCAAGGTGATTAGACGCAGCATACGCTCAATCCTCGTTCAAAATCTGTCACTGGTTCCATTCATATCATATCACTATACCAGATCGCTATGTACACCGGGTTGCAAAGCACGACATGCTTGTTAAAAAGTTTGTCATTCAGACAACAAAAGGTGCGTATCTGTCACCATGCGACTCGCGCTTGAGGTACACTAATGATAATATACAAGCTAGGCTGTGACAACCAGCAAGCTTTCTTGTTTTGACTATAGCAGTCCTAACTCTGTGGTCATCGTTCGGAGTTCGTGTATGCCTTTCAGATTGCTCTTTTTGTTAACGTTGGCCCTGTTTCTGGGGGCATGTGCGGTAGCCACCCCCCCACCGCCACCGCTACCCACCGAGACGCCAGCCGCCGGTGGGACTGAGACCGCACCGCCACCCACCGCACCCACACCCACACCCAGCGTCGCCGAACCAGAACGGACCCTCTACACCGTGCGCCGTGGCGAGATCGTCAACGAACTGGCCCTTGAAGGTAGGGTTGTTCAGGTTCAACAGGGGCAGTCCTTTACCGAGGAGGGGGTACTCAAAGCGATTTTTGTTCAGGTAGGAGATATGGTTACGCAAGGCCAGTTGCTGGCTGAACTCGACACGCGTGACCTGAATGCCCAGTTGAGCCAGGCTCGTGCGGTGTACGAGCAGGATCGCATTGCGCTTGAGCGTGCGCGGGCCAATGCGCAAACGCAGGTGCGCCAGGCCCAGGTTAATGTTGATGCGGCCCGTTCTGAATTAGCCCGCGCTCGGCGTGGGGCCAGGCCCGATGAGATTTCACGGGCCCGCGCAACCGTGCGGCAAGCCGAGGCCGATCTCGCCAATGTGCGTAATGAGGCCTCCCAAGTCAAGAATCAGGCCCTCCGCGAAATGGAGACGGCGGTCGAACGCCTGACGTTTGTCCAGGAGCGTTTTGCCGAGACGCAGATCGAGTTTGAGAAGAATCCGAATGAGACCACCCGCAACGCTTTCCTCCAGGCCCGCGAAGATCTGCGGGTGGCCGAAGATGAAGTGCGCCGGGCCCGCATTGCCTACGATACATCCCTGTCGAATGAAGTCGCCCTGGTGACTCGCGCCGAGGCTGTGGTGGCGGCGACCCAGGCTGACGTTGATCGTTTGCTGGCGGGACCAGATCCCTTTGATGTTGCCCAGGCTGAACAGGCGGTCGCACGCGCCCAGATTGATCTCGAGGCGGCTCGTCAACAGGCCCAGGCTGATCCCGAACTTGCCAAGCAAATTGCGCGCAGCCAGGCCGAAGTGACCCGGCTGGAACAGCAGATCGAAAGTCGTCGCCTGATTGCGACGATGGCCGGTCAGGTAGTGGCCTTAGAAGCCGAGCCAGGGATCGCCGTGCGTGCCGCCAGTCCAGTGATTATGTTGGCGAATAATGACCGCCGCGAGATCCTTGTTGAAGAACCAGTTGGCCTCGATCCGCTTGGCACGACAACCCGCTTGTTGCCTGGGCAAGTGGTAGCGGTTGAGTTTGTCCGGTATCCCGGCCAGGTCTTTCCAGGAGTTGTGACACGGGTGCCCGGTCGCCTCCCAACGAGTGATGCCTTCTTGAGTAGTGAATATGCCATTAGCTACGAAGCACCCGGGCTTGAACTGAGCGTCGGTGATCTTGCTGAGGTGACGATTGTGCTCGGGCGCGTTGCCAATGCGCTCTGGTTGCCACCTGAAGCAGTGATTGTCACACGGGACCGCTCCTTCGTGAATAAAGTTGATGGTGATACCGAACAGCGCCTTGAGATTGTCACAGGCATTGTCACCCCCAATCAAGTCGAGATTCTCCGCGGTCTTGTCGAAGGGGATGTTGTAGCTGGCGAAGTATTGCCGCGCTAACACCAATTCCTTTGGTATAACCAGCGCACGCATCCAAAAGAGCCAGCAATGCTGGCTCTTTTGGATGCGTGCGCTATCGTAAGTTTCAATCAAGGTCGGATATCGATCTGTAATAAACTTATCGAGTATGGGGCAAACGTGTAGATAAAGCGACTGCTCACCCCGGTCAACTCAGTTGGCGGCGCATCACTCAGATCGTTCGCGGGATCAGCAACCCCATTCCAGCGCACCTGCATTGCCTCGAGTGAGTCGGCTGCCGCCACATCAACCCGACCCCCAGTCACATCAGCCACACCATCAAGGGCAATCAACGCACGCTGGGCCTGACCTTGCTTGTTGATGACCAACAGCGTGAGAGTGTTCTCATCCTTGCGTCCGGCATAGACACTGAGCGTTGTCGCCGGATCAAACGACGACTCGATGGGCAACAGCGTGTTCCCAAAGTTCGTCCAGAGCGGGAAGACATAGTACTGTGGGTAGCGTTCGAGGCTGCCCGCATCAAGCAGGCCATAATTGCCAAAGCTATCGGTCTCACCATTGGCAAGGTTCCACTGGTTACCCATTGCCACACCATGCACGGCCATCTGCCCGATAGTATCAGCCAGATGGAGCATATTGATCGCCCGCGTCATCCAGCGTTCGCTATCAAAATCCTGGAACGAGAAGAGATTGTATTCGGTGACGGCAATCGGAACACGGCGGCCACCGGCATAGCGGTCGAAGGACGCGTGGACATCAGCGACGATCGCCTGCCAGGTCTGTTGGGGTTCAGCGAGCGGTTCCTGAATCGAGCGTGGCGGTTCATAGTAGGGATATTGATGGACAACATAGAAATCCATCACGTCACCCGCCGCCGCAATCACATCATTGCCCCAGTTATTCCAATCATCCTGGAACGGGACGCCAACCGCCCCGACGAGGATCGTAGGATCAACGGCCTGCATCGCATTGCGAAAATCAAGGAAGCCCTCGTCACGCGCAGCGCCTTCACCACGGCCCAGCACATACTCGGTGCCATCACAGGTCCAGCCACCCTCTTCCCAGCCCCAGGGGGTGCAGCCTTTGCCAACATCTTCTTTCCCGCCATAGATTTCATTGCCGATTTCCCAGAGCGTGATCGGCACCGGTTCGGGATAGCCAAGGTCAGCGCGGAGTTGCGCCCAGTGGCCGACGGTCTTCCAATCGCGGCCACGGCGATCGACACCGATTTCACGCGAATCATCGGGCATAGCGTTAAAGAAGGCCACCAGCGCGGCAGCTTCCTGGGACGTGCCATTAAAATTGATCGTCCACATCCCTTCCTGATCAACGCGGGTCAACAGTTCAAGGAAATGAATCGGCTGCGCGGCCCAGGTCCAGTAACAGTTCGCCTCGTCACCGAGCTGGCAACCCAACCAATCATAGTGATTACTCCAACTGCCGCCGGGCATCCGGATCACCGTTGTCCCTGCGGTGATTGTGCGTTCGATCAAGGTCGGATCAGCCAAGCCATTTGGATTAAGCCAGGCAGGCACATTGGTTCCAAAGAGGCGCGCATCGATCGCCTGCCCGGAGGCGGTTGCATCAAGTTGAAGCGTGCCCTCGTACTCAACAGGCGAAGGGGCGGGCGATGCTTCTGAGGGTAGCGCCGGCTCTGACGGCGCGAGCGGCGTTGGCGACGCATCAACAGGGCGAGGCGTGGGCACAACCTGAGCAGTTTGGCTGCCACAAGCTTGCAAAGCAAGCAGACTGCTCAACAGCAGCACGCCCAACAACCAGATCGATCTATATTTCATAAAAAACCCTTTCGATAGAGCGAGCTACGAACGGCGCAATAACAGCACCACTCGATCAACATAAAAGGTCTTGACATAGGATGCATCATTCATTAGCACAAGACCAGTCACATAGGTATAGTCTACCTGATCGTAACCATCGAGCCAGACCTCAATTTCAGCCCATTCGCCAGGCTCGAGGGCCCGGCGCAAGCCAAACTGGCTCAAGCCAAGTTCAGGAAAGACCAGCGTCTGATCGGCGCCACGTTCAGGCAAGCGCACCGACGTATCGCCCTGAACATGGTAGGGATAGCGATTGCTCCCCGTCACCCGAACAATGAGGCTATCAGGCTCAAGGACATTGGCCCCACCGCTGACATAAAAGCGCATCCCAAGCACCTCAGCGCGAGGATAGGTGCCACCCTGAGGGCCATTGGCAAAGAAGAGGCCACGGAAGCCATATTGCAACGGCGTCACCTGGAGCGCAGCACGGCCCGAGGCTGCAAACTGATTTTGCAGTTGAATCTGCATATTCCAGCTCTCGCTGACGCCCCAACCGGGGGCGAATTGATCATCAAAGATAGCAAACTCGGTCAAAAACTGACTGGAGGCATCACGGCGCGCCTCGGCCTGGCGGGTCGCCATCTCACGGGGCGAATCAGTAACAACCCGGGTAGGACGAGGCGCCGCCGTTGGGAAGAGCGCCGGCGGGATCGTTGGCACCTGGCCAGTAAAGAGCGGAGCGATCGTCGCGGTTGGACGGGGCGACGGATCCGTCGTCGAAGCAGACGACCCACAACCACCAAGCGCAACGAGGAACACCAACATCAACACAACGAAGGAACGCATCGTGATCCTCACCTCAAAGTTGCTGCAGGCCAGGGGGAGGCTGAGGCACCGGTTGCCAGGGCCAGCGTTGCGATGGCACCACAACGGGATGAGCAACAATGCGATCAAACACACTGATCAAGCCCAACATTGCCCCCAGATAGACCATACTCTGGGGCTGCCAGGCTATATCAAGGTAGGTAAAGAGCACATGCATCAACACATAACTAAAGGCAACAAAAGCAAAGGCTCTCATCTCACCAGGTGGTGCTTGAAACAGGCGGCGTGCCCCCAGGGCAAGCGAAACTCCAATCAACATCATCATGGCAAAAAAACCGCCCAAGCCCGTCTGCACCCAGATCCAGAGGATCGAATTATGGGGAATATAATCAGCCCAGATAAAAAAGCTAATATCAGCCATAGGAAAAGGCTTATAGAACGCATGACCAAAACCAATCCCCAGCAACGGGGCCTGACGGATCGTATACAAAAGATTATCATTCTCAAGATCGCGATAGAGGTTCGACGAAGAATCGCGGGTATCAGGGGGAGGGTCAACCTCGGCCCGGATCATCTGCGCCAGAGCACCTGGAGCCGACTGAACATTCCAGAACGCAACGAGATAGGTACCAAAGAGCAAGCCGGGGATCAAGACAAAGATCAGAAAGATGCGACGATGAAACCAGAAGAGCACCAGCGCAAAGACAATGAGCGCAACAGCCAGAACAAGATACCCGGCACGACGTTGATTCCCAATATACGCAACCAGCAAAAACGGCAAGAGCAAGAGCGTATACCAGAGCATCGGGCGGGTCACTGGCTCGGCACGGGCCAGAAAAATCAACATCGCCGCCAACAAAAAGATCGTATTCCACTGAATCGACAAAGGATGCTCGGCAATTTCATTCAACTCAGCATAAGCCCAATTGAGTTGTATCGCGACAAAATAGAAACCATAGAGCGCATTAAACGTCAGGCCCAACAGCACACTCCAGAAGAGAACACGGACATGTTCGCGGGTCTCGATATACTGGCTCACCATCAAGATCATGATGGGCAGATAAAACATCGAGCGAATCGACCAGAGCGCAATCGTCGTATCACCACTACGAAAGATCCCATAGGCAAAGCCCAGGGCAACAAACGCGACAAAGATCAGCGTCCAGAAGATGATCGGGCTAAAGGGCATGGTGAAACGCCGGGTTGCGAGCAAACGCAGAAACCAGCTCAGCACCAGTAGCGCGAGCAAGATCTCGAGGGGGCTAAAACTGGCAATCCGACCAAGATACATGATCGATTCGGGACTCGAGAGATTTTTACTCATCGGGTACCACGGCAACAAGACCCCATCTGCGGCAACAGTGAAGCCAACGATCAGATAGACCCCATAGCGCGGGTTATAGAAAATGGCGCCCACGACCATCATAAAGATGAGCCAGGCCAGGGCCGCCGGCCCAGGCCCAAGCAGAAAGAAAGCCAGGGCAACCAGCAGACTAAAGCCAAGCCCTGCCAGCGACAAAAGCACATGCTTGCGTCGCGCATAGGCGAGTTGTTGTCCAAGGGTCGAGATCCGCTGCATCAACGGCATCGTCGTCGGCAACGAAACAGATGGATTATGCTGGGTCATACGCGTTAGAAAAAATACAAACGAACCATAAAAAGCACAACGATCAATGCGAGCAGAAGTTGGGTATAGATAAATGGCTTCTTGCGTAAAAGAATGCCGATCATGCTAAAAATGAGCATCAAGGCAATAAACTGCGTCATGGATCTACTCCTGCGGCAAGAGGCCCAAAATCCAATCAGGGGTAGACAGATTGACTTGATTCAAGACGACACCGAGCACGGGCATATGCTTGACCTCATCGAGGGCAAGCTTGACCGTATTGATCGGGGTCACCCCATGGCGCACCACCACACAGGCCGCCTCGGCCAGCGACGTCAACGCGAGCGTATCACTACTCGTAGCCACAGCCGGCACATCAATGAACAGATAATCGAACTGTTCTGCCAGCGCGGCAAACACCGCTTTGAGCTCACTACTACGGGCAACAGCGGAACGTGCATCGGGGGCCACAAAACCAGCCGGGAGAAGCCACAGATTAGCACGGTCAGTCGGCACAAGGGCCTTTTCGAGCGCCAGTGTACCCTGTACGACCGCCCCGAGGCCCAGATCATCAGGGCCAGACAGCGGCTCCATCGTGGCGGCAGCTTTGCGCTGCTTGCGTTTCCCCCCCGTACGCAGGGCAGGCGGCTGCCCCGCAAGATACTGATGCATCCCGGGGTGCCACCAGTTCACCTCTACGGCACAGACACGGGCCTCGACATCATGGGCAAGCGTTGTCGCCATAGCAAGCGTAAGATAGGTCACACCCTCTTGTTGCAGTGCCGAGATACAGGCAATACTGCGGGGAAGCGTGGACTGATACATCAACGTCGTCAACATGCGCCGCATACTCGTCACTACTTCTCCAGAGAAGGCGAGCATACCTTTGCCATCAGCCGTACTCAACATCAGTTCATATTCAACACCATCGACTGGCATACGCTCTTTACGTCGTGACAACATAGACGATCTCCCATTCTCTGACTAATTGACCGTATCAGCACCAGGCTTACGCAGGCGAAAAACTGCACTGCGGACAAAATCGATCACCATCTGTAAATCATCTGGAGCAATGACCCGCAGCAGAACAATCAAGGTCGGGTAGACAATCGCCCCGATCAAGATAGGGATGGCGAGAAACAGATCACGAAACGGCCAGACACACAGGAGCATGATCAGAGCCACCGCAACCACCTTGAGCGAATGAATAATTGTCTTGCCATCAAGGGTTCCGCGAGGAACGAGGAACCAGCCGGCCACCACCTGACCGACCTGGGTCACTAGGAAACTGAAAGCCCCACCGATTGCCCCGATCCCAAAAACACGCTGGCTCCAGGGTACAAAAAGAAAATTGAGCGGCACAATCATGAGAGCCGTCACAATCATCACCATCGTCCAGATATGCTGGCGATCAATCGAGACGAAATACTGCCCAAAGAGCGTATTGAGATACATAAAAATAACCGCAAACCCGAGCACCTGAAGAATATCACCACTGGGAGCAAATTCAGCCCCAAAGAGCAGATGAATAAACTGATCAGCAACAGCAAAGACACCAAAACCAATCGGGACACTGAGCATCAAGATGAGGGAAAGGCTCCGACGCAGCAGGGCGGGCATGCCTTCCGGGTTAGTTTTATGGGCACGGGCCATCGGCGGAAACGTGACCGTATTGAAAATAACGGCCCCAAAGAGCAACGCGCCAAAAATCTGCATCGAAGCGCCGTACCAACCCACCTCAGTTGCATCCAATTGGATGGAAAGCGTCTGGATCGACAGTTCATCATACGCAACCATGCCAAAAATGGTAGCGACATAGGGCAGACTCAGGGTCAAAATCGTACGGCTCGCCGCAAGGCGCACCCGCGGCGTCAATTGATGATAGCGATAGAGAAAATAGGCTTGCATCAAGAACATCAGCAAGGCAGTCGTCGTCATCACCATTGCCACAGCCAGTTCACGAAAACCGAGCATCAGCACGGTGATCCCCAAGACCATATGAGCAAACTTGCTGACAATCTCTGACAACGAGATATACTCCATCGTCTCAAGCCCCTGCAGGGCCGCTGAACTGGCGCTGGAGAGTTGAAACAGGAAGGCCATGAGCCCAACCACCTGGATCAACAAGATAATGTCAGGCGTAAACTTGAGGGCAACACTATACCAATAGACGAGGCCCACACTGATCACATAAAAGACGAATCTGATGAAATACGAGGTGCCAAGCAACTCGGCGGCACGGTCACGATCACGGGCAATCTCTTTAGCGAGGAGGATGTCCATCCCAAAGCCAATAAAGACCCCCATAATTGACCAGATCGACATCGCGATCACGATATGCCCTGAACCTTCCGGCCCAAGAAAACGCCGCATGATGATCGAGAAGACGAGGGTAAGCATCCAGGTGATCAACTGTGATGCGAGCATGACCCGGGCATTTTTGAAGATGACTTCCTTGGAATGCGACATTGAGAAACTACCTTATGGCTCAGGAAGTAGCGGTTGTGGTGATTGGGTCATCAATTGGTGTTGATGGAGCGGTACGCCCCCCAATGTGCGGTGCGGGTACCAACTGCTGCCGCGCCGTAGGAACCTCGGTGAGTACGGGTAACGCCAATTCTTCATACACGTCGATCCGGAAGAGCAACGTACGATCAAAGGCCATCCGTGCGAACACAAACATGATCATCACGAGCAACCCGGCGAGCGGAAAAATGCTTGCCAACAACAGACGTGCGACAATTGGTTCTGGCGCTGGTGGAACAACGGGAAGATCAATAATCCGATAGGTCTGATCAATATCACGATCAGTTTGCAACTCGGCCAGGCGGGCTTGTTCGGCTTTATCCTGGATATCCTGCAAGCGCGTCTCGAGCAGCGTCACCTCATTCTGCAGGCGGGTCAGTTCGAGCACTTCTTCGACGGGGCGATTGCCAACGGCAGGATCAGGATAGAGTTGAAGATAGCGCCGCTGTGCATCACGCGCCACAGCAAGATCCCGCTGATAGGGTTCGATCAGCTCGGCAAAAAAGGTTTGGGCAATCTGGCCTTCAACGATACTCCGATTGATATTCCAGGCACGGTACGCATTAAGGGTTGCCATCGTCAATTGATAGGCAAGTTCAGGACGCTCAGCCTCGATCTCCAGCCGGATCAGATTATCAGCTGGGATCGCGACCGTAAGTGAGTCACGGTAGAGATTGAGCACCTGCTCAACCTCACGGGGCGAACCATTCAACTGATCACGGAGATCCGTCTCGGCGATAACAGCGGAAGCAAACGCATCGGTCGAAGCTAACGCCTGAAATTCACTCGCCGTGATCTGGGCCATGCTCACCACGGTGACGCCACCAAAGGCCGTATCACGAAGCCGAATAGCGGTCAGGGTTTCAAGCAGGTTATCACGCTGCAGATAAATCGTGGCGTGCGAAATATAGACTGGCGTCAATAAAAACGGGATTGCCAGCAGCGTCAAGCCCACCACAGGCAAGAAATGCAACCAGCGATGACGCAATAATGTTTCGATAAAACGCAAAATAAACCGGCGCGACATGCTCGTATCCTTCGCCTAACCTCAAGCTGCTTTGCCCCTTGTAAAGAGCATACCAGACAGGTATAACCAAACAGCACACAGTGAATGCATGGACAATGCCACGCTACAATGCGACGTCTGCTTGTGATGGTAGCATACCACACCTGAGACTGACACCTCTGTCATTGGGGGTGACAATCGGGCTATCCTGAATGAACAAAAGGTGATACTATAGCCTCAGAAAACTAATACAATGAAGGAACCTTTTCGGCAAAGAGAGGCGCAGAGAGAGCAGACACGTCAGCCGAAATCGTCCTTTTCATCACGACTCAAGGCCATATCGAGAACATACCAGCATTGAGTACGTGAACTAATCTTCATCTGCGCATTGCCAAGGTGTAAGGAAATTGTTTAAAATTTCAGGTAAAGTAGAGTGGGACATAGTATCGCTAGCCTGCTATGCGTGCATTGCAAAGGAGTAAGAGGCGATGGTTCAACCACCAGATGACCCCAAGACAGCCCGGATGGTCGCGATCTTCGCCGAGCGACGCTTTGAGCGTTCGCGCGCCAACCAGCGGTTACGCGCACGCATGCTGGTGTGGGCAATCCGCACGAAAGTGGTGCGGAACCTGAAGCGTGCGCTTGATGTCTCGCTTGCCAGTGCTGCCATTGTTGCCACGGCCCCCCTCATGATCGGCACAGCCGTTGCGATCAAGCTCGATTCGCCAGGGCCGGTCATCTTTCAGCAGGAACGGGTGGGCAAAGATGGCGAACCCTTTGGCTGCTATAAGTTTCGCTCGATGTATCTTGATGCCGAGCGGCGCAAAGCCGAGTTACTGGCAAAAAACGAGGCTGATGGCCCGGTCTTCAAGATGAAAGATGATCCCCGCATTACCCGCGTGGGCAAGGTTATTCGTAAACTCAGCATTGATGAACTGCCCCAACTCTTCAATGTCTTGAAGGGCGAGATGAGCCTGGTCGGGCCACGACCCGCGATCCCCAGTGAAGTGGCACGCTATAGCTATGAACAACTTGGGCGCCTCAATGCGATCCCCGGCATCACCGGTCTCCAACAGGTCTCGGGGCGGAGCAATCTCGATTTCAAGCGCTGGGTTGAGCTTGATCTCCAATATATTGCCGAGCAGAGTCTCTGGAAAGATATCGAGATTCTGACGCGCACGATCCCCGCCGTGATCTTTAGTCGTGGTGCCTATTAGTCTCAAGGCTTTTTTTGAGATCGGACGATAAGCGTTCTTATGCAAGTACTCATTCTCGCGACCGATGAGCAGCCAAAGCTGGGGCCGCTCACCGCAACAATGCCAACCGCTCTTCTCCCGCTTGTTGATCGTCCCGTGATTGCCACCACACTAGAGATTCTGGGACGTTGTGGTTGTCCGGATGTCTTGATCAGTCTATACGAACGTGGGGGCCAGATTGCTGCATATGTTGGCGGCGGAAGACGTTGGGGCTTCGACATCAAGTATGTGACGCAGCGCGAAGCCTGGGGGTCGGCAGGTTCGCTGCGCTGGGCGGGAAGTTTGCTGGAAACCACCACGCTGGTGCTGCCAGGCGACGCTCTCTTTGATCTCGATCTGGCCGAGGCTTTTGCGTTTCATCAGGCCCACAACGGCAAGGTGACGGCAATCCTTCATGCGCCACGCCCTGGCGACCGACACCCCTGCGTACGTCTGAATGACGACCAGCGCATCACCGAATTCAGTACCGCTGCTGGTGACCTGCAAGTCACCGGAGCAATTATCCTTGAACCTGAGCTGCTGCAGGCGATCCCCGATCACGAGCACTACGACATTGTGGCCGACCTCTTGCCCGAACTGGTGGCAGTCAACGAACCTGTCTACGGCTTTCGGATGAGCGGTTACTGGAACCCGCTCGCGACCTTTGGCGACTACCACGAAGCGCAACAGGTCTATCTCTACAGTGCCTATGCCGCCAGTGCCCCTGAAGAAGCCATCGCAGGCCCGACGGAACGGATCCGCTATCCTTCCCTCGAAGCTCGTCCGATTGCCCCCGGGATCTGGGTTGGCCGCGAACACTCGATCCACCCAACGGTCAAACTCGCCCCTCCAGTCTATATTGGACAGCATAGCTGGATCGGGCGAGAGGTTGAACTCGGGTTCGGGACGATCATCGGTAGCAATGTAGTTATTGACGATGAGGCTACTATTATCCAGAGTAGTATCTTGAGCAATACCTATGTCGGTCAACTCGTGCATATTGAGCACAAACTGGTCACCCCCGGCTCGGTGAACGATCCGGTCGAAGGGGTGACGACCGAAATAGTCGATCCATTCCTGATCGGTCAGGTCGAAAGCAAGCAACGCAACCGTAGTTCACTACGGCGTACGCTGACCAACGTGATTGCGCTAGCCCTCATTCTGCTGGCGAGTCCACTCCTCGGCGTGATCGGCCTGCTCAATTTCTTGACGACCGGCGGGCGCATGCTGGTACGCGACGTGAAGGTAGGCCAGCGGCTCAACGAGGAGAATGGACGCTTATACACCTTTGAACTGATCCATTTTCGCACTCGTCGTCACGATGGAGGTTACACACTGCTTGGCAAGTGGCTAGAGCAGTGGGAGTTGCATCGGTTGCCAGAATTCTTCAATGTGTTGCGTGGCGATCTCGAACTGGTTGGCGTCAAGCCGCTGAGTCGCGCCGAAGCAACCCAACTGACCGAAGAATGGCATCAACGTCGCCACGACGCACCAGCCGGTCTTACTGGGCTCTGGTATTTGCAAACCGAGGGCACGACGGATCTCGACACCGTGATTGTGACCGATGTCTACTATACCGCGACCCGCACATGGCTCGAAGATGTGCGCATCCTCTTGCAGACACCGAGCGTCTGGGCACGCCGCATACGAACACGAACGCCCCAGGACAAAGATGAAAAAACGAAAAACCAGATCAATCGCATGTAAAGTTTGCCTGCAAGGTGTAGTATCATGCACGTACGGGCCATGCTCACCCAAGGCGAGCAACACGGCCAAACGGTTGTGACAGTGCGCTCAACCTTCACCGGCAAATTTTCTGGTTGAAACAGCATGCGAAAGAGAGGCTCGGGTTATGGAGATGAAAACACGCCTTGTAGACAAGGTCAACATTATCGATATCAGTGGACGGCTTGATGCCAATACAGTCGCCCCGGTCGCAGCGTGGCTTGAACAAATGACCACAAAACCAGGGTGTCGTGTGCTGGTCAACCTGAGCGAAACGATTTTTGTTGACTCGACCGGGCTCGCAACGCTAGTACAGGGAATGAAGCGCTCGCAGCAACATCAGGGCGAAATCTATCTCTGTGGGATGCGACGGTCGGTCTATATGACGTTTGAATTGACGCGTCTGGATAAGGCGTTTACGATTTTTGCCGATGAAGAACACGCGCTCAAAGCTTTTGCAAAGTAAGCTATGTTAGTATCCATCCTCAGTTCACAATACGCACGATTTGCCGCCCTGGCCGAGTCATGGCTGGCCCTGGGTGCGTCGGCATTTGGCGTCTGGCAGGATGGACGTCCGATTGTCTACTGGCCTTCGAGTCATCGCCTCACGACCCCCAGCCTCCGCGCTCCATTGATAATGCAGGGTAAGGAAGAAATCGGTGAGTTGCGCGTCGCTGGCATTACCGGCACAGCGTTTGAACAACGGCTCCGCGCTGATGCAGAATTGATCAGCTATCTGTTGCAACTCGAAGAAGAGTTGCAACAGATAACCGCTGATCTGGTCACCAGCCAGGATCAACAACTGGCCCTCTATCGCCTGACCCAGCGGATGCGTGAGTATGTCACGGTCGAACAGACGTTAGACGTGGTCGTGAAAGAGACGATGCGGATTCTGAAGGCCGAAGTGTGCTGCATGATGTTTGTGCCAAACTCGGGGCAAGATGCGTTGCTGATCCAACAACCCGAGGGATTTTTGTCGGATGATTACCTCTGGCAACTCTACTGGCAAGGGTTAGCGACCGAACATCCAATCCATCTCTCAAAAGTACGCCCCTCGGAAGGCCCAGAAGGGTTGTATAATCTTTTATATCTTCCCCTGCGTATTCGCAATAATTTTATGGCTGGCCTAGCGATTATTAATCGATCCGGTGGCTTTGGCACCCCTGACATCAAGCTGAGCAAGTCCATCGCCGATCAGGCAAGTGCGCAGATTGATCGGGTCTTACTCTATCAAGAGATGTTTGACCAGGCCAAGCTCCGTACCGAAATGGATCTGGCACGTCGGGTGCAACTCGAATTGCTGCCGCCAACCCTGCCAAGCATCGCCGGGCTCGATATCTATGCACATTCACGGCCTGCCTCAGAGGTTGGGGGCGACTTTTATGACTTTGTGGTGCAAGATGGACGGCCGTTTATCTTTGTTATCGGCGATGTAACGGGCAAAGGCTTGTCTGCGGCACTCTTGATGACGATGACGCGCACGGCGATCCATAGCAAAGCGCAGTTTATGCCGTATCCAACGCCAGAAGCCATTATGCGCCAATCAAATGAGGATCTCTATAACGATTTTACCAGGGTGGGCGTCTTTGCGACGGCCCTGGTTGGGCAGTTCGAACCAGGGAGTAATGTCTTGACGTATGCCAATGCGGGCCACGCACCAGTGATCTACCGACCCTATGATGGTGAGGCGGTGTTGCTACGCGCCGATAGCACGGCGATTGGCATCTTGCCAGTAAATCCGTGTCGAAATCAGCACCTGCGCCTCGGACCTGGCGATTTGCTGATTGCCGCCACCGATGGCTTCACCGATGTGCGCGATCACGATGATGATCTGCTTGGCATTGAACGCCTGCTCCAACTGGTCAATGCCTCGCATCACAAGAACGCGCACGAGATCGCAGAGGCCTTCTTTGCCGAGACTGAGCACTTTGGTCAAGGGGGCCAACAAGATGATGATCAGACGCTCGTCATACTAAAAGGAGCAGTGTCGTGACAGTGACTCAACCGGAGCAGGTCCGGCTTGACCTGCCGGCCCGCTATACCTACCTTCATCTGTTGAGCGATTGCATTGCCGATATGCTACGCTTGCTTGAGCAGATGCAAGATGCTGAAATGGTGATTTATAACATTCAACTGGCCGTCCATGAAGCATGTACGAATATTGTTCGTCATGCATATGAAAATAAGGGTGAAGGGCGTATTCTCATTACGCTGACGCTTTCTTTCGATCCACCGCAGTTAACGATTGAGTTGCAAGATACCGGCAAGCCTTTTGATGCAGAGAGCTATGCGCCGCCGGATCTTGATGATGTACCGATCGGTGGCATGGGGATCTTTTTGATCCGTAATCTGATGGATGATGTCACGTATACCCCATATCCTGGGCGTAATCAGTGGAATCTCACCAAGAGTTTGCTTGTGAAAGGGATATAATGCTCGATGAGCACTATTTTGATAGTTGATGATTATGCGCCAAATCATCGTTTGATGAGTTTTGTGCTAGAGCACCATGGCTATGCCGTTGTTTCTGCCCACGATGGGATCCACGCGCTCGAATGTCTGGCGACGGTGCCAATCGATCTGATGGTGACCGATTTGACGATGCCGCGCCTTGATGGGCTTGCCCTGGTAGAACGCATCCGCAGCGATCCTCGGTATGCCAGGATGCCAATTGTGGTTGTTACCGCCAGCAGCAAAGAGACTGATGAAATCAAGGCCGCCGGGATCGGCGTCAATGCGTTTCTCACCAAGCCGGTCGACTCAGAGGATCTCGCCCAAACAGTCGCTCAATTACTTACCCAGGAGGTGAGTCGTTCCGACTCACCCTTTCTAAAGACCGGCCAGAGCGCTGCCTGATCAACGAATAAATGTATGCCACCACGGTCTTCGCTTCCTCGTTCCCGTTCCAAGCGCACGCTCGGCCTGACCCTGATGGCGACCGCCTGGCTCGGTCTGCTCATCAGTCTGTCGGGCATTCTTTTTGTGCTCGTGACGGGACGGGTCGCCTCCGAGGCGCTTGCACGTGAGCTTGCGATCCTCGATCGCGCCTTGCTCGTGACCCAAGAGGGGTTGCAGGTTGCGGATGGGACGCTCACTGACACGCAATTGACGATCCGATCGCTGAGTAACACGGTCAACAGTACTTCACGTACCCTGGTTGCGACCGACCCCACGCTCACCACGCTCCGCGATGTGACCGGGACGAGTTTGCCCAAGACACTTGACTCGACCAATCAGGCGCTCAAGGCCGCAAGCGAGTCGGCGCGCCTCGTTGATGATGTGCTCGGTACTCTCGGTTTTTTTGGGCTCCGCTATGAGCCCGAGGTGCCGTTGAGTATCGCCATCAAACAGGTCGCCGATAGCCTGGTTGATCTGCCAACGGCGCTCGATGAAGTGACCGAGGGGCTTGGAACGGCGCAGGATAATCTGCGTATAATTGCAGATGATTTAGAAGAGGTAGCCGCTGGCCTCGATCTCATTGCGCTGAATCTCGATGAGGCGATGACGGTCGTCGCTGACTATGAAACCATTGTCATCGAGTTACGCAACGAGGTCGCGGCTGTCCAGGTAAGTGCTCCCTTCTGGTTTGTTCTCGTCCAGTTCGGGCTGATCCTGCTCTTGGTCTGGCTTGGTCTGGCCCAGATCAGTCTGTTTGTCCAGGGACGGCAACTGCTGGCTGAGGGGCAGATTGAACAGATAGAGAGGTGACGTCTGGATCCAACGACCCTTGCGGTCTATGACGCCGAGGCTGAGCGTTTCGCGCAGACCCAACGGAGCAAAACGCCGCTTGCGTTGCAACGGCAGGTGCTGGCGGCTTTTGTCCCCGGGCAACCGACCGTTGATGTTGGCTGCGGCAGTGGCCGCGATACGGCCTGGCTTGTGGCAGCGGGCTTTCCTACGGTTGGCTATGATGGCTCGATCGGGATGGTTGCCGCAGCACGCGCTGCGTATCCCGAGCTTGATCTGCGCCACGATACGTTGCCTCACCTCGCGACGATTCCCGATGAAGGCTATACGAATGTGCTGTGTAGTGCCGTCTTGATGCATCTGCCGTCTGAGGCGCTTGCGCCCGCCGTGGCCGGATTGGCGAGGATTATGCGTCGCGGTGGGCGGCTAGTGCTGACGTATCGTGCCAGTGAAACGACAACGCCCCGCGAGCCCGATGGCCGTCTCTATACGCCCATCGATCAGGATGAACTGGCCCAATGCTGTGCCGCCTCGGGCTTGCATGTGCTGAAACAAGACGTTGAAGCCGATGGTGGGCGGGTGGGCGTACACTGGTCAATTGTGGTCGCCGAGCGTCTATCGCAGGCCTAGACGCAATACCTTGCACAGAAGGCGGTTTTTTGACGCAAAGGCGCAACGTTTTTCCCGTAGGTGAGCGAATCCTTCGCGACTGCGCGTGAGCTTGGTTGAAAGATATTTGTTCTAGACTAAGAGTGCTAGAGTTTACAAGGAGGAACTATGGAATACACCATCATAGGAACGATTGCCCAACGTGCACGCCTGGATTTTGCCCCTGGCGAGGCGGTCTGGCTCAGCAAGGGCGCGTTGATGGCCTATTCGCCAGGGATCGAGTGGCGTCCGCGGGTGCCTGGTGGCTTCGGCGGGGCGCTGCGCCGCTCGCTGGCAGGCGAGGGCATCTCGCTTACCTATGCCGAAACGACCCAAGAGGGCCAGTTTGCCCTGATCGCCTCGAATGCACCTGGACATATCACCGAGTGGGATCTTGCTGATGGCCCGGTGCTGGCGACCCGTGGCTCGTTTCTGGCGGCCTGGGGAACCGAGGTCGATATTACGGTGGTGATCGCCCGGCGGGCCGGGGCGGCCTTCTTTGGCGGGGCCGGGCTCTTCCTGCAACGCATCTCGGGCGAGGGCAAGGTGCTTTTGCACGGCAGCGGCGACTTCGACCGCCGCCAGCTTGTCCAGAACGAGACCTTGCTGGTCAGTACGGGTAATCTCGCCGCGTTTGCCGATAGCGTTGACTACGATATTCAGACGGTTGGCAGCGTTGGACGGGCTTTCTTTGGGGGCGAGGGCATCTTTATGACCCGCCTGCAAGGGCCGGGGACGGTGCTGTTGCAGAGTTTGAAACGCGGGACGGGCAGTAGTAGTGAGTAGATTTTTTGCCTCTCACCACGCAAGCTTCGCTTGCGTGGTGAGAGGGCGATTGCATCTTCCGTGTATGCACCCCGCCAGGGCACCCGCAAGGGGTGCCCGTACACCGGGCCAGGGCACCCGCAAGGGGTGCCCGTACACCGGGCCCGGCCCCCGGCCTGTAGGGGCACCCCTTGCGGGTGCCCTGGTAGAGCGTCTTGTTGTATCCGGTTTCGTATGATGCCATCGCCCTATGCGTCCTGAGAGGCAACATTATTCGTGCTTAGGAGGTGCGGCGGGGCATGAGCACGGTGTAATCAACGTCGAGCACAACAGCAGGATCGTAGTTGCCTGCACTATCCTGGTAGAGAAAGTCCGATGCCGAGTGATCTTTGAGAGCAACGGTGCGTACGCGGAGTGCGCCTAGGTCGGTGCGATCCGGTAGTGGTTGCTGCGCGAGGATCTCGGACCAGGCGTAGATGGTGTCACCGGCAAAGGTCGGGTTGGTGTGACGGCCCCCGTTGATGGCGGCAATGCTGAGCGCATTGGCTAACCCGTTGAACGAGAGCGCCCGGGCGAGGCTGATGATGTGGCCGCCATAAATAATGCGGCGGCCAAACCGACCCTCGCGTTCGACATGCTGATTGAAGTGAACGCGGGCGGTATTCTGGTAGAGCCGGGCCGCCATCATATGCTCGGCCTCTTCGATGGTGATGCCATCAACGTGGTCAATGCGTTCGCCCACCTCGTAGTCTTCCCAGAGATAAGGGCTACCGGCGAGATCGATGTCGTAGCTGCCTGGCGTCAACGCATAGGGAACGTGCAGGTCAGCCACATCAACGGCTTCGACCAGCGTTGGGATCACCGGCTCGGGGGCCGGGGCCTCCAGGTTCTTCTTGCGCACCATCACCCAGCGGGTATACTCAACGACCATTTGATGATGCTGGTTTGAACCAACAGAACGCACATAGACAACGCCGGTCTTGCCGTCGCGATTCTGGCGCAGGCCGATGACGCTGGAGCGGGTCGTGATCGTATCCCCAGGATAGACTGGTTGCCCAAAACGGCCATTGGCATAGCCGAGATTCGCGATGGCATTGAGCGAAATGTCGGGCACGGTCTTGCCAAAGACGATATGGAACGTCAGCATGCTATCGAGGGGCGCACGTTCGAGGCCAAGCGTCTGGGCAAAGGGCGTCGAGCTATTGAGGGCAAAACGCGAGCCGAAGAGCGCCGTATAGAGGGCGACATCGCCCTCGGTGACGGTACGCGGCGTCGCGTGGATCAGCTCCTGACCCACATAAAAATCCTCGAAAAAGTTCCCGGCTCTGGTTTTGCTAGACATCGCTGCTCCTTGAAGCAATGGGGTTGAGGTTGACACAAAGGCGCAAACGGTCAACTCACCTACACGAAAACCTTTGCGCCTTCGCGCCTTTGCGTCAAAACAACCACCTTTGTTGCATGAGATTGCCCCTAGAGCCCGTAGGCTTCGGCCAGTTCGGGATCTTTTTTGGCGACGAGGCGGGCGAGGTCAACAATGACCTTCGCCTGTTTCCAGGTGGCGTCATCTTGCATTTTGCCATCAATCATCGCAACGCCGGCCCCGTCGGGCATCGCTTCGAGGATGCGTTTGGCAAAGAGAACTTCTTTGACATCGGGGCTAAAGACGCGGCGGGCAATCGGGATCTGATTCGGAGCAAGTGACCAGGCCCCGGTGCAACCCATGAGAAAGGCATTGCGGAACTGCGACTCGCAGGCTGCTTCATCTTTGAGGTCGCCAAATGGCCCGTAGAAGGCCCGGATGCCATGCGCAACACACGCATCGACCATACGGGCAACGGTATAGTGCCAGAGATCCTGCTGATAGAAGGCGCGCTCGATCTGGCCTTCGACGGGATCGGTGAGCACGCCATAGAAGGGATGGCCGCCGCCGACGCGGGTAGTCTTCATCCCGCGTGACGCCGCGAGATCGGCTGGGCCAAGGCTCAACCCGTGCATCCGGGGGCTTGCTCCCGCAATCTGCTCAACATTCTTGACGCCTTCGGCAGTTTCGAGCAGGGCATGCAACAGGATCGGCTTCTGCACGCCATACCGTGCTTCGAGCAGCGCAAGATACTGGTCGGCAAAATGAATATCCCAGGGGCCCTCGACCTTGGGCAACATGATCACATCGAGGCGATTGCCCACGGCTTTGACAATCTGGTCCATATCATCGAGGATCCACGGGCTATTGAGGGCATTGACGCGCACCCAGATGGCGGTCTCGGGGGCATCGAGGGTCGCGATGGCCTCGATAAAGCCAGCGCGGGCGGCTTCTTTCGCATCAAGCGGGATCGCATCTTCGAGATTGCCGCAGAGCACATCAACCTGGCGGGCGGTTTCGGGCAGACGGGCGCGGATCTTCTCGATATGGGGTGGAAAAAAGTGAATCATCCGCTCGGGGCGAATAGGCAATTCACGCAGCGGCTGCGGTGCGCCGGTCGCCAACGGCTTGTAGAAATTCACCGGTAACTTCATTCTGGTCTCCTTTGATCAGGCAGGCCCTGCAACGATGCCATCATCGTGCAGTTTGCCGACTTCGGCCTCGGTGAGGCCAAGCATGTCGAGCAGGATTTCGTCGGTATGTTCGCCGAGGCGCGGCGCAGGCACCACGGGGAGGCGCGGAACCTGGCTAAAAGCGAGGGGCGAGCCAGCGGCGAGATAGGTACCAATCTCAGGCTGTTCAAGCAGCGCGAACATCGGGTTATCGGTTGAGCAGTCAGGATCTTCGGCGATCGCCTCGCGGACACTGCGATAGGGTGCCCATGTGACCCGGTGAGCCTCGAAGATCTGACTGATCTCGGCGAGCGTCCGGGCGCGAAACCAGGGATCAAGCAGATCAGCGAGGGCGTGACGAGCGCGGAAACGATTGCCCTCTTGAGCGAGGTCAAGCCCAAGGCGCTGGCCCAGGGCCGCAAACTGCTCGGCCATGCCCGTCGCCTTCGTAAGACAACTCCACTGCAAACTGGTCAAGCCAACGACCATGACATGCTTGCCATCAAGCGTCTCAAAATCGCGTCCAAAGGCCCCATAGAGATAGTTGCCCTGACGAGGGCGGTCGGTATTGTTGACCATCACCTCGGCGATCATGCCAAGATGCCCAAGCATCGCCAGACCAATATCCTTGAGGGCGAGTTTGACCAGTTGCCCCTCGCCAGTCAAGCGGCGATGGCGCTCGGCGGCGAGGATCGCCACGGCGATCATCTGCCCAGCAATGAAATCCCAGGCTGGCAAGACATGATTGACCGGCTCGGGCGTACTGGTTGGCCCGGTCATAAACGGAAAGCCAAGTTGCGGATTGATCGTATAGTCAACGTCCGAGCCACCATCGCGGCGACCGAGCAGATTGACCATCACGAGATCGGCGCGATGCTGTTGCAGGGCCTCATAGCTGAGCCAACCCCGTGCCGGAAAATTGGTACTGAAGATGCCACCCGCGTCACCGGGGAGGGCGATCAACTGCGTAAGCAACTCTTGCCCACGGGGATGGCGCAGATCAACGGCGATCGAACGTTTACCCTTGTTAAGGCCAGCCCAGAAGAGACTCTGGCCGGTTTCAGTGACGGGCCAGCGCTGATAATCAAGGCCGCCGCCGATCGGATCGAAACGGATCACATCGGCACCAAGCTGAGCCAGGGTCATCCCGCCGAGCGGGGCAGCGACGAAGGCCGAGCCCTCGATCACCCGCAGACCCTTGAGAATGCCTTGCATAATTGCTCCTGAGAGACCGCACCGGTCTTGGAGACCGGTGCGGTCTGACGCATGCCAGCGTTAAATAACCCGTTTCTGGCGGAGTTCAGCGATCTGTTGCTCGTCCATGCCCAGCAGTTCGCTCAAGACTTCAACCGTGTGTTCGCCAAGTTTCGGGCCAAGACTGCGCAGACTGCCGGGGGTTTCCGAGAGCTTGGGAATTGTTGAGGGGACAATGACGGTTTCGCCGGTATCAGGGACATCAACCGCCATCAGGTTGCGACGGGCATGGAACTGGCGGTCGCCAAAGATATCAGCAATATTGTTGAGCGGCCCAGCGGGCGTCCCGGTCTCGTAACAGCGGTCAAGCACCTCATCGCGGGAGAGTGAACCACACCAGTCGCGGACAATCTCATTGACATCGTGGCGATGCTCGAGGCGTGTCTTCTGTTCGCCATAGGTACTCGACGAGGCGAGCTCGGTCCTGCCCATCGCTGCAGCGAGGCGCGCAAAGAGCTTGTCGGTGGCACAGGAGATCGCGACCCACTTGCCATCTTTGGTTGGGAAGTGGCCGTGCGGGCAGGCGAAATCGTTATGTGATGGGCCGTGCCGTTCACGAACGATGCCGTACATGCCATAGGCGGGGGCGAGTTCATCAGTACAACGAAAGACCGACTCGTAGAGCGCGGCATCAACATACTGGCCTTGACCAGTACGTTCACGATGGCGCAGCGCCAGCAACACACCGAGGCAGCCGTACAAACCCGTCATGTAATCACCAAGCGTCGTTGAGCCAGGCGTCACCGGGGTACCCCTGGGCATCCCGGCGAGATAGGCAATGCCACCGACGGCATGGGCAACGCGGGCAAACCCGGGGCGATCCTTGTAGGGGCCGGTTTGACCATAGCCCGTGACCCGGAGCATAATCAGACCAGGATTGATCTCGTGCAGCACTTCCCAGCCGAGGCCCCATTTTTCGAGGGTCCCGGGGCGAAAATTCTCACAGAGCACATCGCTCTGGGCGATCAGTTGCTTGAACACGGCCACGCCTTCGGGACGATGGAGGTCAATCGTCACCGAGCGCTTATTGCGCGCCTCGCTGAGCCAGGTCAGCGTATCACCACGCTGGCTCGGCGTCCCAAAGCGGCGCAAGGCATCACCGCCAACCGGATGCTCAACCTTCAACACATCAGCGCCAAACTCACCGAGCAGCGTCGCGCAGTAGGGGGCGGCAATCACCGTTGCCACATCAATGACACGAATGCCCGCCAGGGGCAACGCAGGTGCAGACTCTGCGGTCATGGGTAATATCCTTCTCAAATAATCTTGTGCTGCCGCAGCCGTCGAATCTCGTCCGCCGTAATATCGAGCAGTTCGCGCATCACTTCATAGGTCGCATCGCCGAGGGGCGGCCCCAGGTTGGTAATGCGCCCGGGGGTTGCCGAGAGCGTCGGCACCACTGCGGGTACAACCACCTCACCAAGGCCCTCTTCCTCAAACCGGGCGAGATTGCCCCGGGCCTGAAAGTGCTCATCTTCAAAGATATCGGCAATGCTATTGACCTTGCCGACGGGCACCTCTTTATCGAGGCACCGTTCGAGTACCTCGTCGCGGGTGAGCGAACCAACCCACTCGATCACAATCTGATTGACCTGATCGCGGGCGGCGAGGCGCTTGCGCTGATCGCCGTAGAGCCCGGTCGTCGCGAGTTCAGACTGTTCCATCGCTTCCGCGAGGCGCTCGAACATCTTGTCGGTCGTACAGGCAATCGCGATCCACTTGTCATCTTTGGTGCGAAAGTGACCGTGGGGCACCGCGACAAAGCTGCCCGAGCCTTCACGTTCGCGCACCTTGCCAAAAAGGCCATAGGCTGCCGCAATCTCGTCGAGTTGACGAAAGACCGCCTCATAGATGCCGACATCAATCACCTGACCGCGCCCGGTCTCCTCCTGATGACGCAGCGCCACCAGCACCCCGATGACACCATAGAGGCTCGACATATAATCGCCGAGGGGCACGGTGCCGGGCAACACCGGCGTCTCACCGGGGAAGCCAGCGAGGTACGAGAGACCGCCAAAGGCGTGGGCAATATGGGCAAAACCAGAGCGCCGGCGATACGGGCCAGTCTGACCATACCCAGAAACACGCAGCACCACCAGGCGGGGATTCGCCTCACGCAACTGCTCCCAGCCAAGGCCCCACTCTTCCATCGTACCGGGGCGAAAATTCTCGATCAGCACATCGGATTTGGCAATGAGCTTGAGAAAGATCTGCACCCCCTCTTTCTGGCGAAGATCGATGGTCACGGACTTCTTATTGCGCCCCTCACTGAGCCAGGCCAGGGTGGCATCGTGGCGTTTGGTTGGCGTCCCAAAACGACGCATGGGATCGCCGGCAATCGGGTGTTCAACCTTCAGCACCTCGGCTCCAAACTCACCCATAATCGAAGCCGCATACGGGCCAGCCAGGAAGTTACCGACATCCACGACCCGAATCCCACTCAGAGGCAACTGCTCGTGATCCGAAGGACGATCGGAAGGTGGGAGCGGTTTCACCCGCGGGGTCTCCTGGTTCTCCGTCGTTGAAGGTGGTGGTTGCGCTGGTTCAGCCTCAGGGGAAACCTGTGCTGCGCCTTCGCCCTCAGGCCCCCCCGTTGCTGTCTTAGCAACATCAGTCGCATCCGCCTGATCCGTAGCAATACGCTCGCGCTTGCTCAACGATTTGCCTCCGCTTCAATATATATGCATATCGTCCTCGATATGCGTCAGGACACGTCACGCAAGGAAGTTCAGGGAGTCACTTTTTTGGGGTAGCAATGTTATAATGTCGAATTATATGTCAGAATATCATCAGATGCAAAGTTAGAGCGGTGCGCTTACACCAACCAGCGATGCTGGTCGGTGTAAGCGCACGATAGAGCCTCCGGCTAAGGGATTGGGGCCTGCGGCCCTAAGCGTGTTTTCTTGTCTGGCAAAAATGCCAGCTACGCTGGCATTTTTGCCAGACAAGGAGTGGGGATAGCGAGCATAGCTCACGGCAGAACCCCACCGGGAGGAAGCAAATAATGAGTGACGCAGAGGCAGCGTTCAGCAGTTGGATCGGCACCACCGAACTGCTCGAAGACGATCTGAGTCCCGCGCAGGCACATGCGGCAGCGGCAACACTTGATGATGCAACCACCATGATCAACGGCAACGCGACGCTACCGCCATTGTGGCACTGGTTCTATTTTTTGCCACGCGCCCCGCAGTCAAAACTGAGTAGTGACGGGCACCCCGAGCGCGGCGGGTTTCTGCCGCCGATCCCGTATCCACGCCGGATGTTCGCTGGTGCGCGCCTTACCTTTCACCACGCCATGATCCTCGGGCGACCAGCTCAGCGCAAGGGCGAAATCCGCAATATCGTGCAAAAGTCAGGGCGCAGCGGCAACCTGGCCTTTGTCACCGTAGGCTACCAGTTTTACCAGCAAGGCATCCTCTGCCTTGACGAAGAGCAAGACATCGTCTACCGCGAGCCCGGGCCACCAGTGCCCGCGCCGGTGCCCGCCGAACTCCCCCCGGTTCCCGAGGGAGCGTGGAC
Source organism: Candidatus Chloroploca asiatica (assembly GCF_002532075.1). Lineage (GTDB taxonomy): Bacteria > Chloroflexota > Chloroflexia > Chloroflexales > Chloroflexaceae > Chloroploca > Chloroploca asiatica. The sequence continues at coordinate 10,343 of NZ_LYXE01000188.1, read as the reverse complement.
GCGCACAGTCACACCCGATCCGCGATTGCTCTTTCGGTTTTCGGCCCTGACCTTCAACGCGCACCGGATTCACTACGACCGGCCCTATGCGATCAACGAGGAGGGCTATCCGGGTCTGGTGGTGCATGGCCCCCTGACGGCTGTGCTGCTACTCGAACTAGTGCGCCACACGACCAACCGCCGCATCACCGGCTTTAGCTTTCGCGGCCAGGCCCCGCTCTTTGACCTCGCACCATTTCGCCTCGTCGCCACGCCCGAAGCAGAGCGCGTCATGCTTGAAGCCCAAGGGCCCGACGGCAAGGTTGCGCTGAGCGCAGTTGCCGAACTCGGGTAGGAGTCTTGCTGGTGCTAAAAAAAGCCAGCTACGCTGGCTTTTTTTAGCACCAGCAAGTAGGTGTAGAGCGCAGGGGCTTCACCCCTAGTGATGCTATAATGGGCCTGACACGCGCAACCCTCGCAGGAGAGCTATGCCCTGGCAGATCCTCGGTCATGATTGGGCGATCGCCCAGTTGAAGCACAACATTGAGGCGGGCACTGATGCTCACGCCTACCTGATCAGTGGCGTGCCGGGTATCGGCAAAGCGCTGCTCGCCTTGCGTTTTGCCCAGGCCCTCAACTGTGACGAGGGCCATGGCGAGCCATGTCTGACCTGTCGCACCTGCCGCCGCATCGAGCGAGGCAATCATCCCGATGTGCGCATTGCGAGCATGGCGACCCAGGCCGCGGGCTTGAAAGCCGACGAAGCGGCGCGCCAGAAGGAATTGAAGATTGCGACGATCCGTGCATGGCAAAATGATCTGAGCCTGCGCCCCTATGAGGCACGACGCCGGATCTTGATCCTGCACGATGCTGAACGCCTTAATGAAGAGGCGTCGAATGCGATGTTGAAAACGCTTGAGGAACCACCCCCATACGCAACCCTGATTTTGGTTGCCAATAGCACTGACTTACTACCGACGATTGTCTCGCGCTGTCGTGTCTTGCGGCTGCGGCCTTTGCCACGCCGTGAGGTGGCGGCGGCATTAGAGGCACGCGGGATTGCCGCGAGTGATGCGGCCACGCTTGCCGCCTGGAGCGGGGGGCGGATCGGGTGGGCGATCCAGATGCTCGAGCAACCCGAGGCGATCGCCCACCGCGATGAGCAACTTGAAAGCTTGCTTGCCTTATCACAACAGGGCGTGAGCGCTGGCCTGCGCTGGGCCGAACAACGCGCCAAAGAGTATCGTAGCGGCGAACAGGCGACCGTCTTTGCCTGGCTTGACCTCTGGCAGAGTTGGTGGCGCGATGTGCTGCTGGTCGCGGCTGGGTGCCCCGAAAGTGTGATCAATCTTGATCGGCAAGAGCATCTCGCACAGGCTGCACGACGCTATGATGCGCATCAGGCCTATACGATGGTTGCCAAGATCAACCAGGCGGTGCAACAACTCCGTGAAAATGGCAACCCGCAACTAGTGCTCGAAAGCATCGTCTTGCAATTGCCACGAGGAGGCTAACCAGATGACATGGTTTGAAACGCTTACCGGGGTGCGTGAAACCTCGCCTGACGAGGTGCGCACCCACCTGCGGGTTGAGGGCACGCAGCTTCATTCCACGGCAAATGGGGCAAGCTTTGTTTGTGGTCAATTGGCAACCCCGTCCCTCGGCGAATTGCGGCGCGAGGCTGCCGCGTGTACGTCGGTGTACGGGCGTTTGACGGTACGCGAAGTCGTCGCGAATGTGCAGCAACTCCATGCTGACCCGGACAATACAGCGGCGCTCTTTCAGGTTGCCTCGCAGTTCAACCTGCTCGAAATGGCCTCGCCGAACGTCACCCCCGAGCAAGGGGTGGGCATCTACGACTATGATCATACCCAGGGGCCAGCGTGTGCCATTGCCGCCGGCGCGGGAACAATCTATCGCAACTATTTTGCGCCGATCAACGGTGCGAGCGGGCAAACAGCCAGCAACCAGATCGATTGTCTGGCCGATCTCGGGCACGCGCTGGGCAACGCCAAGGGCGAACTCTGGCAGATGCAAAACGGCTATGCCCTCCCCTCGCGCAGCGGGCTCACGGCGATCGCCGAGCGACTGCAAGCCGCAAGCGAGGCCGAACGTGACGACCTGCGCAGCCTGTTGCGCATCGGCATGCAATGGCAGACCCAGGTAACCATCGCGGCGTCTGGACACCTCGTCTCGCAGGCCTACTGTTCAGCCCTGCCGGTCGCCTATGCGGATCACCCCATCGAGCTCTGGGAGCCCTTCGCCCGCCTGGTACTCGAAGCGGCCTACGAAGCAACGATCTGCGCCGGCATCATCAACGCCGCCACGCACGGCTCACGGCGCATCTTCCTGACCCTGCTTGGTGGGGGGGTCTTTGGCAACGACATCAAGTGGATCATCGCCAGCATCGCCCGTACGCTCCATCGCCATCAGGACTACGGGCTTGAGATTGCTATCGTGAGCCATGGGCGGCCAAACGAGCATGTACGGCAACTGATTGCGGCTTAATACCAAGGGCGGTTTTTTTGACGCAAAGGCGCAAAGGCGCAAAGCTGCGTCGAGCGCACATCTGGACGCCAAGTGTGCGACGGATAGCTGCGCCAGAAGTGGATCAGGAAACTTCGTTACCGTAGCAGGACGCAACTAACGCGACCCTGCGAGCAAGCGTTCCATCGTCGCCGCCAGGTGTTCAAAGTCAATCGGCTTGGTTTCAAATGCATCGCATCCGGCGGCCATACTGCGATAATAATCATCACTCATTGCATAGGCGGTCAGCGCAATGATCGGAATCGTTGCTAAGACTGGATCAGCCTTGATCTGTGCTGTCGCATCCCAACCGTTCAGCAAAGGCAGGCCCATATCCATCAAGATCAGATCAGGCTGGAGATCGGCAGCTAATTCAACCGCCTGATGCCCATCGGCGGCCAGGAAGACCTCGTACCCGAGCCACTTCAGATGTCCAACAATCATTTGCCGGTTCATCTCATTATCTTCAACGAGAAGGAGGCGAGGCATATATTTCTCCTGTGTCAGCCACATATATTGGCTTGCCCGAGGCCTCAAGAGCACTGCTTGGGGGTGCAATGATGGCCCAATCACGTTCAACGGGCAAGCGCACATAGAACGAAGAGCCCCGGTTTTCTTCGCTCGTCACGCTGATCGTACCTTTCATCAATTCGGTATAGCGTTTACAGATCGTCAAACCAAGGCCAGTTCCACCATACTGTTGTTGCAGTGAACCAGGGATCTGCGAAAATTCTTCAAAGATCGTCGTAAGAAAAGCAGGTGCAATGCCAATCCCCGTATCATGCACACTGAACTCGATCCATGCACCATCGTTGCGGAGATCATACCTGACCCGCAGGGTAATCGTGCCGTGCTGAGTAAACTTGGCGGCATTGGAAAGCAGATTAATCAAAATCTGACCGATTTTTTGCTCATCACCATAGTAGGTCTCAACCTCATCTGACACATCAATGACGAAGCGATTGCCCCCTCGCTGCGCCAGTGGTTGCACCATCTGAATGATGCGATCGATCAACAGGCTGATCGCGAATTCATCGTACTTGAATTGCATCTGACCAGCTTCGATTTTCGCAAGATCGAGCAGATCATTGATCAGTTCAACCTGGTGGCGACCGGCATTGATAATGATCTCAAGTTCAGCTCGGATCAATTCATCATCACCCCCACCCAGTTGACGCTCGATCAGCTGGGCATAGCCAATAATCGAAGTCAGCGGCGTACGTAGTTCGTGACTCATATTGCCAATAAACGCACTTTTGGTACGACTCGAAGCCTCAGCCATGTCGCGTGCCTGGGCAAGGGCGATTTCGGTACGCTGGCGTTCAACTAACTCTTGTTGGAGCGAAAGATGCAAAGCTTCCAGTTCAGCATTGCGCAACCGCAGCAACTCCTCGTCCTGACGACGGCTTGTAATGTCACGCCAGTGAACAAGCCAGCCTTTGATCCGCCCTCGCCACCCCGCAAGCGGAAACACCTGGATCGAGAACCAACGCAGGCCTGTGTTGGTAGTCAGGGCGATCTCCTCATCAATCTCGTGGGCTGTCAGGTATTGCGCAGGCAGGTTGGTATCAGCAGGCAACAGAGCTGTAATCGGCATCCCGATCACATCAGCAATCGCACGGTTAAACATCTTGCTGGCCGTAATATTGAGATCAACAATGCGCCGCTCAGGATCAAGCACAACCACCCCATCACGCATCTGCTCAAATGTCAACGTACGGGCCAGAGGAATCACTTCAAGCAGACGACCCCTCATTGTCAGCAGTGCGACCAGCAGCACCGAGACACCAAACCCAATGGGCAACAAGTCAAGAAACTGCCCCGGCCCGATCCGTAGCAGATACAGAAGATTGCCGAGCAGAGGCGCGACTGCGGCCATCACGAGCATCAACGCCTGCCAACGAAAGAGCCGATGCGTGCGCAGCGCAGTCATCATCAAGAAACCAGTCGCCGGCAGAATCAAGCTATAGCTATAGAGCGTGTGGATCCAAAACCAACTACCGTATGTTGGCGCAAAAAAAGTACCATTTTCATTAACGGTAACCGCAGTGCTTTGCCAGATTAAACCATGAAGGTCGTTGGTCCACGCCAGGATCAGGGTTAACGCCGGCACAATGAGCAAAGCATAGTGGCGGGATGCATCAACCATCTTGCTTCGGCCCGTGTAGGTCAAGGCAAACCAGAGCCAAAAGACTGGGATGCTCACGATGCCAATATATTGAAAACGCACTGCCAGGAGTATGTTCTCAAGCTGAGTATTGGCGAGCTCAACAGCATAACCGGCAGCCATGATCGTAACGGCAATGCCGGCAAACGACAAAGGACGAGCCCAGGCACGATCGCGTCGTCGCCAACCCTGCAGGCTCACAATGCTGCTTGTCAAAGCCGTAACAACAAGCATGAATATGCAAATGATGGCGACCAACGATGGCATAGATGAACCCGAATACATTGACCAGATGACGCAATTGATTTGACGATCAAGATCGTCAGCAGCGGCCTGACAGTGCAGAGACTTTCGGGTTGTAAGAGCAGGCTAACTTTATATGTAACAGGAAAAGACCATGTTTGTCAAGTTAAAAACTATTTAACTGGCTCTGATCAACTCATACTGAGTGTAGTAGCGTGACCGCTTGTTACGCTTGCTTTTATTGACCGACGCAGCTACCATACAGATGCTTGGCGCTCGGGGTAGCGCCACACCAACCAACTGATGAGTGGGTCAACGAAGTTTTTTGGCATTCCTGGGAGCGCGGGCGGCCCGCCCGCTTTCGCGAACTATTGATGCTCACAAAAGGTCTATGATGAACAACCAGGCTGGATCAGTCTTGATTACAGGTGCTTCAACCGGGATCGGGCGAGCATGCGCCCTCCATCTCGTTGCGCGAGGCTTTCAGGTCTTCGCCGGGGTGCGCTCGCCCGAGCATGCCGAGCAACTGCGGCTTGCGAGTGGGGGGCGCGTGACGACGGTGATGCTCGATGTCACCGACGCCGCCCAGATCGACGCTGCTGTTGCCACGATTCGCGCCCAGACCAATGGGCAGGGCCTGCGCGCCCTGGTCAACAACGCGGGCATTGCCGTGCCAGGGCCACTCGAGGTTGTGCCGATCGAAGCGTTTCGCCGTCAACTCGAAGTCAACACGCTCTCACCGATCGCCGTCACCCAGGCCTTTTTGCCATTGCTGCGCGAATCGTCCCGTCCGGCCACCATTGTCAACATGGGCTCGATTTCAGGACGGTTCACGCACCCGCTCTTTGGCCCTTACTCGGCCTCAAAATTCGCCCTCGAAGCGTGCAGCGACGCCCTGCGCATCGAACTGAGTCCCTGGGGCATCCGGGTAGTCTGCATTGAACCAGGCATCATCGCGACGCCAATCTGGGACAAAACGCTCGCGTCGAGTCTCCAGATGCTGGCCGACGTATCACAGGCGCGCCTAGCCCCATACCAACCGCTGATCGATATGGTGAAAGCCACGGTCAAACCAGGCATGGGCATCCCGCCCGAGCGTGTTGCCCGCGTCGTCGGCCAGGCGATCACCTGTCGCCGCCCACGGGCGCGCTACGTGATTGGCCTCGACGCCTACGGCCAGCTCGTGCTGATCCACCTCCCCACGTGGCTACGCGATTGGCTCGTACGGCTCGCCTTGCCGCCGTTTGGCGACCTTGCGCCGAGCAAGAAATAAGGCAACTGGTTGACGCAAAGGCGCAAAGCTGTGGGTGGAGATGGCGATAGAGCAAACCTGATCTGCCTGATATTCTACAATGGTCGTGACCTTGGAGAGATTGCCACCAAGTGGCTTACGGTTGGAGCCGAGCAATTTGCCCATGATCCGCTCGACGCCTTTATTGGGGCGTTTGATGGTGACGGCAGTGACTGGGCCGACAACCACGATCACTATCTGGGACAAATGGGTTGGGGTGTCAACTCCATGTTCTGAGATGCCCACAGCCATGCTCCCAGGCCACGCACAGCCATCCGTCGCACGCGTGGCGTCTCAATGCGCTTTGCGCCTCTGCGCCTTTGCGTCAAATCCTCAGAAAATGCACGTTCCAGACCACTAAACCCCAGGGTTACGAGCGAATCCTACACGTATACTCATGCGAACACACGCTGCGGTATATAGCAATCCTAATTGAATATTCATAAGCCAACACTCCTGTTTATAACCCAGATAGGACTGCTATACTACGCTTGTAGACGCATCCTGTATGAAGATATGGAGCAACCTATGTCACCTGAAATGATTACGATCGCAGTTGATACACGAGTTGCGCAAGCATTCCACGCTTTATCTGAGGAAGATCAGCGCAAAATTGGCGTCCTCCTCAGCTTGCGAATCTTAGAAGCCACCCAGACGACGGAATCGCTCGAAGACCTCATGCGGCGTATTGGTCAGAACGCTCGTGAACGTGGGCTAACGCCAGAGATTCTAGCCGACATTTTGAGAACGATATAATTTTCTGATGTGAATACAACACAATTCTCTCTACGTTGGTATTCTAGATAAGCAAATGTTTTTTGGTATAAAAATATTAGGAAAGAACAAAAATGAAAATCCGACAGGAGATAGTTGAGAAACATCACCATCCTCCGGCAACATCTGCCGGAACTCAAACAGCGCTACCAGATCAAATCCCTGGGGCTATTCGGCTCATACGTCCGCAACGAGCAGACCGCGCAGAGCGATCTGGACATCCTGGTCGAGTTCGAGGAACTGCCGGGCCTTCTGACCTATGTTGGCCTGCAACAGACCCTTTCCGATCTACTGCACGTCCCGGTCGACCTCGTCCATCGTCCCGATTTACGCCCTCACCTCCGTGAGCGGATCCTGGCTGAGGTTGTAGAAATCTGAGCGCACGTCATGTTATAGGCACCTACACCAACGACGGCGGAATCGTCGCTCTGAACAATTCTTTCTGATGCCAGCGCAGTGCTTCTTTGGCCGGGTAGATCTCTTCGTTCTCGGGTAGGTAGAGGGGTTGGTCTTGCAGGGTGCGCAACGGCTCTGTGGCTTCGTCATCTGAACGTACGACGGGCGAGACGATGATGCGATAGGTTGATGGCTCAATGCTCACGACGCCCTCATCGAAGGCCCAGTGATGCAGGCCACATAACGCCATGCCATTGCGCGGATCGTCGTTGTGGCTCACGCTCCACGGCACAATGTGGGCTGCGCTGACGGCGGTTCTGCCTTCTGGTGTGACGATCCGAATGCGACAGATCGCGCAGGTGTGCTGATAGGCAGACACTATTGTGCGCCGAAACCCGGTTGAACGCGATTCAGCAAAATAGTGCGCTTCGACCTCGGGTGTCTCTCTGAGTTTGAAGCGCCGTTGCGATCGCACCAGTAGCTCACGACTGTACGCAAACGCTTGCGCCGTGATGATGCCAACTTCAACGAGAATTGGGCGTGTCTGAGGGGCAAAATAAGTTTCAATTAAGATCTGTCGCAAGGCGTCGCGTGTTTCGGCTACCGTCAGCAAGGCAAAGAGTTCCGGATCGAGTTTTGCGCCCAGCAGGCATTGCCGCATCCGGACAAGCGAGCGTACAGGGCTATTCAGAGCAATCTCTTGACCGGGAATGGGCACAAGATGCCAGAAGCCCTCGCTCTTCATATGGTAGAAGGGCATGGCGATGGTCGTCTGCCGTTTGCCCCCCATAACTTTTTCCCAGTAGAGATCAAACGTCTCTAACAGGTCACTCTTGAGTTCAATAAAATTCTCGGTTATTTCGCCTTGTGCGATCAGATCCATGATCGCCAACAACAGAAACGCCTTATGTGGAGCACCTTTATTTGTCGCTTCGCTCCATCGTTCAGGAATCCGATCAATCTTTAGCCGAGCAAAGGCGATTTTATAGCGATCTAACATTGGATCGTGCTCTCATTCAAGGTTTGCGTCCTTGCCGCTTACTCTACCATATCATACAATCAAAGCAACCAGGGCTTGGGTGCCCTACCCGTGCTCGATCTGCACACTGAAAGATGCGAGGATCCCTGATGAGCTTTGATCCTGAATATATGGTTGATGTGGCCGAGGCGTTGCGCCAGGCTTCCTATGATGGTGCGATCTGGAGCCTGAATTGCGAGCAGTTGAATGTGAATCTGATGCGTTTGATGTCCGGGGCGGGCATTGCTGAGCATCGCAATGGTGAACTCGATGTGCTCCTGGTGGTCTTTGAGGGCTCTGGTGAACTGCTGCTGGATGATCAGCGGCTTGCCCTTGAGCCTGGCATTGCGCTGGTGATCCCTCGTGGTGCGCGCCGTGCGATCCGCTGCCTGCGTGGGCCGCTCGCCTATCTGATGGCACACCGCCAGCGCGGCGCACTCTTGCCGCGTTGAGGCGCAAGCGCTAGAGCGATTGGGGATTGGGGATTGGGGGTTTTTGTGCCCCGTCCCTCCTCAGGGCGATGGCATCTTCCTGCCGTGGTCATGAATGACGCGGCTCCTTGGCAGCGAAGACCAGCGGCGTGGCCTGATCCAGCCGACGCAGGCCGGCTTGTCCCTGTGTCGCCAAGGGCTTATGGTCTTTCAGAAATGAATCCGCTCCAGCCCACGAAGGTGGGCTTCGCATTCTCTAGCCGAGGGCTTCAGCCCGACGGTGCTCCGGTTAGGTGGACGTTGCAAGCGCCCGCCCTTACCCCAGCGCAATGCTCGCCACGGTCAGCAAACTGACGCTTAGTTCTTGCACACCAACCAGGGGGGTTGGCGTGGTCAGGCTGCGTGGTTGGAGACCGAGCCAGGCCCGCGCGGCGAGCACGAGAAAGGCTGCGACCGTTAGCCACGGGGCTAACCCTGCCCAGGCCAGGCCAATGACGAGGCCCAGTGCCACAAGATGGGCGAGGTAGGCCCGCCTGGGTCGCACGCGCTCACCACGGGCGAGGCGCAGGCGCGTGGTAACGTAGAGGATCGCCGCGCTGGCCTGCAATGCGATGAGCAGCCAGAGGATCAAGGCCGGAACCATAGCCCATCCGCCGGCCAGGGCCAGCGCCGCGACCAGCGCACTGATCGCCGTGACCCCGGCAAGCTCTGCAAGCAAAGCGCGGCTCTGCTTGTGCAGGTCGTAGCGCAACTGCACTGCCGCCAGAGGTGCCGCCAGCAGCAACGGGGGCCAGAAGGCGTGCGCGGCTGTCACCCAAGCGGCACCAAAGGCCACCAGTGCGGTGCCTCCATAGAGCAGCACAAAGCGCTCGGCCCACTGCGTACGCGGGAAACGCTTGCCCCGCTGGTGGTCGGCCCACGCCACTTTGAGCGGCTGACGGGTAAGGAAGGCCGCGAGGGCGGCTAGGCTCAGCCAGAACCCGGCGACCGAAGGGGCGACCCACAGCCCAAGCAGCACCGGTGCACCGAGAAAACTCCACCCGCCGTGTTCTACCGGCAACGCAAGCGGGCGCAGACGCACCGCTCGTGGCGATGACGACGAACTCACGTCGCCCCCTTGAGCAAGAGCAGCAGCATCACGACGGGCGTCTTGGCAACAATGCTGTGGGGCAACTGGGCCGGCATATGCACCCAGGTATTGGGGCCGGCCTCAAGCACCTCGGTGCCAAGCGTCAACGTTGCCGAACCCTCGACAATATGGAGCATGGCAGCCATCGAGGCCGTATGCTCCGAGAGTTCTTGCCCCGCCGCAAAACCAAAGAGCACCGCTTTGAGATGCGGATCCTGGTAGATCGTCCGGCTGATCGTGCCATCGGTGGGGATCGTCACCTGAGCGGCGAGATCCTGAAAACTGGTTGCATTCATACGCTGCCTCCGGCAGAGATATCGGAGCCTACGGCTCCCAGGGATCTCGCTTGTGGTGGCGCAAACAGCCAGCAAAGCTGGCTGTTTGCGCCA
>NZ_LYXE01000187.1 GCF_002532075.1 Candidatus Chloroploca asiatica | reverse complement strand
CATGCGGGGGCATGCGTTGCTGGGCTGGTGTGGGTTGACCTCCACCAGTTCGCGACGCGGTGGGCATAGTACGGCAGCGACAGGCGCGCCGTGTTCCCAGGAGGAAACGCGCCGGAGTCGAGAACGACATGCACCCCCGGCGTGCGGGCGAGCAGGCGTTCCGTTGACGAGCCAGCCGGCACGAGGTAGTGCCGTTGGCCGACATGCAGGGCGATCGCGAGATCGTGGGGACGGGCGCGAGCGCCCAGAGCGAAATAGAACTGCGGTGGCATCTCTTCCTCCTGAGGCTACACAAAATCACACAGCCCGGCGCAGGGAAAGCTGAAAAGAGAAAGCGGAAAGCTGAAAGGCTCAACGATCGCATTGACCGCAAGGCCTTTTCAGTTTTCGACGTTCAGCGTTCAGCGTTCCCTGGGGCTGCTAGACCGGGCGACGAGCGCGAGGGCGGCGGGCGCAAACGCGGCTGCTTGCAAACAACGCGGCGGTTGGTCGCCACGAGCAGGTGGTGGGCGCCAGCGGCGCATGAGGGGCCGGGGAGGAAAGCAGAAAGCAGAAAGCAAAAAGATGAAAGCGGAAAGGGGCAGCGAACCCAATGATCGCTGGGCCGTTTTCAGCTTTCAGCGTTCCGATTTCCGCGTTCCCCGGCAGGCGGGGAGCCTCTCAGACAGTGGATTGAGGGGCTGCTGGAGGCGTCGCTCGGTGGAGTCACCCTAGCATCAGCGGCATCGCGCTGCATCAGCAGTGATGACCGATCAGGTGTGCAACTGGTTTACAAGCGGCCATGCGCGATGCGACAATCAAGTGCGCAGCGGCGTGTGAAGCGTAAAGCGTAAAACGTAAAACGGGAAATCACGATGGCAAGTGGTGCTGAATTGCGTGAGCGGACAAAGGCGTATGCGAGCCGGATCATCAAATTGTATAGCCACCTTCAGCAGACGCACCGATTTGATGATGCAGCAATGGTGCTGGGTAAGCAACTCCTCCGATCTGGAACCTCAGTGGCCGCCAATCATCGTGAGGCGAAATATACGCGGAGCAAAGCCGACCGCATCGCGAAGTTCAATATTATTTTGCAGGAGCTTGAGGAAAGTGCGCTGTGGTTGGAGTTACTCAACGACCACCACATGGCAAACGCTGAGGGACTCCGGCAGGTACTCGACGAAACGAACCAACTGATTGGCATCTTCATCACAAGCATGAAAACACTTCACAGCGAGCAGGGTGATGCCTAATCGTTTTACGGTTTACGTTTTACGGTTTACGCTTTTTAGAGGCTGACTTTCGGGCGATCGGCACGACGCTCCTGGCGGGAAAGAGCGCCATGTCGCCCGCTGATCGCGCCGATCTGGCCTGGTTCTTCCAGACCTATGGTGACGCGGCGCTGGCCCTCATTCCAACAACGGTGCCCCATCGTGAACACGCCGCCCTGCTCGGGGCGCTGCTGCTTCGTCATACCTCCCGTGGGGCCGAGCGCCTTCCGACCTATGTCACCACCGCGACTGACGTGCTGCGTCTCGCCGTTGCGCTCTCCGATGGTGATGTCAGTCTGGCGAATCCGACCAAGTTCCGCAGCTTCGCCCGCGCCGAGCGTCGGCTGCTGCTCGAACGGTTAGAGGCGTGCGGGAGCATCATTGAGGACATGCTGCGCTACCCTGAACCGTGGAAGCGCCTGGGCGAACGGTTGCATCCTGGCGAGTATCAAGCCCGGTTTCCTCAGTCTGCCGCAGCCTTCGAGGTCATCCGTAACGACCGGCCCGTTGCGACCTTCCGCTCCAAGGTCGAAGGGGCGATCGCGGCTGGGCAGATCGACGCGGCGCTGACCCTTTCAAACGGAGAACGTAAAGCGTAAAACGTAAAACGCTGGCAACGATGATGTGAAGGCGGTGCATATGCGATGAACCTCCGTTCTCCATTTTGCGGTCTCCGTTTTACGTTCTGAACAGCCGCCCAAACTGCTCGGGCACCACCGCCTCCGTCGACCCGGCGACGAAGGCGACGTGGCAGCGGTGGCAGTACCAAGCTTGCTGCCAGCGGGCGACCTGACGCTGCCAGCGTTCGTTGGCGGCACGGCGACGCTGCTCGTCTCGTTGGATGCAGCGCCCGGTGAGGCCAACGGCGAGCAGCGCACCGACGCAGGCAACGCCCGCGAAGAGGTGCTCGGCGTAGGCGGGGCCCGCCAGCGCCGCCAGCGCCGCGCCCTGGAGGTTGACGATGAGCAGCGTGACGAGGCAACTCGCTGGGACACTGAAGAACAGCACGCCAACAAGCACGACGATGATCCACCACCCGCCGCCAGGCTCGCGGGGCGGGGCGAGCAGTTGCGCGAGGTGGGTTCGCGCAACGCCCGCTGCGGGCACAAGGTCAGCCGTGAGGACGCGGACATCGCGGGTACCCCCAGTGACGATCGCAGCGAC
>NZ_LYXE01000186.1 GCF_002532075.1 Candidatus Chloroploca asiatica | reverse complement strand
AACGAACTAAGGATTCATGTGGCGCGAAGCCGCCACATAATCCTTGTTGAGCGAAGCCGACGCGCTCAAGGTGCAGGAGCCGTATGGGATTTCCGGTGGGGCTCTGGGTCAGGGGTGCGCTCCGGCGCTGCGTCTGCGCAGCACCGGAGCGCGCGTGCCCTGCGGTGGATGCCCAGCAGATCGGTCATGCGGGAGCCCGTGTTGGTCGCCGTTCGGTGTCGGCCATGCGCCCAGTGCTCACCCCATGGGTCGCCACGCCAGGATAGCCGCTCGCTCGGGCAACCCAAAGCCAGCGTCCGCATTCAGGTCATGCGCTGATGACCTCAGCGACGCTGCTCGCGTGACGCGACGGATTGCACGTCCGGTGGCGCACGCTGCCGGGGCAGCACCCGCTCCAGCCGCAGCGCCTGACCGCAATTGGGGCAGCGCAGATCCTGGTGCTGGTCGGGCTCGGGGCGCTCATCGTCTGGGGGCAGGAGCTCAACCTTCCGCTGCTGAAGGATCAACTGGGCGCGCAGCCGCGTCAATTGCTGACGCGCCCCGACTCGGAACAGCCCGTAGGAGCGCACCTTGACGAAGCCTTTGGGGAGGATGTGCTGCAAAAATCGCTCAATGAACGCCTCCGCCGACAGCGTGCTGATGCGGGTCTGGCGGGTCTCCCCATCCTGATAGCGAAAGGTCACCTCGCCGTCGGCCATGCCCAGGATGCGATTGTTGCTCAGCGCAACACGAAAGACGTACGGGGCCAGGTACTTTAGCGCCGTCCACCCGCTCCCCACCGGACGGCAATCGACCACCCAGGCTTGCCGCCAGACCTCAGCGGGGATGCTGCGCCACAGCTCAGTCTGCCGCAGCGCCGCCTGGAGTTTGGCGCGAAAGAGGATAGCCAGCGGTTTGACGTGAACGAGGAAGTCGGCCCTGGCCGTTATCCAGGTGCGCCCATCAGCGGACAGCCCGCCCCCGGGCACCAGGTAGTGGATGTGCGGATGGTAGCGCAGGTCGCGCGTCCAGGTCTGTAAGACGCCAACCATGCCGAGTTGCCCGCCCAGGAAGCGCGGATCCTGGGCCAACTGCTGGAGTGCCGCCGCCGAGGCGCGAAAGAACAGGTCATAGACCTGGGCCTGGTGCTGGAAGGCGATGGCGCGCAGGGCCGCAGGCAGCGTGAAGGTGACCAGGAAGGACGGTACCGGCAGCAGCAGGTCCTGCTGGCGAGCCAGCCAGTCCTGCGCCGCATCGTGCTGGCAGGTGGGGCAGTGGCGGTTGCGGCAGGAATGATAGGCGTAGCGCACCTGGTCACAGTGCGGGCAGCGGTAGACCTGCCCACCCAGGGCTTCGGTGCGACACGCTTCAATGGCGTGCATCGCCGCGAGCTGCGCTGACGACAGCTGACTCCCCCAGCGCGCGCGATAGGCGGGGCCATAGCGGCGGAAGACGTCGCCGAGCGTGATCACGATAACCCGGCGGTTAGCGCCTCCAGGGCCACGCTGGCTTGCTGCTCTGCCGTGCGGGTAAGGTGGGTGTAGATGGACGTGGTGCTTGGCGAGCTATGCCCTAACCATGCCTGGATGAGGCGCAGATTGACGCCCGACTCAAGCAGATGGGTGGCCCAGGAATGGCGCAAGGTGTGAACGCTCGCAGGCTTGGCGATCCCCGTTTCGGTCAAAGCCCGGCGAAAGGCCTTCTGGATAGCGCTCTCTTCGACCGGAGTGGTGGCGCTAGCCCACTGATCACGGGTGGGGCCAGGGCTCGGAAAGAGCCAGACCGGGTTGCGGTGGGTAGACCAATGCTGGCGGAGCAGGCGCAGGGTTGCGGGCGGGAGCGGCACGGCGCGGTCTTTCTTGCCTTTCCCGCCGCGAATGAGCAGCTGCATGCGCGCGCTATCAATCTGGGAAACCTGGAGCCGCACGCCTTCCAGCAGGCGCAGCCCGCAGGTGAAGATGAGGCTCAGGCAGACGCGATAGTGCGGGCGGCGTACCTGATGGATGATCTGCCAGGCCTCGGCGGAGCTGAGCACAACCGGCAACTTGGTGGGCAAGCGAGGCCGGATCAGATCACCAAACGGCCAGGGGCGGTCAAGGGTGTAGGCGTAGAGGAACTTCAGGGCGTTGAGCGCGACATTGGCCGTGCTCGGGGACACCCTCTTCTCGTTGCGCAGGTAAAGAAAGTACTGGCGGATCTGCGTCTCGCTCAGCTGATCAGGCGAACTGCCGTAGTGGCGGGCCAGGAGTTGGATCGCGCTGAGGTAGGACTCCTGGGTGCGCTCGGCGAGTCCACGCAACTGCATGGCTTCGGTCATCTGCTGGCGTAACAGGGTCATCGAACACCTCCTATCGTCGTGTGAATACCGATAAGAGGGATCGTGCGACATCAGCACCGCATGAGCAAGCAGGAAAAGACGATTACGTCGCCATCAGCCCCTGCGCGAAGCGCTTCGTTCAACATGAATTAGACGGCGAT
>NZ_LYXE01000185.1 GCF_002532075.1 Candidatus Chloroploca asiatica | reverse complement strand
TTCCATCTTCATCCTACCGCAAAGGTGTTCACATGGTGTCGGTTGCCGCTGCTGGCTCTGACTTTGCATCAGCCCTGTCGCATTCCCTCACGCAAGGCCGGGCGGAGTGTGATACAATCATCGCGTACAAAATCAACCAGCGTTGCTGTGTTGTTGCTGGACTGTTCGTGGTTCTTTGTTGCATCGGCGCACCTGGATGGTGCGTATGCCTGAAAAAACAGTAAAGATAGAGTGAGGTGAGCTAGTGCGTTACGACATTACGAATATTGCGATTGAGGACTATTTGCTCGATTTGATGCCACCCCGTGATGAGCTTCTGGGTAAGCTTGAAGAACGGGCGCGAGTGCAAGGTCTGTCGTTGGTTGGCCCCGTGCAGGGCCAGTTTCTCTATCTGCAGGTGCTCGCGATGCAGGCCCGCAAGGCGCTAGAGATTGGGATTACGACGGGCTATGCGGCAATGTACTTGTTGCGGGCACTCGAGCAGACCGATGGGCATCTGACGGCGATTGAACGCCATGCTGATCGGGTGGAATTTGCTTCGCAGTTGATTGGCCAGGCGGGCCTCAGTGAGAAGGTGACCATCCACCATGGTGAATGGGCCGAGGTGATGCCCACGCTTGACCATGACTATGACCTGATCTTTCTTGATGTGCTGCGAAGTGCTTCGAATGAGGGCCAGGCCCTTGAGTCGCTTGAGTTGTGTGTTCCGTTGCTGCGCTCAGGTGGGTTACTCATTGCTGATAATGTGCTTTGTAGCGCTCAGGTGCTTGAAGAGGATGCCCCACCGCTGGTGCGTGGTATTCAGCAGTTCAATCGTACATTGATGAACCATCCCCAGCTCGAGTCGGTGATCCTGCCGCTACGTGATGGGGTTGCGCTTAGCCGTAAGAAGTAATGCTGTTGAGTTGAGCATGCCTCCTTTTGATAGGCAACAACGCAACAATGATCTCGCGATTCTCAGTGCATTGACCGAGACACTGCATCATGCGGTGGATCTGCGCGAGACGCTTGACATTGCCCTGGGCCATATTGTTGACCTGATGGGTCTGACAACTGGGTGGATTTTTCTCAAAGACGAGGGTGATCACTATACCCTGGCGGCGCGTCACCATGTGCCGCCAGCGCTGGCCTATCCTGGTTCAGCCTGGGAGGGCGATTGCACTTGCCAGGATCTTTGTCAGGCTGGTAAACTCGAACACGCGGTGGTAATGCTTGAGTGTTCGCGCCTCCGTGATGCCGTCGGTGATAAACGTGGCCTTGCTCAGCACGCTTCGGTTCCGATCACAAGTACCGATGGGTTGCTGGGGCTGTTGAATGTCGCCACAACCCGCTGGGGGCGTCTTGCTCCTGCCGATCTGCAGTTGCTCGCTATTGCGGGTCATATGCTCGGAATGGCGATGGCGCGCCTTCATCTCTATGAACAGGTGAAGGTGCGTCGGGTTCAAGAGCAACGTGCGCTGCTCTCCCTCTCGCAGGATCTCTTGATGAGTGAGTCGCTGGAGCCTGCGCTGCAACGTTTGACGCGGGTGGGAACCCGGTTGCTCGAGGCCGATGCCTGTGCCTTTGTCGAGGCTGATGAACTCGCTGGCCGTGCGGTGCTCCGGGCGGCGCATGGTTGGCAGCTTCCCGCGCATGCACCCTGGCCCTTGCCCCTCGATCCCTCTAGTCCCCACCTCTGGTATTTGCCCGAACGCGCAACTAGTTTGAGTGATGAGGCCCTCGCTGAGTTGCCACCGTTGCTGCGCCAACAACACTTCAAAGGCTATCTTGGGCTCCCGGTGGAACTGGGTGGTGTCCCCGTCGGGACGCTGATGGTGGCGAGTCGTAGCCCGCGGCAGTTTCTTGATGATGAAGCGCAGTTGCTTGGCATTCTTTCTAATTTGCTTGTGCAGACCCTTGAACGTGAACGCCTCCAGTATGAGGCTATGGCCCGCGAAAAGCTTGAGCAAGAGCTCGATCTTGCCCGTGAGATCCAGGCGAGTTTTTTGCCCAACTGTTGCCCGGTTATGCCTGGGTATCAAATCGAGGCCTATTACCGGGCGGCGCGTCAGGTTGGGGGCGATTTCTACGATTTTATTCCGTTGCCTGCACGTTCTGCGTCACCATCCGCTGTCCCTTCTGTGCGAGCGCAGTCTTCCTCGGTTGTCTATCGACGTGGCACGCGTATCGCAACACCTGAAGTGCCCGACCTCTCGACGGCACAGCGCATAGGGGTTGTGATTGCCGATGTGACCGATAAAGGTGTGCCGGCGGCCCTCTTTATGGCCCTCTCGCGGACGCTGCTGCGAGCGACAGCGATTGATGGACGCCGCCCCGATGAGGTGCTTGAGCGGGCGAATCGTCTGATCCTTGCCGACTCACGGGCCGGGCTTTTTGTGACCTGTTTTTATGCGATCATCGAGATCGATACTGGGTTGGTCAGTTTTGCCAATGGCGGCCACAACTATCCGTTGCTCTGGCAAGCAGCTACACGTACGGTACGTCCACTACGTGCGCAGGGCATTGTGCTCGGCATTGTGCCCGAACCAACCTTTGAGTTGCAAGAGTTTGTGATGGCCCCCGGCGATGTGCTGCTCTTTTATACCGATGGCATTACTGAGGCAATGAATCAGGCCCGTGAGCTCTTTGGTGATGAGCGCTTGACCGAAATCTTGATCGCCAACCATCAGCAGAGTCCTGCAGAGATTATTCAGGCCATCCTCGACCAGGTGACGGCTTTTGCCAATGGGCAGAACCAGTCTGATGATATTACGATGGTTGTCATCAAGCGTAATGCTACGCCGTCGGCAGCGTAAAGCTGAAGGTGCTGCCCCGGCCTTCGATGCTGTCAACACTCAAGCGCCCGCCATGCCCTTCGACGAGATGCTTGGCAATGGCTAGGCCCAGCCCAGTGCCCCCAGCATGACGGGTGCGGGCGCGGTCAACTTTGTAGAACCGCTCGAAGATGCGCGGCAGATCCTGCGCCGGAATGCCGACTCCGGTGTCACGCACGCTGATCTCGAGCCACATGTTCGGGGTTCCATTGTCTGCGCCTTTGTCATTGTTCACGAGTTGGGTGCAGATGACGACCAAGCCCCCGGGTGAACTGAACTTGACGGCGTTGTGCAGCAGGTTGAGCAAGACCTGACCAATGCGATCCCCATCCATCAAGATCTGCAGATCCTCGTGACTATATTCTGCCGAGACCTCGATCTGTTTGCGTTCGGCCTGCGGTCTGATGCGTTCGATCGCACGCTCGATCACCGGTCTGACCGGGGTTGGAGCCAGTTTCAAGGTCACGCGCCCCGATTCGATTTGCGAGAGCTCGTGCAGTTCGTCGACGAGTTGGGTGATGGCATCAACTTCTTCGCTCATTTGCCCGAGCATCCGTCGCGTTACGTCGGGCGGTGGCTCGGATTGCACGGTCTCAACCAGGAGTTTGAGTGAAGCGAGGGGGGTGCGTAGTTCATGCGAGACATTCGCAACGAGGTCGCGGCGCGAGCGTTCGAGCATGCTGATCTGGGTCAGATCGCGAATCAAGATCAAGGCCCCTGATCCGGGTTGACCTGGTTCCAGCGCGTTGCACGAGAGGCGCAAGATGCGCCCGCTGATGATTGGCTTCATCGTCATCTGACGTGGTTCGCCATCGCGCAAGACTTCACCAACGAGCAGATCGGCTTGATGATCCCGGAGCAGGGTGATCAAACCCTGCCCGAGCACCGGGCGGTTTAGTTCAAAGGTTTCATTGGCGCTGCGATTCAGGTAGCGCACCTGGCGATTGCCATCCACGACGACGAGACCAACGTCAATAGTTGCGGCGACGGCTTGAAAGAGGGGATGCTTCAACTGGTCAATGGGATCACCATGCTCAGGGTGTGGGGCAGGTTCGAGTACTGTCTGGGGCAATGACTCAACCTTGCCTGGGGATGTCTGGTTCTGAGGCTTGTGGTCTGCCATTTGTCTGACACGGAAGAAGAGCCATGCACTCAGTCCTAGACTGAGCAACAGTGCGATGGCAAGAACGAGTTCAACCGGGGTCATAGGGATGTTTCGTCGGGGGCTTCAAAGCGATATCCAATGCCCCGCACGGTCTGGATGTAGCGCGGACGGGCGGGATCGGGTTCGATCTTTTCGCGCAGCCAGCGGATGTGGACGTCGACGGTACGACTGTCACCAATGAAATCCAGCCCCCAGACACGTTCGAGCAAAAGGTCACGTGAGAGGGCGATGCCTCGATTACGGAGCAGGCAGGTGAGCAGATCAAACTCTTTCTGCGGTAACGTCAATTCGCTGCTCTCACACCAGGCTCGGCGGCTACTTGTATCAACCTTGATGGTGCCTGCTTCAAGCACCTCGCGTGCGGACGTACGTGGTTGCCGTTCGGTGCGCCGCATAATGGCGCGCACACGGGCGAGAAATTCACCGAGGCTAAAGGGCTTGCTGATATAATCATCGGCCCCTAGTTCAAGCCCTGCGATCCGGTCAACTTCGTCCTGTCGTGCAGTTAACATAATCACTGGTATGTCACTCTCTTGCCGCAGGATCCGGCAGACCGAGAAGCCATCCAGTCGGGGCAACATAATATCAAGCACCATCAGATCTGGTTGTGCTCGTCGGGCAAGTTCCAGCCCTTGAACCCCATCGGTCGCCGTCAGCACCGTATAGCCTTCGCGCTCGAGATTGTAGCGTAGCGTTTCGGCGAGGGTTGTCTCATCTTCGACGAGCAAGATGGTTGACATTGGGTTCTCCACAAAAAAACGGTGCCAGCGTTGAACACGCTGGCACCGGTGCCTGTACATCCTCACGAGGAGGACAACTGGTCGGGGCGGAGGGATTTGAACCCACGACCCCCGCGTCCCAAACGCGGTGCTCTACCGGGCTGAGCCACGCCCCGCTCATCTCTAAGAGTAGCAGGAAGCGGGCAGAATGTCAATTCAGGAAATGGTATCTGGTTCTGCTGGGGTACGAGCGTACCTCAGCAGAACCATTTTTCTTGGGAGCCGCAGGCTCTCTGACGCCCAGATGGTATACTAAGGTTGCATCGTGCGATGATGAAGAGAACAGGTAATGGGACACATCTATGACACTTGCTGCTCGCTGGTTGCGTACCGAGATTGCTGATCTCGAGCCATATACGCCGATTTTGCCGCTTGATGTGCTGGCACGCCGTCTCGGGTTGCCGGTCGAGCGGCTGGTCAAGCTTGATGCCAATGAGAATCCGTACGGGCCTTCGCCAGCAGCGTTGACAGCCCTGACGAGTGAGCATCACTACCATATCTACCCCGACCCCGGCCATACGGCGTTGCGACAGGCGCTGGCACGTTACACAGGACAGCCCGCAGAGGCGCTGGTGTGTGGAGCGGGCGCCGATGAACTGATTGATATGATCCTGCGTCTCTGCCTCAATCCGGGGGATGCCGTCATTGATTGCCAGCCAACCTTCGGGATGTACCGGTTTGATACCCAGGTCTGTGGGGGGCGCGTGATCACGGTGCCACGTCGGGCCGCTTTTGAACTCGATCTTGACGCCATCGAGGCTGCCGCCGCAACAAGCCAGGCCAAAGTGCTCTTCTTGACGAGCCCGAATAATCCCACGGGCAATCTGCTTGCCCCCGACGAACTGGAGCGGCTGCTGCGCTTGCCGTTGCTGGTGGTGGTTGATGAGGCCTATATCGAATTTGCCGGTGTTGGTCAGGGGTTTGCCGAGTGGGTCGCCCGCTACGAAAACCTGGTAATTCTGCGCACCTTTAGCAAGTGGGCCGGTTTGGCGGGGTTACGTGTGGGCTATGCGCTTGTTCCGGGTTGGCTCGCCGAGCACCTCTGGAAGATCAAGCAACCCTACAATGTGAGTGTTGCCGCCCAGGCGGCTGCCGTTGCTTCGCTCGAAGATCGGCAATTGCTGCTTGAGCGGGTCGCCCGTCTGGTCAATGAGCGTGAACGACTGCTACCCTTGCTTGCCGAGGTGTTCTGGCTGCATCCGCAGCCGAGCGCGGCCAATTTCATTCTCTGTCGGGTCGAAGGGCGCAGTGCCCGCGAGGTCAAGACAACCCTCGAGCAACAGGGCATTCTGGTGCGTTACTATCATACCAGCCTGTTGCGCGACTACATTCGCATCAGTATCGGTACACCGGCTCAGAGCGAAATTTTGCTTGAGGCGTTGCATCGTTTGTAAAATCCTGCTGGTTTATGGATACGCTCGAACCATCTCTCATAAGGAAGAAGCTATGACCAACGAGTTGCAGGACATCCTTGATTTTGCCCATCAGCTGGCGTGGCAGGCGGGCAAGATCACATTGCGCTATTTCCAGAGCGATTTACTGGTTGATCGCAAGGCTGACGATTCGCCGGTGACGATTGCCGATCGTGAGGCTGAAGCTTTTCTGCGGGCCGCGCTGAGCGAGCGCTATCCCGATCACGCGATTCTTGGCGAAGAAGAGGGACTGACTGGCGTGGCGACGAGTAGCTATCGCTGGATCCTCGATCCAATCGATGGAACTAAAAGCTTCATTCGGGGGGTGCCGCTCTATGGGGTGATGATGGCCCTCTTGCGTGAGCACGAGCCAGTTTTGGGGGTCGTCAATATGCCTGCAACTGGCGAGATTGTGTACGCGGCGCGAGGGGCGGGTTGCTGGTGGAATGGGAGGCCGTGCCGGGTTTCATCGGTCAGTAGCCTTCGTGAAAGCCTGGTGGTTGCAACGATTGCGCACGGGTACGAGCAGTATGGCAAAGATGCTGCGCTTGCCCGCATCCTCAATGCGTGTGGGCTCTTTCGGACGTGGGGCGATTGTTATGGTCATCTGCTCGTTGCGACGGGGCGCGCCGAGGTGGCGCTTGATCCGATCATGAATATCTGGGATAACGCGGCGTTGCTGCCAATTCTTGAAGAAGCGGGTGGCACTTTTACCGATTGGCAGGGTGTGGCAACGATTGAACGTGGCGATGGCATCAGTACTAATGGCCTCGTTCTTGACGAGTTGATGGAGGTGATCGGCTGATGGAAGCGAATGACTACCAGCGTCTGGCCTTGCGCACCGAGGCCCCCGGACGTGAACGTGACGACCGGTTGCTCAATGCAGCCCTTGGGCTCAGTGGTGAGGCCGGCGAAGTGGCTGACACACTCAAGAAATGGGCCTTTCACGGGCATCCACTTGATGAAGCGGCCCTGCGCAATGAGCTAGGCGATGTGCTCTGGTATGTGGCGCTGGCGGCTGATGCGCTTGGCTTGACCCTTGAGGAGATTATGGAGGCGAATATTGCCAAGTTGCGCCGACGCTACCCCGAGGGGTTTAGCCGTGAACGCAGCCTGGAACGTAGTGAATAAGCCTATGGAACAACGTATTGCCACCATTACGCGGACGACGGGCGAAACCGAGATTACGCTTACCCTCAACCTTGATGGCAGCGGCGTGTCCACGCTCAACACCGGGATCGGTTTTCTCGATCATATGCTGACGCTCTGGGCCAAGCATGGCCTCTTTGATCTGACGGTCAACGCCCGTGGTGATCTGCATATTGATGAGCACCACACGGCTGAGGATACGTGCATCTGCCTGGGGCGTGCGCTTGACCAGGCGCTGGGTGAGCGGCGGGGCATTACGCGCACCGCCCACAGCTTTGTGCCGATGGACGAGGCCCTGGCGCTGGTCGCGGTCGATCTGGGAGGTCGCCCCTACTGTGTGGTGCAGGCGGAATTTGTCACCCCGCGGGTTGGTCAGCTTGGCACCGATCTGATCTTCCATCTTTTTGAGAGCATTGCTATCCACGGGCGCATGAACCTGCACGCCCAGGTACTCTATGGGCGGAACGACCACCACAAGATCGAAGGGCTCTTCAAAGCCTTTGGGCGGGCACTTGATGCCGCGACGCGCTTTGATCCACGGCTTGCCGGCGCCGTACCCAGTACCAAGGGGGTCTTGTAATGGCATTTCTTATCGCCGTACTGCTCAGTTTCATTCCGGCCTTCTTCTATGCCACGATCGTTTACTGGCTCGATCGGTTTGAGAAAGAGCCGATGCGCCTCCTGGTGGGAGCCTTTTTATGGGGGGCGCTCGTTGCGACCATCGGGGCGATCATCTGGACCTCGGCGCTTGAAGTTGGCGTTGCGATGCTGATTGCCGATGAACTGATGCTTGAGTTTACTGGCACAGCCCTGTTGGCCCCGATTGTAGAAGAAGTACTGAAGGGCATTGCGGTGGGGTTGATCTTTTTGATTGCGCCCTACGAATTTGACTCAGTGCTTGACGGCATGGTCTATGGGGCGATTACCGCGCTAGGTTTTGCCGCAACCGAAAATGTGCTCTACCTCTATTTTCTTGGCTACCAGGATGGCGGCTACGAGTCGATGTTTGCCCTCTTTATCTTGCGTGTCATCCTTGGTGGCTGGGGCCATGCCGTCTACACGGCTTTTTTTGGTATGGGCCTTGCGCTGGCGCGTTTGCGGCGCGGAACCTTCAGTCGGATTTTCTTCCCGCTGCTCGGGCTCTTCATTGCGATCTTTTTGCATGCCTTGCACAATGGCATGGCAGTGCTGCTTGGTGAAGCCCTTGGCCTGGCCGGGCTCGCGCTGATCTTGATGGTTGACTGGATCGGCTGGTTGGTGGCGCTGGGGGTC
Organism: Candidatus Chloroploca asiatica; assembly: GCF_002532075.1. Taxonomy (GTDB): domain Bacteria; phylum Chloroflexota; class Chloroflexia; order Chloroflexales; family Chloroflexaceae; genus Chloroploca; species Chloroploca asiatica. The sequence goes on along the minus strand of NZ_LYXE01000185.1, from coordinate 12,614 downwards.
GTGATCTGGGCGCTCATGCGCGAGCGACGCTGGCTCAAGACCTACCTGCGTGAAGAGGCGGCGCGGGGCACGATCAGTGTTGCGCAGTACGAAACGGCCTCATCATTGCGCAAACAAATATTCGCTCGCTGGCGCAGTCGTGAAGCCCGCCTCTTCTATCAGACCTGTGCCGAACTGGCGCAGAAAAAACATCAACTTGCCAAAATGGGCGAAGAACGAGGAAACTCGGCGATGATTCTGCAATTGCGCAACCGCCTCGCTGATCTCTCGCCCCAGGTTGGCTAAAGGGCTATGCTACAATATCTGCATCCAGGCGAAGATTACTGTCGTCATATTACAAGCAGAAACGGCTTAACAACAAGGGAGGTATCCCGATGGGCTTTCTTGATCAGATCAGCAAACAGATTTCCCAGGGGGTTGATCGGGCGAAATTTGAGGCTGAAAAGTTTCAGAAGACGACACGGCTGCAGGGTGAAGTCAATGACGTGCAGCGTCAAGTTGATACACGGATGTATGAACTGGGGCAGCGGGCCTATGAATTGTTGCGGGCTGGACAGATTCATTCGGCCAGTCTGAATGAACTCTCGGCGGCCATTGAGCAGTTGCGCTCCTCGCTGATAGCCAAAGAAGAGGAACTGAAACAGGCTCAGGCTGAGGTCTTTGTCGAGCCACCACCGGCACCGGCATACACTCCGCCGCCATCATCGCAACAGGTGCCGATTAGCTACGAAACCCCGCCCACATCCGACCCGCATACGCCACCGGCCCCAACGAAAGTCTGTGGTGCCTGTGGTTTTCAGATGCCGGTGACGGCGATGTTTTGTCCGAATTGTGGGTCACGCGTAGCGTGACTCGGTTGGGGCCTACGCCTCCAGGAAGCGTAGTACTGGCGCAAACAGCCCGCATAGCGGGCTGTTTGCGCCAGTAGACTATGGGTTTCATGACGGGTTAGAGGGCGCTAGCCATGATCATTGGTGTAGACTACACGGCTGCAGTATGGCAGGGGGCTGGGATCGGGCGTTATACGCGTGAGTTGATCCGCGCTACGGTCAAACAGACCACTGGAGTGCAGTTCAAGCTTTTGTATGCCGCGGGCGGCCTTCCTCCAGATGCATCGTACCTCGCCGAGTTGCAGTCCCTCTGTCGTGCGTATCCCCATGTGCGTGCGCACCCGATTCCGCTTACGCCCCGTCTGTTGACCATCCTCTGGCAGCGGCTGCACGTGCCGCTTTATGCTGAATGGCTTGTTGGGCCAATCGACCTTTTGCATGCACCCGATTTTGTTTTGCCGCCGACTCGTGCCCGCACGCTCGTCACGGTTCACGATCTCACCTTTCTTGTCTATCCCGAGTGTGCCGAGGCCGGGTTGCGGCGTTACCTCACTCGTGCTGTGCCACGGGCGTTGCGCCGCGCCGATCTCGTGCTCGTCGATTCGCAGGCTACCGCAGTTGATCTGGAACGCTTGTTGGGAGTCAGCGGCCCGCAGGTGCGCCTGCTCTATCCTGGGGTTGACCCGCGCTTTCGACCGCTTCCACAGGCTGAACTTGCTTCGGTGCGCGCTGCGCTGGGCCTGCCGGCACGCTTTCTGCTCTTTGTGGGTACCCTTGAGCCGCGCAAAAATCTGGTGCGCCTGGTTGAAGCCTTTGCACAGGCCGAGCTGCCCCCCGCGATGAACCTCGTGATTGCCGGACGGCGCGGCTGGCTCTATGAAGAGGTTTTTGCGGCTGTTGAGCGTTGCAGTGTCACAATGCGGGTCCATTTTGTTGATTTTGTTGCTGATGAAACTCTTCCCGCAGTGTATAATCTGGCAGAAGCCTTTGTCTACCCATCCCTCTATGAAGGCTTTGGGTTACCTGCGCTGGAGGCACTGGCGTGTGGTGTGCCGGTCGTGACGGCAGATGGATCAAGTTTGCCCGAGGTGGTTGGCGATGCGGCGGTGTTGGTTGATCCGTTGAGTGTGGCGTCAATCGCTGAGGGTATCCAACAGGCATTGCAGCAGGCCACGTTGTTGCGGCGTAAGGGACCAGCGCAGGCGCACCAGTTTACCTGGGAAGCGTCGGCCCAGACCTTGCGAACCTGTTATGCTGAACTGGGTGCCAGACGCCGTATAGCTACGGGATAGAGAGTTCTTATGTCATTACAACACAACGACCTGTCCGCCGAGGCACTGCGTCGAGGGGCCATGCCAGGTCGAGGGTATATCGTCGCTCGCCTTATTTCACAGGTGCTGCACCCGGTGATCCTTGGGGTGGTCAGCATCTTCATTGTTGGTCTGCTTGGCATCAGTCCGCTGCGCACCGGCTTGCTCTGGGCGTTGCTGGCGACGTTTTTGCAGGTCATCCCGCCGCTGATCTTTTTTGCTATGCGCTTGCGGCAAGGGGTCTACACCGACGATGATATTTCGGTACGCTCGCAGCGCAACGAACTCTACCTCTTTGGGATTATCAATCTGCTGGTTAGTTTGTTGATCCTGCTCTTTGTCGGGGCTCCGTTGCCAATGCTGGCGATGGTAACGTCGGCGCTGATTTTGAGTGTCGTAGCCTGGTTTATCAATCTCTACTGGAAGATCAGTGTGCATGCTTCGACGATGGGTTCGACGGCAACCCTTGCTTCACTCTATGCCGAGCCGCTCGGCCTCTTCTTGTGGCTCTGCGCGCTTGCCCTTGGCTGGGCACGAGTGCGTACCCGCAACCATACGGTGATGCAGGTTGTTGCTGGTCTGGCACTGTCAGCGCTCTGTGTTGTGGGTACATTTATGGCCTTTGGTTTGTTATAATAGAATATCAGCGATAAAGTCGAGGAGTATGGTATGGTGACGATGCAGCCCCCACCCGACGATGTGCAGGCGATTGTTGCAGCAAGTGATGAGCGCCTCAAGACGATCTTTCCTGCTCCTGCGCTGGTCTGGATTGTTGATGAGCATTACGATGCCAGTGGCCCGCTCTGGCGCGTGACCCTGGTTTGCCAGGAGCCAACAGGTCAGTGGGTGCGACGACGCTATCGTTACGATATTCCGAGTGATACGCTGCATTTTGCCGGGGCACAACCAATCAATGAACAAGAGTTGCTGGCCGCTCGACGTAAGGGTCGGCGGCTAGCTGTACGTTAGCTCTGAGGAAGGATCATTATGTCGTTTCAGCCGATTGAGGCGCCACCTCAGGTGGTTGAGAAGCCTCTCCGTTCACGGCGAGGTTTGCTTGCACTTGGCCTGATCGGTGCGCTTGCGCTGATTGTCATTGTTCTGAGTCTCAATACCAGTGACGAGGTTGGCTATTTGACCGGTGGTTCGAGTGTGTTGATTCTTGCCATCCCTGTCTTTTTGACGGGGTTGCTCAGTTTTCTGTCACCGTGTACGCTGCCCATCTTGCCCGCCTATTTTGCTGTGACGTTTCAGTCGCAACGCCGTAGCATCTTTGTGATGAGCTTGGCCTTCTTTTTTGGCCTCGCGACGACTCTGACCCTGCTCGGGGGGGCGATCAGTGCGCTCAGCGGGTTGCTCTTTGGGTTCCGTGATACGTTGATGGTCGTTGGCGGCATTGTGATCATGATCTTTGGTGTGCTCGGGATCTTTGGCCTCGGCTTTGCCGGGGTGCAAATCAACGAGCGCCCCGCTACGACGCTGCTCGGTTCGTACCTCTATGGTGCAACCTTTGCTCTCGGTTGGACGGCGTGTGCCGGGCCGCTCTTTGGCTCGTTTATGACGATGCTCGCCGCGTCGGGCAATGTGGCGGTGCTTCAGGGTGCGGTGCTTGCGTTCATCTATGCGTCGGGGCTCGGTCTTCCGCTGATCTTTCTTGCGACCTTTTTCAATCGTCTCGGGCGCGGCTCAACCTTCTGGAAGATGATCAGCGGCAAAGGGTACGAAGTGACGCTCTTTGGCCGTCAGTTCTATCTCCATACGGTTGGTGTGATTGGCGGGGTGCTGATGATTCTCATTGGTGCGATGCTCGCCACCGGACGCCTTGAGATCCTAACCCAGATGGCCGGTAGCAGTAGCCTTGGGGTCTGGTTTGCCGATCTCGAGACGGGCATCAGTCGGCTGTTTGGACTGCAATGAGTAACCGTACGATTCGCGCCGCCGGAGGGGTTGTCTACAGCTATGCGCCCGATGGGTCGCTGCAGTTGCTGTTGATTTGCGACCGCTATAAGACCTGGACCCTGCCCAAGGGTCACGTTGAGCCGGGTGAGGATGACGAGACGGCGGCGATCCGTGAGATTGTCGAAGAGACGGGCATTACCTGTGTCGTCGAGCGCCCGCTCTCACGGGTACGTTACCCGATCTATAAACGTGGCGTCTGGCGCGACAAAGAGGTTGCTTACTTCCTCGCCCATGCCCCCTACGATCCTCCTATCCCTGCCGTTGAAGAAGGCATCATCCAGGCGACCTGGGTTTCGCCTGAAACGGCGCTGACGACGCTGGCCTACGCCCAGGTGCGTGAGGTTGTGCGTCGCGCCCTCGCTATCATCAAAACCCAGGGTTAACCCTAAATAAGGTGGCGCTAAAAAAACCGGCATTGCCGGTTTTTTTAGCGCCACCTTATGCGAACGCTACGCCTTGCGATCGATGCGTGGCAAGACAATGCCATGCTGATCCTGGTATTTGCCTCGCTTGTCAGCGTACGAAACCTCGCAGGCCTCGTCGCTCTCAAGGAAGAGCACCTGACCAATGCCTTCATTGGCATAGATCCGTGCTGGCAACGGGGTTGTATTGCTGATCTCGATCGTCACAAAACCGTGCCACTCTGGTTCCAACGGCGTTACGTTAATAATGATGCCGCAATTTCGCACGAAAACCCCCGCCTCCAAGGCAAAATTGCCTGCCTCAGGCACGGTAAGGCAATAGACATCGTGATCACCACCTAGATCACGAATGGCTGCTACTTTATGGTTGCGCATCCCTTTGCTTCGAAATGATCGAATTACCTCCGGGAAGCGACGAAACACTGAGCGATCACAATTTAGCAGATGAGCCGCTCCGCGAATCGATCCGGTTTGATCGAGTGCTTGCCTCACCACATTTGCATCGATCTCTGTGCGAATATTTATGTTGCGAGCAATGTCTGCCTGTTGCTGTCGCCGATCCTGGTTGACATTGGCCCAATATGCCCGTGATGTTTCAGCACGATCCTGCCTATGTTCAATCTGCTGATAGTATTCACGCATCTGTGTTGCTGCTTGTTCACGCCGATCTGCGCTCCATGAAGCACGTATGCTTGCGTTTCGCGCCTCACGGGCTTGAGCATAGGCTTCATCATTCCAGAAGCTGCGCGCTTTATTGGTCTGTCGTTGCTTGAAATGATCTTCCCATTCAGGATCGAGGCGCAAATGAGCAATCGCATCTCGGATTGCTAAACTGTGACTATCAGGATCAAAGTCTGCACCAAAGGTGTTCGCATTGTGTAACCTAATGTGTTCGCTCGCATCCATGCGTTCAATGTTCCAAGGATTGTTGTTGCGTCGATTATAATCTCGGTGATGACGATGCGTATCTGGGATATCTTCGTAGAGACCGTGACGCACATTCCATTCATCGGCTAAGCGGTGTGTAGGTAGTAAATGCCCATTCAGAGGTTGATAGACGGCCTCATAGCCACGTACAAGTTGTCGGTAGAGCGGCATGAGCGAGTCGCCTGGCTTGAGTTCATGAGCTTGTCGTAGTTGCCCATCACGGGTCAGAAATTCATGGTCTGGGGTACAGTGTATTGGTTGGCCGTTATCAAGGGTGATCTCGAGCAGGCTGTCGCGTCCAATGTATCTTGGTGCTTCGAGGAGCGTGACGATAATACGTCCATAAGGCCCAATACTGTAACCCCAGAAGTGTTCACCTGCTTCGGCGCGCTTTGCCATTTCTTCAAGCGTTGGCGTTGTTCCGTCGACAAGGGCAACCCGCGTATCGCCCCGGAAGCAACGTGCATACGTTGATTTGCCGATGACAAGGGCGCTGACGGTGCGCGGGATGCGAAAGAGTTCGTATGATTGCGCGAGGGCAAAGGAATTGGGCGGGATGTCGATGTGGTCGGCTTCGATGTCCACAAACGAGCGCGGGTTGAAGTTTTTGGGATCTACCAGGGCGTTGAAGACGTTGGTAAAGACTTTGAACTGGTTGGTGACCCGCATGTCGTAGCCGTATGAGGTGAGCCCGTACGAGATGATGCCTTCACGCACCTGCCGGTCGACAAATGGTTCGATCATCCCCTGTTCGAGCGCCATTTTGCGGATCCAGTGATCGGCTTTGATTGACATAGGTTGGTCTACTCCACCTGATGTACATGATTTGGCCTATGATACCAGAAGTTTTTGGTTCGTTTTGGCGGCGAAGCCGCCAAAACGAACCAAAAACTCTCGTGGAGCGGCGAAGCCGCTCCACATCCCACCGCCGGAGGCGGACTTTGTGCATCAGCCCTGTCTCCTGGAAGCGAGGGCGGGACGCCCTCGCTTCCAGGAGGGTAAAATTTCCCTCCCTCCCCTGCGAAGAAACTCTCTAGGGTGCGTTTCGCTGCCGCTTTATACTAGTATCTAGCCATGTATTGGAAAGTTCAGATACCGTGTCAGCGCTGCCTCTGAAGGCGGCTCTCGCCAGTTTGTGCTACTCGCAACAACGTCAGTTGGGAGGCCTATGTCTATTTTTGAGCTCGATGCACTTGTGGAGAGCCGCGCTACGCCGCTGTCCCCCTCTTTTCCGCTGCCTGCTCGCCATATCGCCGAGTTGGTGGAAACGACCTGTGCGCGTTATGCACAGCAGAATGCTTTTACGGCGGTGTTGCCGAATGGTATGTATGGCAATCTGAAGTTTGATCAGGTTGCCCGTTTTACCGATCAGGTCGCTGCGTATCTGCGGGTTGAGCTTGGCCTGGCGGTCGGCGACCGCGTGGCCGTTCAGTTGCCCAATAGCCTTGCGTATCCGCTCTGGTCTTTTGGGGCGCTCAAGGCTGGTTGTGTGCTCGTTAATATGAATCCGCTCTATACCGTGCCTGAGATGGTTCATCAACTCAATGACAGTGGCGCACGTGTGTTAGTGCTTGTCGATCTCTTCGCGGACAAGTTGCCCGAGGTGCTGGCCCAGACGAAGGTTGAGCATGTGGTGCTGGTGCGCATCACCGATCTCTTCCCGCGCATGATTGGCTTCATAGCCCACAATATTATGAAGTACTGGAACCGGATCATTCCTCCTTGCACGGTTCCGGTGACAACGGGTCTTGAGGCGATGGCGAAGGGCGACGCGATCCTGCGCGAGAGCAAAGCCGATGTCCGCACGTATACCACCGACTTCGGCCCCGAGACGCTCGCCGCATTGCAGTACACTGGCGGCACGACCGGGGTGAGCAAAGGTGCGATGCTGACCCACGGCAATCTGCTGGCGAACATCGCCCAGATCGAAGAGCGTGTCGCTGGCAATGTGGATCATGGCAAAGAGACGGCGTTGGCGGTCTTGCCGCTCTATCATATTTTTGCCTTTACTGCCAATCTGCTCTACTTCTTCCATGCCGGGGCGCGCAACATCCTCGTTGCCAGCCCTCGCCCGCTCTCGAACCTGCAACGCGCCATCGAGAATTATCCCGTCTCGTGGATCCCCGGGGTCAATACGCTCTTTAATGGCATCCTCAACGAAGAGTGGTTTACTGACTATCCGCCGCCCCAACTCAAGGGCAGCATTGCCGGTGGAACCTCGCTGCACGCTGCTGTTGCTGAGCGCTGGGAGAAGGTCACTGGTTCACCAGTGATCGAAGGCTACGGTCTTACCGAGAGCTCGCCGGTGGTGACGCTCAACCCGTTTGTTGGGAGTCGTGCCGGCAGCATTGGACGCCCCGTGCTCGGCACCGAGGTGCGCCTGATCAATCCGCTCGGCGAAGACGCTGCGCCCGGCGAGGCCGGCGAGCTTGCGGTGCGCGGCCCGCAGGTGATGCGTGGCTACTGGCAGCGCCCCGACGAGACTGCCCTGACGCTACGTGACGGCTGGTTGCTCACGGGTGACGTAGCCCAACAGGATGATGATGGCTTCCTGCGCATCGTCGATCGCAAGAAGGATCTGATCATTGTCAGCGGCTTCAATGTCTACCCCAACGAAGTCGAGGATTGCATCGCTCGCCTCGAGGGGGTCAGCGAAGTCGCCGTGATCGGTGTCCCCGATGCCAAATCCGGCGAGGCGGTCAAGGCGTTCATCGTCCCCCGCGAGGGAACCACGATCACCGCTGACCAGGTACGCGAGCATTGCCGTGCCAGCATCACCGGCTATAAGGTACCCAAACTGGTTGAGCTGCGCAACGAGCTTCCCAAGACAAATGTTGGTAAAGTATTGCGCCGTGCGTTGCGCGACGAAGCGCAGCAGGCGGCGGCCGACCACGCCGTAGGAGGAACCAATGGTTAGTCAGACCGAACAGTTGCTGCTTGCCCTTATGATCGGCGTGATCATGCTCGGCATGGGTTCTTCGCTCACCTGGCGTGATTTCCGTCGCGCCTTCAAACGCCCGCAGGCGATCATGATCGGCTTTGCTTCGCAGTACGTCTTGATGCCGCTGATCGGCTTTCTGCTGGCGATTGTCTTGCAGTTGCCGCCGCCGCTGGCGGTCGGCCTGATCCTGATTGCCAGCATGCCAGGTGGCTCGACCTCCAATATTTTTACCTACTTCTCGAAGGGTGACCTGGCACTCAGTGTCACAATGACCACCTTTTCGACCCTGGCGGCCTTTGTGATGACGCCGCTCGCCCTCTTTCTCTATGCGAGTCGGTTTATGACGAGCGAGATCAGCGTTGGCATGGGCAGTGTGATCAGCGGTCTCTTTGTCATGCTCATTCCGGTCATCATCGGCATGTTCATTCGTCGGCGCAACGCCAATGTTGGGGCCGTGCTTGAATTGATCGGCGGGATCATGGGCGTTGTGATCATCCTGGTGCTGATCCTGAGTTGGGTGCCCCGTAATGCCGGCTTGCTCGCCACGACGCCCTGGCAGGTCTATGTTGCGGCGGCGGGGATCGGGGCAGTTGGCTTCTTCTTCGGCTTGACAACGGCCACCCTCTCGAAACTTGGCTTTCGTCGTTCAGCGACCGTCTCGCTCGAGACCGGTATCCAGAACGGGCCGCTCGCCCTCTCGATTGTGCTACTCAGCTTCACTGGTGCAATCGCCAACGAAATCGTCCTGATCCCGGTGCTCTACTCACTCTTCATCGTGATCATCTCATCGGGGGTGACGATGATTTACCGCCGGATCAACGACCAGTTGCAGCAGCGTGCTGTGGCGTTGTTGTAGGGTGAGCCTACAATCACTACGTAAGCAAAAAAGCCAGCATTGCTGGCTTTTTTGCTTACGTAGGGTCGACATCAGTCGGCTGAGCGTAAACTGGAAAGCACCCTGAAACCTTATCTTGTGCGCCAGATCAACCTGGCTCAGACCTCCATCACGACGGGGAGCACCATCGGACGGCGTTTGGTCTCGCGATAGAGGAACTCGCTCACGACATCCTTGATCTTCCGGCTCACAAACGCACTATCAATGCTACCAGGCATCGCCCCATTGCGCACCGTCAGCGCCGAGCGCACGGCATCCTTGGTTGCCTCAACGAGATCGCGGCTTTGGCGCATATAGACAAAGCCACGTGACACCACATCGGGGCCAGCGACGAGTTCGCCCGAAGACATATCAATCCCGACCACAACAATCAGCATCCCATCCTTAGCGAGCATCTGGCGGTCACGTACGACCACGTTGCCAACATCGCCGACGGTCGTCCCATCAACATAGATATAACCAACGGGCGCCTTGCCGACCACCTTGCCCGAGCCGTGCGAAAACTCCATAATCGAGCCAGGCTCGGGAATGATGACATTCTCTTCGGTGAACTTGCCACTGATGCTCATCGCCAGTTTACGATACAGCACCATATGGCGATAATCGCCGTGGAACGGGATCACAAACTCGGGCTGGAGCAGGGCCAGCACGAGTTTGAGTTCTTCTTGCGCGGCGTGCCCCGAGACGTGGACTTTTGCGTCGCCGCCATAGATCACATCGGCACCGAGGCGGAAGAGGTTATTGATGACCCGACTGACACTCACCTCATTGCCGGGGATCGGGGTTGCCGAGACGACAACTGTGTCACCCTCTTTAATCTTGAGATGGTTGTAATCGCGATTCGCCATCCGATTCAGCGCAGCCATGGGTTCACCCTGGCTCCCCGTACAAACGACGGCAATCTGGTCATCGGGATAGGCACCGAGTTCACTGGGGCGAATAAGGGTGCCTTGTTCGGCGCGGAGGAAGCCCATTTCGAGCGCGATCCGCGAGTTGTTCTCCATACTGCGCCCGGCGAGCATCACCTTACGGCCATAGGCTTCAGCTGAATCGATCACCTGTTGCACGCGACTAATATTCGAAGCAAAGGTTGCCACAATAATGCGCCCGGGGGCAACGGCAAAGATATTATCGAAGGCCTCACCAATGGTCGATTCACTTGGCGTATAGCCTTTTGACTCGACGCGCACACAATCGGTAAGCAACACCAGGGGCTTGCGCTGCGCCAGATCCGACAGTTTCTGAATATTGGTTGGCTTACCGTCAACCGGCGTATGATCGAGTTTCCAGTCGGTCAAATAGATCACCATCCCTGCCGGGGTCGTCAGCGCAAAACCGACGGCATCGGGAATCGAGTGAGCAATATGGAACGGCTCAACGGTGAAAGAGCCAACCTGGAAGGTGTCGGTATCATTAATGATCACCTGCGTCACCTTATCGAGCAGGCGATGCTCTTTCAGCTTATTGCTGAGCAGACCGTGCGCGAGGCGTGTGCCGAAGATCGGGGGAAACCCGAGATCGCTGATCAAATGGGGCACGGCCCCGATATGATCTTCGTGGCCGTGGGTCAGCAAAATACCCTTGATTTTGCTCGTCTTTTCGCGCAAATAGGTAATATCGGGCAGCACCAGATCGACACCGAGCATATCGGCTTCGGGGAACATGACTCCACAGTCGAGAATGACAATTTCATCGTCATACTCAACGACCCACATGTTCCGTCCGACCTCACCAACACCACCGAGGGGCAGGACGCGAACTTTGTTTTTAGCCATAAGTCGTTGCTGAAGTCGCCAGAACCAGTCCACAGGCTGGAAGCAAACTTCGTCTCCTTTCGCAATTTGCGTGCTATCTCGTCATCATTGCCTTGGTGCGAGCGTAGCAACGCCTGTTTCTTTTCCCATTGTCACCCGATCGGGGGTGGCAATGCTTCCAACATTGATCAAACAGCTGGCGCAGTTTCAGCCAGCGGGATAGCCATTTGGGTCGCACGGCGAATCTCGGCGAGCAGTTCATCGCGTGCTTCAACACCCGCATAGATAGGCAGGCGCAGTGACCCATAGGCCTGACGATAGAGCAGGCGTACGAGCGGATTGTGGATCTGGGTTGTGCAATCGGTCGTTAGCACCAGTTCATCAAAAGGCTCTTCGCGATCATCATCAGTACGCCGGACGTCACTCACGGCAGCCCAGGGATAGTCGATCTGCACCCCGAGCGATGCAAACCGCAACCCATCAGCGGTCGGCGTATACGCGGCGGCCCATTCGATGAGCAGGTTCCAGATCAAAAAAGGCGTGGCGATGATCAAAACAAACATCAGCAAAGCAGGCACAAGCTGCCCAATACCCGGCCCCGACGCCAGGGTGGCTTGCAGACTCGGCCAGAACTCCAGCGGGTTATAACTCAAGCGAAGCGTACTCGCAAAACTCCAGATCGCAAAGGCCCAGATCAGCAGGGCGGCAATTAACAGAATAAGTACCAGACGCCGACCAGCAGCAGAGAGACGATAGGTATTCATGAACAACAGCTTAAAACAGGCTAAGCTGCTCGAGTGGTGGTTCGTCGTTGGGAGGCGTGGCTGGTGCAGGTGCAGGAGCCTCACGTTCAACAGTTGCCAGTAACTCGGGCAGGCGGCGAAAATCAGCTTCGAGCAGCGGACGATTCTGTGGCTGGTGCAAAGCCGCTGCTGGATGGAGCATTGGCACAATCAGGCGTCCCTCAACGATCCGCGGTTGCCCATGGATGCGTGAGATCTTTTCACCAGGTAGAAAGAGATTCATCGAAAAGCGCCCGAGCGTGACAATCACTTTAGGGTTGAGCGCTTCGATCTGGCGAAAGAGATAGGCCTGCGTGCAAGTTGCTACTTCATCCGGTAACGGGTCACGATTCTTCGGTGGACGACATTTGATCACATTGCCAATGAAGACATCAGCGCGTTGCAGCCCTGCCAGGGCCAGCAGATCATCAAGCAATTGACCAGACGGCCCGACAAAGGGGCGCCCCTGACGATCTTCATGGTACCCAGGCCCTTCGCCGATCAACATGACCTCGGCGGTTGGTGGCCCTTCACCTGGCACAGCCCGCGCCCGCCCGGTATGCAAGGCACAACGGGTACAGGTCTGCACCTCGTTGGTGATGAGTTGCAGGATGTCAATAGCAGTCAATGTTCTATCCACTAAGCTGAAAGCCACATTGTACTCTTTCCATTATACGCGATCAGAGGTGAATGAGACAAGGGGCAGATTGTCAGTCTCAGGGCTGATGCAAAGTCAGGCCCGGAACAAGAGGCGGTCGATGGCGGCTGCCAACGACCGCTGCAACGCGGCCAGG
>NZ_LYXE01000184.1 GCF_002532075.1 Candidatus Chloroploca asiatica | reverse complement strand
GAACCTCAGCGTTTGCCAAACTCATGGGCTAGATGCTCTGAGCGGGCTTCCTATGGTGGGTTCGCCAACAGTATCTCCCAATGCGGTATATATGTTGGCACGCACCCATGAGGCGTTTTACTGCATTGGGAAGCCCTTCCCAGAACAGGTGAAACCCTTTGAGGGGGCACCCCTTGCGGGTGCCCCGTTGTATTCGGTTTCGTATGATGCAATTGCCCTGGGAGGTTAAGAGCACTGGAACGAGAGCAGGGGTAAGATATGATCCCTCTCAGAACCCACCAACTCGGTCAGCTATGCGTGCATACACACCGCAATGTTGGTCACAGCTGGCTCATTTTCGATGGTGCCGTCGTCGGCAGTTCGGTGGTGCTCACACCCCCCACCCTTGAAGAATTTGTCATGCATCGTTGATACGATGATGCCATCCTTGTCGGGCAGCGCTGGCTGGTCTAACTCACGCAGAACCGCTTCGAGGCTATGCGTGATCGTTGTCTGCACATACATCGTATTCTCCTAACTGGCGTAATCTCAGATGGCGAGCTCACACAGATCGCATGCGTCGAGTTGGTGATTGATGTGCTCACGCAGGGTAAGCACGGCTTGTGAGCCCTGCCAGATCTCACGGAACGAGTGCTCGGTCAGGCGACCAAGCGGATAGCGCGACAGTCGCTTCATCTTCAAACAGGGAAGCAGGCGACCATCTTCGCAGATCGAAAAAAAGGAGAACCCTGCTCGGCAGAGCTTCGGCCTGGGTGCTGCCGCGTTCGGTCGCGTCTGCGCACGCATATACTGCTGTAACTGCGCCGCATCAAGCCGCTCAACGAGATTGTCCGTCCCGCCGTCATCCCGGGGAAAGATCTCGGTATCAAAGTGAACCGGTATCCCCAGCGGATCACCGATTTCGTCGCGTACCTTGTGGTACGTCGCGTAATTTGCCTTCATCACCGAACAATTGATGCGCAGATCGAAGCCTGCTGCGCGCAAGAGATGCAGCGCGTGCAGTGTTTTGTGATAAGACCCCGGCGCATTGGTGATCTGATCGTGGATCTCTGGCTCGGAACTGTAGAGGCTGATATGAATGCGGTAGATATTGCTCAGTTCCTGCAGGGCACGCACGACCGTTTCGTCGATCAGTGTACCATTCGAATTGATCCGCACCACAAACTTCTGCGCCTCCAGGTAGCGCAGCAGATCAAGGATATCCTTGCGAAAGAAGAGTTCTCCACCGGTCAGCACCAAGCCCAGTGTCCCATTGTCGCGGAGGTCATCAAGAATACGGCACACCTGTTCTGTGCTGAGCGTATCCTGTTTGGTCTCGAAAAGACCGTAACAATGGCGACACCGCAAATTGCAGCGCGAGGTCAGTTCGAAGTGGCCGCTCAGCGGGATATGGTTCTTGAACGCCCAGAGATGCAAGGCACCGATATCAATGGTATGGGCATGCTCGTCGCGGGTGTTGGCGTGGGGCCTTGACGGAGGGAGTTCAGCAGGCTCGCCGAGCATACCAAGGTTTTGCAGGCGCGCATAAAGGGGATGGTGACGATCCGGTTCGTCCGCCTGCACGCACTCCTTCCAGAACTGGAGGGACGGCCCCTGAAGCAAGGTCACCTGCCTGGTCTTGACATTCATCAGGACGGCAAGCGCATCACCATAAATGCGGTAGACAACGGCTTGAGCAATCATAAGCCCTCCCACACGCACTGAAGAACCTGAGATCTGCTTCAAACTTGAAGCCAGATTTCATGATGATTTTATCCTACGACTCTTTGTAGCTCTTGTCAAGACCGTGAGCATGACCGCCAAGGGCAATCGTATCATACGAAATCGGATAAAACATACGCTCTATTTGGCAGCATGTGCATGCAACCAGCGGCGCACACGGCGGCCCCCGGCCCTGTAGGGGCACCCGCAAGGGGGGCCCGTATGGGGCCCGGGGCCGCATCCGGGGTGGGGCACCCGCAAGGGGGGCCCGTATGGGGCCCGGGGCCGCATCCGGGGTGGGGCACCCGCAAGGGGGGGCACCCGCAAGGGGGGCACCCGCAAGGGGGGGCACCCGCAAGGGGTGCCCCTACCGGGCCGGGGGCCGCATCCGGTGTAGGGGCACCCCTTGCGGGTGCCCTTGTGGGTGCCCTTGCGGGTGCTGAAAATGGGGGAACCACGTTCCCCCATTTTCAGCGTAGCCCTTGGCGCATCGGTCGGGTCGACGTTGCTCATGCCCATGCCTATGCTATACTACGTCTTACGAATGATCTACCTTATGGGATAGGTGTATGCACGAGACAATGCTCTCTGGTACCGACCACCTTGCGCCTCTTCGCGGCCTCTACCCGTTTCAAACGCGCCGTCTGGCGGTTCCCGGTGGTACCATCAGCTATGTTGATGAGGGTTCTGGCCCCCCGGTGCTGATGGTTCACGGTAATCCGACCTGGTCGTTTTATTATCGCCATCTGATTGCTGCGCTCAGCCCTACGCATCGGGTCATTGTGCCTGACCATATGGGCTGCGGGCTTTCCGATAAGCCCCAGACCTATGCCTATACGCTCCAGAATCATCTTGGCAACCTGACCCGCCTGATGGAGCATCTTGACCTTGGGCCGCTCGATCTCGTTGTCCACGATTGGGGCGGTGCAATAGGGATGGGTTGGGCTACCCGTTTTGCTGACCAAGTGCGCCGCATTGTGGTGCTCAATACGGCAGCTTTTCTCTCGCCCCGCCTGCCATTCCGCATCGCGGTCTGCCGATACCCCATTTTTGGCGATCTGGCGGTACGTGGGCTCAATGGGTTCGCCGGCGCCGCGACGGTGATGGCCGTCGAACGTCCGATGTCACCCGAGGTGCGCCAGGGCTACCTCTTCCCCTACAATTCGTGGGCGAATCGGGTCGCTATCCAGCGCTTTGTGCGCGATATTCCGATGTCACCGCGCCATCCTACCTGGGCGGTTGTTGATGGCATTGACCGCGATCTGGTCAATGTGCGCGACAAGCCGATGCAGATCTTTTGGGGTGGCAAAGATTGGTGCTTCTCGGACTATTTTCTCGCCGGTTGGCTCGAGCGCTTCCCTGCGGCAGCAGTTGTCCGTTTTGATGACGCCGGACACTATGTGCTTGAAGATGCGCACGAAGCGATTGTGCCGCGTGTCGTACGGTTTTTCGGAGAGGCTCGCCCTCAATAACCCTTCAAAGGAAATGTTGATGACAGATGCGTCTTCTGATCGCACAATCCACGACGACTCCCTCTATGGTTCAGCCCCTCCAGGGGCAAATATTGCACGCTATCTTCCCTTGATGGCCCGCGAACGCCCCGAGCAGACGGCGATTGTGATGGGCGATGGGCAGAATCGCGCCGGGCAGACGGTCTATCGGCGCTTGAGTTTCGCCGAGTTAAACCTGGTGAGCGACCGCTATGCCTGGGGGTTGAGCGCGCTTGGGATCGAACGGGGTACTCGGGTCTTGTCGATGGTTCCTGCCGGGCTACCGTTGATCAGTCTGACCTTTGCGTTGATGAAGGTCGGGGCGGTGCCGATCCTCATCGATCCCGCGATGGGGCGACGGAATTTGATCCAGTGCATCAAGGAGTGTACCCCCGAGGCGATGATCGGGGTGGCGCGGGCGCAAGTGGCGCGTCTCCTCTTTCCTGGTGCGTTTCGTACCGTGCAACGCAGCATTACCGTTGGTTCGCGCTTTACGCCCCTTGGTGATCTCAACCTCGCCGATCTGAGTGTGCCGCTCAATGCGCCCTTTGCTTTGGCCCAGGTCTCGCCTGATGAGCCGGCAGCGATCATCTTTACCACCGGCAGCACTGGCGTGCCCAAGGGCGTGCTCTATGAACACGGGATGTTTGAGGCCCAGGTGCGGCTGTTGCGGGCACTCTTTCATCTCGAACCAGGTGAAGTTGAAATGCCGGCGTTTCCGCTCTTCTCGCTCTTCAATGTGGCCCTCGGGTGTACCTCGGCTATCCCACCGATTGATCCGACCCGCCCCGCTAGCTGCGATCCCGCCGCCGTGATTGCCTTTATGCAAGACCAGAAGGTGACCTCGACCTTTGGTTCGCCCGCGATCTGGCGCAAGGTGACGGCCTATTGTCTGGAACATCAGGTGAAATTGCCTGGTCTACGGCGTGTGTTGATGGCCGGTGCGCCCGTGCCGGCGGATCTTCACGAGCGCTTCCGTCAGATCCTGGACGAGACTAGCGATACCCATACGCCCTATGGCGCGACCGAGGCCTTGCCGATTACGTCGATCAGTGGGCGTGAGGTGCTCGCGGCGATTGCTGCGCGGGGGGCCGATCCGACTGCCGGTACTTGTGTCGGCTTCCCGGCCCCCGAGGTGACGCTGCGCATTATTCCGGTCAGCGATGAGCCGATTGAACACTGGGACGAAGCTCTTGCCTTGCCCGCCCACCAGATCGGTGAACTGGTCGTCAAAGGCCCCTCGGTGACCAAAACCTATATCAGTCGCCCGACGTCAACCGCGCAAGCCAAGATCCACGAAGGCGATCAGGTCTGGCATCGGATGGGCGACCTCGGCTATCTGGATGACGAGGGCCGGGTCTGGTTCTATGGCCGTAAGAGCCATCGGGTCGAGACCGGACGCTTGCACGGGACCCTTTACACCGAACCGATCGAACTGATCTTTAACCAGCATCCCGCTGTGGCGCGGAGCGCCCTCGTTGGCGTTGGCCCTGCTGGTTATCAAGAGCCGGTTGTGATTGTCGAGCCAAAAGACCGCTCTCTGCTGCGCGATCGCAGTGCCGGAGCAGCGTTGCTGTGCGAGCTCCAGGAGCTTGGTGGCCGTTATCCAATGACGTCGGGGATCACGACGTTTCTTCTCCATCCATCGTTCCCGGTTGATATTCGTCACAATGCCAAAATCTTCCGTGAACAACTCGCTGTTTGGGCGCTCAGTCAGCCCGGCATCCCGGCTGGCTCAACGATGCCGCTCGCCCAGAGTTTGCAGGCGCCTCATGTTGCGGAGGAAGCAGAAGAAGATGGCTAGTACTTCGTCCATCTTCAGGTGATGGGTTCGCGGGCGTTGGGGCGGAGCGCGTTGGGGCGCAGCGGGCGTCGGGGCGCAGCGCGCTGCGCCCTTACCGGAAGACGGCTATCGATCAGCATGCGGGACGCCCGCGCACCCAGGCCCTCACAAATTGACTTCTTTTGGCGCAAGCCCGATTTGAATGCTGCGGAGCAATAGATGCTAACACTTGTCACTGGGGGCAATGGTTTTCTTGGCCGCTATATCGTTGAACAGTTGCTCGCACGCGGTGATCGTGTCCGTGTGCTTGGCCGCAACCCGTACCCTGAACTCGAGGCGCTTGGGGTTACGTGTGTTCGCGCCGATCTGAGTAGCCCTGAGGTGGCGCTGCCCCTTGCGAAAGCGCTGCAAGGCGTTGAAGTTGTCTTCCATGTCGCCGCCAAAGCAAGCGTCTGGGGTACCTTTGATCAGTTCTATGTGAATAATGTGACGGCAACCCAGCGTCTGGTACGCGCCGCCGAGCGGGCCGGGGTGCCACGCTTTGTCTATACCTCGTCTCCATCGGTGGTGATCGGCGAAACTGATCTCGAAGGTGCCGATGAGAGCACGCCCTATCCCGAGCGCTATCTTGCACCCTATCCGGCGACGAAAGCCCTTGCCGAGCGTTTTGTTTTAAGCCGCAGTGAGCTTGCGACGGTCGCCATTCGACCTCACCTCATCTGGGGGCCACGCGATCCGCATATCTTTCCGCGCCTCATTGCCCGTGCGCGCAGTGGACGCTTGATCCAGATTGGCGATGGCACTAATCTCGCCGATATTACCTATGTCGAGAATGCCGCCGAAGCACATCTCCAGGCCGCCGACGCCCTCAGTGAACGCTCGCCGCTCCGGGGGCGCCCCTATTTCATTGGTCAAGAACAACCAGTGAACCTCTGGGACTTCATCAACGAAGTGATTACTGGCGCAGGCTACAAGCCAGTCCGCCGCTCCATCTCGTTGCGCACGGCGCTGCGCCTCACCACCGGCATCGAAGCGGTCTATCGAGGTCTCGGCATCACCCGCGAACCACCACTGACCCGTTTTACCGTCAACCAGATGGGCATCAGCCACTGGTTTGACCACTCGGCAGCCAATCGGGACTTTGGCTACAGCCCGCGGATCACGACCTCCGAAGGCTTGCGTAGGACACTGGCCGCGCTCGGCAAACACGACCATGCGTGAAGGTTGACCCGTGTTGACGCAAAGACGCAAAGGCGCAAAGGCGCAAAGGGTTGTTCGATCTTTGCGCCTTTGCGTCAAAACATGAAGCGTGAGAAGCCTACACGTGCCCTCTCTATAGCATGTTCAACGCCGAACCAACGGCAAGAAGACCTGCTCGATCTGCCGATTTGGGTCAATCGTCACGACCATCACCCGTTCTTCCGACTGATTGCCCAGGCTATCAAAAGCGGTGTAGCGGATGGTGTGGGTGCCAAGGCCAAAGCCGTCGAGGATGACCCCGCTGCCTTCGTAGGTTTGCCAGGCACCGTCATTGATTGCTACCTCTACTCTGGCGACCCCACCACCCCCCAGATCGTCGGCCACCAGGTGCAACCCATCAAGACGATGGAAGGTGCTCCCCAGCCGTCCCTGCGGGTTGATCAGCAAGCCATCGATCACGCTGCTAAAATCCGAGGCTCCAGGTGCCAGGAGATCATAGCCAGCGGCAGCTTGCCCGCTGCGTTCGAACATCTTGAAGGCGAGCACGTGACGGCCTGCTTCAAGGTAGACCGAGCCAATGACCGAGCGGGTTGGTTGCAAGCCAGGGTTGCTCACCACGAGACGTCCGTTGAGCCAGAGCCAGGCCCCATCATCGCTGGTTACGCGGAAGATGTATTCGCCAGCCTGCGCGACAACGATTGAGCGGGTCTGTTCCACCAGAAAATAGTCGGTCAGTTCAGGCACCTCGGGCAGTGGCCCGCCGTCGCCCCAGTCGACCGTTGTCCCATCCCAAGCAAAACTGCCCATGTAGGTGCCACGCGGGATTGCCGTTGGATCGACCGTTCGTGCCAACAGGTTATCAGGCACAAACCCGAGCCGATAGACATGGGCTTTGGGGCCGAGCGCGTCGGTATAAGCCGCCGGCGCAGGCATCTGGCGTTCGGGGTGTACCGTGATGGTCGTCGGGGCTAGCGAACGCGCCATATACCCCACATATTCGTGGATGGCCCCCGTCTGAAGCGTGAATTGCCCAGGTGTACGGAGCCGGATGTAGCCGACGATCTCGCGGGTCTCGCCAGGCGCAAGCGACCCATTCAGCCCCCAGCGCCACGGGTACCCACCAGTTTCACCTGCGCAGCTTGGCTGGCGCCCGGCTTCAACTGGCCCGAGCAGGACCCGAAAACGCCCGGCCTCTTTGGGAAAGGCCGGATAGTTCTGCACCTCGTTGCCCTGGAAACATTCGCCTTCATCATAGACATAACTATTGTCGAGGTCAAAACCACTGGGGGACGCGCTGCTGCGACTCGCTTCGGGGGCCTGGCTTTCAAGCGTCAGGCTCCCGCTATTTTTGACGGTGAACGTAACTTTCAACAACTCACCGGCGCTCACCTCCTGCCGGTCATAGCGCACATCGAGCAGATCGAGGCGTGCGGTTGCGTCATTTTCAAAGACAAAATGCATGCTGTCAAAGAAGATCAGGCGTTGTTCGCTCAGTGGTTCGCCTGTCAGATCGTTGAGTTCGACAAAACCGGCCTGGCCTGCATTGAAACGGAAACTACCAAGGGCCACCCATTCATCGCGCGTATTGTGGCTAATCGTCACAT
Source organism: Candidatus Chloroploca asiatica (assembly GCF_002532075.1). Classification (GTDB taxonomy): domain Bacteria; phylum Chloroflexota; class Chloroflexia; order Chloroflexales; family Chloroflexaceae; genus Chloroploca; species Chloroploca asiatica. The sequence goes on along the minus strand of NZ_LYXE01000184.1, from coordinate 13,455 downwards.
TGTGTGTGCCATCGGCACTCGTGATGCGATAGGTTGCCCGATTGGTTGCATGGCCGAGGCCACAGCCCTGCGGGATATGCACGAGGATCTGGTAGTTGCCAGCCTGGCTGATCGTTGGCCGCCAGCGCCCATTATTTGTGCTTTCGGCAAGCTTGTCAGTGGCAAAGGTGTAGAGCGTGTTGCCCCCATAGCCACACGCGGCCTGATACCAGTTGGCGTTGCTGCGGGTAAAGCCGCTATCGCGCTCGTCAATCAACAGCGGATCACTCACGATCCCCTGGAGCCGCTCGTGGATCCGCCACCGAATGCCGGGCAACATCTCCATAAAGCGGTCACCCGGGCACGTGGTATGCCCAGGGGTCACCTGGCGATGGCCGGCAATATTTTCAATGATCGCCCCTGGATTGAATGGATTGCAAAAAGCGCTGCGGGAACAGCCATAATAAAACGCCCGCCCGAGTGGATCAATGCCCTGTTGATCCGCTTTCCAGGCTAGTAATTCGATCAAACTATCGACCGCCGGTGCAGGCGGATTGACCGTTGCGTAAGTGCCGATGACCGATATGCCCATCGAGCCATAGTTGGCCGTGTCGTGGAAGCCGACCGCATTATCACCGCCAGCCCGCCCTTCATAGATGACGCCGTTGGGATCAATCAGGAAGTTGTAGCCAATATCGCCCCATCCCCTGGTGAAGGTGTGGAATGACCAGATGGCGCGCACGCGATCCGCCCAGACCTGCTGACTCCCGCCAAGACTATTTGCATCGGCGGTATGATGGACGATCATGTGTTTGACCGGATAATAGACCGGCGTTGCTCGGCTGCCTTGACCATCAGGATTGCCCCAACCCGTGCGCGTCACCACTGGTGGTCGCGCCAGGCCGGTCAGACCTGGCTGATCGGGCTCAAAGGAGGGCAATGGATCGGCAGGGCCAAAGCGGGCGTCAATACTATTGACCTCGATCCGTTGAAGTTCTGGCAAGGTTCCATCGGCTGCTGCATCGCGCAAGGCGCGCACCTGCCAGAACCGACGTGCCTCGCCAGCATAGATCTCCTCACTCCAGAAGACACCCTCGCCATCTTGTGGCATCCAGAGTTCTGGGTTCGCTTCGACCGTGCCCCAATCGGTCCAGATCCGTCCATCGCTGCTGGCCCGAATTTCGAGCCGCAACGACGCCCCAGCAGGAACAACCGCTTCCCAACGCACCAGGAGATAAGTAAAAGGATGCGGCGTTGCCGTAGCCGCCGAGAGGTAAGCATCGCCTACACTCGTGAGGGTTCCCGCTCCAGCGACAGTCTCGGCACCGGCAGGCATCAGCACCGCCTGATCGGGGCGACCTGATCCAGCACTGGCTGGGAGGGTGGCCTCAACCTCGTGGGTTACCAGACCAACGAGCAGGAGCATGCTCAGGAAACTCAGTAGACGAGGAAGCCAGCGTATCATTGAATTTACCTCATAAGAAACTAGTCTTTCCTCTAAGCCAAGGTTCGTAGGCACGTGACTGTTTGCGCCCCACGGAGTACCGACTTCAGTCGACTGAAGCCGACTAAAGTCGGTACTCCAATGAAACCTTGTCTACCATGAGAAACGCTCGTTGGCTGCCTTTTGGCTTGTTCCGCAGGTGATAAAGATATGAGCAACACGCGCTCCTTTGCAAAGAGAGCCGCTGGTAATACCGTGGTATCGTACGGTTGGTATGATGATACCATGTCGTGGAGTAACAACGGAGTATCAACACATGAGCGCGACCCATTTCACTCACACGTCGCTGTTCCGTAGCTTCTGGGTTATCTTCTTTGTTCTGGCCCTGGTTGGCTGTGGTGCAACCAGTTCATCTTCATTGACCCTCATCGACGCCACTTCAGCAATTCCCGCTACGGCTCCAGCAGCGCAGCCCACGGTTCAGATCGGGTTGGTGATGAAAACCTTGACCAACCCGTTTTTTATTGAGATGGAACGAGGGGCGCGCCGGGCTGAAGCCGAACTTGGCATTGAGTTGATTGTGAAGACGGCGGCGCAGGAGACCTCGATTGATCAGCAGATCGCGATTGTGAAAGATCTGATTGATACGCGGGTTGATGCCATTGTCATTGCTCCTGGCGACTCAACGAGTCTTATCCCTGTCCTCCACGAGGCGCGGCAGGCTGGCATTATCATTGTGAATATTGATAATCGCCTGGATATGGCAGTGGCCGAAAAGCTGGGCCTGGTGGGGGTTCCGTTTATCAGTGTTGATAATGAAGCCGGGGCGTATGACTCGGCGCGGGTCATCAGCGATCAGTTTAAGACGCGCACAAAAGTGGCGATTATGCAGGGCATTCCTACGGCCCAGAATGCGATTGATCGCGAACAGGGGGCGCGCCGGGCGTTTCGTGAGAACCCGAATATTACGGTCGTGGCAACGGCAAGCGGCTTTTGGAAAATCGATGAAGGCTATAAGGTTGCTGCTCAGTTCTTGACCGACCATCCTGATCTTGGGGCGATCTTCTGTGCCAATGATATGATGGCCCTGGGCGCGATCCGGTTTCTCAGCGAACATGGATATGATCATGTGCTCGTCGCTGCGTTTGATAACCTCCAGGAAGTCCAGTCGGCGCTGCAAGATGGTTCGTTGCAGGCGACCATTGATCAGCAAGCTGCTGAACAGGGCTATCTGGGCATCCAATACGCCTACAAGCTGCTTCAGGGCGAAACAGTTCCTGCCGAAACAATGATCCCAACCTTGCTTGTGACAGGTACGCGTCAACCGTAAGGCTCTGTTATGCGTGTGCGGCTCAATCTAACCCGGAAATTTATAGCTATTCTGATGGTGATCAGTGTGCTTCCCCTGATGATTGTCAGCGTTGCTTCATATCAGGTGTCGCGCACGGTCGTGAATGATGAAGTGAGTCACTATACGACCGAGTTGCTCAATAGCCATCGCGACCATCTAGATTTCAGCCTTGAGCAACTCGAGCGTCTGATCATCAATCTTTCGAGTGTTGAACCAGTTCTTCAGGCCCTCGGTCAGACTGAGGCCGAAATGGATACCTACACGCGCCTGTCAACCCAGGCGCAGATTGGGTATATCCTTGATAGTTACACCGACCTTGGTGGGGTTGTCTCGATTGATATTTTTACCGAGAATGGCGTGCATTACCATGTTGGTGATACGCTCAATATCTCGAATATTCGTACCGATCTACGTGACGATATTATTGCCCAAACCCGTGCCGTTGCCCCCGAGGTTGTCTGGCTTGGGCTGATGGAAAATGTCAATCGTAATTCGAATACCAGGCATGTCGTGACGCTTGCCCGCGCGTTGATGACTGTTGATGTCGGTACCGCTCAGGCACGACCTGTCGCAACCCTGTTGGTCAACTATGATCCGCAGATGCTCCAGAAACATTTTAATCATGTTGATCTGGGGACGGACGGGTTTATGCTGGTGAGTGACTCCAGAGGTCAGATTATTTATCATCCGCAGACCGATCTGATTGGTGCTATCCTTCATCCTGATCTGTTGCCCCTGGTGCAAGAGTCCCAGGGTAGCTTTACCCATACCATCAATGATCAGCCGATGGTGATCAACGCTGTGCAATCGCAGGTCACCGATTGGCTTATTATGAGTCTCGTGCCAGTGCAGACGCTTGATCAAGGTGTGCAGGCGATTGGAACCGTCACGGTGCTGGCGATGGGGCTGGCCCTGTTAATTGTGGCGGTTGGCGCCCTGCTTGTCTCACGTTCCGTCGTCAATCCCATCCGCCAGTTGACACACCGTTTTCAACTCTACCAGAGCGATCGCCCGGGTTGGTCAGAGCCGTTGAAGGCGACCAGTCAGGATGAGATCGGTGAACTGACGCGCTGGTTCAATGCGTTTCTCGAGACCCTGGCCGCCCGTCGCCATGCCGAACAGGCGCTTCGCGAGAGCGAGTCGCGTTATGTTCTGGCGCTCCAGGGGGCCAATGACGGTATCTGGGATTGGGATCTGCGCACCCAGACGATCCACTATTCGCTGCGCTGGAAGATGATGCTGGGCTATGGTGATGATGCGATTGGAAATAGCCCCGATGAATGGTTCAAACGCATTCATCCCGCCGATTATGACCATGTGCGTGCCCAGATTGACGCCCATTTGCGTGGCGAGTTGCCCCATTTTGAGAGCGAATACCGGATGCTCTGCCGTGATGGCGTGACCTACCTTTGGGTGCTGGCCCGGGGTATGGCTGTTGCCGACGAGCACGGGACGATGGTGCGGATGGCAGGATCCCAGACTGATATTAGTATACGCAAACAGACGGAAGAACAGGTGCGCTACGAGTTGCTCCATGATCCGCTTACCGGGTTGCCCAACCGCACCTATTTTGTTCAGGCGATTGAACAGATGCTCGGTCATCTGGATCTTGCCTCTGGGCGCCAGGCCGCTGTGCTTTTCCTCGATCTGGATCGCTTCAAGGTGATCAACGATAGCCTTGGTCACGCGGCTGGCGATGAGGTCTTGCGGATGGTCGCGCAGCGCCTCTCGAATTCACGGCGCTTTAGTGACGTGGTGGCCCGGATCAGTGGCGATGAGTTCGCGTTGCTCCTGCCTGAAATGCGGTCGTTTGAAAGTGCCACGAGGGTCGCTGAACGCATTCAGGATACCCTCTCGCAGCCGATGGTAATCGAGTCACTCGAGATTACGATTCAGGCTAGTATTGGTATTGCCTTTATGACCGGGGCCTATATCCGCGCCGAGGATCTCTTGCGGGATGCCGATACGGCACTCTATCAGGCGAAAGCCAATGGGCGCGCCTGCGCAATGGTCTTTGATAACGAGATGCATACCCGTAGTATGGATCTCCTGCATCTCGATACAAGCCTGCGTCGGGCCATCGACGAAGACGAGTTGCGCGTGTTCTATCAGCCCATTGCCGATGTGCAGACGGGGCATGTCTATGGGTTCGAGGCACTTGTCCGCTGGTATAGCTGGGAACGCGGGATGATTAGCCCTGCCGAGTTTGTGCCCTTTGCCGAAGAGACGGGCCTCATTACCCGGATTGATCTCTGGGTGCTCGGGCGTGCCCTGACGCAGTTGCAGTCCTGGCATCGCCAGGGCTATAACCACCTCTCGGTTTCGGTCAACCTTTCGGTACGGAGCCTCCAGAATCCCCACTTGCCTCGCCTGGTGGCGAATTTGCTCACGGCGATGGGGCTGCCGCCAACGAGTTTGCACCTCGAGGTGACCGAAAGTGCCGCGATGCTCGATATTGAACATACGATTGCGTTGCTCAAAGAGTTACGGGCGATTGGGGTGCAGTTGGCAATTGATGATTTTGGCACAGGCTATTCATCGCTTGGGTATCTGCGCCGCTTGCCTGTACAGATCCTCAAGATTGACCGCTCCTTTGTCCGCGATATTACCGAGAGCAAGGATGCTGCCGCGATTGCCAGTGCCGTGATTGCGATCGGGCATATCCTCGATATGCGCATTGTGGCTGAAGGCGTCGAGACCCAGGCGCAGCGTACTTTCTTGATGCACCAGGGCTGCGATGCCATCCAGGGCTACCTCATCAGCCCACCGCAACCTGCGGAACTGGCTGAGAAGTTACTCGGCCAAACCCTCTTTGAACTCAAGCGTTGAGTCTGTCCCCATGCACATGAAGTGGTCGTACTGGGTCCAGAAGGTCAACGACTAGGATCAATACCTTGCACATAAGTGCGGTTGTTTTGACGCAAAGGCGCAAAGGCGCAACATTTTTCGCGTAGATGCGCGACCCCTTCGCGCCTTCGCGCCTTCGCGTGCGCTTCTTTGCCGCGTAGATGCGCGACCTCTTCGCGCCTTCGCGCCTTCGCGCCTTCGCGTGCGCTTCTTTGAATGGTATTGCGCCTAGGATTCTCCCGATGGATCAATTTCCGTCCCATGTTTGAACCAGCGTGCGACGAGCGCGATAATTTCGTCGGCGCTCTCTTCAATCGAGCGGTCAGTCAAATTAAGCGTGGCCCACCCGTGCTGGCGAAAGAGGCGGCGTGCCCATTCCACCTCGTCCTCGGTCGTCTCCTGGCTGACATACCGACTCCCAAACGCCATGCCTGTCCGACGCTGCCGATGGCGGCGCCGCGCGGTGATCTGTTCCGCCTCAACAACAAGGCCAATCACCCGTCGGCGATCAATCTGAAAGAGTGCTTCCGGGGGCGGAACCTCTTTGACCAGCGGAATATTCGCCACCTTCCAGCCAAGCACGGCCAGGTACATGCTCAGTGGCGTTTTGCCGACGCGTGAAATGCCGACGAGCACAATCTCGGCGTCGTGCAACTCATCGGTGCGCGCACCATCGTCATGCTTGATCGAATATTCAATCGCCTCGAGGCGATCAAAATAGGTCGAAAGGCGTTGTTTGTAGAGCCCCGGTTTGCCCAGCGGTTCTTTGCCGACTAGGGTCGCGACGCGGGCGAGCACCGAACCAACCAGATCAATTTCGACCACGCGGTTGTCCCGGGCCTTCCGCATCAGATCGCGACGCACGCCTGGCTCCATTAGCGTATGGAGGATGGTTCCGCGGCTGACCCGCGCTTCTTCGATGACTTCACTGATCTGCTCGGGAGTGTGGACATTCGGAATGACAATCACGGGTACCTGGACGCCCTCGAATTGGCTGATCACCAGGCGTGCCACTTCCGATCCGACGAGTCCCTCGCCCCCTGATACGACATAGATTGGTGGGGCCAGACTCGCATCCTGAGACACCGGTGTCTTCGTTTGATCCATGGTTTTCCTCACGTTTCTGGCCAGAATGGGTCAAATTGTAGCATACTTCTTTGCGGATTGATGGTGAAACGGTTACAGGCTGTTATGGGACTTTTACACGTTTATAGATACAGGTGTGCGATAATGAACGGGAATGCTCTTCAGGGCGCAAGCCCTGAAGTTTGTGAGTGTGTCAACGAATTAGAGGTGTGTGATGTCACGACATGGTTTTGGCATGGTCGTGCTCGTTGCAACGTTGTTGTTGGCAAGTTGTTCTTTTGGTCAAGCGTCAACGCCGACGCCTGTCATTGAAGATACGTTTGCACCGCCACCACCATTGGTCATTGCTGATGGACGGGTTGTGCCCGCCCGTTCGGTTGAGTTGCAGTTTGCGCTGTCTGGTACCGTTGCCGAGGTGCTGGTCAGTGAGGGTGACACGGTCGAGTTAGGGGCTCCGCTGGCCCGGTTGCAAACCGCCGAGCTTGAAGCAGCCGTTGAACATGCGCGGGCGGTGCTCGATGAGGCGCAGGCGCAGTATGAACTTTTGCGCGAGCCGGCGCGCCCCGAGGCAATCGCTGCTGCCGAGGCGCAACTTGCGCAGGCGCAGGCCGCCGAGCGCCAGGCATCCGGGCGGGTCACGGCGGCTGATCTTCAGGCTGCCCGCGATGAATTGCGTGAGGCCCAGGCGCTGCTGGCCCGGCTGCTGGCTGGCCCCAATCGCTCGGAACTGACCCAGGCCGAAGCATTGGTCGCCCAGGCTCAGGCCAATTTGCAGGCGCAACGCGATGCACTTGCCGCGGCCAAGCTTGCCGCCGAGGTGCGGGTGACCCAGGCGGCGAATGCGTTGCGTGATCTCCAGGATGCGTATAGCCGCATTGTCTGGGAAAATAAAGATCTCCGCGAACAGGCCGAGCGTCAGGGTGAAACGCTGGCCCAGGCCCGTCAGGATGCCGAAGCGGCGGCGTTCCGTGCAGTCGCCAATGGCGAAGCTTCCCTTGAAGAGGCCCGGCTTGCCCTGGAACACGCCATGCAGGCTGAACGCACCGGCATTGACGCAGCTACAGCTCAACTGCGCGAGCTCGAGGCGCGGCGGGATCGTTTGCTCGCCGGGGCTGAAAATGACCAGATCGCCAGTGCGCGGGCCCGGGTCAGCGCGGCTCAGGCGCGCCTGGCCCATTTGAGTGGCACCGCTCGTGCCGGTGAACTCGAGGCCGCCCAGGCAGGGGTGGAACAGGCCGAAGCCGGGTTGCAACAGGTGCTTGCCTCGGCGTCAACGCCAGCCGTCGCTGCCGCCGAGGCACGGGTTCGTGCGAGCCAGGCTCATCTGCGCCTGGCTGAGCTTGCCCTCGCCAAAGCGACGCTGACCGCGCCGTTTGCGGCCACCGTGGTGACGATCAATCTTGAGCCAGGTACCCAGCCTTCGGCTACGTCGCCCGCGTTTGTGCTGGCCGATCTGACTGCGTGGAAGATTGAGACAAGCGATCTCACCGAACTGGATATTGTCGCGGTGCGTGAAGGTGATACCGTTACCCTGAGCTTCGATGCCTTGCCTGAGCTCAACCTTGTTGGTGTGATTAGCCAGATTGAAGCCATGGGCAAGACTTATCAAGGCGATGTCATCTATACGGTCACGATTGTCCCGCAAACGTGGGATCCGCGGCTGCGCTGGAATATGACGGCCACCATGACCCTCGAAGGCTAAAGGGGGCGTCATGCTCAGTTTCAAAAATCTGCTGCGACGCAAGGTTCGAACCTTGCTGACCCTGCTTGGCGTTGCGATCGGCGTTGCGGCGGTCGTGGTGCTCTCGGCCTTTGGTGAGGGGATGGCGCGTGGCTTTGGCAGCGCGGGCGATACCCGCGATGCCGATCTGCTCATTAGCCAGAAAGATGCGCTCATGATCATGATGGGCGCTATCGATGCCGAGATCGGTGATGAAATTACCGCGATGCCGGGTGTGACGGCCGTGAATCGGACGGTCATCGGCATTCTGCAGTTGCCCGAGACGCCCTATTTTCTCATTGCTGGTGAAGAACCGCGTGGGTTTGCGATCCAGCGTTACCGTATTATTGATGGGCGTTCGGTGGCTACCCGCCGCGAATTGATTCTCGGTCGTCAGGCGGCGCTCAATTTCAAAAAGCAGGTTGGCGATAAGTTTCGCATCAATGAGATGAGCTATACCGTTGTTGGGATCTATGAGACCGGGGCGAGCTTTGAAGACAACGGGGCGGTGATCCACCTTGATGATGCGCAGCGCGCCTTTGATCGCCGTCGCCAGGTGACCTTCTTCAAAGTTCTTGTCCGTGATGCCCATGAACGCGATGCGCTCAAAGAGCGCATTGAGCAACGCTGGCCTGATCTGGCAGCGACGCGCTCGGGCGATCCCCATAGTCAGGACGATCTGCTCGAAGTCTATCGTTCGATGGGCTGGGTGATCGGCATTTTTGCGATGCTGGTTGGTGGCCTGGGGATGATGAATGCTCAGTTGATGAGTGTTTTTGAGCGCACCCGTGAGATTGGGGTGCTGCGGGCGCTTGGGTGGCGCAGGCGGCGTGTGGTGCGTATGATTATTGGTGAAGCGCTGCTCGTGGCGCTCGCCGGTGGTCTGCTTGGTCTGTTGCTCGCGGCTGGTTCAATTACGCTGCTAGCTCAATCGGCTGCGTTGAGTGGCTTCCTGAGCGGTGAATTGGAAGCCTCGGCGATGGTGCAGGCGGTCGTCATTGCTGGCGTGCTTGGACTAGTTGGCGGCGGCTATCCGGCGTGGCGGGCCGCCCGCCTTGCGCCGGTCGAGGCGATGCGCGCCGAGGCAGGCGCGAGTGTGCGCTGGGGCTTGATGGCACGCCTGTTGGCCCTGTTGCTACGCGGGCCGGCGCTCCGCAATCTGCTGCGCCGACCAACACGCAGTCTGATGACCATGCTGGGGCTTGGCGTTGGCGTTGGCTTGATCGTTGCGCTCAGTGGCATCGCCGAAGGCTCGCGTCAGGTCATTACCGAGATGCTTGGTGCCGGCCAGGCTGATATTCTCGCCCAGCAAGCGGGCGCGTCTGATGCGATGTTCTCGTCAATTGACGAACGGCTCGCTGATCATCTGCGCACCCACCCCGAGGTCAAAGCTGTCTCGCGGCTGGTCTTTGGCTCAACGGCGGTACCTGGCCTGCCCTTCTTTTTGCTCTATGGCCTTGACCCCCGCGAGAACCATATCGCCCATTATCGCGTGAGCGAGGGTCGTTCGATCCAACGGAGTGATGACATTATCCTGGGGCGCCTGGCCGCCAATAGCCTGGATAAGCAGGTCGGCGATCGGCTCCGCCTCAGCGGTCAGACTTTCACGATTGTGGGGATCTACGAAACCGGCATTGGCTATGAAGACTCGGGCGGGGTGATTAGTATCCGTGAGGCGCAGCGTCTCTTTGGCAAGCCACGTCAGGTCTCGTTCCTCGGGATTAGCCTGCATAGGCCTGAGCGAGCCGCCGAGATTGCGGCTGAGCTGGAGGCGCGCTACCCTGAACTGCTGGTTGCGCGCACGAACGATCTGACCTCGCGGATGCAGGACTTTGCCACGATGGACGCCTTTTTTGGGGCCTTGATGGGTCTGATGATGCTCGTTGGTGGCGTCGTCATGATGAATGTGATGCTCATGAGTGTCTTTGAGCGCACGCACGAAATTGGTGTGTTGCGGGCGGTCGGTTGGCGTGGTCGGCGTGTGTTGCGGATGATCCTCGCCGAGTCGTTGGCCCTCGCCTTGCTCAGCGGTCTGGCTGGCCTTGGGCTTGGCATGGGCCTCAACCAGTTGCTCGTCATGATCCCGGGGTACGGCGAAGTGCTGGCAATCAGCTATGCGAGTGCCGATCTGTGGCGTATTTTCGGTCTGGCGCTGGGCCTCGGCCTGCTTGGTGGCCTGTTACCAGCGTGGCGCGCGGTGCGCCTGCGCCCGATTGCGGCGCTCTATCACGAATAGGAATGAGTAAGATCATGCCGACGAAGCTTGTGCTCGAGGCACGCAAATTGACCCGTATCTATGGTGAGCGTGTGCCGGTACGGGCGCTCAATGAGGTCGATCTGCAGATCCAGGCTGGTGAAATCGTGGCGATTGTCGGCCCGTCGGGCTCGGGCAAGTCCACCCTCTTGAATCTGATCGGTGCGCTTGATCGCCCCTCTTCAGGTGAAGTGATCATCAATGGGACTTCACTGACCAAGGTGCGGAACCTCGACCGTTTTCGCGGGGAGACGATTGGCTTTATCTTTCAGAGTCACAACCTCTTGCCGACGCTGACCGCCCGTGAGAATGTCGAAGTCCCGATGTACGAGTCGTCGCTGCGGGCTGGTCAGCGCCGCGCTCGGGCGCAAGAATTGCTGACGATGGTTGGCCTCGCGTCGCGCATCAACCATCTGCCCAACCAGCTTTCGGGGGGCGAGCGTCAACGGGTTGCCGTCGCCCGTGCGCTCGCCAATCGCCCTGCCATCATCCTTGCCGACGAACCAACGGGCAACCTCGATACCAAAACCACCGCGGACATCATGGCCCTGCTCACCACGCTCAACCGCGAACAGGGCACCACGCTGATCATCGTTACCCACAACAGTGAGGTCGCCGCGGCGGCCCAGCGGGTGATTACCATTCGTGACGGCCAGATCCAGCGTGACGTCTTGATGACCAATCAACTCGAACGGGAGCTGATCGAACTCAAAAGCTCGGCCCTCGGGCAAGCGATCCTGCGTGGCGACCCCCTGCCCCCGGCCCTCGCCGAGATCGCCGGCCCCTTGCACGAACTGCTTGAGCACGTCTGAAACCGAGGTTCAGCCCCGATTCCCCCTTTATTATGGTAAAGTTATCCACATCTGGGGGATTACTGTGGATAAAACCACTATATCTAGTGGCTGGTGAGCCGGTCTATGGCCTGACCAACTCAACCGTGCTGAGATCGAGCAGCCCCATTGGGGTAAGCTCAAGGCCGCGTACATAGGGTTTTACCAGCATATGCTCGACATCATGGTAGAGGGGGATGATCGGGCTGTCGGCCATGATGCGCGCTTCAATCTCTTGATAAAGGGCGTAACGTGTCGTGTCGTCGGGTTCGACGGCGGCCTGATTCAGCAGGCGATCAACGTCGGGGTTGCTGTAGGCCATATGGTTTTGGCCGCTGCCACTCCGAAAGAGCACGTCCAGGAAGTTTTCGGGGTCGGGATAGTCGGCAATCCATCCGGTGCCAAAGATCTGAAAGCGGTTCTCTTCCAGGGCAGCCAGGTAGTCGCCGAAATCTTCGTAGTCGCGTACCTCGATCGTTATCCCGAGCGTCGCTTCAGCCACGTCGCTCAGCAGGCTCGCCCAACTGCCATACGCGATAATTGGTGGCAAGGCTTCCACACTCCCATAGCGTGACGTCGCAATCAGTTCGCGGATGCGCTCACCATCTGGCTCAAGTGGCGTTAGTTGCTCGTTATACCCAGGCATGCCAGGTGGAAGGACGCCGTAGGCTGACGCGGCGGTGCCTTGCAACGTCACGTTGGTGAGCAGGCTGCGGTCAATCAGGAGGCGGAAAGCTTCGCGGATGTTGGCATCATCAAACGGAGGCAAGTTGGCGTTCATGCCCAGGTAAAAGAGCGAGAGTTGTGGCTCTTGCCGGAGTTCTGCCGCGAGGGGATTATTGTCATCCTGAATGCGCGCCAGGGCAAATGAGGGTACACTGGTCAGATCGATCTGGCCCTGTTCGTAGAGGATCAGCGGATTGCTGGCGGCGGCACCGATGAGCATCTGCACGCGATCGAGGCGCGCCGGTTCACGGGCGAAATGAGGATTGCGCGCCAGCACCAGCAACTGGTTCCGCTCCCAGCGTTCGATGGTAAAGGGCCCACTCCCGTTCGGTTGCTCGGTCCAATCGCGGCGTCCGGCTTCAACGGCCTGCTGGTCAACCACAAAACTCGTTGGATGGGCCAGTTTCGCGAGGAAGAAGCCCTTGGGTGCGTCAATCGTCAGCACGATGGTACGTTCGTCCAGAACCTCCAACCCGCTGATCGTGCTGGCTGTTCCGGCGAGTTTTTCGGCGACCCCGACAATATCGCCCAGGTAGGTCGCCGCTGGCAGCATCGCCCCGAGGCGTGGATCAGTGGCGCGTTCCAGGCTATAGCGCACATCCTCAGCCGTGATTGGCCTCCCGTCGGCAAAGTTGGCCGTGGGCCGCAGGCGAAACGTGTAGCTCCGCCCATCCTCCGAGCGTTCCCAGCTTTCGGCTAGATCTGGTTCGACTTCGAGGTCTTTGTCCAACCGTACCAGACCGCTGAAGATCTGCCGGGTGACAAAAGCGCTCGTCACATCACCAACGAGGGCCGGGTCGAGCGTGGTCGGATCGCGTGAGCCGAGCGTCATAATGAGCGTCCCACCCGAAGCCGCCTCTGGGCTTGGCACTGGCCCAGAAAGGGGCTCATTCGCCTCCTGGACACACGCACCAAGGCTCAAGCTGAGCACGAGCAGCAACGCTATGACAACCCACGCTCGGTGGGTGGAGAAGGCGATCTTGTTGGCACCCTGCATGATTGGATCCTCCCGCAACGGGCAGACTCGTTTGAAGTAACATATAATTATAGCATGGGCAACGGGGGGGCATGCCCCCATGCATCATTGCTTTGCCAGGGCGATTGCATCATACGAAATCGGATACAACGGGACACCCGCAAGCTTTCACGTATAGAGTTTTTGAGACATTTCGAGCCATGTGTAAAGGGTTTTGCAGGCGGGTCGGCCTTCTGGTACGA
>NZ_LYXE01000183.1 GCF_002532075.1 Candidatus Chloroploca asiatica | reverse complement strand
GGGGATTTGGGGCCTGCGGCCCCAAGAAGCTGGCCGTTTGCGCCAGCACACGCATGGGTTGTTTGGGCAACAGCCCTTGTCACAATGTGGTATACTGAGGTATAATCGTATACCGGTGGGGGGTATACTTGTGGAGATTGAAAAAAGGAGTCATGTATATGCATAGCAAAGTTGTCATCATCGGTTCAGGCCCTGCCGGGCTTACGGCAGCGCTTTATGCGGCACGAGCGAATCTTGAGCCACTGGTTGTACGGGGTTTGCAGCCAGGTGGGTTGATTGCGACCACCTCGGAGGTTGAGAATTATCCTGGGTTTGTCGAGGGCATTGGTGGCTTTGATCTGGCTGATAATATGGAGAAGCAGGCCGCCCGTTTTGGCACGCAGTTCAAGGACACCCTGGTGACCAAGATTGATGCCTCGGTACGTCCGTTTGTCTTGCACACCGACGATGGCGACCAGCTTACCGCCGATACCCTAATCATCTCGACGGGTGCCTCACCGCGCAAGCTCCACGTGCCTGGTGAAGAAGAACTCGCCAACCGCGGGGTAAGCTATTGTGCCACGTGTGATGGCTTCTTCTTCCGGGGCAAGAAGGTTGTCGTGGTTGGCGGTGGCAACAGCGCCCTCGATGAGGGCCTCTTCCTTACGCGTTATGTCGATGAACTGATCATTGTCCACCGGCGTGATAGCCTGCGTGCCGACCCAGTGCTGCAAGAGCGGGCCTTTGGCAACGAGAAGGTGCGGTTTGTCTGGGACAGCACTGTTGATGCCATTCTCGGTGACGACAAAGTCATCGGGGTACGGCTGCGTAACCTCAAAACTAATGAGACGAGTGAAATCGAGGTGGACGGTGTCTTCCCGTATATTGGACATCTGCCCAATACAAGCCTTTTCACCGATCTGTTGACGCTCGACGAAGGTGGTTACATTGTGACCGATGGTCGACAGCGCACCAACATCCCGGGCATCTTTGCTGCTGGTGATGTGGTGGACCATATCTATCGCCAGGCGATCACCGCTGCTGGTGAAGGATGCCGTGCCGCGATGGAAGCCACCTGGTACCTCGCTGAGGAAGAGCACGCTGCGAAGAAAGCCGCCCAGGCAGAACCAGTCATGGCGCAATAAGCATAAACACGAAACTACCGACCACACGGTGTGGTCGGTAGTTCAAAGCATAAACCCTTAATCCGCAGCTACCTCGTGAGCGACAGCCACAGACAACGGCACAAACTTACCCGGCAGAGCAGCTTGTACGGGCTGGGCGCTAACACGTATGGACTGCAGTGCGTGCTTGTAGACCACCGCAACAGGCCATTTCCCCCAGGCAAACAGTGCGTCAAGCCCCTCTGAGGTTTTGCTGGCCGTCCTGCGCCACCGATAGCCTCGTCCATTAAAGGCTGTGATCGTTTGCTCGGTGATCACAACGACACACGCACGTCCAGTTGTGCGCAACTCATGAAATATTCTGAGGATACTGGTATCCGAGAGGGTCACGGGAAGCAGAACGTAATCGGGCTTGTTATCGTTGATCCAACGATAAGCATGTTCGCTATTTACAACCACCTCGATGTCAACAAGAACCCGTACATCTTGTAACATCACGAGATCAGCCGCATCAGGTTTGCCAACAAAGATAGCTGTATAGGCCTTATGCATGGTGGTGTCTCCTGCTCTGGAAGAAACGGGCGGTCGTTGCCGGTTTCACCCTTGTTTCTGGGGCTTCGTGGCCTCAGAGATAACATGGCGACAAAAGTATTTACTCTTCTATTATGCATTATATTGCAACGGTGAGTCCTATCAGTAAAGGATAGAAAAAGTATAAGTTGCGATTCGATATCCATTCAGCTAGAGGTATACAACAGGAATAGGGTTGTTTGTGCTGCCTACTATAACGTAGAAATTACTCGGTTTTTGTACGCTCAGCAACCATCCCGCTGCGACGTGCATACGCAACTGCTTCGGTACGATTAGCGAGATGGAGGCGATTGAGGATCTGTTTCATATGGTACTTGATGGCCGCTTCGCTGAGGTGAACTTCCTGCGCCACTTCACGGTAGGTGAGGCCCTGGGCAACGAGGATGAGGATGTTCCGCTGCTGCGGGCTGAGACGCGCCTCGGCAGCGACTTCGTCAGCTTCCTGGCGAGCCAATTCAACGTCAATGCGTTGGGCCAGTTCCGGAGCAATGGGCGGAGCACCTTGCTCAAGACCCGCCAGGAGGAGAAAGAGGTCGTCGGCTTGCATGTTTTTGAGCAAATAGCCCGACGCACCGGCCTTCAGTGCTTCAAAGAGCAGCGTTTCTTCAGCCGAGACCGTCAACACCACAATGCGTGCCTCGGGCCACTCGGCGGTGATGCGACGAGTCGCTTCGAGACCATCGCAACGGGGCATCTGCAAGTCGATGACGAGCAAGTCGGGACGCAAGGTTCGTGCAAGCATTTGCGCTTCTTCGCCATCAGAACCCGTGCCTATCACTTGCATTCCATGGGCCGTCAGAAAATTCCGCAGACCTTCCAAAAACATCGGGTGATCGTCGACAAGCACAACCCGCAACGGACGCGTTGGGAGCGTGGCAAGCGGTTCTTCTTCAACCCTTTCAAGGTGACAGGTTACCAAGATGCGCGTGCCCAAACCAGGTGCAGTGTAAATCTCCACCCCTCCCCCTAACTCACGCGCTCGTTCTTCCATCGTCTTCAGGCCAAAGTGGCTTGATCGTGACAGCACCGGGATGAGCGCGGCTGGATCAGTCTCCTCATACCTATCCCGCACAAACCCCTGCCCATCATCCTGAATGGTTACAAGCAGCAAGGTGCCCTTTCGTTCGAAGGTTACGTCAATGCGTGCTGCCTGGGCGTGCTGTTCAGCATTGTGCAACGCTTCCTGCAGAATGCGCAACAGATGCAACTGCCCAATCGGTGAGAGCCACGCTTCTTGCCAGGGCTCAGGAGCGTGCAGGGTGAGCGTCAGGTTGCTGCGTCGCCGAACTTCGTCAAGGGTATGGTTCAGCATCTCCCAGAAGCCCTGGACAGAGGAATGACGTAGGCCAAGGATAAAGCTACGTACATCGGCATGCCCCTGGCGGGCTGCCTCACCGATATGGCGACAGGCTTGCTCAGCCGCCAGGGTGTCTCGGTTGCGCAAGAAGGCTTCGAGCGCCTGAGCCTGAAGATTGATCGAGCCAAAGACCTGCCCAAGACTATCGTGCAATTCACGCCCCAGACGATACCGTTCCTCTAGCACGGCCAGCGTACGCTGGTGCTGCAACGCCTGCACCTGCGCCTCTTGACGTTTGCTCATCTCGGTACGCAGTTGGGCATTGGAGGCATCAAGCTCGGCGGTACGGTTGGCAACCCGTTCTTCAAGGGTCTGAATCAGATTGGCAAGTTCTGTCGAAAGCCGCTGAAACGCCTTCGTGAGAAACCCGACTTCGTCCTGATAGTAGACCCGCAAATTGGCAGGATAGCGACCTTCCTCCATCGCTTGGACACCGCTCAGGAGCGAATTGAGGGGGCGCAACAGGGTAACTCGGAAGAAGAATGGAAAGACGACCAGGATCAAGATATTTGTGGCGAAGAAGAGTTGCACAAGCGGATGAAGCAGGCTATGCAAACGTTGACGGTATTCGACGAGATAATCCTTGATGACACCCTCTGATCCGCTGCTGGCTGGGAGGCGATCCAGCGTCATCAACTGAGGCATAGGACCACGGAGTTGACCGGGTACCGCACCGATCACCCATGGATTCGCCCCCGGTTCATCATTTGGATAGTAGTGCAAGAGCTCGGGTCGTTCGGCATAGTTGAACTCAAAAATTCCACTGCTGTACAAGACCGCCTGAAAGGTATACTCATCGGCAGGCCGATACGCATTGCGCATTCGCTCCCAGTTAATAATCAGTTGATCGTCCTGTTGATACGCAAAAACACCCCCTGAACTCAGCCGGTGGTCGAAATCGATCAAGAGCGCAAACATCAATGGTGCGCCTGCGCCATAAGAGTACTGGAACGAACGATAGCGAACTGGGGCATCAAAGCTCACCACACCATCACGACAGGCATAGAGGTGTTCGTGATCTTGCCCAAAGAACGGGAAAGCAAAGGTAAGTGGAGAACTGCATTCGTGCAAGGCATGCAAATCCAACTGAAGTTCTTCACCTCGCATGGTCTTGAACTGAAAAGGTATCCGATCTACATCATAGCCGCCTGCTTCATTGGGGCTAAAGCGGAAGCTTTGTTGACGGGGGATCTCAACCGTAAAACCCGTTTCACGGTTAGTGCTAATGATCCACCCGACCATGCCGAGCAAGCCCATGTTGGTAATGAGGCTGATCCCGATCATCCGCACCAGAAATGAGGTTGTCTCGGGTTGCGCATTGAGATAACTGATGACAAAACCAAATATAGCCACGAGAATGCCAAGCGACAGGATAGCGTTCGCCACCGTCGCCAGGATCAGCGTGGTATGCAGCAGAATGGAAATAAGATTGAGCGAAGCAACAAAGAAAAAGATGATGGTAAAAACCCGAATCGTGCTCGCTTCCGAGCTGCCAGGGTTCAAAAAGGGATAGAACCACTGTGATCGCCCTCTGTCGCTTGGCACTGGTGTGAGCATATACATCTGTCGCACAAGCACGAGCGGTACCCACATAAAGATCCCGAACAAGAGATAGTCGATCACTTCATGGCGAAACAGGACAACACCTTGCTGGAGTTTCCAGAGACGATACACGGCATACCCAACCTCGCCGAGTGTATAGAGGATGCTGAAGATCAAGGCAATCCGCGCCTCGACGCGCCAGCGTGGTGGGAGCACAGGAAAATGATAGACAAACTGCAAGAGAAAGATCAGGGCAAAGCCAAGGAGGCTATTCTGTGCAATCACACTATAAAGCCGTGGGGTCGGCAAGAAACTCACTTCCAACCAGAGTGTACCAAGGAAGGTAGTCAGTGTGATAAAAAAACCGGCCAGCAGCCAGGTATAGCGACGCCCCGAGCGCAATGCCGTTCTAACCAAATAGCCACTGACGAGGGTCGTGAGCAGAATCTGGTTGAGATAGACAAGCCCGTTTGGCGTCACATAGAATTGCACTGCATTTAGAATCCGGCCACTGTCTGTACTTGACTGAGTATGCCCAGAATGATGTTCGGGAAGAGACCAAGGATGATCAGCCCAGCGGCGGCAATCACAACGGCGGCAGTGATCCCGGGTGGTGCCTCTACAGGGGTCTCAGCGGCTGGTGCTTCCATAAACATGGCTTTGAGCAACCGCAGATAGTAGTAGAGACTAATGACCGTGGTCAAGACCGCGATCACAACTAACCACTCGGCACCAGACTGCCAGCTTACCATAAAGACATAGAATTTGGCGAAGAAGCCCGCCAGCGGCGGGATCCCGGCGAGCGAGAGGACGCAGATTGCCATCAAGACGGCCAAGCCCAGGTTGCGCCGCGCCAATCCGTTCAGATCGGCAACCTCATCGCCACCCACAGCCATACTGACCGCCGCAAGCGCTCCAAAAGCCCCAAGGTTGGTCAGGGTATAGACGATTAGGTAGTAGAGCAGGGCGACTGTGCCCTGGTCGCGGTCAAAGGTCTGCGGTGACGCCCAGGCGACAAACGCCAGCAACACAAAGCCCGCCTGGGCCACACTCGACCAGGCAAGCAGTCGCTTGGCGTTGGTCTGCGGCAAGGCCGCCAGGTTACCAACAATCAAGGTCAATACGGCCAGCAGCGCCAGCGCACTCGTCCAGCCACTCAATTCGCCCCAGACGGCCGTGCCAGTCAAGCCAGGGAAAGCTGTCGTGAGCAAACGCAACAGCAGAATGAAACCAGCCATTTTCGAGGCCGTCGAGACAAAGGCCGTGATGGGCGTCGGCGCACCCTGATAGACATCTGGCGACCAGCCGTGGAAGGGCACAACGGCAAGTTTGTAGCCAAGGCCGGCGATCATAAAGATCATGCCCAGCGTCAAGATGCCCTGATTGTCGGCGATGCGGGCTAGCGCAGCGATCTGGGCAAATTCAGTCAGATTGTTGCCCAGGCTGTTCCCCGCCAGCGCACTCGCCGCAAAGCCATAGGTCAGACTCATGCCATAGAGCAGAATGCCCGACGAGAGGGCGCCAAAGAGGAAGTATTTCATGCCCGCTTCCGACGAACGCATGTCGTTGCGGAAGTAGCCCGCCAGAATATACAGGGGAATGCTGGTCAATTCAATCGCTAGGTAGGCGATGATCAACTCAGTCGCCCCGGCCATCAAGCACATACCCAGCGTCGCAAAGAGGATCAACGCATAAAACTCGGCCGGATGCGCCGTAGGGCGATAATCCAGACAAAGCAGACTCGTCAGCAGGGCTGCCCCGATCAGGGTCAGACGGCTGATCATCGTCAGATGATCCGTCGCAAACGCACCGGTGATCGGTTCACCGACTGGCCCACCTGCCTGCAGATTGCGCACAATGTTGGTAAAAAAGTTTGGTGCTGCTGTCTCGGGGATGACGGTAAAGGGGATATAGCCACTCTGCACGAGGGCAATGACAAAGATCAAGCCCAGGCCAATCGCGGTGAGCGACGCCGATGAGCGTACCCGTTCAAGCTGAGCCTCTTGCGTACGGCCCCATTTCTCAAAAATATCTGACCCAAGCACCAGCAGCGCCAGCACCAGCAAGAGAATCTCGGGCAACAGCCGCGGGATGTCAGTAATCTGAAACACGTCTTATCTCCCCGCGAGGGTAATCCCCTCCAACTGGGCCACAATTGGCCGCACCCCGACATCAATTAGTTCGGTCAGGATCGCCGGATAGAGCCCGACGCCAATCAGGATCAAGACCAGGATGGTTGCCCCGGTATACTCTTGCCAGGTCAGTTTCGACAGTTTGAGCAGTTCAGGATTTTTGACTTCATCGAAGAAGACCGCCCAGACCGCCCGCAGAATATAGGCTCCGGTGATGGGAATCGAGAGCACAGCGATCACCGCCACGAGGGGGTAACGCTCCCAGACACCCAGGAAGATAATGAACTCGGCCCAGAACCCGGCCAACCCTGGCATGCCCATCGATGAGAGGCCAGCAATGATGAACATGATCGTCGCAAAGGGCATCACTTTGTAGAGGCCGCCCAGTTCGGGCAGCTGACGGGTGTGAGCGCGCTCGTAGATCATCCGGCCCACCACCGAGAAGAAGAGCGCCGTCATCACCCCGTGGGCAAACATCTGCAACACGGCCCCCATCAAGGCGAGTTGCGTTCCTGCCGCGAGGGCCAGCATCACGAGGCCCATATGGCTCACCGACGAATAGCCAATGATATACTTGGCATCGCGTTGCGCCATCGCAATCGTCGCCCCATAGACCACATTGAGCAGGGCGAGGCCGGCCACGACGGGCAACCAGGCATTAGCCCCGGCGGGCATCAACCACATCGCGGCCCGCAAACAGCCATACGAGCCAAGTTTCATCAGCACACCAGCGTGCAGCATACTGACCGCCGTTGGGGCCGCCACGTGCCCCGTCGGGCTCCAGGTATGAAACGGGAACATACCGGCCAGCACCGCAAAGCCGAGAAAGAGCATCGGGAAGAAGATGCGTTGGACATCACCGGCCAGGGTGACATTCTCTGCCAGCACGATCATATCAAACGTGCGCAACCCCGAACCAAAATAGAGCGCCAACATGCCAATGATCACCAGGGCGCTGCCGGCCATCAAAAAGAGGGTCAACTTCATCGCGCCATACTCTTTGCGCGTACTGCCCCAGATGCCGATCAGCAGATACATTGGCAAGACAGCCAGTTCATAGAAGACAAAGAAGAGAAAGAGATCGAGCGAGACAAAGACGCCATAGACCCCGGTCGTGAGCAGCAGCAGCAACACCCAGTACTCTTTGACCCGCGTATCAATATTCCAGCTCATCAGGGCACCGGTAGAGATCACAATGCCATTGAGCAAGATCATCGGCAGACTGATGCCATCAACGCCAAGCTGATAACTGATGCCAAGCTGAGGCATCCAATTGAGGCGTTCGACAAACTGAAACCCTGCCCGTCCCGGCTCATAGGCCAAAAAGACGAGCAACGAGAGCACCAGCGAAGCAAACGCAAAAACCGCCCCCACCCAGCGCATCGCCTCCTTGTGCTGATGAGGAATAAGGGCAATGATCACTGCTGGCACGGCCATGCTCAGCCAGATCAGGCTTAGCCAGGGAATATCAGTTGCGAGCGTGAAGAGTCCCATATGCTTCTTTCATCTCTTGATGGCAACAGACCCCGCCGTCACCTTAGGTATGCAACACCTGTTGAAAGATCGCCACCAGTTCCGTGACAGCCACATTGCCCAATTCCATAATGGGGGCAGGATAGACGCCAAGTATCAGCAAGAGGGCGAGCAAAGGCAAGATCACACCCATCTCGCCGGGGCGCAGGTCGGCCAGGCGATCCCAGCGATCGTTGAGTGAACCAAGGAAGATGCGCTGGAACATGAGCAACAGCGCCAACGCGGTGACAATCAGGCCAATGACGGCCAGGCCGGTAAAGAGCGGGAGTGTAGCCCAGGCCCCGCGGAAGATAAAGAATTCGCCAACAAAACCAGCCAGACCAGGCAGGCCCAGGTTGGCAAACATCGCCGTACCCATCACTCCGGCGAAGGCAGGCGCAACGACGCGCAGCCCCCCAAAATCACTGAGGCTCCAGCTTCCACTACGCAGATAGAGCAGGCCGGCCAGATAAAAGAGGGCACCTGTGCTGAGCCCGTGGGCGACCATCTGCATCACCGCGCCATTAAGGGCAATCGCCCGGCTATCAAGGCTCGCCATCCCGGGCATGGCCGCAGCGGCGGCAATGGCCAGCATCACATAGCCCATATGGTTGATCGAGGTATAGGCGATCAGGCGTTTGATATCACCCCCGGTATTCGCCAGCGCCCCAAACGCACCAGCTACAATCCCAATCAACGCCAACCCACCCATCACCGGAGCGAAATACTGGCTGGCATCGGGCACCAGCGGCAACATAATGCGCAGCATGCCATAGGCACCCATCTTGCTCATCACCGCACTAAGCAGAATACTCCCCGCAATTGGGGCTTCCGTATACGCATCGGGCAGCCAGGTATGGAAGGGCCAGACGGCAAGCTTGATCGCAAACGCAATGAAGATCGCCCAGAAGGCAATGCTGGTATAGAGCAACGGGTAGCGCCCGAGCACATTGGCGACCCCAAGATGATCCATATAGGCAAAGATGATCTCGCGCAGCGTGCCTGTGACACCCTCGACGGGCAATCCTTGCCCAACGCGGCCAAGATCCACCAGATTGAAGGTCGGCAACCCGGCGTAGCGCATTGCCAGATAGATCACCTGGAAGAGCAACAACATCCCGAGCGAACCAGCCATCGTATAAATAAAGAACTTAAAGGCCGCATAGCGCCGATTGTCACGTCCCCAGTTCTGGATCAGGAAAAAGGCCGGGACGAGGCTGAATTCCCAGAAGATGAAGAAGAAGAAGAAATCGAGCGCCAGGAAATACCCAAGCATCGCCGCTTCGAGCAACAAAAGCAGCGCATAATGGGCCTTGACCCGATCGGTGACCCCCATCGAGGCCATGCCCGCCACGGGGGCCATCACCACCGTCAGCAGCACCAGGGCCATACTCAACCCATCCACCCCGAGGAAATAGTCAACCCGTACGGCTTTGATCCACGGCATCTTCTCGACCAGTTGCACGGCACCCTGCCCCGCCGCCGCCGCATCAGGCTCAAAAAGGGCCCAGACAACCATCGCCAGAGCCAGGGGCACACCCATCCAGGCGGTGGCCCCAAGGCGCACCAACCGATCATCCATGCGAAGCCAGCCCGCCAGGCCGACGAGCGCAATGCCGAGGAGCGGCGACAGCAGCAGCAGCGTTAGCCACGGCATGCCGTCGGGCGAAGGGATAAGATACGATGGCAAAGACATGAAACCACCTGTGACACGACAACCCGGTGAGCGCATGCACTCCTCAGATCATCAGGCCGCTCATCAAAGCACATAGAGATAGACCAGGGCCAGGATAACGGCCCCTCCAAAGACATAGACGATATAGTCCTGCGCCTTACCAGTTTGCAGCCGACGGGCGCGTTTGCCCGTTGCGACGGTGCCATCAGCGACGGCATCAGGGCCATCATTGAGCACCGTGTCGTCAACAATGAAATTGAGTCGTCCGACAAAGAGGGTCACGCGCCCAATGCCATTGATGATGCCATCCAGAATAGCTTTATCAAGCCAGGCCCAGGCGAGGGCGAGCAGGGCCGTAAACCGCACGATGCTCGCCTGATAGAACTCGTCAACCCGGTATTTCTCGTTCAGCAAGCCGAAAACCCCAGGCGCACGCACATCAAGGGGGTCGCGTTCTTGTGCCGTCTTGAAGGCGGTTCCATAGAGCGTCCAGCCTGCCGCGATGCCGCCAAAGGCAATGAGCAACGAGATCCCGGCAACAAGCAGACTAAAACTCGCGGGCTCTTGCCCCCAGAGATCGTTGAGCCAGTGGCCGCCAGGGATGCTGAAGGGCAGGTTGAAGAGACCGCCCAGGGCGGCAAAACTTGCCAAGATGACCAGTGGCGCAATCATCAACGGATCTTCGTGCCAGTGCGCCCCCGTATTGGCGTGATGCTCGTCGTGACCATGCGCGTCGTCATGGTGGGCGTGGCTGGCTTTGTGATGCCTGGAACGACGTTCAGGGTTGACATAGACCACTGGTTGTTCACCGCGAAATGCACCAAAGAAGACGAGCCGCCACTGGCGCGTCATATAAAATGCCGTCAGGAACGCGGCCACTGCCAGCACTGTAAAGACAACCCAGTGTCCACCTTTGAAGGCATCGGCCAGGATCTCATCTTTGCTCCAGAAGCCGGCAAATGGCACCACCCCGGCCAGCGCCAGGAAGCCGAGCGTGTAGGTCCAGAACGTCCAGGGCATCCGTGTGCGCAAGCCACCCATATTGCGAATATCCTGGGCTGTTTGCTGGGCAGCGTACTCATCTTTGTGGTGCAGATCCGCAATCCGGGGAGTCGCCTCCATCCCGTGGATGATCGAGCCCGAGCCAAGGAAGAGCAGGGCTTTGAAGAAGGCGTGGGCAAGCAGGTGGAACATCCCGGCGACCCAGCCGCCAATGCCAATGATGGCCACCATAAAACCAAGCTGCGAGAGCGTGCTATAGGCCAGGATGCGCTTGATATCGTACTGGGCAACCGCAATCGTCGCCGCAAAGAGCGCCGTGAAGGCTCCGATAAAGGCAACCACCGCCAGCGCCGTGCCATTGTCGGCCTCGAAGATCGGGAACGTACGGGCGAGCAAAAAGACACCCGCTGAAACCATCGTCGCCGCGTGGATCAGCGCCGACACGGGTGTCGGCCCCTCCATCGCATCAGGCAACCAGACGTGCAACGGGAACTGTGCCGACTTGCCGACCGTCCCACAAAAGATGAGCAAGGCAATGCCCGTTGCGTGGCTCAGACCAACTGCGCTTGTCTCACTACCAATGCGGGCCAGGAACTCGGGGTTAAAGATCTCGCCCGGAGCCGTACCGAATGCGAGGCTCCCGGCCTGGGTATAGAGATAGACAAGGCCAAGCAGCATCAGCACATCGCCAATGCGGGTGACAATAAAGGCCTTAATCGCGGCGCGATACGCCTGCGGACGCTCATAGAGGAACCCAATCAAGAGATAGGAACAGAGACCCATCACCTCCCAGGCCATAAAAAAGAGCAGGAGGTTATCGGCCATTGCCATCAGCAGCATGGCTGCCGTAAAGAGCGAAATAAAGCTAAAGAAGCGGCTCTGGCGGGCATTGCTCGCCATATAGCCCAGCGAGAAGAGGTGGATACAGGCCGAGGTAATCGTCACCATCGCGAGCAAGGCAGCAACCGGGGTATCAATATAGATCCCCATCGCAAAACTGGTCGTACCGGTGGGTGCCCAGACAAACCGTTGCACTACATTGGGTTCGGGGAAGGCAAACGCTTCTTTGCTCTTTTCACTGTGGGTCGTAGCTTCACCGTGGGCATCTGCTTGGCCATGGCCGGCCAACTCAAGCGTCACCAGTTGCCCGTCACGCAAGGCGAGGCCCTGAGCTGTCGCAGCCAGCAACCCGACGGCCAGCAGGCTTGCCATGATCATCAGGCCAATCGTCGCCCAGCCACTTGCCACCTTGCTCTGGCGCAACGGTGTGAAGGTAATCAGAAGACATCCCAGAAGCGGGAGGGCCGGAATAAGCCATGCATACTGGAGAAAAAAAGCCATTGCGGTGCCGTCACCCCTTCATTGACGCGACATTATCCACATTCGAGGTGAGCCAGGTACGATAGATCGCAATGATCATCGCCAGGCCAACGGCAGCCTCGGCGGCGGCCACCGTAATAATGAAAATCGCAAAGGTCTGCCCAACCACAAAGCCTGGCTCAAGGTAGCGCCAGAAGGCCACGAGATTGATATTGACCGCATTAAGCATCAACTCGACGCCCATCAGCACACTGACCATATTGCGCCGGGCGAGGGCACCAAAGAGGCCAATGCAGAAGAGCGCTGCCGCAACCATCAAGACGGCTTCAAGCGGAATTGCGTTCGTCATCCTTGCTCTCCATCAGACATCGGGGCCGCCTGGGGTGACGGGGTTCGCTCACCAGTCACCGGTGGGCGAGCGGGCTTCTGTCGTTTACGCACTTCATGCTCTTCAGCCAGGGTCAAGACCCGACGGCGGCGAGCGCGCTCTTCAAAGGCAATCACAATCGCCCCAATCAGGGCTACCGTCAACAAGACGCCCGCCACCTGAAATTGAAGCATATACGAAAAGACAAAGCCCCGGCCCAGGTCTTCGACCCCCGCCAGCACCTCAGGCGGGGCAGGGCTCCCAGGGGTTGCCACCGGCGGCGGCGGCACATTCCAGGTATGGGTAAAGATCGTCGGCACCAGCACCGCACCAAAGAGGGCCACGCACACAATCGCCGTCACCACGAGGCGCCACCCACTCACCATATAGCGTGAGCCTTCACTCTCGCGGGTGAGCATAATCGCAAAGAGGATCAGGATCGAGATCGCACCAACATACACGAGCACCTGCGCAACAGCGATAAACTCGGCCTCAAGCAAGAGATAGAGCGCCCCAACGCCAAAAAAGCAGGCGATCAACCAGAGCGCCGCATGGATAACATTGCGTACTGAAACGACCATCACCGCCGAGCCGACGATCAAGGCCGCCAGGAGTCCGAAGATTAGCTGAATGAGCGTATTCATAGAGCCTACATCTTACCGCGGTAGCGCAAGGCTCTCGCGCAGTTCATCAATATCAAGGCGATTACGTGCGGCCTGGGCACTATTATATATGCGGGCGACGATCACGTATGCAGCGCCATTGACCACAAGCGTGGTAACAAACGCCACCCCCCAGCGCAGCATGGGCGACCAACCCTCTACCAAGCCAAAACCATCGGCCACCCCCCAACTAGTCACAGCGACCCAGATCGCCGCACTGAAGACATTGACGAGGGTGAGCGGAATCAAAAACTTCCAGCCGAAATCCATCAACTGGTCAACCCGGAGGCGCGGATACGCCCCACGGATCCAGATCATCACAAAGAAGAAGAAATAGGTCTTGGCCAAGAAATAGAAGACCCCGAGCATCCCGGCCAGCAGATTGAAGATCCAACTCCCATCGGGGTTGGTGGGCGAAATTGCCATCCCATAGAGCCACCCGACTCCGGGGCCTTGCCAGCCGCCAAAAAAGATGACCGCCGCAATGGCACAGAGCAAGAAATTGAGGATGTACTGCGCCAGATAAAAGAGTCCGAACTTCATCCCGCTATACTCAGTCATATAGCCAGCGACAATCTCTGAATCAGCCTCGGGAATATCAAAGGGCGTGCGCTCACCCTCGGCCAGCGCCGCAATGAAAAAGCAGAGAAAAGCGAGCAACCCCACCGGGGTAAAGATCAACCAGCCGAGGCCCAGGTCAGGAACACCTGCGACATCACTGGTACTGATAAAGA
Organism: Candidatus Chloroploca asiatica; assembly: GCF_002532075.1. Classification (GTDB taxonomy): domain Bacteria; phylum Chloroflexota; class Chloroflexia; order Chloroflexales; family Chloroflexaceae; genus Chloroploca; species Chloroploca asiatica. Next base: position 7,895 of record NZ_LYXE01000183.1, on the reverse strand, counting down.
GCCCACCCTGCGCATTGATCAGGCTCACCACCGAGAGCGTGCCGGTCATCATTACAATCGCCAGGAGGCTCAAGACGGCGGGGATTTCGTAGCTCACCATCTGGGCAACGGCACGCATGGCACCAAGCAGGGCGAACTTATTATTAGAAGCCCAGCCGGCCATCATCAGCCCCACCGCACTGATCGAGGAGATCGCAAAGAAGAAGAGCAGGCCCGTATTAAGATCAACCGGCACCATCCCCGGACCCCAGGGCAACACCGCAAACATAAACATCGTGGGGGCTACGACCACAATCGGGGCCAGCAGATGCACCCACTTATCAGCGGCATCGGGGACGATATCCTCTTTCGTGAACATCTTCACGCCATCGGCGATCGGCTGAAAGATCCCCTCGGGGCCAACACGATTTGGCCCGATCCGATCCTGCATACGTGCGATCGCCCGCCGCTCGTAATAGGTAAAAAAGAGCATCTGGAAGGGAGCGACGGCAAAGAGCAGCGTTGCCACCAGCACATAGCCAATCAGGCTGATGAGCCAACCCGGCCAGCCCCAACCAAAGGTACTATTAATCAAACCATCAAGGATGTCGTACATCCGGGGCTCCTTCGCATCCGTTCACAGGACTAGCGCAAAACAAAGCTCGCCATCAAGAAGGCCAGGTAAACTGGCAAGGCCAGCAGACCAACCACATTGCCCCAGCCTGCAAGGGTTGCATTGCCGGTGGCTTTCATCAAGCACATTGCGGAAAGCAACACCCAGGCCAAGCTGTGGCTCCAGCGCACTAAGAAGAAGCGTAGTGGCGCAGCATCAGCAACCCGGTCGCGGGGCCAGATGAACACATAGAGCAGGGCGACAGCTAGGCACATCATAGCCCAGACTACGAAGGGCAGATTGAACCAGCCACGCTCCATACCTAATTCCTCTCGGTCTCATTATCCTCAGCAGCAGCTTTCTTGGCGGCATTCGCAGCGCGGATCGCCGCCAGTTTCGCCGCTTTCTCATCAACCGGGGCGGGCTCGGCGGGCGGCACTTCAGCGGCGGGGGCAGTGCCAGCCTGTTTCGCGGCATTCGCGGCGCGGATCGCCGCCAGTTTCGCCGCTTTCTCGTCAACCGGGGCGGGCGTCGCTTCAGCGGCGGGGACCGTGCCAGCCTGTTTCGCGGCATTCGCGGCGCGGATCGCCGCCAGTTTCGCCGCTTTCTCGTCAACCGGGGCGGGCGTCGCTTCAGCGGCGGGGGCAGTGCCAGCTTGTTTCGCGGTATTCGCGGCGCGGATCGCCGCCAGTTTCGCCGCTTTCGCCTCGGCGGGCGAGAGTTCGGCAGTGGCGGGCGGGGTTTCAGCGGGAGTTGCGCCTGACTGTTTGGACGCATTGGCCGCCTTGATGGCCGCGAGCTTGGCCGCCTTCTCTTCAGGGGTCAGCTTGCGGGCCTCGGCGGGCGGCGCGGCAGGGGTTGTCGCTGGCGGGGGCGGGGGCGGTGCCGCCGCAGCGGCCGCAGCGAGTTCAGCACGACGCGCAGCGATACGGTCAACGAGATGCGGCGCAATGCCAATCACATCGGGGCGGCGCTTGATATTGCCCTGGAGTTTCTTGTACGCCCCGGCCTTCGCCTCTTCCCAAAGCGTTGGCGCAATGCTTTGATAATAACTGACCGGACGATTAAGTTCCTGCTTATACACCGTCAGACTGGCATGATCCGCCGTTGATAACTCAAAATGGTGATCCATCTTGATTGCATCAAACGGACAGACTTCGGCGCAGAAGCCGCAACTCATACAGGCATCATACTCGATAATGAACTCGGCGACGGAAGGAACGGCTTTGCCGGTCGTCGGATCTTTCGCCTGGGTCATATGAATAACCTGAGGCGGACAGATACGCTGACACTGGAAACACGAGGTACAGAGCTCGTGCCCGGTCTCATCATCATAGAGCAAGATCGGCATATTGCGATACGCCTCGGGCAAATTGGGGCGTTCATCAGGATACTGCTCGGTAAACGTCCCGTGAATATCGCTAAAATCGCGATTCTGGCGAAACGACTCACGCCAGTGTTTCCAAACAACCCCAAGGCTATCGAGCAGACCCATGCCGGGCACAGCATAGCGGCGTTGCGAACCACGCGCAACCTCAACAACCTCGCCACGTTGGATCGTAATGGTCATGAACTATCGCTTTCCAGTGGTCAGGCGCAGCAACACCCTACCGATCCACCTCACCCATCACAATATCAATGCTCCCCAGTATCACCACAACATCAGCGACCTTATAGCCACGACACATATCACCGAGGGGGGTCAGATTGATAAAAGACGGAGCACGCACCTTATAACGATAGGGCTTGCCACTGCCATCGCTAACCAGATAAAACCCGAGCTCGCCCTTGGGTGACTCGATCCGGGCATAGACATCGCCAACGGGGGGGCGCACATTCTGGCGGGCTTTGGGATTGATATGACCGCCCTGGGCATCGGGCAATTGCTCGATCACCTGCTGAAGAATACGGCGGCTCTGACGCATCTCTTCGATGCGAACAAGGAAGCGGTCATAGACATCGCCGACGGTGCCGACGGGGACATCAAAATCAAAGCGATCATAGACACTATAGGGCTCGGCCTTGCGCACATCATAGGGAATACCCGAACCACGAAGGACAGGACCCGAGACGCTATAGGCGAGAGCGAGGTCACGGGGAAGGATACCAATACCCTCGGCGCGTTGCATCAGGATCTCATTTTCACGCAAGAGGCGTTCGAGTTCATCAACAAACGCGGGCATCGCCTGCAGCAACTCCTTCAAGCGCGGGATAAAATCGGGCGGAAGATCGCGCACGACACCCCCAAAACGGAAATAGTTGCACATCAAGCGGGCACCCGAGGCTGACTCAAAGAGATCGAGGATCTTCTCGCGTTCGCGCATCCCAAAGGCGAGCTGAGTCTGCCACATCCCCATATCATTAATCAGAAAACCGAGCGCACCGGCGTGATTAAGAATACGGGTCAACTCAACCATCATCACCCGCAGATACTCGGCGCGTTCAGGCACCTCAATGCCAACCAATTGCTCAACCGCCATCGCATACGCCTGATTATTTGCCATTGAATTAAAATAATCAAGGCGATCGGTATAGGGCATATTCTGAAGATAGGTATTTTGTTCAGCGATCTGCTCGTGATTGCGATGCAAATAACCAAATACCGGTTTCAGATCCGTAATCGTCTCACCATCAACGGTCACGATCATACGGAAGACCCCGTGGGTCGAGGGATGTTGCGGCCCAATATTAATCTGGAGTTCTTCGGTCTTGAGCATAGCAGTTCTTTGCTTGAAGATCGGCCATCAGCGCCCAACCAGGGGTTACTCATCGGCACCGATATACTTATCGCCCTGTTTCGGAAAATCTTTCCGCATCGGAAAGCCCTCGAATTCATCCCACATATAGATACGTCGCAAGAAGGGATGGCCGACAAAGACAATACCATAGAGATCAAACGCCTCGCGTTCGTGGAAATTCGCCCCGGGCCAAGCGGGGGTCAACGAAGGCACCTCAGGATGGTCGCGGGGAATGCGCACCTTGATCGTCAGGCCCTCGCCGCCTTCGACATGGTAAAAGCGATAGACGAGTTCAAAGAGATCATCGGCGAGGTAATCAACCACTGCGATATCAGAGAGATAGGCATAGCCGAGCAGATCGCGGAGATAACAAGCTGCCTCGACCAATCTGCTGGGCGCAACGAGCGTATCACTGGTCATGAAAGCACCAGGTTGAGGCCCGTGGGCGGGGGCAGCAGCAACCTGCAACGGAACTGCTTCGAGCACAGCACCGGGGAGATCGCGGGCCATACGCTCACGCAAATCTGTAGCATCAAGCCTCGGCATTGCCCACCTCACCACGTTTCAGGTCATCGGCGGCGATTTCGGGGGCCACACCACGCGCCTTGAGCGGATGTTCCAATTCCACCGTAGGATCCATAATCGGAAAATGGCGCACAATCTCGGGATGCTCAAGGCGACCACTCTTCATTTCACCAAACTCAGGCGAGGTATACGCACTCACCAGGGGCAAGCCACCAACGGGGTCAACGAGGCGACCATCGATCTCAAGGCCTTGCGCGCCAAAGGTAGGCACAGGAAAATCGGTCGTCTGGGGCTTGACGCCTTCGCCATACCAACGCACACGCCCGAGTTTCTGGCGATCAATCTGATCCTGCAGGGTGATCAACGCGTGGAGCAGGGCCTCGGGGCGAGGAGGGCATCCAGGCACATAGACATCAACAGGGACGAGCAAGTCAATCCCGCGCAAGACATTATAGCCATCGCGGAACGGCCCGCCAGAGGTTGCGCAGGCCCCCATCGAAATCACATAGCGCGGCTCGGCCATCTGGTTATAGAGGCGCACCACCTGCGGAGCCATCTTCTTGGTGACCGTCCCGGCGACAATCATCAAATCGGCCTGACGGGGGGAAGCGCGAAACAACTCGGCCCCAAAACGCGCCACATCATAGCGACTCAACCCAAACGCCATCATCTCGATCGCGCAGCAGGCCAACCCAAACGCCATAGGCCAGATCGACGAACGCCGCCCCCAATTATAGAAGCGGTTCACCGTAGACAAAAAGATACCCTGTCGCTCAAGATCGAGCTGCAACTCGTGCTCATTGGTCATAGGGAAAACGATTTCCAGGGGCATCACCCGGCAGAGCGCCGGAGCGCGAACCCAATGTTAGATCCACTCAAGAGCGCCTTTGCGCCACTCATAGACCAGACCAGCAAAGAGCATCAACAAAAAGACGGTTGCCACCAGAAAGCCATAGAGACCCATCTGGTTGAAGGCCACCGCCCAGGGGTAAAGGAAGACAACCTCAATATCGAAGATCACGAAGGCAAGGGCATAGAGATAGTATTGCACCTTGAACTGGACGCGAATATCGCCAATTGCCTCAAGGCCACACTCATAGGTAGCCTGTTTAATCGGGGTTGGACGTTTTGGACGGAGCAGAAATGCGAGCACCAGTGGTGCGAGAGGAAAAGTCACCGCTGCGATAAAAAACAATCCGATGAAGGCATAGTTAGCAAGCACGGCCGCCTCCCTCCCTGGTATTGCCCTCTCCGGTGAAAACTAGGGCAAGTATAGCACAGATTGTCATTGGGTCGCAATGGAGACCTACGGCGATCTATCGCATTAGAATGCCCTGGAGGTACGATAATCGTTTTTATATTTTTCTGGAATGATATTGATATTCAAATTGCACACATCGTCATTCCTGACGAGTTTGGTTGTAGGCTTAAGCGAGCTTTAATTCAATGCGTCCAACCCGTACCACATCGCCCGGATGGAGTTCAGTTGCAGCGCGGACTTCGAGGCCATTGAGGAAGGTACCATTGGTACTATTCAAATCTTCGAGCGACCAGACATCACCCCTAAGAATCATGCGGGCGTGCTCACTAGAAAGAAAGGTGTCGTTGAGCGAGATATGCGCATCAGTGCTACGCCCAATAATAGTCGTCGGACTCAGGGGAAAGCTCTTACCAACGGGGACTCCCGGCTGACTCGAACTGCTCACCACCAGATAGCCATAGCTTGAGGGGGGCAACGAGCCAACCGTTGTGCGTACCTGCAAATCGCGCGTGACCACACGGACAACCTGCCACAGAAAAAGATAGAGCAGGAAGACCACGGCAAAGCGTAACAGAAAGATGAACACACTGATTGAGATATTCGCAAGATCAAACATAGGGGGTGGAGGACAACCTCAGATAAGCAATGGCACACACATTCCGCTTGAAAGCAGCCCTGACGAAACAGCAAACTCAGGCATCACGGAAGGTCAATTCAAGCCCGCCAAGCGAAATGATATCGCCATCACGTAGTTCTTTTTCAGCAACCCGTTCGCCATTGACAAAAGTGCCATTTGTACTCTCGAGGTCAAGAAGCCAGAAACGGCGCTGACGATAGCGCAACTGCACATGATGGCGTGAGACCCGGGCATCTTCAAGAATAATATCATTATCCAGGCCACGCCCAAGCGAGACACCGGTACTCTGGATTTCGATTGGTTGAGGGCCATGCGGCGACTGAAGCAAGAGCAACGCGTGGGTACGGCGCTGACTTGCGGGGCCAACCCCACTGATAATCTGGGTCGTCTCGGCACTTTGACTGGTTGCCATTTCGGCGACCACCTGAATACTGTAGCGGGGGACAGCCTGATCCTCAGCGAGCACCACCCTGGGATGTTCAAGCATCGCAAAATTACGTTCCTGGGCGAGTTCACTCAAATAGCTTGCCATCTCTTGTTCGAGTTGCGCCTGGACGGGCTGAAAAGCGCCAAAATCCTGGGGATGGAGATAGGCTTTATAAAAGCTCGGCACAATCACCCGGCTGACACTAATCGTTTGCTGGCTCTCCATAGCGCGTTCGAGGCGTCGGGCAATCTCCACCGGCTGGATCGCACTCCGAAAGAGGCGCGCCACCGACCCCTCGACCATCTGCTCCATAAACTGTTCAAAGCGACTGAGTGCCGACATCGCATGATCCTAGGCTCTGACAGGTTCACCGAGATAGAAAGGTTCAAGGGTAAGCGGATCGTCATAGGCACCGGCCAGATGGCGTTGCCAGGCAAGTTCGGCGAGATAACCCGGACGGCGGAGGGCCGCCGCCGGTTCGACGAGCCAGGCATCATCACCAAGGGTCTGGCGAAGCAACGCCACACTCGTAGCATCAAGATCGCCACAGAAGAGGGTCGGGCCTTGAACCTGGGCGCAGAGCTCGGCCAATGAGCGATTGATATCCGGTTCCTGGCGCAGGGAACCACTCACATCAGGCACAAAGCGTGCCGTCGCAAAACGGTCGCGCCCAAGGCGGATCAAAGGACAGGTTGGCAAGGCAAAATAGGCATACTGATAGGCGAGCACATCAAGGGTGCCGAGCCCAATCAGGGGCAACGAACGAGCGAGTACAAAGCCTTTCGCGAGGCTCAACCCAACGCGCAGCCCGCTCCAACTACCGGGGCCAAGGGCAACCGCGACCACCGACAGGGCAGAGGGGGGCACCCCTGCGTGGCGGAGGAGCAGATCCAATTGGGGCAACAACTGGGCCGTATGATTACGGCCCGACTCCCAGACGCACTCGGCACGAAGACCACGCTCATCATAGAGAGCGAGGCCCGTCAGGGCAGTTGAGGTATCAAGAGCTAAGAGCATAGGTGCATCAGCGCCGTGCGGAAGCAGATCCAGCACAGCATGGCCTAACTAAACGTTGTTTCCTTAAAGGCATTGAGCAACTCAACATAGCGTTGACCAAAGGGAGCCATCCGAAGCTGGCGTTTTGTCTCACTCAGATGTTGCAAAAAGATCGCCAGGTAGGCCTCGGGGAGCGTGGGCGCGGCGGGTTCAGGCCATTCAATCAAGCAGACACCCTCACCGGACCAGAGTTCATCGAGGCCAAGCGTCGTCAGTTCAGCGGTTTCAGCGATCCGATAGAGATCAACGTGATAGATCGGCAGACCGGCAAAGCGCGGACTAGCGCGGTACTGATTCACCAGAACAAAACTCGGACTCGTGACCAGATCATCAGAGCCAAGGCCACGGGCAACGCCGCGCACCAGTTGGGTTTTGCCGACACCAAACGTCCCGAGCAAGAGCAACAGATCACCGGGCAGGAGCAATTCGCCAAGGCGCAGACCAACACGTTCGGTTTGCGCCGGGCTATGACTAATAAAATCAACCTGATTAGCGGCCTGGATAGCCGAAAGACGATGATCGCTCATTGGCTCTATTGTAGCACGAAAGCGACCTTGATTGCTCGCCTGGCGTCTTTAGCAGCAGGGCTGATGCAAAGTCAGAGCCAGCAGCGGCAACCGACACCATGTGAACACCTTTGCGGTAGGATGAAGATGGAA
>NZ_LYXE01000182.1 GCF_002532075.1 Candidatus Chloroploca asiatica | reverse complement strand
GCGAGCACGCTCGCTACGCTGCCCGTCTTCGCCGCTGAAAAACCAGCTATGCTTAGGCCAATTGCGGCTATGCGCGCGAGCACGCTCGCTACGCTGCCCGTCTTCGCCGCTGAAAAACCAGCTATGCTGGTTTTTCAGCGGCGAAAAGACCCGTTAATGCACAAGCTCGGGATGTTCTTCGAGCGTCCCTGCGAGCAAGGCATGCACTGCTGCCTCGATGGGGACGATGTCGGTAAGCACAGTGCGAAGGTTGGCGCGTTGCAAGTTGTTGTACATCCCACGTCCCATCCCCCGCGAGAGCACGACATCGCAGTCGGCGATCATGCTCACCGCTGACGTATGTTGATCAACTGGTGGCGCGGCGACGGCGCCAGGTTCGCTCAGGCCAATTGCTTGACTGGCGTGGTCGTGGTCGTGGTCGTGGTCATGATGATGCCCATGTCCATCCCCGTGGTGGTCGTGGTCGTGCCCATGCCCGTGGTCGTGGTCGTGGTCGTGCCCATGCCCGTGCCCATGCCCGTGATGGCTATGGTCACAGGCCGTCTTATCGCGCACTTCGCGCGCAACAACGGCCCCATCCTCAACAGTCACGACAAGATATTGGCGTGCGCGGCCAAAATGGGCACTAATGGTACGCCCATCATTCGTTACAGCGGCAATTTTCACCCTTGAGACTCCCTTCATGAGACTGGCGCAGAATACCTGCAACTCTTCGGGGTGCGAAGATTCTGCTCCCTATTCTACCACCAACCCTTCGGGCTGGCACGCCCGATCTGCCCGCCGTGCCACGCTCGCGCCCGTCGATCCCATGCCCGCCCGTCGATCCCGTGCCCGCCGGATGGCCCCATGCCCGCCCGTCGATCCCGTGCCCGCCGGATGGCCCGGTGGTCGCCCGCTGGCCCGGTGGTCGCCCGCCGATCCCGTGCTCCATCTGCCGTGCCTCGCACCCACCCGTCGATCCCGTGCCCGGTCGATGACCCGATGCCGCCCCCCCATGCCCGATACCCCGCCCCATGGCCGTAAGGCCGAAGCACGCGCCCCATGCGCGTGGGTTGCATGACGCGCTGAGCATGGGGCGCGTGCTTCGGCCCTCCTTCGGCCCTCCTTCGGCCTGACGATCACCGCCGTGCCCTCTGTAGGGGCACGGCGCCGCCGTGCCCCCGCCGCCGTGCCCCGATGCCCATGCCATGCCCCCGGTACGGGCACGGCGGCGCCGTGCCCCTACACCGCCGCCGATCCCCGATCCCCGATCCCCGATCCCCGATCCCCGATCCCCAAAATCACCCCAACACAAACGTCGCCAACGTCCGCTGCACCCCAACAATATCGGTGCCACGCTTAAACTCACGCTCGATGGGCACAGGGTTGCTCGAAAGAAAGATCTTCAACTCGGCATCGCCATCAAACGTACCCGCAGTTTCCACCACAAAATGAGTAATCGCCTTATACGGAATCGAATGGTACTCGACCTTCCGCCCCGTCGTGCCCTGCTTATCAATCAGGATCAAGCGCTTGGACGTAAAGACAAACATATCGCGCAGCACCCGAAACCCACGCACCAACTGCTCACCCTCAACCAGCAGCGGCCCAAGCTCTTGCTCAAGTTTCGCCGCATCAACCTCAGACGCATTGCCAAACAGACCCTGGAACATGGTGGTCTCCTTATAGGCTCCAAACGAAGCATCATACCCTTAGGGCAGAATATCACGCATCGGCGGAAATTGTGTGAAAAGCCGCCCCCGATACGCGGAGGCCGGTCAACGAACGTCCCTTTATGGAAGACCCCTCACGGAGTGGACCCTGAGCGCAGTCGAAGGGTTCGGGGTGACCATGCAGGCTGCACAAGCGCACTGGTTTCTCTCCATACCACTGGCCCGCGGGCCATGTGATGCTCAGCGTGACATGCAAACACATGCGAAATCTCATCCAAGCATAATACTTTAGATTCAATACTTTTCAAATAAGCTCACGCGAAGACGCGAAGACGCGAAGGGTTACGCTTACCTACGCAAAAATCTTTGCGCCTTTGCGCCTTTGCGTCAAAAGAGCCGCCTTCTTTGCAAGGTATTGCCTTTAGATCACGCTGCGAAGATCACCGCAAAGCACTGGGTTCAAGGGCGCATTTGCGCCGGGTGACGTGGCTATACTGAGTGTAGTGGTTCGTCATTGTACGCACAAGGGAGACCCGACCATGCACTGCACCAGTTGTGACTATCTCAACCCAGACGATGCCCGCCGCTGTGCCAACTGTGGGAGCGACTTGATTGCCGTCAGCCAGCCTTCACCTGTTCAGGTCGCTAGCGCTGCCCCGGTAACGATTCCGCTCGTGACTGCACCAGTCGGACCGCAAGCCCCTGTAGCGGTCGCCGCACCAGTCGCCGGGCCAGTCCAGACGGTCAATGTCATTGTGCAAGCCCCGGCGGCGGCTCCCGCGCCGAGCCCAACGATCATCCTTGCCCAAAACGCGGCAGGGCCTGGCTGTCTCGTGCGTGCGCTCTACTTTTGCTTCATTGGTCTCTGGCTGGGCTTCTTCTGGACGGGAATCGCCTGGCTCTTGCTGGTGAGCATTCTTGGCCTGCCCCTGGGCCTGCTGATGCTCAACCGCATTCCCCAGGTGATGACCCTCAAACCGGTGCGCACCGAGATGAAGGTCGTCAGTCAGGGTAGCGTCACGGTCGTGAGCCAGGGTCGCGTTGCGCAGCATCCCTTCTGGCTCCGCGCCATCTACTTTGTCGCGGTTGGCTGGTGGTTCAGCGCCTTCTGGCTCAGCGTGGCCTGGGCCCTGATCGGCGTGACGTTGGGGCTCGGCCTGCCGCTAGCCTTCTGGATGTTCGACCGCACCCCCGCCATCGTGACGCTGGATCGGTCGTAGCTGTCCGGCGGTGGCGGCAGGCAACCGCCACCGCCACCCTTCCACTGATGAGGATCGGATGCCCACGATGTTCACTGACGCCCATATGCGCCTGCGTTTCCTTGAGAACTGGCTGCCACTGGCCCAGGCCGAGAACGAGCGGAACGGCTGGGGCTACGACAGCGTCACTCTGGAACGGCTCATCCTGCTGGCCGCCCCCAGTCTACGCGCCGTCTCGACCCTACTCGCCGCCCGCGCACTCTTCTGGTACTACCAACAGGACCTCGAACGAGGGCCGCACGCCGACCTGCACGGCCCCCCCGCTGCGGTGCCGAGTGGCGACAATCTGGCCTGTGAGGAGCGTGCGAGCGATGCATGAAGGCGGTTGGTTTGACGCAAAGGCGCAAAGGTATTTCCTACCTTTGCGCCTTTGCGTCAAATAACCGGCCTTTTTTGCGGCATAGTCCCAACCATGACGGCGCGGTTCTTTACACCGGCGTGTTCAGCAATTCGCCAAGGTGATGATCAACCTGCTGAATAAAGGTTGGGGCAACTTTTTGCCGCCCTCGCAGTTGGCGTATATAATAAACCCTGTCGGGTGTAAACCCATGCGTTAGAGGAGAGAACCCATGTTACTCACGATCCGTGCAATTGTGCGCGATGGCAAAATAGAACTGCTGGAACCAACGGCTTTGCCCGATGGAGCGCAAGTGCTTGTGACCGTCCTCACCGAGGAGGAACACTTATTCTGGCAAGCTGCAAGCTCCAGCTCACTCAACCAGATCTGGGATCATCCCGAGGATGATGTCTATGCCGACCTACTCGCAGCATAACCTGATCCTGGTACGCTATCCCTTTTCTGATTTGTCGAGCAGTAAAGTACGCCCTGCGATTGTGGTGAATGGTCCGCATATCAGTCACGATCTGATGATCGTTCCACTCACCAGTCGGATGACGGGATTATTGCCAGGTGAATTTATCTTGACGGAGTGGCGGCGTGCAGGGCTGAATGTACCCTCCGCAGTAAAACGTGGCCTCTATACCGTGGAAGCCGGGTTAGTGATCAAACTGCTGGGTCAATTGGCCCATTCCGACGCGCAGCACCTTGAAGCAACTCTTCGCGAATGGCTTGCTCTTTCATAAGATAGGGAGTCGAGGAGGGCACCAGCGTCGGGTAACGGTCGCACACATTGGTGCCGCCCCGCGCCGAGCAGCAGCAACTCGCCGCCTTCTTTGCCGAGGCCGAGCGCAAGCAGGTGGACTTCCTTGATGAGGCCGGTAAGCGCATCATCGAGCTGACCACCTTGCTGCTCGGCGTGCTCTTTACCGTGGTTGCCTTTGGCGACACATACCCGCCGCCCTATCTCGCCGACAATATCCTGGCCAACAAGAAGCGCTCGCTCTTCTGGGACGGGCTCACCTTCTGGGCCGGCTCGGGTTGCCTGGCGCTGCTGATCGGCATCATCATCATGCTAGCCTGAGCTATTTTTTGACGCAAAGGCGCAAAGGCGCAAAGATAGGAAATACCTCTGCGCCTTTGCGCCTTTGCGTTAAAACAACCAGTCTTTTTTGTGGCGAAGTGCCCCTGCGCGGCTTTATGGCTAGACGACGATGGAACGGAGCCGCGCCTCCCGTTCCTCCCAGTCGGGCACATACGCGAGCATGAAGCTTTTGAAGAGCTTGCTGTGGTTGGGCGCGAGCAGGTGGACGAGTTCGTGGACGATGACGTATTCACCAAGTTCGCGCGGGAGTTCAACCAGTTCGCTGTTGAGGGTCAGGTTGCCGGCGGTGGACATTGACGCCCACTTTGAGCGCATGACCCGTACCTGGATGCGTACGACGCGTACGCCGATGCGCGCCGCCCATGCACAGCGCCGCTTCCTGCTCCAGAACCGTAATGGCTGCGTCGCAGGTCAGCAGCGTTGATCGGCGAGTGATCACAGCTACGCGCCACCTTCGCCGAGCGGATCTTCGTCGGCCGCACGCAGGGCCTCACGATAAAGCGCTGGGCTGATCCGCTGCAAGAGGTCGAGGTGCCCTACCCCGGCCAGGTTCATCAGCGGGCTTGTGTTGGATACGACTGGCCTCAAGGGCAACCTTCGCTTCCGCTTGAACATCCTGGGTGTCATCAAAAGGAGTTACGCCATAAGTGCCCAGGAGATCGAGGAACTCGCGCCGCGAGACGCCGAACAGATCTGCCGCCTTGCCCGCCGAGAGCTTGCCGAGGTCATAGAGGCGGACGAACAGGGCCTCGCGGGCCAGCCCTGCCAACTCCTGCGGAGACTGCTCCGCCTGCGCTAACAACTCTTCGGGGTACTCGATCTGAAGCGTTGTCATTGCCGACTCCTTTCGTCACCCCTATTGTACAAACTCGCTACGCCGTCAAATGCTCAAAACGGATACGCTCAACATCCTCGTCAGTCAGTTCCTCATCCGTCTTGATCATACCCAGTAAGCGCTCCGCCGATCCTTGCATGTCATACGCATCGAGATCCGCTCGCAATGAGCGACTGACTGCCTCTAACAGCAGCAATTGCTCACGCGTCGTAAGTCGAGGGATCTCTCTCAGCATCTCTTGCAGGGTCATGGGTTTGCCTCCTTGAAACGTACCGTGGGAGAACGGTTGCTAGCGGCTAGTATACCCATGTTGACGCAAAGACGCAACGCTGCCTATACAGATCCGTATTGACGCAAAGGCGCAAAGGCGCAAAGATATGAAATACCTCTCCGCCTTTGCGTCAAATAACCGGCCTTTTTTCGCGATCTTTAACGCAGAGCCGCAGAGCCGGGGAGACGCGGAGTTTCTATGTTGCCCTCTGCGCCTCTGCGCCTTTGCGTCAAACAACCGGCCTTTTTTGTCGCCAAGTGACACGGTGCTTCTTTACACCGGCGTGTTTAGCAATTCGCTAAGGTGATGATCAACCTGCTGGATAAAGGTTGGGGCGACCCCGAACAGACCCAGGTGGCCAAGCAGATCGTCAATCACGCGTAATTCGCTGCCCGGAATCAGTGCTTGCTCAGCCTGACAATCGCGTACCGGGAAAAACATATCTTCATTGATCGGCATTACGAAGGTTCGTGCGGTAATCCGTCCCAGGGCAGCGGCGAGATCGCCGTTCGTATGGCGTGACACATCGCCGTGCTGCCATTTCCAGGCCATGCACAACAGCGCGTTGGGATCCATCGCGGTAAAGTACGGCTCGAGAAAACCTGTCAGGAAGGCCTCCTTCGAGTCAAAGTCCATGCCTCGCCAGATTTCCTGCTTCCAAAACTCGGTCGAGAAGCCCATGACCGCCCAGAGGCGGGCCTGGCGCTGCAAGCCGGTGATAACCTCGGTGTGTGAGCGGTAGTTTCCCCCATTCCAGCCCGGATCAGACCAGATCGCCTCGTTGAGGGTCTCGGTAAACAGGTAGTCGTGGGGCGTATTTTGGGCTGTGCCCGCAATCGGTGCCGCACGCAGCACCTTGTCAGGAAAGCGTACTGCCCACTCGTAGGTCTGCTGTGCGCCCATCGATCCGCCAACGACCAACTGAAGCCGCTCGATCCCAAAGTGTTGACGCAGCAGACGCTCTTGCGCCACCACGTCATCGCCAATCCGAACGCGGGGAAAGTTCGCCATGGCAATCGCCGCATTTGGGCCAGTCGCCGTATGCGGCGAGATTGACAGGCCATTGCCAATTTGATTGATCGCAACGATGAAATACTGCGCTGGGTTCAGGGCATGCTGTGGGCCAACATACACATCGCGCCAGATCTGATGAGTGCCAGAATACCAAGTGGGGATCAGAATGGCATTATCCTTGGCGGCATTCAGCGTCCCCCAGGTCGTAATCGCGAGCTGACAGTCAGGAATGATGCCACCTTCTTCGAGCTCAAGCCGACCAATGCTGACGAGTTCATACTCGCCGTGAAACTCCGGGCTATAGTACGCATTCTCAATCATGCTGCTCCTCCTTTGGCGCAATGGGAACGCGCACCTTGCTCGTCCCACCTGGCGACCCCCTCGTCATCCCGCGTGCGATAGCCATCCATCATCATACGTGTGTTCTCCTCATTGAGATGCAAAGACTTGCCCCTTGGCAACCGAGAACCCGCTCGGTCGCAACACCTGCCGCCCCACCGACCGTGCGTTGAGCGAGGCGAAGAACCTGACCCTCAAGCAGGGCACAGGAACCATCCCCACGAGCGGGGAAATCCAACAACGTTTGCTTTGCACAAGGCTTGATACATGGAGTATACCATACCCATCTGCCCAGGGCAGGGCTACGCGAAAATGGGGGAACCAAGTTCCCCCACGCCCCCGTTTTCCTTCGTGGTGGCGCACCGGCAGGCGCATCGCGTGCTGTTACAAAGTCCCGGTAGGGCTAAATAGCATCCGCAGATGACGTTGCATCAGCCCTTTGCGGCGCACGAGGCACCGGAGCAGAGCGCACCTCCTCGCTTACCGACGCAACACTGGCACATAGACCCGTTCATCGCGACCCGTGACCCGCAACGGATCACGTGGGATGGTCGTCTGGCCGTCGCCATTGCGCCCCCAGCAGTGGAGCGTGCCCTTGGTCGTTACCACGCACGTATGTGCCCCACCCGCACGAACCTGACTGATAGCACCGAGGTCTTCCGGTACTGTCGCTTGTCCAGCTTCGTTTTGCCCCCAGTAACGCAAGGTTCCATCGGCTTTCACCGCGGCCGTGTGCCCACCTCCTGCGCTGACCTGGCTGACCAGACCGAGATCCGTCGGCACGGTCGCCTGGCCGAGGGTATTTTCCCCCCAACAATGCAGTGTCCTGATCGCCCCGATCGCACAGGTGTGATTAGCCCCCACACTGACCTGGCTGACTGCACCGAGGTCATCCGGTACCGTCACCTTACCGTAAGAGTTACTCCCCCAGCAGCGCAGCGCCCCTCGCGCTGTCAATGCACAGGTGTGATGAGCACCTGCGCTGACCTGGCTGACTGCGCCGAGGTCGGATGGCACCGTCGCCTTGCCGTACGAGTTATTCCCCCAGCAGCGCAGATTCCCGGTCGTCGTCAATGCACAGGCGTGCGACCCACCCGCGCTGATCTGGCTGACCGCGCCCAGGTCGCCCGGCACCTCCGCCTGGCCCCACTCGTTGTACCCCCAGCAGCGCACCGTACCGCGCGCCATCACTGCGCACGTATACGTCCCCCCCGCGCTGACCTGGCTCACCGCGCCCAGGTCATCTGGTACCTCTGTCTGGCCGTACTTGTTCCATCCCCAGCAGTGCAGTAACCCATCTGCCGCCACCGCACAGGTGTGAGCAGCACCCGCGCTGACCTGGCTGACCGTGCCGAGATCTCCCGGTATCGCTGCCTGGCCGCTTCCGTTCGCCCCCCAACAGCTTAGTGTACTGCCGTCAATAGTCAGCGCACAGGTATGATAAGAACCGGTACTCATCTGGAAAACCACCCCCAGGTCGGCAGGGACAGCACTCTCACCATACCCGGCTCCGCCCCAGCAGCGCAGCATACCTTCGGTGGTCACCGCACACGTGTGCCCGCCGCCTGTGTTGACCTGCACCACTGGGCCAAGATTCACCGGCACGCTGCTCTGTTCAAACCCATTCGCGCCCCAACAGCGCACTGTGCCCGACCTAGTCACCGCACAGGTGTGACCAAAACCCGCGCTGGCCTGGCTCACGGCACCGAGGTCGCCCGGCACGGTCACCTGGCCGTACTCGTTCCAGCCCCAGCAGCGCAACGCCCCCGCCAACGTCACCGCACAGGTGTGACGATTACCCGCGCTGACCTGACTGACCGCGCTGAGGTCACTCGGCACAGTCGCCTGAGCGTCATTATTCCTCCCCCAGCAGCGCAAGGCCCCGTCCATCGTCACCGCACAGGTGTGCTCACCACCTGCATTGACCTGGCTCACAACACCCAGATGACCTGGAACCTCCGCCTGGCCGTTTCCGTTCGCCCCCCAGCAACGCAACGCCCCGTTCGCCGTCACCGCACAAATGTGACCACCACCCACACTGACTTGACTGACTGCGCCAAGGTCGGATGGTACCTCAGAAGATGCGCCCCAGCAAGACAACTGCCCGGCGCGGTTGATGACACACGTACGATCGCCGCCAGCGCTCACCTGGGGCAGGTCGGTGCTGCTGAGATCGCGGATGGCGTGCGAATGCAGATCGATCACCGTTTGTGCCGCCGCCGATGCCAGCGGTTCATGCACTGGCGGCGCCGCCAGCGACGTGAGGCTGGTCAACAACAGCGGAACCCCGAGGCCGACGATCATGAGCAAGAGCATGAAGATGCGACGCATCACGGGTCTCCCTTCGTACCATCACCACCCGCCGTGCCTCTGCACACGATGGCGTCAGCGAGGCCACGGGCGCGCCACGGGCGCAGGGTGGGCAAAGACGGCCTCCTGCGCATCGCGACGCTTCATCGCCGGCGTACGGAAAAGGATCAGGTGGACACGACCCACCGCGGGAACAACCCAACGCACGGTCAGCATGGCGATGATGCAGGGAGGCTCCTGGTCTGAGCATACCATAGCCGCGAACCCGCGATAGTGAAGGTTGATGAAGCCCTGCGTGAAGATCTTTTTTTGTATGGTTATGCACAATTAACTTTTTCCGTGGCGGTGGATGCACCAGTCACCGCTACCGGAACGCCCGGGTGATCATGGCGCAAAGGCGCAAAGGTTTTCGCGGAGGGGCGCGCGCCCTGCGCGCCCTGCGCACCTTTGCGTAAGCGTCTTCGCGTGAGCGTCTTTGGATGGGGCACGCTCCCAAAGATCGCCCCCGCCCGCTGGTTCACTCCGTGCCACCTCTGGATCAACAGCCACAACGGTCACATCTTTGTACAGTTGCTCTACCTGGTTCAATAATGTCGCAGGTACGACACCACAGCGACGTTCCAACAGGCGCAGCAACACGGCAAACTGACCCTCTTCGCGACCCTGCTCACGCAGTTTGCGCATCATCGGAGTCTCAGGCAAACCGTAATCGCGCATAATAATCTGTTCAGCCATTGCTGCTATCTCCTCGTCAGTGCATAGAAGCAATAATTCTGCCAATAATCGTTCACTTTGGTCATCCGTTGTGCCCTCGACTACCTGTCGAACGGCTGCCGTTAACATCACTTCGGGTTCGCGCATCCGCGTTTGCCCAATCAGCGCCATAAGCGGCTGTACGGGACGAGCCAGGAGCCACGCCGCCAGATCGAACGCCGCCAATAACACAAATAGACCAGACCTCACAGCGTTAGTTTTGCGGTATTGCGAAAAAACTGCACACTGGTCCAGAGCAGTGCCACGGCGACCACGGACAACACCAATAGCATCGTGTTCTGGAAGGTTTCGCGGGCCGGGTTGTTGGTTGCCACCAGGATCAGGAACGCGGTGTACGCAACGTAGCTGCCCAGAAAGAAGACGCCCTCCCAGCGGGCGATGGTGAACCCTGTGAAGAAAATTGGCAGGCAGGCCACCGCGACGGCGATCATGATCGGCAGATCAAAGCTGATCACCTGTGGGTTCACGTTTAACCCGCCCGGCGTCACGATTGCCGAGAGGCCGAGAATGCCGAGAATGTTGAAGATATTCGAGCCAACAATGTTGCCGATGGCGATGTCGCGCTCCTTGCGAATGGTGGCGATGATCGAGGTGGCGAGCTCGGGTAATGAGGTGCCAGCGGCGACGATCGTCAGGCCGATGATCAGGTTGCTGACACCAAGGCTGCGGGCGATCGTCGTTGAGGAGTCGATCAGGTAGTCTGCGCCGAGCATCAGGGTACCGAGGCCTACGGTGATAAAGCCGACCTGGTGGGCGATGTCGCCGCCCTTTGTGGTACCACTTTTGCCGAAGAGCGAACCGGCGATGAAGAGCACCGTGCCTACGGCGAGCAAGCCGACCACTGCAACATTGAACCAGCCGAAGAAGAAACCCGCCACGGCCAGAGCCAGCACTGCCATTGCCCCACCAAGCCAGAGGGGACTCTTCGCGGCGATGGTATCGATCGTCACCGACTCCTCGTTGCCCTTCGCAGACGCCGTCTCCCTGCGGCTCGCGATCACCGACCAGCCAGTATAGCCGACGATGCCAGCGAAGAGCAGCAGGCCGTCTAGCAGGCCGATCTTGCCGTCGAAGGCCAGGAGCAGCAGCAGGAAGGAGATGCCGATCATGATCGGCACTTCGCGGCGCACCAGTTGCCGTGAGACCAGCAGCGGTAGGATCAGCGTGCAGACCCCGAGGATGAGCAGCACGTTGAAGATGTTTGAACCCACCACATTGCCAACAGCGATGTCGGGGTTGCCCGCGAGGCCTGCCTGGATGCTCACCGCCAGTTCGGGTGAACTGGTGCCAAAGGCCACCACGGTCAGCCCGATCACCAGGGGCGAGATACCAAAGGCCGCGGCGACACTCGACGCACCCCGCACCAGCAACTCACCGCCCGCTACCAGCAATGCCAGCCCGGTCACCAGCATCAGCAGGATCGTAAACCAGTCCATATTCAAGTCTCCTTTCAATCTAGACGCGCGTTCACTTGTAGGAGCAGGGCCGGGTGCGCGCATCGCCTCGGCACCGTCGCATCCATTCAGGTACGGATCGACCGCGTCGCCGCAGGTGCCCTGGGAGGCGCATAGCCACGAAACTCACCAACCCGATGCCCACTGCCACGAGAACCAGGTGTTGATAGACCTCGACAAACGCGATCATCTGCGTCCAGGCTAGGCCGAGTAGCATCCCACCAACGGTCAAGGCGCTCGTCCACACCAGCGAGCCTAGCGTTGTGAAGAGCAGAAAGCGTGACATCGGCATGTAGACACAGCCGTGCCTCTCACCAAGTATACAGCCAGCGCACCCTGCTCGACGTTTGGAAAGCATTTGCTGCCAAGGCGTGCAGGCCCAAATGGTTCCCAAATACTGGGTAGGCCACCAGACATATATACTCGTAAAGGAACTTCGTGCCCATCGGCCTTGTTACCCGTAGGAACGTGGTCGACGCACAATATACGCGAACGATTGACAGGAAAGGGTGATCATATGCGTATCCAGCAACAGCAGCAGGTTAGTCGCCGCAGTCAGGCCCGCAAAAGCTCCAATCTTGGCTTGACCATTCTGGCCCTCACGATCACGTTGGTCGTGATTGGCCTCACCGCATTCGTGATGGATCTGCTCTTCCGCGCGCTCTGAGACCTTGGCTAGATATACGCGCACCATATGAGATGATCCTGAACCCAGGCGGAGGTGCTGGCGCTGCCTCAGCTTCTTCCGCTGGCTCGGATCGATGCCAGGGCTGATGCAACGTCAGCTCTCCGGGGTCACCGTCGGCGTCAACGCCTCGGCCACTGCGTGCCAAGCCCGCCTGCGCGGGCTGGATGAGGCCGCGCAGGCGGCCTTCGCGACCCGGAGCCGAGGGCTTCAGCCCGACGGTGCTCCGGTCAGGTGGACGTTGCAACAGCGCTAGGATCGATGCAGTGGGACTCAAGAAGACCAGCCTGACGGTATAATAGGGAGTATGGCTATCCCTCGTCTTCCCGCGTTTGAGCGGGCGGTCGCGTCGATGGTACGCACGCCGCTCGCCCAGGTTGTGCTCAGTGTCGCAGCGATTGGTCTCATCACGATCCTGATGCTTCAACAACAGGACGTGATCCACTCGGCCACTGCGGCACTGATCTATATGCTTGTGGTGCTATTGAGTGCCATGCGCTTTGGGCTCCACGCCAGCCTGCCCGGTGCCCTGCTCGCCTCGCTAGCCTTTAGCTACTTCTTTGTTCCGCCCTATGGTGGGTTCGCCCTCACCTCACTCGAAAGTGCCGTGCGGCTCGGGTTCTTTCTGAGCGTCGCGCTGCTGGTCAGCGGGTTGGCGAGTGCGGCCCGACGTCAGGCGCTCATTGCCGAACGCCGTACGAGCGAATTGAGTGCCCTCTACCAACTCAGTCAGGCTCTGAGCGCCGAACTGACGCAGGAGCGCATCCCACCAATCGTCGCCCAGATGACGCCTCAGATCCTCGCTGTCCCTTCGTGCCAGGTGCTGCTCGCCGAGGCAGGCGATGCGCCGCCCCCGCTCGACCGCGCCGGGGAGTACGAGGATGTGCCGTTGTACGCCGAACAGCGTCAGATCGGCGTGCTCCGCGTGCGCCGCCCCGTGACCGGTGTCCCCTACAACGCAAGCGAGCACGAGTTGCTGGCCACCATCGCTGCCCAGGTGAGCCTGGTGCTCGAGCGGGTACGGCTGAGCGAGATGGCCGGGCAGGCCCGCGCCCTGGCAGAGTCCGACCGGTTGAAGTCGACGCTGCTCTCGCTCGTCTCGCACGATCTGCGCACCCCCCTGGCCGTCATTAAGGGCCTGGCGACGAGCCTGCTCGACCCGGCGGTGTTATGGAGCGACGCCCAGCGCCGCGAGTTGCTGGACACGATCAGCGTCGAGACCGACCGGCTCAACCGGATCGTCGGTGATCTGCTTGAGATGTCACAGATCGAGGCGGGGGCTATTCCTCAGTCCCGGTCTTTGCACGACCTTGACGAGTTGATCGGCACCGTGGCTGGGGAGTTGGCCACCCGGCATCCGGGCACCCAGTTGATCCTCGCGGTGCCCGACGACCTGCCCTGGGTGCGGATCAGCTATGGCCAGATCGAACACGTGCTGCGGAACCTGCTCGAGAATGCAGCCGCCTATGCTCCGGTGGGGAGCTTGATCGAAGTTGCGGCGCAGGTCGAGGGGCAGCAGATCCGCGTGGAAGTGCGCGATCGGGGGCCGGGGGTACCTGATGCGCTGCGCGAGCGCATCTTCGAGAAGTTTGTGCGCGCTGCGGCAGCCGAGCGCCATGCGGCGGGCACCGGCTTGGGCCTGGCCATCTGCAAGGGGCTAGTCGAGGCCCACGGCGGAGCGATCTGGGTGGAGGCGCGGCCCGGTGGCGGGGCGGTGTTTGCCTTCACACTGCCGGTCGCCAGCCGGCAAATCACGCCGCCTCGGGCGGAAATCGCATAGTGGAGGAGTCGGCCATGGCGCGAATTCTGGTGGTGGATGACGAGCCGCAAATCAGGCGCATGCTGCAGACTGTCCTGAGCGCTTATGGGCATACGGTCGCGATCGCGCCAGATGGTGCTGCTGCGGTGGCGCAGGCGGCGAATTGGCAACCAGAGGTCATGATCCTCGACCTGGGCCTACCGCAACTCGATGGACTTGAGGTCGTGCGCCAGGTGCGAAGCTGGTCACGGGTGCCGATCATCGTGTTGACGGTGCGAGGGGCCGAGCAGGACAAGGTAGCCGCGCTCGATCTGGGTGCCGACGATTACCTGACCAAGCCCTTTGGGATGGATGAACTGCTGGCCCGTTTGCGGGTAGCGCTACGGAACGCGGCCTGGCGCCAGGGGGCCGACGAGCCAGTCGTGGTCTTCGGTCCGCTGTGCATCGACCGGGCGCGCCGCCGCGTCGCGCTCGCCGGACAGGAGGTTCGGCTGACCCCGACGGAGTACCAACTCTTGACGCTGCTTGCCGCGAGCGCGGGCAAAGTGCTGACCCACCAGCACATTCTCACCACGATCTGGGGGCCGGGTGCCGCCGATGACGTACCGACGCTCCGCGTATTTATCACGCAACTGCGCAAGAAGATCGAGCCAAACCCTGCGCAACCCATCCTGATCCGCAATGAGCCAGGCATCGGCTACCGCTTTCAGGCTCCGTTGGATCCGCCGTAGGTTCCGGTGCACGTCACGTAGTGGTCGCGACGACCAAGCGGCTGCTCGCAGGTTGTCCAGGTTGCCGGACGGCGGCTCCGGAAATAAAGCCACCGACCACAACTGGCAAACCCCAACTGAGCGGCATCGCGGCATCTCCTCATTCACGCCACAGCGCCAACCCGATGATTGTCCCTGTTACCAGAAAGACGCCACCAAGGCCAAGTGATAGCGCCCACGGACTAACGCCCTGATCGGCAATGACGCCGGTGAGATACGCCGAGAGCGCGGTCGTCAATGTGAGCGCCGCATATTCGGTCGCAAACACGCGCCCAAGCAATTGATCTGGCACCTTCGTCTGCAACAATGCCGTGCTAAAGACCCATTGCACACTGCCGCCAAGATGGGCAAAGAGCACCGCCAGTGCCGCCAACGCCAGCGTTGGCATCGCACTGAGCGCAAGGTAGCCCGCCGCCGTTACAAAGAAGCCGATGACGATGGCGCGGCGCAGAAAGCGTTGACCGTCGCCGCCCAGCCGCAGCGCCAGCAGCGGGCCAATGCCCGTGCCAAGCCCCCGCGCCGCATAGAGCAAGCCAATGCTCAGCGCCCCATCGCGCCCCAGCGGAAAGACCTCGCGCCCCAGCAGCGTGAGCAACAGCAACACCCCGCCCCCAATGCTCCACAACGCCTTCGTGAACGTCAACCAGAAGACGTCGCGATGGCGCATGACATAGCGCAATCCATCACGCAATTCACCGCCGGCTTGCCCCGCCAGCGCCCACACCGAGCGCCCCCGTGACGCCTGATCAGCGCCGGAACGCTCCGACGGGCGCACTTGCACTGTCGCAATAATGGCCGCCGATAGTAGAAAGGAGGCCGCATCTAGCAGAAAAGCCGCCCGCACGCCCAGAGTAGCGGCAACCAGGCCACCCAGGGCCGCCCCAATCGCCAGCATGGCCGACCAGGTGGCCCCACTGATCGCATTCGCCGTCACCAACTCTTCACGTGTACAGAGACTCGGCAGAATCGCTGAGCGGGCCGGCTCAAAAAAGGCCGCCATCGAGACCTTCAGCACCACGGCCACATAGACCAACCAGAGATCCGCCGGGCTATTGACGAGCAGCAAGAGCAAGACCATTGCCGCCCGACCAAGATCGCTCGCAATCAAAACCAGCTTACGCGGTAGCCGATCAATCACCACGCCCGCAAATGGACTGACCAGCGCCCCTGGCAAAAACTCGGCCAGCAACAACAAGCCCAGCGCCTGACCCGAACCAGTCAAATTCAAAAGCAAAATAAAGAGGGCGATGCTATCAAGCCAATCGCCCAACTGACTCACAATCTGCCCGTACCAGAGCCGACGGAACTGCTTGTTGCGTTGCAACAACTCCAGATAGCCAACAGCCATTGCTAGTCTCGTGAACGCGACTTCATCACCCGCTCGATATCACGTTGCGCATCGCGCTTGGCAATATCCTCACGCTTATCATAAAGCTTTTTGCCCCGGGCAACGCCCAACTCCACCTTGGCACGCCGCCCTTTAAAATAGATCTTCAGCGGCACCAGGGTCATCCCCTTCTGCCGTATCAACCCATCAATGCGCCGGATTTCACGCCGATGCAGCAACAACTTACGCGGGCGCGTCGGCTCGTGGTTAAAATACGTGCCTGACTGCTCATACGGCGAAATATGCGCCTCATACAAAAAGACCTCGTCACGAAAAACGCGGGCATAACTCCCCCGCAGATTCACCTTGCCCGCACGCACCGACTTAATTTCGGTGCCCGTCAAGACAAGCCCCGCCTCAAAGGTCTCTTCAATTGTATAATCGTGGCGCGCCTTCCGATTATCGGCCACCACCCCGGCAGGAGGCTTCTTTGATGCCATAGAATCACCTCAAACATCCTCAACAAAGAAGCCAGGTAGCTCTGCTACCTGGCCTATCACTCGTGGCTCCCCGACGTGGATTCGAACCACGAACCTACTGATTAACAGTCAGCCGCTCTACCGTTGAGCTATCGGGGATCACTCCGTTCACGGACAGGGCAGATTATAGCATAGGTTTTCGCTTTCTGCAACTCGCCCTAAAGCAACGGGTGCAAGCATGAGTTGTCAGGCGGCGGCGGTGACATCGTTAGCCGTTGCCGCTGCAACGCCCGAACAATTAACACAAGCGTGGAGCACGCTGCAAGCCCTGGTTCCTGTCCATGCTATTCATACCGAGCAGCAGCTTCGGGAGATACCACGCATGAAACGTGGTGAGAAGGCTCGTGTGCTATACTATGCATGAACTGAGTAGTGTCAGTTCAAGCGATACGAAGTGCCATCCGGCATAGAGATAGCCATCATCATGGTAGCTCGCTTCAAACAGTGGTTCGCGCCTCCCGTCTTTGAAGGTGACCTCCAGCGAACACACCGGGCTAATCTCCTGAACATGATGATGATCGCTGCTTTATTTCTTGTTGTCATGGTGCTTTCCAACAGGCCCTGACGCGTGCCGAGCAGGAAGTTACTAAGCGTGAGCGTAACGAGCAACTGCTGGAAGCCGCGAACGCCGATTTACGCCGCTATGTGCAAGAAATTGAACACCTCCAGGCGGAACTCCGCGAGCAATATCTGATCGATCCGCTGACTGGTCTGTACAACCGCCGCTATCTGACCGAAGCCCTGGCACGGGAACTTGTGCGAACGGAGCGTGAGCATGCCCCGTTGAGCATCATCGTCGCCGATCTTGACCACTTCAAAATGATCAACGACACGTATGGGCATCAGGCCGGTGATACTGTTTTGGTGGCAGTCGCTCGTCTTCTTAAAGAATACGTCCGTGGATCGGATATTGCTTGTCGGTATGGGGGCGAAGAATTCCTCCTTGTCCTCTTCAATACAGCACTGGACGATGCGGCGAAGCGGGCGGAAGAAATCAGGCAAGCGGCGGCAGTCCTTTGCACCCAATCCGAACACGGAACCGTGATGCTAACGATCTCCTTTGGCATCGCAACCTATCCTGATCACGGAAACAACGCCGAGCAACTGATCAGCAAGGCGGATCAGGCTCTGTACCACTCGAAACGCGCTGGGCGTAACCGGGTGACGATCTGGCAGGGTGAGGAAGCGTGATATGTCAAATCAAGCCCCCGATGTGGCGATTGCGACCGAGCACCTGACCAAGCGCTATGGCGAGCGCGTTGCGGTTGATGCGTTGACGCTCACGGTGCAGCGTGGCGAGGTGTTTGGTTTTCTAGGGCCGAATGGGGCCGGTAAGACGACGACGCTGGCGATGCTGCTTGGTCTGGTCAGGCCGTCGGCGGGGCGGGCCGTGGTGCTTGGTGTTGATGTCGCAGCGAACCCGGTGACAGCCCTGGCCCGCGTCGGCGCGATGATTGAGGCCCCCGCGTTTTATCCCTATCTTTCGGGCTACGATAATTTGCGGGTGCTCTGTCGGGCCGGTGGGATTGCCGCGACACGCATTGCCGAGGTGCTGGAGGTTGTCGAGATGACGAGCCGCGCCCGTGAGCGGGTGCGCGTCTATTCACAGGGCATGAAGCAGCGCCTGGCGCTTGCCGCAACGCTGCTGCCCGATCCTGAATTGATCCTGCTTGATGAGCCGACCAATGGCCTCGATCCGGCGGGAACGGCCGAGATCCGGCAGTTGATCAGGAGCCTCGCCGCACGCGGGCGGACGATCTTCCTCTGTAGCCACCAACTCCACGAGGTCGAACAGGTCTGCGAGCGCGTGGCGATCCTCAAGGCTGGGCGCTTGCTCGCCGAGGGCCAGGTGGCTGCGTTGCTCCAGCGCGATCAACGCCTCAGGGTACGCATCGAGGGCGACGCAAGCAAGGCGATCGCTCTGCTCAAGGCGCTACCCTGGGTGACGGATGTTGAAACTGCCGCTAACCATCTGATCGTGGTGACGCCCACCAGTCGGGCCGCTGAACTCAATGCCTATCTTGCCTCCGCCGGAGTGCCGGTCGCCGAACTCGCCCCGGAGCTCAGTTCACTCGAGGACTTTTTCCTTGAGGTGACTGGCGAAACATGATGGTACACTATGTTCACTCGTCTCTTTGCTGCTGAATGGCTCAAGCTCTGGCGTCGCCCCCTGGCCTGGGCCATGCTGGCGATCTTTCTCGGGTTGCTTGCGCTTTCGTTGATCCTCTGGACCCTCGTGGTGGCGCTGCACGAGGGGGTGCTTGGCATAAACCTGACGGTGCTGCGTGATGAACAGGTGGCCGAGATCCGGCGACAACTGAGTCTCCCTGGCATCTTTGGCATGGTGCTTGGGCAGGTCAATAGCACCGGTGGCATCCTGGCGATTCTGCTCGCTGCCGGGTCGCTCGGCGGCGATTATAGCTGGGGGACGCTGCGGAGTTTGCTGAGTCGCGCCCCTGATCGCCGGGCCTATCTGCTCGCCAAAACAATGGCCCTGCTACTCGGTCTGCTCATCGGGATCGTGCTCGGTCTGCTCGTCGGCGTGCTGATCGCGCTCATTGCCAGCGCCTGGCTCGGGCTGCCACATACACTGAGCGTACGTGATCTGCTTGTTTTGCCGATCGGCATCGCACGAGCGCTGCTGATCATCCTGCCCTACCTGTTGCTTACCCTTGCCAGTGCCGCGCTGGGGCGCTCCACACTCGCCGGGATTGCGGGCGGCATCGTCTTCCTCATCTTCGACATCGGGGCCGGCTCGCTCACCTCACTCGGTCTTGTCAACCCACTGATCCGCCAGGTCATCAACCTGCTGCTCCAACCCAACATCAACAGCCTGGTGATGCAAAACGGTCAACTCTTTGGCCTCGACCAGTCGTTACTTACGAATGCCCTCGACCCAACCGTGCTCCCTGCCCCCTTCCAGGCCACCCTCGTCGTCATCATCTACAGCCTCCTCTTTGGCTACACGGCCTGGCGCACCATTGCCCGCCGCGACATCACCGGAGCACAATAAGCGACGTATGGATGGGGCGAAGGAGCACGTAGGGCAAAGCTCACCTTCCGAAGTAGACGACCAACAGGGTCACAGCAAAAAAGCTCAACGAGACGCCAAAAAGTTGGTACCAGCGGCGATAAGTCGCCGGGGTACAAGGGTAGGTGATCGGGCGGATGCGCAGGAAGACGAAGCCCATTGTAGCGGCAAATTGCGCAATGAAAAGACCGATCTTGAGAAAAACCCAGGTGTTCCAACCAAGATAGAACTGAGCCAGGGCAAGCCCTGAGATCATCAAACTAAGAAAGACAACATCAACCAGCTTCACCTCGTGGCGAATATAGGCACGCAGGAGTTCGCCATCAGAGGTCAGGCCATCTGGCTTGGTCAGGCGTGGCTCAAAAGTTCGGACGACCAGCAAGGATGCCACAATCGCGCCCATCCAGATGGCAAAGCAGGCGACATGGATCAAGAGCAAAGCGTGATACGCAAAAACGAACATTTGAGCTTATCCTGCCGTATCCATCGCCAGCGCGGCACTAATATCAGATCGCGTCAGGCCTTTGAACTCCTGAATACTAATGCTGCGCAAGAGGCCAATGGCAAGTAGCATCGCAACGGCTTCGAAGCCAAAGATAACCGCATAGCCCATCGCCTCAGAAAGTAGGCCCGTCTCGATGAGTCCGGTATGCAACGCCCCACTGAGGATATTGGCAAAACCGGTTCCGAGGCCTTGCGCCATCCCCCAGAGGCCCATATACAGCCCAGCCTGACCCTCGATGGTCATATCCATCATCATCGAGAGGGCACCGACATCAAAGAAGCCGACGCCAAGACCAATCACCAGCAACGCCGGGGTGATCAGCGCAGCCTGGTGCGTTAGACCAGCGCCAGCAACCGCCAGCAAGCCGATCGCCACCATCAGCCCACCCAGCGTCGCAATGGTCTTTTTGCTGAGCGATGTGTAGGATGAAATGATCCCCATAAGGAAGATGCCAAGCAAGGCCCCACCTCCCCAGGACTGCTGGAAGGCGGCGGTTTCCTTCTGGTTCATCCCAAAGACTTCCGCGCCGAAGGGTTCAAGGATTGCGTCCTGAAGGAAGATGCCCATCACCGCAAGCAGCACGAAAAAGAAGAAGGCCCGCACATGCGGATTCGAACTCATCAGATTACGTGCGATCCGGAAGGTGCTCAGCGGTGAGGCCGACATGTCAGGCTGCGTAGCAAGCAATGTGGCTTGCTCCTCCGGTGTAATGCGGCGCTCCATCCCAATGATACCGAGAAAGGTTGTGATGAAGACCACCGCAGGCGTGAGGTTGTAAAGGCGCTGCATCGCCTCGGGGTCATAGTTGGGCATCATCTGTCCCGCTACCACTGCCGTGATGATTCCGCTCAGGATGATGGCGGCCCAGACCACGGCAACAACCCCGCCACGCTCTTTTTCTGTAGTAACTTCGGCCATCAGGGCATTCGAGGCACTACCATTCATTGCCATCGCAACCCCAAAAAAACCAATCAAGAGGAGGGCCTCGAAGGTCGCCGCCAGGCTCCGCTCGCCAAGACCAACCGCAATTGAGGGAAGCAAGAGAAAGATGAGCGAAGCGCCCATGCCGCTGAGGAAGATGTAGGGCGTGCGCCGATAGCCAAAAAGTGCATAGCGATCAGCAAAACGACCCCAGTAGACCTGAAAGAAGGAGATGAAGTGATGCAAGCCGATCAGTGACGTAACGACAACCGCAAGCGCACCGAGATCGGCAATAGAAACGCGGTTGAAGTTAAACGTCAGCAGGGCGAACATCCAACCTGCTCCAATACGGGCGATCGAGAGGCGGATTGTCTTGAACCAGAAGCGTAGAAACCCCACGGAACCCCTCCATTTCTTGGAGTTTGGGCCGGTGTCCATCCGACCCATGTATGGTAGGTACCCAGCGAAGAACAAGGCATCAGGCAGCCGATGAGTGACTCTTCGGGCATGATGCACTGTTCCTCAATGATAGATTGCAAATAGATCGGAAAAAACCGGTCTCTTGCGAGAACCGGGGCTAGACAACACCCTACAGCCCAAGCGACTACGGGTGCTCAGAGGCATGCACTTTACGCCCTGACATCCAGGCCAGCGGGTCACCGCGAGACTATCGGGGCTGAATAAGTACAGATGACAATAGCGTGGATTATAGCATACTTTTTGCAATGTCCAGTCTGTGTGCTTCGTACGCATTTCCCAGGGCTACGCTGAAAATGGGGGAACCAAGTTCCCCCATTTTCAGCGTAGCCCTGACGCAATTCCCAGGTGCGGTACAATGCTCTAGAGTCAATACCTTGAGTCGTGTGTCATGCTGAGTGCAGCGAAGCATCTCTGCCATCTAAACGCATGAGACCCTTCGCTGCGCTCAGGGTGACAAACTAT
The DNA here is from genome assembly GCF_002532075.1 of Candidatus Chloroploca asiatica. GTDB lineage: Bacteria > Chloroflexota > Chloroflexia > Chloroflexales > Chloroflexaceae > Chloroploca > Chloroploca asiatica. Next base: position 111,612 of record NZ_LYXE01000182.1, on the reverse strand, counting down.
CGGGAAACTTCCTTGACAGACTATATCAGGAGCCACTTGATGTTTGAGCCTAATGCCGAGCGCTTTACCGCAGAGGAGATCGCGCTGCTCCAGCCCTTTGTAACCAATACCGAGCGTCCCATCTTTTGCTTGCGCAATCTTCCCGAGGTGGTCAAGGGCGCGCTCTTCTCACGCTATAGTCGGAGTACCAAAAGTCTGCGCCGTCTCTTGCTTGATGAGTTTATCAGCGCGCCCGAGTCGGGTTTCCATTTGATCGTCGCCGGGGCCGACAATGACCCCGCGGCGCAACTAGTGGCCGTCAAGCAGGCCGAGGCTTTCTACGAGCGGGTGCTGGTCGGCTACGGTGACGATTCGGTCGCTGAACTCGGTGGTGCCCACCTTGCCTGCGAGGGCGTGAGCAATATCGCTGCGAAGGTGCTTGAAGATAGTCGGCTTGGCCTCTCGCCGCTCGAAAAGTCGACCCGTTATGTCCGCTTCGATCAGCAGGGGCCTGAGGGTTACGCCTACCTGCGCGAGCCAGCCCTGATGGCCTCACCCTATGCCGCACGCTTCACCGACGCGATGGATCATCTGTTCCGCACCTACAGTGCGCTGCTTGCCCCGGTGCAGGCGTGGGTGCAGACCCAGTTTCCTCGTGACCCGGCGACGTCGCAGCGTGCCTACGCCAGCGCGACGCAGGCGAAAGCCTTCGACCTGCTGCGTGGCCTGCTGCCGATGGCGACCCGCACCAATGTGGGGCTCTTTGGCAATGGCCGCGCCTTCGAGTATCTGCTCACCAAGCTTGCCGCCACCCCGTTCGCCGAGACGCAGCAACTCGGCCAGGCGATGCAGGCCGAGCTGGATCTGGTGATTCCGGCCTTTGTGAAGCGCTCTAAAGGCGACCGTGGTCGCGCCTATGCAGACTACATGGCGGCGATCCGCGAGCGCGTCGGCGCCATCGCCGCTCGCATCGATCTCCCTCAAGCATCCCAGGGCGATGTGGCGGTTCGGCTCGTTGACTATGACCCCCAGGCTGAAGCGAAGACCGTGGCGGCGATCCTCTATCCTCACCTGGATCTGCCACTCACGGCCATACAGGAACGAGTTGAGGCAATGCCCGAGGCCGAGCGGGTTGCCCTGATTGAGGCCGCTCTCGGCGAGCGTGCGAGCCGCTTTCATCGTCCCGGACGGGCGTTTGAAGAGCCGTACTACAGCTTTGATATCCTGGCGGACATCGGTGCGTACCGCGATCTTCAGCGCCACCGGGTGCTGACCCAGGAACGCCAGCGCTTCACGGTAGCGCATGGGTTTGTCGTGCCGTCCGAGCTTGAAGCGGTTGGGGTGGCCGCTACGTACCGGGCCGCCTTGCAACAGGCCGCCGAGGTCTGCGTCGCCATGCAAGCCGAGTTTCCGCACGAAGCCCAGTATGCGGTTCCTTTCAGCTTTCGCGTGCGCTGGCGGATCAAATTGAATGTGCGCGAGGCCTATCACCTGATCGAACTGCGGAGCGCACGCCAGGGGCATCCCTCCTATCGGCAGGTCGCCCAGGCGATGTTTCGCGAAATCAGCGCTGTCCACCCGGCGCTTGCCCAAGGCATGCACTTTGTCGATCAGAACGACTATGGCCTAGAGCGGCTCACCGCCGAGCAGCGCCTCGATCAGAAACGCCAGGCGCAGGAGGGGTAGGGTGTTCTTGTCGTCGATACAGGCAGACGTTCGTCAGCCGAGGTTTGATTCTTGGAGAATGTAAACATGAACGAGATTCATGACCACTCTGACCCGCACAACATGAATCGGGACAAGGAGCTATGGGGAGCGTCAAGGAAGCGCTACATTTCCACCTGGCGCAATAAATGGCTAACCGCTGACGCGAAAACCATTGAGGACATGATTAACATGTTGCGAGCCGCAGCCGATGAGCTCGATCAAATGCGAAGGGATGGAGTTGTCCTTGAGGACGAAGGTGGCATCGGCGACGACTACGCACAGCTGGTGACCACAGACCCAAAGGTCGCTGAAAAGTACAATATGGTAGATGAGTCCGAGTATTGGGGCGACGAGGACGACGACGAGGACGACGAGGGCGACGAGGGCGACGAGGACGACGAGGGCGACGAGGACGACGAGGACAAGCGTTAAGCATATACCTACCCAACCTTGTCATGCTGAGCGAAGCATCGCTGCGGATTTATGTTGGCCCACTAATCATGCGGATGAGGCCAGCCCCCCATGCTATAATCTTATGCACAAGAAAGAAGTCGTAGCCATTGTGGGGAGGGATAGTGTTGTGCGTCATTTTCTTCGGCTAGGAGCAGTACTTGCCTTGCTTCTGCTCCTTGCTGTTCCAGCTTTTGCCCAAGGACGCGTGCTCATTACCGATCCAGGCGGGCGCCTGAATCGTGGCGAGGTTGAGCAGGCAGCGCGTCCATTGCTGAATCGCGGGGCTACCGTTGCGGTCTATATTGTGCCCAATGGTGACGCCGACGATTTTACCGAACGCATGATCGATGATGGTGTTGGGCGTCCCGATGGGACGATGCTCAATGCGTTGATCGCGATCTATGTGGCCGAGAACCCACCGTATAGCGAGATCGCCTATGGCGATGATTGGGCCCGTGCGCTTGGGATCAATGAGAATGCTGATGCGATCCGCAGAACTGAACTAAACCCTGGTCTCTCGGCCGGCGATTTTACCGGTGGCGTGGTGAGTGCGCTCGGGGCGATCGAGAATGCGATCGTGAATCCGCCGACACCCGGTGGTGGCACAACCGTCAATTTTGATCCAACGCCAGTTGTGCTCGGTGTTGGTGGTCTCGCCGCTGCTGGGGCCGGGGCTTTTGCGTTTACGCGCCGCCGTCGTACTGCGCAGGCCCGTGCTGCTGCTCAGCAACGGCTGAAGGACGCCCGCGAGGCCGCTAGTCTCAAGATCACCGATCTCGGCCAGCGCTTCCGTAACGCTGACGATAAGGCGAAGTTTGATGCGGTCTCCTATGCCAAAGCGGATGTCAACCGCCTTGCGACGCTCCAAAAAGCCGTGGTAGCCAATTTTGTCAAGGCGCAGCAAACCTTCAAAGAAACCGGTGAACAACTCGATCGTCACGAAAAACCAAGCAATGCGCAGCTTGAAGAGGCTGCCGTGCAATACGATCAGGTGAGTGTCGCCTGCGATACGGTTAGCGATGAACTAGCTGTCGTTGAACAGCTCCGCCGTGACCTCGATGAACAGGCGCGTCTGGCGCAGGAGGAACTCGACCGCGCAAAAAAAGCCTGACCGACGCTACCAACCGTCTTGCGATTCTGGGCGATGCGATTGCCGATCCTGAGGCCGCCCTCGCCCCGATTAGGACAGAGGTTGCACGGGCAACCGCCGCAATGAAGTCGTATCAGGCTCCAGAAGCGACGGCAGCCGCTAGGGTAGCGTCGGAACAAGCGCACGTTTTAATCGCGCTGGTGAACCAGTTCGCCGGTATTCTGGCCGATATGGCCGCTGAACGTACTGCCGCCGAGGCGGTGCTCGCCGCGGGCTATCGCCTCGATCTGATGCACGAGGCGCTCGCGTTGACCGAAACGGCGCTCGGTTCAGCTGCCGATGCGCTCCAATCTCAGCAGTACGATACTGCACGCGATCAATTGGGCATGGCTCAGGCGAAACTCACCCAGGCCGTTGCCTCGGGCAGCGGCGCACCCGCGCTCCGGGCCGCCAATGCTGCCCGTCTCACGGCGATCCAGGCCCGTGGTGAGGCGACCGCCCGCAAGATTGTCGAGGGCCACGAGGCGTTTGATCAGGTGGACGAATTCGCCGAAAGTAGCTGGAGCGATATTCGGGGCAATGGCAGCGAGGCCGAGGCGGCTGCCGACCGCGCCCACGAACACTGGGAACGCGCCCAAGAGCAGAATGCGATGGAGGTGCAGGCGTTTGTGGCGGCTAGCGAGCAACTTGATGCCGCCGATCAGGAACTCACCTATGTCGATCAGTTGATTGAGGCGATCATGACTCGCCTGCAGGATCTCGAAACGGCCCGTGCTTCAGCGCGTGAGTTGCTGGAAGAGGCCGAACGCAGCATCGAGGCGGGCCTCGCCTTTGTCAAGGCCAACGATCCCGATGTTAGCAAAGCCCCCGAGCAACAGTTGCACGAGGCTTCGCAGCACTTTGCCGTGGCGCAGCAAGAGGCTGCCCAGGCGAAACCAGATTGGTTGCGCCTCGCGACCGCCGCCACCACGGCCGATCGCCTGGCTGATGCAGCGCTCGCCGCCGCACGCGGCGAGGCCGAGTCGATGGAGAAACTCCGTCAACAGGTCGAGAAACTCGGGCCACTCGTCAGTGGCGAGATCAATAAGATCGCTCGCTTTATCAATCTGCATGGCAATGATATTCAGCCTGCTACCACCGCGTCTGTCAAAGGCCTGGTGCAACGCTTTGAAAAGGCCCAGCAGGCCCATAAGCAGGCCGGAACCTGGGAAGAAGAACGACGTCGCCAAGCCTTCAAAGAGGCCCTTGAAGCCTATAGTTATGTCCAGTCCGAGAGTGGCGTGGTCTATCAAGCGGCGCTCGCCGATACCGAACGCCTCGAACAGTTGCGTACCGATCTCAATAGCGCCCTGACTGAGGCGCGCACCGCGTTGGAAGAAGCCGAACGCCTGGCGCAACAGGCTGGCAAGCGTGCGCCATCGGGGGCAAAAAAGCAAGTCACGCAGGCCCGTGCCCGTTTTGATAAAATCCGCCTGCCGATTACCGGCGAGGAAGAACTGAAACGAACGATCGAGGAGGCCAAGGCGATTGCCCAAGAAGCCCGGGAAGCTGCCAATGAGATCCGTAAACATACCTCACGCCCCTCGGGTGGCGGTGGTGGTCTTGGCCCTGTGATCATCATGGGCACCGGCCGACGCGGTGGCTGGGGTGGCTCGGGGAGTTGGAGCAGTAGCTCGAGTCGCGGGAGTAGCGGCTGGGGAAGCGGCGGGCGTTCGGGTGGCAGCTTTGGTGGCGGGCGTTCCGGCGGTAGCTTTGGTGGTGGGCGTTCCGGCGGCGGTTGGTAAACACAAGTCGAACGCGGCTGATGAGGGGCAGGGTTGCCCGTATACGTCAGAAGAGCCAAGCAGAGGAGCTTATGGAGACAACGCAGGGGAGCTATGTCAGTGGGACGAGTTCACAGCCGCTGCTCGGTGAGACGATTGGGGCGTGTTTTGATCGCATTGCGGCGCGGTTTCCCGCGAACGAAGCCCTGGTCTGCTGTGCGCAGGGGTTACGGTATACCTATGCTGAGCTCAAAACCGAGGTTGATCGTTGTGCGCGTGGCTTGATGGCGCTCGGCCTGGTCAAAGGTGATCGGGTCGGGATCTGGGCCCCGAATCGCGCCGAATGGGCGATTACCCAGTTTGCGACGGCCAAAGCTGGCCTGATTCTGGTCAATATCAACCCGTCCTACCGTCTCCACGAGCTCGAATATGCCCTGAGTCAGTCCGGGTGTCGGATGATCATCATTGCGCCTCAGTTTCGCACCAGTGACTATGCTGCGATAATGTATGAACTGGTGCCTGAATTGAATGAGGCTTCACCAGGGCAGGTGCAAGCGGCCCGCCTCCCCGAGCTTCAGATGGTCGTGCGCCTCGGTGACCAACGCTCACCTGGGATGCTGACCTGGGCCGATCTGCTGGCTGCCGCTGAGCAGGTTAGGCCCGAAGACCTGCAGATCCGTCAGGGCGAACAGCAGTTTGACGATCCGATCAATATCCAGTACACCTCGGGGACAACTGGCTACCCCAAAGGGGCCACGCTGAGCCATCACAATATCCTCAATAACGGCTATTTTGTCGCCGAATTGATGGGCTTCACCGAGCAAGATCGCCTTGTTATTCCAGTGCCCCTTTACCACTGTTTTGGCATGGTAATGGGCAACCTGGGCTGTCTTACCCACGGGGCGACGATGATCTATCCGAGTGAAGGCTTCGAGCCGCTGGCCGTTTTACAGGCCGTCGAGACCGAGCGGGCGACGGCGCTCTATGGCGTGCCGACGATGTTCATCGCCGAGCTTGAGCATCCCGACTTCAAGCGCTTCGATCTCACCAGCCTGCGCACCGGGGTGATGGCTGGGTCGCCCTGCCCGGTCGAAGTGATGCGCCAGGTGCAGTCGGTGATGCATATGCACGATGTCGAGATCTGCTACGGCATGACCGAGACCAGTCCGGTCAGTACGCAGACCCGCATTGGTGCCCCGCTCGAAAAACAGGTCAGTACCGTGGGGCAGGTCCATCCGCACGTCGAAGTCAAGATCATCGATCCCGGTAGCGGGCGGATCGTGCCGCGTGGGGAGACCGGTGAGCTCTGTACCCGTGGGTATAGTGTGATGCTCGGGTATTGGAACAACGACGAGGCGACGCACAAAGCGCTTGACCGTGCTGGCTGGATGCATACCGGCGATCTGGCGGTCATGGACGAAGAGGGGTATATTAATATTGTCGGGCGCATCAAGGATATGATCATTCGCGGCGGCGAGAATGTCTATCCCCGCGAAATCGAAGAGTTTCTCTATACCCATCCCAAGATCAGCGATGTCCAGGTGATCGGGGTGCCCGACCGTCGCTACGGCGAAGAGATCATGGCCTGGGTGAAACTGAAGCCCGGTGTGACCGCTGATGAAGAAGAGATCCGTGCCTTTTGTCAGGGCCAGATTGCTCACTTCAAGATCCCTCGTTATGTCAAGTTTGTTGAGACCTTTCCGATGACGGTGACCGGCAAGATCCAGAAATTCTTGATGCGACGGCAAAGCATCGAGGAACTCGGCCTTTTCGACGCCGCCGCAATGAAGACAGCATAAGGAACGTTGCATGGCAAAATCTCCGCTGGCAATGGCGCTTGCCAAAGTCATTATCGCTGCGGCCTGGGCCGACGGTGAACTCGCGCTTGATGAGGTCAACAGCCTCAAAAATCTCCTGGCCGAAATGGGCCAGAACGTCGGTTCCGACGAGATGAGTCTGACGATGCAGGACTGGGCGCAGCTCGATATCTACCTCTATTCGCCGATTGGCGCCGAGGAGCGCACCCGCTTGCTCGAAGAACTCGCCGCCAACCTGCGTGGCCCGGCTGATCGTACGCTCGCGCTCGAGGCCCTTGATCGCCTGCTCGCCGCTGATCGGGTTGTCACCGAAGAAGAGCGAACTGTCGGCGATGAGATTCGTCAGGCGGTCATGCGAGCCGATGCCGGCCCGCTCGCCGGGATGGGGGCGCTCTTGCGGCGTACCTTTGGTATCAAAGCCCGTGGCCCCAATCGCGAACAGCATCTCGATGAGTTTCTCAACAATCGTGTCTATTATGGGGTGCGTGTCCGCCTCGGCAAAGCCCCCGAAGAAGACCTGGGCATTCCGCCCGACGAGGCGCGCAAACTAGCGCTTGCCGGGGGCATCCTCGCCACCATTGCCCACGTCGAAACCCCTGTCAGCGAGGCCGAGCGCACGCGGATCGTGACCGCCCTCAAGCATGGCTGGGAGATCAGCCACGAACGCGCCGAGTTGGTCGCCGAGGTCGCCCTCGCTGAAAGCGCCGATGATCAACTTGACCCCTATGTCATGACCTACGAATTTGCCCAGCGTACCACGATTGCCGAGCGTGTCCGCTTTCTTGATGCGCTCTTTGCCGTTGCCGCCGCCGAGGGCGGCATCAGCAGCGAAGAGAGTGCGACGATCAGTCGCCTTACCAACAGCATCCGGCTGGAACAACGCCATTTTGTTGAAGCAAAGCGCAAAGCGCTTGGTGAGGGATAGACGTTGCAGTTCTTTGTGCTTGTTCTTACCACGCTCTGGCTGACGGTGCTGTCCAGTCCTCTGCTCGCATGGCAGCCGTTAGCTCAGGCAACCCCACCGCAGCAGTCCGAGCGTCGTTTTGTCCTGGGTTTATCAGCCCAGGGGCGCCCAATCGAGGCCGTGCAGTTCGGTAACGGGCCGCGCAAGCTCGTGGTGGTCGGCAATACGCATGGCGGACCCGAGGCGAATACCTATCGCCTGACGAATGAATTGATCGCCCATCTTGCCGCCAATCCCGAGCTCGTTCCATCGTCGGTGCGCCTCTTTCTCATTCCTTCGATCAACCCCGATGGGCTTGCGCTCGGCTGGCGGTTTGATGCGGCCGGGGTTGACCTCAACCGCAACATGAATACCAACCTCGACGCTTGCCCCGACAATGATTGGCGCCAAACGGTCTTTGGGGCGTATGGGCTGATCGCCGAGACCGGCGGACCGTATCCCGACTCGCAGGTCGAGGTACGCCTTTTGCGTGCGTTTCTCCTCGATGCAGCCGGGGCGATCTTTCTCCACTCCAATGCCGGCCTGGTCTTTCCCGCCTCGTGTGAACACGCCCCTTCGATCGCGATGGCCGAACGGTACGCCAATGCCGCCGGCTATCTCTACAGCCGCTACTGGCCGCTCTACGCTATCACCGGGGGCATGCACGACTGGGCCGGGAGCATGGGCATTGCCGCGATCACCCCCGAATTGATCACTGGTACCGACAGCGAATTCCCCCAGAATCTCGCAGGTCTGCTGGCGGTGCTAGAAGATCCCGACAATCTGTTGCCGTTACCCGAGGATGGCGAGGTAGCTGGCGAAACGATCCCCGCTCCCATTTACCGCTACTGGCGTGCGCTCGGGGGCGAGGCTCAATTTGGCGTGCCGCAGGGTCCGGCGCGGCAGACTGCCGACCAGATACGGCAGCGCTTTGCCACAGTTGAACTCGTGATCGACAACGAGCAACGTGACACGATCTGGTATGTGCAACCAGCACCCCTTGGCAGCCGTGCCGCCACGAGTCGGGCCTATGGCGGCGCCGACGCCCTTGTGCCCCTGACCGAAGCCGGCGACGCCCTCGTCTTCCCCGAGACAGGCCACCGCCTGCGTGATGCCTTTCGCGCTTTCTGGCAACGCGAAGGGGGCTTGATGGCCTTTGGGTTGCCGCTCTCGGAAGAGTTTCGCACCATTACCGCCGATGGGCAAGCGCGCACGATCCAATACTTTGAACGGGCGATCTTCGCCTACGCCCCGGAAGACGGCAGCGTTCGCCTCGAACCACTCGGCCTGCGTGAAGCAACCCTTGAGCACCTGGCCCTGCCTGCCCGTCACATGCCACGGTAAGTCTCTTCCATAAATATGTCAGGTGTCAGAAGCCAGCAAAGCTGGCTTCTGACACCTGACATATTTTATGATGTCCAGTTGCCCCCAGGGATTTTATGCAGATTCCCGGCCCGAATCTGCGCCAGCATCTGGGTGCCGACAACATAGACCCAGGCGCGAAAGGGGCCGTGCTCGGTCTGTACGTCCATCGTAATACGCTCGTAGAGATTCTGGGTGCCACCCACAACATATCCTTCGAGCCGATCAAGATCCTGGAGCACCAACGCATAGACCGAGGAGCGTAACGTCATCAACGTCCCAAACACCCGTTCCTCAGGGCGGGCGAGATCGGGTTCACACACCAGAAACGGGTACGGTCCTTCGGTAAAGAGCGTCCCCTGATCAAGCCATGCAGGCACTTCCGCAATCGTTTGGCCCACCAAATAGCGCGCATAATTCGACTCGCCCGGCTTGAGCGTCCCATAGACAAAAAAGGGCAATTGCATCACGGCTTTCCTACTATCCCTCGCTCTTCAATCCCAAAATCCCCAACCAGCACACAATGGTCGCTGCCATACCATCGACAATCAGTCATCACCTTGAGTGGACGCACACCCGGTGCGGTAAAGAAATAGTCAATGCGCAGCAAGCCAAACGGCACCTGCAGCATACCTGGCCGCCACGAAGCCCCAAAGCCACGGCCAACCGCCCGATGCACATCAACCAACCCGTGCGCCAGATCGAAATAAGCCTCTTCGCGTTCCGTCACATTCATATCGCCACCAAGGATCAGCGGATCGCCCATTTGCGCCCGGATCTCATCAACAAAACGACGGAGATCAACAATTTGGGCATCACGTGGCCCTTGATTATAACAACGCAGCACCGCACAGTTGGTGCCAAAGGTTCGTGGAGGAATAGGATGCGCATTGACTACGCTCAGCGTATGCTCCTCGATGTCCAGACGCGCCCAAATGATCCGCGGCATATCCCAGTGAGCCTCAGCGAATTGCGGCACCGACGCCTCAACGATGGGGTAGCGGCTAAAGATCGCCATCCCTGGTGCCGTCGCATACGAGCCGATCAAGTGATAAGGATACTGCGTCGTCAGCCACTCGCTCACCACAAAGCCCTCACCGAGCATCTCTTGCACCAGCACGATATCGGGCTCATACGTCTCTAGGCGTGCCTGCAATTGCGCCGCCGATACCCGCCCATAAAAAAGATTCCAGGTCATGATGCGCACCTGTACGCCCGTTGCGGCGGGAGGTGGTGCAGAACCGACATGGAAGGCAGGCGGATAGACGATCAAAAAGACTGCGAGCGCCGCTCCCAGGGCGAACCGGAGGAGTGACAGGCGCACCAGCACCGCCAGCGGCAGCAACAGCAGCAACGGAAGAAACAGAAAATGCGCAAAGACCTGGGTCAACGCCATGAGCCCGGTGCGCTGCGGCGCCACCAGCGCAACCAGGGTCAACCCGATCAGCCCTACTGGGTAGAGCGCCAGCAAACCATCAAGCACACGTTGTCGTTGTTTCTGCCGTTGCACTGCCATCCTCGTCTGACCAATCGGTTTTAGTTCTTGCTACTAGCCCCTATACTATAGCAGATCCTCATCGGCTGAGAAAAAGTCCGCTACGCGGACTTTTTCTCAGCCAGGTAGTCAGGGAATTCTCGTGCAACAAAACCTTCCTCGCAAGCGTCGCATCATCTAGGTTTGAGGAAATAAGGGAGGAATAGCCATGGCTCGTTTGACCATTTTTCACGATATCAACCGGACGCATCGCTCGGGGCGTTTTGAAGAGGAAGATATCTCGACGATCTTTGGGGATGTGCGGTTAAACCTCGTGCGCAAACCGGCTGAGTATGGCGAGCATACCATGCGCGTGTTGACTATCTTTGGGGATGTCCAGTTGCGTCTCTCGGAGGATGTCGGCCTGAAGATCGACGGCTTTGCACTGTTTGGCGATGTCGAGGTCGAACAGATCAGCAGTAACGACCGCGCAAGTGGCGGGGCCGACTACATCAGCGAAAATTACGACACCGCCTCAGTACGCCTCAACCTCAATGTCACCACCATCTTTGGCGACCTCGAAATTATCCGACTGCCCATCGCCAGCGAAGGCCCGGCCCTGTACGAAGGCCAGACGACCCGGTTGCCTGGAGAAGTTGATTAACATTGCTTGCTTCGCACAAAAAAGCCAGCCGAAGCTGGCTTTTTTGTGCGAAGCAAGGCGTCATTACTGCAAACTGGTCACCAGGCCCGTATACTTCTCGACCAGGACGCGGGCCTGTTCTTCGTTGTAGCCTTCGGCGATAACGTGGAAAAAAGGCCCATCGGGGTCAGGCAAGATCAGCACCCACTCGTTGCCGAGATCGATTTTAATGCCATCAACCTGCTCGGCGCGGCGTTCGGCGTACTGCTCATTGAGAATGCGCATCACCTTGCCCTTCGATTCCCAGCGACACGGGACGCGACTCTGGGCCATGTAATAGGGTGGCAACTCGGCGAGCACCGCACTGAGGCGCGCCTCGGTGAGCGTCAACAGTTCCATGAGTTTAACAATCGCGAACATACCGTCGGTAATCGGATAAAACGCAGGGAAGATATAGCCCCCGGTGCCATCGCCAAGCATCAGCAGATTGGGTTGCTGCGAGGCAGTCTGCATCAAGGCCCCCATCGTCGCCCGCGTTCGCAGAATGCGCCCCCCATACCGTTCGGCAATCTTCTCGAAGGCGCGCGGTGCCGTCACTGGCACGGCGACCGTCCCCCCACCGTGGGCCTGCATAGCCATCGCGGTAACAGCCGCCAGGGCGCGCAAGGGATGCAGCCGCACCCCCTTATCATCAACGAGGAAAATCTTCTCGCCGCCACTATCGAGCCGCACCCCCATGCTCGCCCCGACAATCGGCGTAATCTGGGTCAAACGCTGCACCGCTGCCTCAAACTGCGCCGTTGTTTGAAAGACCATCTGCTCATCGGGATTGACATTCAACTCAACCGAGTCAACCCGATAGCGCCGCAGCATTGGCGAGAGAACCATACTGGCGCTGGTATTGGCATAGTCAATGACCAGATGAAAACTCCGCCCGATCATCTCGAGCGCATCAGGCCGCAGCGCCTTGAGAAAAGCAGAGGTATAGGTTGAGGCAATGGCGTCGCCATAGCGAATCCGTCCGATCTCATCAAGATAGGCCCGGCGAAAATCTTCACGAAAGAAGGTATTTTCAATTTTGCGCTCGACGGTTGACGCAATATCGAGGCCATGCTCATCAAAGAACTTGACCTCAACGACCCGGTTATCATAAGGGGAGAGCCGCACATGGATGCCGCCAGAGGCATTGATCGCCCGGGTGTAATAACGCGCCACCGGGATGGGCACGTTTTGCAGGTCACAGACATTAATCCCTGCCGAAGGTAGCCCGGCGACAATCGCCCGTTTGAGCATCCGGGGGGTGTAGTGCGCATCACGGTTGATCGTCACCATCGAACCACGGGTCAAAGTAGCACCAAACGCAGCACCAAGTTTGGCGCATAATTCAGGAGTGATCTCGATATTAACTAGACCGGTCACACCATAGCGCCCAAAGAGCACGCGACGACCCTGGCTGCCCCAGATAATGCTACTGCTTACCGTCGCACCCTCGTCAACCTCTTTGCTCGGCCAGATCTTCACATTGGGCTGGATCACCGCCCCGGCCCCGATCTGCACGCCATCACCAATCACGACCCCTTCAAAGAGCATCGCCCGTTGCCGAATATTGGACTGGCGCAAGACAATCGCGCCCCGCAACTCGGCACGTTCCCCAACATACGAATTGCGCCAGATGATCGAACGATCAATATTGGCCCGTGTGTCAATAATCGTATAATCACGGATCACCGAGGGACCATGAATGATCACCCCGCCCTTGATCTTCGCCCCATGTCCAAGATAGATCGGCCCATGAAGCTGTGCATCAGGGGCTATTTCGGCGTCGCCATCAACCCAGACATCACCACCAATATTGTGCCCGAGACGCGGCAGATTGACTTTACCACCAAGGTAATCGCCACATGCGCGCATATACTCTTCGATCGTGCCAACATCCGTCCAATAGCCCTGCGTCACAAAGCCCTGAATGCGGTCGCCACGCTCGATCATGTGCGGGAAGACATCTTTTGACCAGTCCGATGGTTTGCCGCGTTCGATATAGGCCAGCACCGACGGATCAAGCACATAGACGCCGGTATTGACGGTATCGGAAAAGACTTCACCCCAGCTCGGCTTTTCCAGAAACTGGCGGACATTGCCATCTTCATCAATAATCACTACCCCATAATCAAGTGGGTTGTCAACGCGATACAGCGTGATAGTTGCTTGTGATTTTGTTGTGAAATGATGGTCAATAATCTTCGTTAGATTGAAATCAGTCAACGCATCGCCAGAAATAACCAGAAAAGGCTCGTCAAGCAGATGCTCCGCATGCTTCACGCTCCCAGCCGTACCAAGCGGCATCTCCTCGAGTGAATACGTAATATTCACGCCATAGGCGCTGCCATCGCCATAATAATCCTGAATTGCATTGGCGAGGTATTGAACCGTAATGATAATATCGGTAATGCCGTGGATTTTGAGGAGTTCGATAATATGCTGAATCACCGGACGATCTACCAGTGAGACCATCGGTTTGGGGCGATTAATGGTCAGAGGTCGCAGGCGGGTGCCTTCGCCACCTGCCATGACGACGGCTTTCATGGCTCCTCCACAGGCTATTCCGTTACTCTGCGAGGTTATGCGGACGGCAGGATTGCCGTATCTGAAGTATACACGTTCTTAAGAGGGGCCGCAAGGAGCAGGTACCAGGCCGGGTGTAGGGGCGCCGCAACCCATGGCCCGCCCGGAGCGAGCTGCGCCCCCAGGCAGCGTTGCGTCAAAAACGGGGTATGCTATACTTGCCATCAGAAACACCATCGATCGCCGCTCCCGGCGCGCTTGGCAGCAAGGCGTCGCACTGTGTCCCCGAGGCCGTGCATGGATATCGTTGCCACCTATCTCCGCGATCTCCGTGATATTCGCTCTTCTGGCTCTGCGGTCAAAGAGACGTCGTTTTATCCGGCGCTTAGCACGCTGCTCAATGCGGTCGGCGCTGAGTTGCGTCCGCGGGTGCGCTGTGTCCTTACGCTGAAGAATCGCGGTGCGGGCATCCCTGATGGCGGTCTTTTTACCGCTGATCAGATTGGTCGTCACGCGCCTTCCGATGCTTTTCCCGCGCCGCTGCCTGCCCGTGGGGTGCTTGAGGTGAAGGGGGCCGGCGATGATGTGACGACGATTGCCCGTAGTCCGCAGGTTCAGAAGTACCTCGACGGGTATGGTCAGGTGCTGGTGACGAATTATCGCGATTTTGTGCTCGTTGGGCGCGATGCCCACGGTCGCCCGCTGCCCCAGGAGCGTTATCGCCTCGCGGCGAACGAGGCGGAGTTCTGGGCGCAGGTCGCTGATCCGGTGGCGTTTGCCGCGACCCACCGCGAGCGTTTGGTTGAGTATCTCAAGCGGGTGTTGCTTGCTGCCGCCCCGCTGACGAGCCCCGCCGATGTGGCTTGGTTCCTCGCCTCGTATGCCCGCGATGCCCGGATGCGCGTTGAGCATTCGCAGTTGCCTGCCCTGCGGCAGGTGCGCAAGGCGCTGGAGGAGGCGCTTGGCATTAGCTTCAACGAGCAGCGCGGCGACCATTTCTTTCGCTCGACGCTGATCCAGACGCTCTTTTATGGCGTCTTCTCGGCCTGGGTGCTCTGGCACCACGAGGATCCTGAGCGCAGCGATAGCTTCGATTGGCGTCTGGCGCAGTACTACCTGCACGTCCCGGTGCTCCAGGCGCTCTTTAGCCAGATTTCGACGCCTCAGCGCCTCAGGCCGCTTGGTCTGATGGAGGTGCTGGACTGGACCGGCGCGGCGCTCAATCGGGTCGAGCGGGGCGCGTTTTTCGCTCGCTTCGATACCGGCCACGCCGTGCAGTACTTCTACGAGCCCTTTCTCGAAGCCTTTGACCCCGAGCTACGCAAGGATCTGGGGGTCTGGTATACGCCGCCCGAGGTGGTGCGTTATATGGTCGCCCGCGTTGATGCCGCCCTGCGCGACGAGTTGGGGGTGGCCGATGGTCTGGCTGACCCCAGTGTGATCGTGCTCGACCCTTGCACCGGCACCGGGGCGTATGTCGCCGAGGTGCTGCGCCAGATTGCGGCGACGTTGCGCGCCAGGGGCGAGGATGCGCTGCTGGGCCAGGATGTCAAGCGCGCCGCGCTGAGCCGGGTCTTTGGCTTTGAGTTGCTGCCGGCGCCTTTTGTCGTTGCTCACCTCCAGATTGGCTTGCTGCTGCAGCAACTCGGTGCGCCACTCGCCGACGACGAGCGCGTCGGCGTCTACTTGACCAACGCGCTCACCGGCTGGGAGCCGCCCGACGATCCGAAGCAGGCCGTCCAGTTGCGCTTCCCCGGTCTCCCCGAACTCCAGGACGAGCGCGACCAGGCCGAGCAGATCAAGCGTGGGGCGCCCATCCTGGTCATCCTCGGCAACCCGCCCTACTCTGGCTACGCCGGCATTGCGCGCATCGAAGAGGAGCGCGATCTCTCCCATGCCTATCGCACGACCAAGCGCGCCCCGGCACCGCAGGGCCAGGGGCTCAACGACCTCTATGTGCGCTTCTTTCGCATGGCCGAACGCCAAATCGTCGAAACCAGTCGGCGCGGCGTCGTCTGCTACATCTCGAACTACTCCTGGCTCGACGGACTCTCGTTCACCGGCATGCGCGAGCGCTACCTGGAGGTCTTTGATCGGATTTGGATCGACTCGCTCAACGGCGACAAGTACCGCACCGGCAAGCTGACGCCCGACGGCCAACCCGATCCCAGCGTCTTCTCGACCGACTTCAACCGCGAAGGCATTCAGGTCGGCACGGCGATTGCGCTGATGGTGCGTCGAGGACCGCAGCCCAAAGAGGCAGCGATCGCCTTTCGCAACTTCTGGGGCCGCGAAAAACGCACCGAATTGGACACCGCAGCCACGCAACCAGACACCACCACTGCCTACCAACTGCTTGACCCGCCCGCGCCGCTGGGCTTCCCCTTCCAGCCAGCGCAGGTACAGGCTGATTACCTGGGCTGGCCGCTGCTGCCTAAGTTGTTTCCTGTTTCATCCCCAGGGGTGAATACAAGCCGTGATGCCGACCTAGTCGCTATTGATCGTGAAGTCCTTGAAGCAAAGCTCAACATGTACTTCGATCCATCACGAAGTAATGATTCGCTGCTGACAATGCTGCCATCGATCATGCGCTCATCAGCACGATACAATGCTGCCCAAACCCGCCAGGAGTTGCTACCACTGGGCAAAAATAGTGGCTTTATTGTCCGCTACACCTATCAACCTTTTGATACCCGCTTTGTCTACTGGCATCCAAAGACCAAATTACTGGATGAAAAACGGCCAGATCTCTTTGCTGCGGCTCAGGCAGGGAACAAGTTCCTCATAGCGCGCCAAAAAGCCGAGCGCCAGAATGAAGGTACGCCATTTTTTACCGTCAATAATCTTGCTGATCGTCATCTAACTCGACCTGGAAGCGATTGTTTTCCGTTGAAAATGCAGGGTTGGGGTGCCAAACAGCATAGCTTTCTCGATGATGTTCACGATGAAGCAGAGCGATCCAACCTCTCGGCTCAAGCCATTCAATACCTTGCCGATCTCGGAATTGCCCATCCTCACGCCAGCGATCTCTTATGGATGCACGCCTTAGCCATTGGTTATTCCAAGGAATACCTCGTTGCGAATGCTGATGCACTGCGCCAAGACTGGCCGCGCATCCCGCTGCCAGCCACGAGCGCAGCACTGCTCGCCTCAGCGGAACTCGGGCGACAGATCGCAGCGCTGCTCGACAGCGAACGCCCGGTGCCCGGCGTCACCAGCGGCGCACCCCGTGACGAACTGCGCCCCATCGGCATCCTAAGCATCATCGGAGGCGGGCAGATCAACCCGAGCGCCGGCGACCTCGACCTCACCGCAGGCTGGGGCTACGCCGGACGCGGCGGCATCACCATGCCCGGCAAAGGCCGCGTCGTCGAACGCGCCGCCAACGAGGGCGAAGTCAACCCCGCGCTCGGCAGCGCCGCCGGCGGAACAACGCTCGACATCTACCTGAACGACCGCGTCTACTGGCGCAACATCCCGCCAACCATCTGGGCCTACACCATCGGCGGCTACCAAGTACTCAAAAAATGGCTCAGCTACCGCGAACGCCCGCTACTCGGACGCAGCCTCAGCATCGACGAAGCCCGCGAAGTCCGCGACATCGCCCGGCGCATCGCCGCCATCCTGCTGCTGGAACCCGCGCTCGACGCCAACTACCGCGTAGTGACCGAGGCAACGCATGGGTGGAAGTGAGGCGGAGGCGCGGAGGGGTTTTAACGCAGAGGCGCGGAGGCGCGGAGGCACAGAGGGATGAGGAGGTTTGGGGGAGGTTTCACGCGAATGTAGGGGCGCAGCAGCCCATGGCCCGCCCGTTGGTAAACGGCCCCTCTCATCGCTGCTGCGCCCACGGGCAGCGTTGGTGGCAGTGGCGTCTTGGCGTCAAAAACGGGCTTGTTTCACGCAAAGGCGCGAAGCACCGGGGCGAATGACGGCAAATGGACCGATCCCATACCCACGGCAGGGCGCAGCAGCGATGAAGCGACGTTGTGATGAAGAAGCTGCGTAGGGGCTGCTGCGCCCCTACATGTGCCGGCACCGGGGTGGTTGACGGCGACGGACCAATTCCATGCCCACGGCAACGGGCACCGCAATGGATAACGGCGACGGGGCGCGAATGTAGGGGCGCAGCAGCCCATGGCCTGCCCGTCAACAACAGGCCCCTGTCATCGCTGCTGCGCCCCCAGGCAGCGTTGCGTCAAAAACAGGGTGAATGTGACGCAAAGGCGCAGAGAGATCTGACGCAAAGGCGCGGAGGTTTGGGGTATTATTATACGGAACTTTGCGCCTTGGCGCCTTGGCGTCAAAAACGGGGTGGAGGTGACGCCGCTCCAGGCTTCAGCGGGGTTGCGCTTACCACAGGGAGCGGCACGGAGCTTGTTTGGCTCATCAGGTGACGAACCAGGAACTGACCTGTCGTTCTCCTCAAAAACCTCGGCGTCATTCCCGACCCTGGCTTTATCAGGGCGTTCCGACACATTTCCGGCGGGCAAGGAGCGCGAGTGGCAAGACGAAAACCGTTGTTGTCGTTGTCGTTGTTCGGGTTGTTGTCGTTGCGGTTAACGCACCGGGCGTTGTTGTGAGATGACTCTCACAACCCACCACGTTAGGTGGAATGGCGGTCAGTTCCTTCTGGTCAACATGGGCGCTGCTCGGCTGTTCCGTCGTTGTGCATCGATCGCCAGGAGGCACCTCAGGGAGCATTTCGGGTCTGGGTTGTCCCAGTACGCTTCATCCAGTCGCCGAGCAATGCGCCAATCGCGCTTACTTCACGGCTGACATGTTCATACTGGCGCGACGTTATCAGTTTCAGGTCATGGGCAAGGCGTAGATAGATCCGTAGCTGCTCAAGATGCGTGTCAGCGCGTATTAATATATCGCGTTTGTCACGGCTCTTGCGTGCCTGGATAATCAATTCGTTGAAATCAAAGGCCGCTTGTTGGGTGCGCAAGGCCAGCGCAAAACGGTGTTCACGCGGGTATTTCAGTGTAGTTGGCACAAGCCACAATAACAGATCATACGTTTTCGCAAAGATGGGAATTTCGTTCATCTGTGTCTCGGCCCAAAGTGGGTTTGGCGCAAGATCTGGTTGCGTAAACGGTACGTTTTGCCATGCGCCGCATGGGCGCACCAGCTCTGGATCGATGCACCGGCTTTATCCAGGCTGATCTGACCTTGCGCGTAGGCTACTTGTAACATGCGCAGCCGACGACGGAAACGCACGACACTCGGTCGTTTCAGCCGACGATGGGTGGCAAAGTGGCGAAAGCCAAGAAATGGTACACCACTGCTGGTTGGGAAGACTTGGCATTTGGTATCATGAAGATGAAGGCGTAACCGTTGTGCGGTAAAGGTGCGCAGGATGTCCAGCCACTCTTGCAACACCTTCTTGTCATCGTGAAAGAGCAGAAAATCGTCAGCGTAGCGCAGATAGGCACGACATTTCAACTCGCGCTTGACAAACTGATCTAGTTCGTTTAACACCACATTGGCCCAGAATTGACTGGTCAGATTGCCGATGGGCAGCCCCTGTGGACGCAGTGGGGCAAAGAGATCATCGCCAGGGAACCAGCGCAGTTCGCGTTCACTGTCAAGTACCCCCGCGCCACTGGCAATGATGGCTTCACAGAGCTGCAAGACGTTCTGGTCAGCAATGGTACGTTGTAGAATCGCACTCAAAACAGCATGGTCAATCGTCGGAAAGAATTTCGCAATGTCACATTGCAAGACAAAACGGTGCTGCCGCACAAAATGCGTACAGCGATCAAGCGCACGATGGGTGCCTTTATGCTTACGGCATGCGTATGAGTCGGCGATGAATTTCCGTTCGAAGATCGGCTCAATAACCCTGACGAGCGCGTGATGCACAACCCGGTCGCGGAACGGTGCCGCACTGATTTTCCGCTTTTTTGGCTCAAAGATATAGAAATGATGATAACCACCGGGCTGATAGGTCTGATGCAGCAGTTCGTGTTGCAGGCGCAAGAGGTTGTCTTCGAGCCGTGCCTCGAATTGGGCAACCTGTGGACGATCGCGTTTCGCCCGACGTGCAGCGCGATAGGCTGCATACAGGTTCTCGAAACTATAGATCTGGGTGTAGAAATTGCGATAGGTTTTCATAAAAAATAAAAATTCGCCTCGCGCCTACGGCGCGTTGCAGGGGGATGCTTCGCCCCCCTGCACCCCCAGATCCACCCTCGTTCAGCCTCAACTGGTTACAAAACCCTTTACAGTGTCAAAAAGACAAAAAGACAAAAAGTCAAGAAGACGAAGATGAGGAGAACAAACGGGCAAGACGAAAACCGTAGTTGACGCCGACGTAGAACGGGTCGTACGCGTTGCGGCCAACGCACCGGGCGTCGTCTTTATCGTTGTAGTACGACCCGCCTCGTAGAACATATGCGTCACTTGCCTTTTTACCCTCATTGTAAAGCATTTCTGCCCTAATCTCGCCTTTGAAGGGATACGTGGTGTACGGGGTGCTACACCATTCCCAAACATTGCCTGCCAGTTCTTCCGCCTCACAGTCGGCCCGTCCATGTGGGAAGAGCCCGACAACTGACGTGCTGCCAATCCCGCTTGCATCAATGTTGGCTGGTATGGTGTTAGTTATACGGGGTGCTCCTGCACTTGTCAAGTCTGGCCACACGCCCCAGGGGTAGGTACGCCGCCCATCCGCGCTCGTTCCACCAGGCAAATGCACAGGATAGGCGGCTGCGCGCTCCCATTCGGCTTCTGTGGGCAACCGCACCGTCTCGTGCGCCGGCAATAGGCCGCAGAGGTGCAGCCATTCATTTGCCCACCAGGCAAATGCGGTTGCTGCATACCAGGTGACCGCAACGACTGGGTGGTTCCCTGTGCCAGCCAGATAGCGTGACCCCGGCCAAGTACGAGGTCGAAAACGTTCAGGCTTCTGGTCGTGGCGGTTCAGCCGTGGTTTCAGGCGTTCGGCTGCAACCAGCGCCTCAGCCTCTCCCCGCCCGGCCAGCGCTTCGAGAAAGACAAGATACTGGCGATTGGTCACCGGAAAACGGGCCAGCGCGTAACTCGCGGTGATCGTGCAGTCAAACGCGGGTTTTTCATCATCATATTTCCCTGCGTCATCGCCCATACGAAACGTGCCCGGACTGATCGCAGTTGCCCAGTAGTCTTTGCGTCGCAGATCAAGCCCGGGCCGCTCATTGTCGGCGCCAAAACGGTCAAGCATCATCGCGGCACGGTTGCGCAAGACCGGGTCAGGATGCACTTCTTCGCCAAACGCATAGCTGTGCAACCGCTTGAGCGTCTCACTCCGCAGGGGGGCGAGTTCGACCACGCGATCAACATCGGCATCATAGAGCGCGTCGGCGGCCAGCAGCACCGCATTGATCGCCTCGTCACGCGTTGTCAGCAGGCGCTCGATCAGTTGATGCGCCTTGTCGGTCGGTCCCTCAGTCGCCCAGTTGCCCACCGCCAGCAAGATTGTCTCGCGCCAGCGTCGGTTCGTCCAGTGCTGGTAGAGCTCTTCGATGCTTCGCTCAGGTTCATTATAGGCGAGGGCCGTCAAATACTCTTGCAGCGTATAGTGGGCAAAGCTAAACCCGCCGTCACGCCGCTGCAGCAGGCCACTCTCAAGCGAGAGCGACTCGATCAGGTTGGCAATATAATCGTCGGCCTTTTCGTTATCCCAGGATTTGTTTTTCTTATACACAGGCCGCAAAATAGCTTGCGCCTCGCGCAGGCGTAATTCACGCCGCCCCTCTTCTTGCATCCACGCTGCGATAACCTGAAGCCTGCGCCGAATCCCTTTCACACTCTCTTCGCCACCATAACGGGTCTTGCCCTCGTCATTGCCTGGCAGTCCACCCGTGATCTGTTGCGTGCGCCAGGTCTCCAGCAACAGGTCGATCAAGCGGCTGTAGAGTTCGGCGCGTTCACGTGGCAACCCGACCCCGGTATGAACCAGCAGCGCCATGCTCGTCAGCAAGAGGGGATTTGTCGCCATTTCAAAGAGGCGCGCATTGGCATCAATCAGCCCGCCCAGGTACGCGACGTGATCATTGGCAACCTCGACGGCACGCTGTGAACGTGTCTTTTGCACAGCCCCAAACCAGTTACCAAGCAATTGCTCAATCTCGTCACGCTTGAGCGGGCTCAGATGGCGCTCGTCAAAGCCTGGCAGTTGCAGATCCTCAAACGGGCGACTGGCGACAAGGTAGCGATTCTTGCCACAATCCTGGATCAGATTGGCAATTAAGCGCTGCATATAGGCCCGTTCACGCCGATCCCCAGTCTCATCCAGCCCGTCCAGCATCACCAAACACCCACCCTTCGCAAGCTGATGCGACGGAAAATCAGCGGCCAGGCGCACGCCCCGTTTATCCATCTGGGTCGAGATATAGCCATCAAGCCAATCAAGCAGCAATTTACTCGGTGCGTCCTGTAGTCTAGGCAACGCCTCGCCCTGGGCGCGCTTAAACTTCTCACGCACATAGGTAGCAACAAGCGTCAGGCGAATATAAAACGGCACAAGGGGCGTCGGCGCATGCAGATCAAGCAGTTCAGGTGCCTTGTCCACCCGGCCTTCACGGCAATCACAGGCCAGCACCAGGGCACCATATTGCAGCGTGGTCGTTTTGCCGCTGCCTGCATCACCGATTAGCAGCAAGCGCGTACTTGTTGGCTCAACCAGCACTTCATCAGCAGACTCACCCCGGCGCGCGCGTTCACGTGATTGCGTCTTCGCTTGTTGTTGCAGCAACGCCGGCTCGCTCAACATCCGATAGACACCCTGGCTACGATCCAGCGCCTGGTAGGCCTCTGGACGCACACGATACTCATCCTCAGGGTCAAATTCACCCCGAATAAGCTTGAGGAAGCCCTCGATCTGCCCACGCTCCACCACCCGCAACGGCACATACACATCCTCAAGCAGCAACTGCTCTTGCCGCTCACGTGCCCGAATAGGAATGATGGGCAGATGCTTCAACTCCTCTTCAAGCCAATCAAAATAGGCCGTCAGCCCTGACTGGCGAGCTTTTGCCTGCGCAGCTTTTTGATCTTTAGCTTCAATAGTCTCTTCGCGTCGCTTCAGCCACCGCCCGAGAAAGACCCGATACAAAAAATCGCCGAGGCCCTCACCCGCCTTGCCGACAGCCCGGTACAGGACAAACAAAGCCGCAGCCAGCACCCCCAACCCCACCGCACCCCAGATCCCAAAGCGTTGCAACAACTCAGCCCCGGTCGTCGTGATCTCATCAACCCCAACAAGCTCGGCAGGTGTGCGCGTAGCCGTCGGCACCACCGGCTCACTGGTCACCGTCGGCACCGGCGCTTCGCTCGGTACCTGCGTCTGGGCCATCGCCAGCGTCGCGCCCAGCCCCAGCACGACCAGAACGGAAACCACAACCAGCACCCAACGCAGATCGTGTCGCATAGCGCCTCATGGATAGATAGATGGATAGCCAACCAAGCCTAATCATACCGCAATACCCCACCACCATCCACCGCAGGCAACGTTGCGCCCAGGGCGATTGCATCATACGAAACCGGATACAAAAAGACGCGCTATCAGGGCACCCGCAAGGGGTGCCCCTACACCGGATCCGGCCCCCGGCCTGTACTGTCAGGGCACCCGCAAGGGGTGCCCCTACACCGGATCCGGCCCCCGGCCTGTACTGTCAGGGCACCCGCAAGGGGTGCCCCTACACCGGATCCGGCCCCCGGCCTGTACTGTCAGGGCACCCGCAAGGGGTGCCCCTACACCGGATCCGGCCCCCGGCCTGTAGGGGCACCCCTCTCAAAGGGTTTCACCTGTTCTGGGAAGGGCTTCCCAATGCAGTAAAACGCCTCATGGGTGCGTGCCAACATATATACCGCATTGGGACGAGTTAAACCGGGGCTGTGTCTCACGAAAAGCGGTCGTTTGACCCTACTTAGTGAAACCCTTTGAAGGGGCACCCCTTGCGGGTGCCCTTGCGGGTGCCCTGGCGGATGCATACACGGAAGATACAATCGCCCTGACGTTGCGCCTTTGCGTCTTTGCGTCAAAAACGGGGGTGTGTCACGCGAAGGCGCGAAGCACCGGGGGGGATTGTCGGCGACAGGGATGGATGGGGCCGATCCTTGGCAAAGACGCTGCCACGGATATGTTTCACGCGTCGTCACCAATCCATTTGTCGTAGCCATCTTCAAGCATGTGATACCGACCGTGCGCCCACTGGTAAAAATGCTGCCAGTTCACCATGGGCTGCTCGCCATCAATATGCACCACAACGCCCGCTTCGACCGCCCGGCGTATCGCTCGGAGTTTTTCGACGAGGATCCCCCAGTTATTCGGGTATCCCATCGATGATCGCTCCTCATATAATGCATCAAGTTCACGGATATATTCATCTGAAAGCGCGTAATCCTGCCTGGGAATGGAGATCTCGAGGCCACTTTTCGCCATGGCGAGCGCGAAATGCTCGTTGCTTTCAAGCATGGTCGCGATGAAGGCTTCTTCAAAACCAAAGAATGGGGTTGCCCATCCTTGTTGTTTTGCCCAGGTGCGTAAGGCTTGCGCAGGCGGCCACGTGATGTGCATGTGGCCGTGACGATGCGCTGCCTGGGCAAAATCCCAATCTTCCGCGGTGGCCGCCCGGAGTGCCCAGTTCGGTAGCTCTTTGTTCATCTTACGTCACCCTTCCTTGAATCTACCCCACCGGGTAATCATACCGCACTTTGCGCCTTTGCGCCTTTGCGTCACACCCCGGGCTTCCGGTCGTGTTGCGGACAACAACACGGCATGGTATACTCACCTCGATATTCATGGGGACGTGGCGGAATTGGCAGACGCGCATGACTTAGGATCATGTGCCGCAAGGCGTGCGGGTTCAACTCCCGCTGTCCCCACCATAGCAAACCTGGGCCACTGCGCCTCTGGGGTGGCTTGCAGATGTTGATCGTGGGGCGAAGGAGGGTTGCAGGCAAGCCAGGTGCAACCCTCCTTCGCCCCTCACTATCTCAGGTGCAATCACATGACGATTCTTGTCACCGGCGGGGCCGGTTTCATCGGGAGCCACGTGGTCGATGCGTTGTTGCAACGTGGTGAGCAGGTTGTCTGTCTCGATAATTTTGTGCCCTACTACGATCCCGCCCGCAAGCGCCACAATCTCCAGTGGGCCAGCCAACAGCCTAACTTTACCCTGGTCGAAGCCGATCTCCGTGATGCAACGGCACTCGCGGCGCTCTTTGCGCGCTATGCACCCTCGCGGATCGTCCATTTGGCCGCGCTCCCTGGGCCACGCCCTTCGATTGAGAATCCGCCCCTTTACGAGCAGGTCAATGTCGGGGGAACGGTCAATCTGTTGCAACTTGCGTGTCGCTACCAGGTCAAGAATCTTGTGCTCGCGTCAACCTCGTCGGTCTATGGCAAGACCGAGAAGATCCCGTTTGTCGAGAGCGATGCAACCGATCGCCCCCTTTCACCCTATGCGGCAACGAAAAAAGCCGCCGAGGTGCTGGCCTATACGTTCCATAGCCTCTATGGGTTGCCGGTCTCGGTTGTGCGCTTTTTTACCGTCTATGGGCCGCGGGGTCGTCCCGATATGACACCTTATCTTTTTGTCGAGAAGATGGTGCGCCAGCAACCCTTCGTGCTCTTCAATGGTGGGGTGCAGCTCTTTCGCGATTATACGTATATTGATGATATCGTTGGCGGCATCCTGGCTGCGCTCGACCGGCCGCATCCCTACGAGATCTTCAATCTCGGCAATGCGAGCCCCGTCGAGATGCAGCAGTTTGTGCGCTTGCTCGAAACAATTACTGGCTTGCAAGCGCAGATCGAGGTGCGCCCGTTGCCCGCGACCGAGCCGCCCCTGACCTTTGCCGACACGAGCAAGGCCGCTTGCCTGCTTGGCTATGCCAGTAGCACGAGCGTCGAGACCGGACTCGAACGCTTTTGGCACTGGTATCGTGAGGTTGTCCTTTAGGAAGGCTCTATGCAGATCTTCGTTACTGGCGGGGCCGGTTTCATTGGCTCACATCTCGTCAAGCTTCTTGTCCAGCAGGGCCATACGGTGCATGTCTTTGACGATCTGAGCAGTGGTCGTTCCGAGCGGATCAGCGGGTATGGCGAGGCCGTCCAGTTTACACGAGGCGATGTCCGCGATGCCGAGGCGGTCACAGCGGCGATGCACGGGGCTGACCTGGTTTTTCACCTCGCCGCGATGGTCTCGGTGGTCGAGTCGGTCGAACATCCGCCCCAGGCCTATGCGACCAATGTGCTGGGAACAGTGCATGTGATCGAAGCGGCCCGTCGTCACGGGGTGCAACGGGTGGTGCAGGCTTCGACCTGTGCCGTCTATGGCAATACCGAGCAGTTGCCGGTGAGCGAGCAAACCCCGGTGCAGCCGCTCTCACCGTATGCCAGTACCAAGCTCGCCGCCGAACAGGTCGGTCAGTTGTACCACCATCTCTATGGGCTAGCGACCGTCGCGCTGCGCTTTTTCAATGTCTATGGGCCGGGGCAAGATCCGGCCTCACCCTATGCGGCCGTGGTGCCCCGCTTTGTCGCTGCGCTTCGGGCTGGCGAGCAGCCACGTATCTTTGGCGATGGTTTGCAATCACGCGATTTCGTTTTTGTCGGCGATGTCGTGCAGGCGCTCTGGACGGCGGCACGCAGTGATCATGTGGCCGGGGGCGTCTTTAATATTGGCACCGGACGCCAGGCGAGTGTGCGTGAACTGGCTTCGTTGATCGGCGCTGCATTGCAGGTCAAGGTCGAGCCGATCTTGTTGCCGCCACGTCCCGGCGAAGTGCGCCACTCGCGGGCCGATGTAACGCTCTTCGCGGAACGCACGGGCTACCATGCGACCACCACGCTGGCCGAGGGCCTCAACGCAACAGTCGTTGCAATGCTTTGATCGGCAAGGGTAGCGGCATCATCACGATGGCGCGGTTGAAGCCAAGGTTCGCCCAGGTTTCGAGCGTTGCGTCCGGTGCTTCAGCCAGATCATGCCAGTACGCATAGATCGACAGGTCAAAGTCAGCCCGGCTGCGCCCCACGTCGGCCAGCGTTGCCTCGAGAATTGTCAGCAACTGCGAAAAATTGTCGCGGAAGCGCCATTGCAGGTTGAGCCCGCCCGCGTACCGTGCGGCCAGGCGGGTCAACGCTGGGCTGCGTCCGCCCACAATAATGCGCGGCGGCGTATCGAGCCGGGGCGACGCAATGGCACCACTTAATTGATAGTGTTGCCCGGCAAAATCCACCGGCTCGCCCGTCCAGAGCGCCGGAATGATCTGGAGGGCCTCTTCGAGACGGCCCGTCCGGCTCGCCCGATCACCCTGGTCAATGCCAAACGGAATTTGTTCGGCGGCAAGACCACCCGCGCCGAGGCCGAGTTCGAGGCGGCCAGCGGCGAGCTCGTGAAGCGTCGCGGCTACCTTTGCCAGGCGCGCCGGGTGGCGGTTGGTATTATTGGCGACCAGCGGCCCGAGGCGGATCGAGCGCGTCGCTTCGGCCAGCCCGGCGAGCGTCGTCCAGCCCTCGAGTACCGCCTCACGCGGATCATTCCACGATACATAGTGATCCCAGACCCAGAGCGAATCGCAGCCAAGCGACTCGGCGGCCAGGGCTGCCGAACGGAGTTCTACGTACCGGACACCAAACGTGGGAAGACAAAAGCCCAGAGGTAACATATGCGCTCCTTGCGTACGTGTATGTGTTATACTCATCAATGCTGTGCTACGTCTAGCCGCAGCGGTATTCGCGCATCCAGCGAAAGGTAACAAAGGTAACGAAGGAAACTTATGAGTCAGTCACGTTCCAAAAACTCTGCCCCTCAACGACCGGCGAATCGCCTGCCCGGTGTCTTCTCGGCAGTTATTGTGGTTCTTGTCCTCATTTTGGTTGGCGCGGTTCTGCTCAACCGTTCTGGTGGCGGGGCCGCTTCAGTCGCACCCACGGCTGAACCCTCTGTTCCTGGCGAGGTTCAGGCAACGCTGCCAACGGCTACCACCTACACCTTCAGTGCGCCGCCACCCTTGACCATCGATCCTGCCGGCAATTATCTGGCGACGATCATTACGCCACGTGGTGCAATTGTGGTTGAACTCTTGCCCGATATTGCGCCGCAGACGGTCAATAACTTTGTCTTTCTAGCCCGCAATGACTTCTATAATGGACTGACCTGGCACCGTGTTTTGCCTGGCTTTATGGCCCAGGGCGGCGACCCTTCGGGTGATGGGACAGGTGGCCCGGGGTATAGCATTCCCGCTGAATTCACCGATCAGATTCTCTTTGATCAGCCAGGGCTTCTTGCCATGGCTCGCTCGGCTGATCCCAATAGTGCTGGCTCGCAGTTCTTTATCACGACCGGTGCTGCGCCACACCTTAATAGTCAGTATACAATCTTTGGGCGCGTCATTGAAGGCCAGGAGATCGTCAATGGCATTCCGCTCCGTGACCCGCAGAACCCTGCCGACCTCAGCCGGCCCGGTGAGATGATCCTCGGGGTAACGATTAGCGAAGAGTGAGCCGATGCTCCCGATCCCTCCGTTAACAACGATCAGCGTCTTTCGCCGCAACTATGGGTTGCGGTATACGGATTTGCCCGTGGATCACCGTGACGAGCACGACGTGCTGATTGATTGTACCGGCAACTATACCCGTCCCACGCATTATGATCTCCGCCCTGGTGATCTCGTGCGCTGGAAACATGAAGAACGTTTTATGGAAGCCGTCATTCAAGCTGTCTCGCGTGAGCCTGAAGCCGTGCGGGTGCGCCTTATAGGGGCGCACCTGTTGCCCGAAGATTTCTTTCCGTATTAGGATGTGTTTGAGTAGCTTGCGGGAGGTAGGAGCTTGCAGCGCACGTATCATCGTTGGTACAGTCCGTCACTTGGGCGTGACATGGAACTGGTCGTATTTGGGCATGGTGGGGCACCGGTCATTGTCTTTCCGACCTCACACGGGCGTTTCTATGAGTTCGAAGATCGTCAGATGGTCGCTGCGCTTGAGTATCAGATCAACGCAGGTTGGTTTCAACTCTTCTGTGTTGATAGTGTTTTTGGGGAGAGTTGGTACAATTATGCGGTTGATACTGATGCGCGGATGTGGCGCGAAGAGCAGTACGAACACTATTTGTTGACCGAGTTGCTGCCGTTGATTCGTGCGCTGAATCCGAATCATTTCTTGATCGCCACCGGATGTTCGTTTGGGGCGACCGAAGCCGTCATTTTTGCCCTGCGTCACCCTGGCGTGGTCAATCGCGTCATTGGCATGAGTGGGCTCTATGACCTGCGTCGCTTCTTTAGCCACTATACCCAGGGCCTCTATTTTCATAATCCGGTTGATTTTGTGCCGAATATCGGTGATAGCTGGACACTGGATCGCCTGCGCTCGACTGAGATTATCCTGGTGACCGGGCGCGACGACCCCAATGCCTGGTCGAACGAATTGCTCTCAAGGCAACTCTGGGAGCGCGGCATCGGCAATGCGCTCCGGCTCTGGGATGGCTGGTGCCACGACTGGCCGTACTGGATGCAGATGATCAATCGGTATATTGGTGGTCATCCCTAAAGGAACGCCTATGCCTTCCCCTTCCCAACTCGCCCAACTGCACGCGGCAGTGACAGCACGACGTGAGACCTTGATCGGTTTTTTACGTGAACTCTGTGCCATTCCAAGCATGGAAAGTCAGATCGGGCCTGTGGGTGAACGGGTGGCCGCTGAAATGCGCGCCCTCGGCTTCGCAGACGTGCGTTTTGATGTGATGGGCAACATCCTCGGGCGCATGGGGCACGGGCCAACCGTGATTGTCTATGATAGCCACCTTGATACGGTTGGTATCGGCGACCCGAACGCATGGCAATGGGATCCTTTTGAGGGCAAGATCGAGGACGGCGTGCTCTATGCACGCGGGGCCTGCGACGAGAAGGGTTCGACCCCTGGGATGATCTATGGCATTGCCCTGGGGGTGGAACTCGGCCTCATTGATCCTGACCGCTTTACCATGTACTACTTTGGCAACATGGAAGAGTGGTGCGACGGCATTGCCCCCAATAGCTTTGTCGAAGTTGACCCCAAGATCCGCCCTGATTTTGTTGTCATCGGCGAGCCAACCTGTATGCAGGTCTACCGCGGCCACAAAGGGCGACTCGAACTAAAGATCACCGCGCGCGGCAAGAGTGCCCACGCCGCCTCGAACCACCTTGGCGACAACGCGATCTACAAGTTGCTCCCGATCATCCAGGCGATCAGCACCCTCGAACCTGAACTCGGCGATCACCCCTTCCTCGGGCACGGCAAAATCACCGTCAGCGACATGCACGTCAAAACCCCTTCGCTCAACGCCGTCCCCGACGAAGCAACGATCTTCATTGACCGGCGCATGACCTTTGGCGAAACCAAAGCGATGGTCGTTGCGCAGCTCGAAGCGCTGATCCCTGCCGAGCAGCGCGACAGCATCGTCATCGAAGAACTCTTCTATGACGAGCCGAGCTACACCGGTTTTGTTTTTCCCGTCGACAAATATTTCCCGGCGTGGGCGATCGAAGAAGAACATCC
Organism: Candidatus Chloroploca asiatica; assembly: GCF_002532075.1. Taxonomy (GTDB): domain Bacteria; phylum Chloroflexota; class Chloroflexia; order Chloroflexales; family Chloroflexaceae; genus Chloroploca; species Chloroploca asiatica. The sequence goes on along the minus strand of NZ_LYXE01000182.1, from coordinate 81,294 downwards.
CCTGGTACAGGCCGGCCTACACGCCCGCGAAGCCATTGGGTTGCCCGCCGCACCGGCAGGCAAATGGAACTTTAGCACCAACGGCATCTACTGGGCGGGCAAGGCCGGCATTCCCTCGATCGGCTTTGGCCCTGGTGACGAAGTTACGGCCCATACCACCAACGATAGCGTCAGCCTCGATGAAGTGGTGCAGGCAACGGCCTTTTATGCTCTGTTGCCAGCTTTGCTCTAAGACCAATACCTTGCATATAAGGCGGTTGTTTTGGCGCAAAGGCGCGAAGGTTTGATGGATCTGAATGTACAGCTTTGCGCCTTTGCGTCTTTGCGTCAACCAATCAGGCTTCTTGGCAAGGTCTCAGCAGGCGACAGCCGCAGATCCAGGAGAATGACAAGCAATGCAAACGAACCTACGCGGACGCGACCTGATCACGACTCAGGAATGGACGAAAGACGAAATTGATACGATCATCGAGCTGGCGATGGATCTCAAGCGCGCCCGGGCTGTCGGGCGCGAGCATAGCTACCTGCGCGACAAAGTGCTCGGGATGCTCTTCTTCTTTAGCAGCACCCGCACCCGGGCGAGTTTCGAGGCGGGCATTGCCCAGCTCGGCGGCCACGGGGCTTTCATTGATAGCGTCACCACGCAGATCAGCCACGGCGATACGGCCCGTGAAATCGGCGAGATCTATGGGCGCTACTTCGATGGCATTGCGATTCGCCAGTGTGACTGGGGCGTTGGCAATGCCTATATCCGTGAGGTCGCCGCAGCAAGTCGAGTTCCGGTCTTGAATATGCAGTGCGATATCTATCACCCCTTTCAGATCCTGGCCGATCTGCTGACGATCATCGAGAAAAAAGGCGATCCACGCGGCAAGACGATTGCCGTCAGTTGGGCCTATGCCAGTAGCTACCAGAAGCCGCTCAGCGTGCCCCAGGATCTCATCCTGCTGATGGGCCGGTATGGGATGAATGTGCGCCTTGTGCATCCGCCTGAGTATGCGCTCATGCCTGAGATTGTCGACCAGGCCCGTGAAAATGCGCGACGGGCTGGCGGAAGCTTCCAAATCATGGACAATATGGATGATGGCTTTGCCGGAGCCGATATTGTCTACCCCAAGAGCTGGGGGTGCTGGCTGACGACCGAAGATACTGCGACCAGTGCGACGATTGGGCACAAGTATACCGACTGGATCGCCGACGAACGACGGATGGCCCTCGCCCAATCCGATGCGATCTATATGCACTGCCTCCCCGCCGACCGCAATATTGAGGTTACCGATGCGCTACTTGATGGGCCACAATCGGTGGTGTATGACGAGGCTGAAAATCGCCTGCATGTGCAGAAAGCCGTGATGGCCCTGACAATGCGCTAGCCGAAGGGATCTCGTTATGGCCGATCTTACCGTTGAAGTCTGCGGCCTCCGCTTTCGCAATCCGGTCTTGCCGGCGGCAGGGCCAAATGTGCGCGATGGGCGCATGCTGACCGAAGCAGCGCACGGTGGCGCGGGCGGGCTCGTTGCCAAGACGATCTCGGTTGATGCGGCCCCCGTGCCGATGCCGCATATGGCCGAAGTACGCGGCAGCATGCTCAATACCGAGCTCTGGTCGGAAATGCCCCCCGAACGCTGGCTCTCCTATGAATACGCGGTGGCCCGTCGCGCCGCCGACGAGGCGGGGATTCCGTTGATCCTGAGCCTCGGCTATAGTGGCGAGGAGATCGCCCAGCTTGCGCCGCTGGTGCGCCCCTGGGCCGACGCGGTTGAGCTTTCGACCCACTATCTCGGCGAGGATGCCACGCCGATGATCCAGGCGATTGCCGCCGCCAAAGCCGCCCTTGATGTCCCTGTTTTTGTAAAGATGAGCCCGCTTGGGCGCGAGATGCGGGCGGCCGCACGGGCGGCCCAGGACGCCGGGGCCGACGCGATTGTGGCGACCAATTCGCTTGGCCCGGCCTTCGGGCTCGATATCGAGACGGGCTACCCCTTGCTGGGGGGCAGCGATGGCTACGGCTGGCTCTCGGGGCCAGCGATCAAGCCTCTGTCGGTGCGCTGTGTCTATGACATTGCGCAAGCGGTTGACCTGCCAATTATTGGTGTTGGAGGCGTCAATCGTGGTGAAGACGCAGTCGAATTCCTCATGGCCGGCGCGAGTCTCGTGCAGGTCTGTACCGCCGCCATCATCCGTGGCTCGACCGTCTATGGCAAAATTGCGAGCCAACTTGGCGACTGGCTTGACCAGCACGGCTATCCATCACCTCATGCTATTCGCGGCCTGGCGATTAAAAAAACTGTTCCGTAGGGTGTGAACGACGTGTGCTGATGATGTGACGCAAAGACGCAAAGGCGCAATGTCTGGCGTCTGTGAACGGACGTGTGCTGGCATTCCCGGGAGCGAGGGCGTCCCGCCCTCGAACACACCCACAGGGCGGCGCAAGACCGGAAACCGTCATCGTTCCTTTGCTGGCTTGCTTACCAGCGAAGCAGTGGGGGGTGAGGGCAGTCGCTCTCACCAAGAATACGCGTGAGGGCGACTGCCCTGACATTGTGGAGGAGCCAGACAATGGCCGATCTTTCGGTTGAACTCTGTGGGCTCACCTTTCGCACGCCAATTATGCCCGGTTCGGGGCCGAATGTGGCCGATGGGACACTATTGCGGGCTGCTGCCGAGGGTGGGGCAGGTGCGCTCGTAACCCATACCGTTTCGACGTTGCCAGCCCCCGCGTTAACGCCCTACCGCGAGGTGCGCGGCGGGATGCTCAATAATCAACTCTGGTCAGCCCACCCCGTTGAACGCTGGATTGATCGTGACTACGGTGAGGCCCGTGAGGCCGCGCACGCGGCTGGCATTCCGCTCATCATCAACATCGGGTATACTACCGCCGAAATCACCGCGCTGACCCCAAAAGTCGCTCGTTTTGCCGATGCGCTTGAGCTGTCACTCCACTATGCACGTACCTCGGGCGATCTGATGACCGATCCGGCTACGGCAGCCTATGCCGCTGCGCATCAACCCGCCGATTATCTGAGCCGCAGCCCCGAGATGCTCTTTGAGACGATCCGTATGGCAAAACGCCTTGCCCCGCTCCCCCTCTTCGTCAAACTCCCCATCCTCGGCAACGAACTGGTGGCCGTGGCACGGGCATGCGAAGAAGCAGGAGCTGATGCCATTGTCGCCGTCAATGCCTTTGGCCCATGTATGAGCATTGATATTGAGACTGCCGAGCCGGTGCTGACTGGCGACGGGATGGGTTGGTTGTCAGGGCAGGCGCTCAAGCCGCTCGCTTTACGTTGCATCTTTGATCTTGCCCGCGCCGTCTCGCTGCCCATCATCGGCTGTGGCGGGGTCAGTCGCCCCGAAGATGCGGTTGAAATGCTGATGGCTGGCGCCAGTGCCGTACAAGTCTGCACGGCTGCACTCCAGCGCGGGCCAATGATCTATGGCAACCTCGCTGCTGGCGTTGAGGCTTGGCTTGATCAACGTGGCTATGCCTCGGTGCAAGCCATTGTCGGCCTCGGGGTGAAGCGCTGGCGCACCCTCGTTGCCCATCGCCAGAGCATGCCTGTGCTCTACCAAGAGGAGGAGTGCATTGGCTGTAAGCTCTGTGAACGTAGCTGTCATTATGATGCTATCTATATGGTTGATAAACTTGCCGAATTCAACCCTGAACGGTGTTTTGGCTGTGGCCTCTGTGTGACACGCTGCCCAACCGATGCGCTGTTGATGCCGCAGGTGACCCAGAGCGGGGTGCTGCATCCGCTGTTAGGCACGTCGGTGGAAGCCGGACGCGGTGGCGCTGGACATATCGTTGAAACCACAGGGAGACAGGTATGACCCTCTCGCTGCGCGTCCCTGCCCATCTGTTTGCCGAAGAGGATGACACGCTGCTTGCCACTGGCATCGCCGTGATCTGGGCCGATCCCGCTGGTTGGGGTGGCTGCTTTGAGCCTGAGACACCCGTTGAGGCGCTGCGCGAGGCGCTTGCCGCCGCCCCACGCCGGGTGCGCCTCGCCACTGATGACGGACGCATGCTCACCGCCACCCTCAACCTCTCCACCTTCCTCGCCGACGGCGTCCATCCTATCAACATCGCAGGCCACGGAACCTTTGATAGCGCAGGGTTTCACGCCTTTTCCGAGGCAGCGTTGGAACATGAGTAGTTTGTGAACGACATTTCCCGGTCGCGCCGCCGACCACGAATGGGGGCCACGAAGAAACGAAGAGCGCACCGCCCCGCCCCTCTTCGTGTATTCGTGATCAGTCTTCGTGGTCGGCGGTGCGGGCAGAAAACGTTAGTCACAGACGCATGAGGAGTGTGTACCCTACGTTTTCTGGGGTCGTTCGCCGTCCACGAATGGGGGCTACGAATGAACGAAGAGCGCACCGCCCATATTCGTGGTCGGCGGTGCGGGCAGAAAACGTTAGTCACAGACGCATGAGGAGTCTGGGAACGAAACTCCCTGATGATTTGACGCAAAGGCGCAAGCAAGGAGAAATCGATGGATCCAGCGACAACCTATACCCTGATCGTCAATGGTCGCCCGTGCGAGGTTGCGGTCACGCCCAAAACCACGTTGATGCAGGTGCTCCGTGAGCAGCTGCATCTGACGGGAACCAAAGATGGCTGCTCCACCGGGCATTGTGGCAGTTGCATGGTGCTGAAAGATGGCGAGCCGGTACGCTCGTGTCTGGTGCCGATGAGACGTGCTGACAACGCAACGATTACGACGATTGAGGGGGTGCGCCAGCCCGATGGCAGCCTCCACCCCGTGCAGCAAGCCTATCTTGACCAGGGGGCGACCCAGTGTGGTTTCTGTACACCTGGCTTTATTATGTCAAGTATAGCGCTGCTCGCACAGAAGCCTGAGCCAACCCTCGAGGAGATCTACGCGGCGCATCGCTGGAACGTCTGTCGTTGCACGGGCTACAATGCGATTATTCGTGCCGTGCAACAGGTTGCGGGGCAGCCCTTGCCGCCGCCACCGCCCGTCAAAGCACCGCTGCAGGTGGTGAGCCAGTATGTGCCACGCCCTGATGGTGAAGCGAAAGTGGATGGCACTGGCCGCTATGCTGCCGATCTTTTTGTCGAGGGCATGTTGCATGCGAAAACGCTGCGGAGTAGCGAAGCCCATGCGCGGATCGTGCAGATCGATGTAACTGCCGCCCGCAATCTGCCCGGGGTCGTGGCCGTTTTGACTGCCGACGATATCCCAGGGCGCAAAGACTGCGGTGTCCACGAAATCGACTGGCCGGTGCTCTGTTACGACAAAGTGCGCTATGTTGGCGATGCGCTTGCGCTGGTGATCGCCGAGAGCGAGGCGGTCGCCGAAGCCGCCCTTGGCCTGATCGACGTGACCTATGAACCCTTGCCGCTTGTCACTGGCCCCAAAGAGGCCGCCGCCCCCGGCGCACCGCAGATCCACGAGGGCCGCGCACAAGGCAATGTCCTGGCGCACTACAACCTTGAACTCGGCGATGTCGAGGCCGGCTTTGTCGCCGCCGATCTCATCGTCGAGCGCGAATATCGTACCCAGACCGTCGAACACGCTTTTATCGAACCCGAGGCGGGCCTGGCGGCGCCCGATGCCAATGGGCGCATCACCGTCTACGGTGGTGGACAGATCCCCTTCAACGATCGCAAACAGATCGCGGCGACGCTCAATCTTCCCGAAGAACGCATCCGCGTGGTCAATTGTCTGATCGGCGGGGCCTTCGGCGGCAAAGAGGACGTCTCGGTACAGATCCTGGCGGCGCTGGGCGCACAGGCCACCGGTCGCCCAGTAAAAATGGTCTTTAGCCGCGAAGAGTCGTTACGGGTGCATCCCAAACGCCACGCCACGATCATCAGGATGAAGACCGGGGCAAAACATGACGGCACCCTGGTCGCGCACGAGGTCGAGATCTATGGCGACGGCGGCGCCTACGCGAGCCTCAGCGGGCACGTGATGCTGCGCGCCACGACGCACGCCGCCGGCCCCTATGAAGTCGCGAACGCACGCGTCAACACCTATGCGATGTACACCAACAACGTGCCCTCGGGAGCCTTCCGAGGCTTTGGGGTCACGCAAAGCGGCTTTGCCATGGAGTGCCAACTCGATGTGCTGGCCGAAGAACTCGGCCTCGCGCCACTTGAGATCAGGCGCAAAAACATCCTAGCCTATGGCAAACAGACCCTGGCCGGCCAGGTGCTCACCGAAAGCTGTGGCCTCGGTGAATGCCTGGAACTCGTCGCCGCCGAGGTCGCGCGGCGACCTGTCGTGGCAAGCGACGGTGACAAACGGCGTGCGTGGGGCTTGGCTTGTGCCTACAAGAACACCGGTTATGGCAGCGGCGCTTACGATGCCGCCGGGGCCGAAGTCGAACTCTTTGCCGACGGACGCGCCATTGTACGGGCGGGCGCAGCGGAAATCGGGCAAGGTTTGCCGACCGTGCTGGCCCAGATTGCCGCCGAAGAACTCGGTGTACCGTATAACCAGGTTGAGGTCTTGCTCGCCGACACCGACCTGACGCCCGACGGCCAGGCGACCACCGCCTCACGCCAGACCTACGTGACGGGCAATGCGGTGCGTCACGCATGTCAAGAACTACGCACCCTGTTGCGCGGGACTGCCGCCGAGATGCTTGATGCCGCCCCTGACAGCCTGATCTTTGCCGAAGGATGCGTACGCAGCAGCACAAGTAGCGCCCCGTTGAGTGAAGTTGTGCGCGTCGCCCGGCACGAAGGGCGCACCCCCAAAGTCGCCTACCAATACGTAGCCCCCAAGGTCGCCCAGTACCAGCATGTCGCCTTTGGCTTCGCCGCCCAGGCCGTGCTTGTTGAAGTTGACATCAAGACCGGCGAAACCCGGGTTCTGGACGTGATTGCGGCCAGCGACGTTGGGCGCGCAATCAACCCATTGGGCTTGCAAGGCCAGATCGAAGGCAGCATCTCGATGGGTCTGGGCATGGCCTTGCAAGAGAACTTCATCATGGAAGCAGGCCAGGTCAAAACCGACACCCTGCACAAATGCAAACTCCCCCAGATCAACCAGACCCCGAACGTGACCCTCTTCTTTGTGGAAGACGAAACCCAGGAAGGCCCGTACGGAGCCAAAGGCGTCGGCGAACTCAACTCGATCCCGACCGCGCCAGCGATCATCAACGCCATCTACAACGCCACCGGCATCCGCTGCTACAGCCTGCCTGCGCACAAAACCTGGCTGAAAGCAGCGTTAGCGGCAACACCTTGCCCATAAGGTTGCCCCGTGTTGCCGCAAAGGCGCAAAGGCGCAAAGCCCTGTGCTGCGCTGGAACACCAACCAGCTACCCTGGCTTTTTTCTTAGCGAAGCAGCGGGTTGATCATCAGGAACAAGCATATGCTCATTACAAATGCGACTGTCGTGACATGCGATGCCGATCAGCGGGTGATTCCTGCTGGTGCGGTCTATTATGAAGATGATCTGATCGTGGCGGTGGGTGCGACGGCTGAGCTTGAGGCGGCCTATCCTGCGGCTGAGCGGCTTGATGCCCATGGCAAGCTGGTGATGCCGGGGATGATCTGTGCGCATACCCATTTTTATGGGGCGTTTGCCCGTGGTATGGCGATTCCAGGGCCAGCCCCGGCCAATTTTATGCAGGTGCTCGCGCAGCTCTGGTGGAAGCTGGATCGGGCGTTGACGCTCGAAGATTGCCAGTATAGTGCGCTCGTTGCTCTAGTCGATGCGATCCGCCACGGCACAACGACGCTGATCGATCACCACGCCAGCCCGTCGGCGATTGATGGTTCGCTCGATGCGCTGGCCGAGGCGGTGACAGCGTCGGGGCTGCGGGTGGCGCTCTGTTATGAGGTGACTGATCGCAATGGACCAGAGGGCAGCGCCGCCGGGTTGGCCGAGAATGTGCGCTTTCTGCGCCGCTTGCGCGAACGACCCGATCCAAAGCTTGGGGCCGCGCTGGGTTTGCACGCTTCGTTTACCCTGGATGAGGCAACGCTCACCCGCTGTGCCGAGGCAGCACACGAGCTTGAGGCGTGTGTGCATATTCATCTCGGTGAAGATCCGGCGGATCAGGCCGATAGCCTGGCGCGTTGTGGCAAACGGGTCGCCGCCCGCCTCGATGACTATGGCTTGCTTGGGCCAAAGACCTTGGCTGCTCACGCCATCCACGTTGATCAGGGCGAACTCGAATTGTTGCAGGCTACCGGCACAATGCTGAGCCATCAGCCGCGGAGCAATATGAATAACGCGGTTGGCACCGCCGCCATCGAACAGATGCTGGCAATGGGGTTGACCGTCGGACTTGGCAATGATGGCTTCACAAACAACATGTTCACCGAAATCCACGCCGCCTATTTGCTGCACCGCGCCAGTAGCGGCGATCCGCGCACCTTGCCAGGGGATCGCCTGCTGCAGATGGCCGTGGCGCATAACGCCCAGATTGCCGCACGCTTCTTCCCACAGGCGGTCGGCGTACTGGCACCGGGGGCCGCCGCCGATCTAATCTTGCTCGACTACTACCCCTATACACCGCTCACCAGTGGCAACTACCCGTGGCAGATCGTCTTTGGCCTTGACGGCAGCCAGGTGACCCACACCATCTGTGGCGGTCAGATGCTGATGCGTGACCGTGAGCTTCTTACCCTGGACGAAATTGCTATTGCCGCCCATGCCCAACGCCTCGCCCCGGCGATCTGGGCGCGGGTCGCATCCCTATAACAGTTACAGTGTGCGCCCAGGCCAGCTATGCTGGCCTGGGCGCACACTGTAACTGGTGCGTCAACTAACGGAGTTCATACGTCAACTGCACCTGCGCCGTGATCACCTGCTCGCCGGGTTGCACCGGGACTGGAGCACCAAGAGCTTCGCCGCGGGCACTCATCGCCATGTCGAGCATCGGGAAGGGCGAGGCCGAGCCGACATTCTCGGTGATGACCAGCACCGTTCCGAGAGTCGCACCGCTGGTACGCGCCATCTGATCAGCCCGGTCGCGCCCATCAAGGATGGCCGCATCACGGGCCTGGGCTTGAGCGCTCTTGAGATCGCTCAGACCAAAGTTGATCCCGTAGATTCGATTGGCCCCTGACTGCACAACCTGATCGAGCAGCGTGCCGGCATTATCCAGATCGCGGATCGTCACCATCACCATGTTGCTGACTTGATACCCGGTCACCGCACGGGCATTGGTATCATAGGTTGGCGAAATCGAGAAGCCGCTCGTCTGCAGATCTTTGTCCTCAATGCCAAGCTGCTTCATCTGATCGATGATCGCCTGGGCCTGCGCCGTATTCTGCGCCAGGGCCTCCTGGGTTGTTGGGGCGCTGGTCTCGACCCCAATATTGACGGTTGCCATATCGGGGGCCACCCGGATTTCACCATTGCCAATCACTGTAATCTGGCGCATCCCGGCAACCCCGGCTTGCGCCTGGGCTGGGGCTGGCTGTTGCAGACTCATCGCGGCAAAGGCTCCGCCGGCAATGGCCAGGACCAGCACAGCCCCGAGTAAAACCCCAATCAGGGTTGTTGAACGTGTTTGCATGATCGATTCTCCTCATTTATGTTGAGGGCTGTCGCCCTATAAACTTACGCTTATGCTGGGACAAACAACCAGTTTTGCTAGTTGTTGGCCCCAGTTGAGGCACGGCACCGCCGTCGGTCGGGGCACGGCACCGCCGTCGGTCGGGGCACGGCACCGCCGTCGGTCGGGGTACGGCGCCGCCGTCGGTCGGGGCACGGCGCCGCCGTGCCCCTACCGGGTGGGTGCAACGGTTGGCGGTTCGCCGACGGGATTTTCACAAAGCCGGAAGGCATCACGGCTATCGACGCGGTAATCGTAGAAAACACCGGCTACATCAAAGACAACGTGGTAGCCCTCAACAAGCGCCTGGGTATACATCATGCCTGGCTCGGGGCAGCCCAGTGAGCCATCCGGCCAGACGACAGCTTCATCGCGGACAACAACAATCTCGTCGCGCTCAGCCCCCGTCCGTGCGATCACATCGGCCAGCAGGCGCTCGAGCAACTCGGCGGGGGCTTCACCCGTCACCGGCGGGGCCGTTGGTGGCACAGGGACTGGTGTTGCGCGTGGTTGTGGTGGCAGCGTTGCCTCGGGGACAGGCAGGGCCTCAGGGATGGGTGTACCTGTCGCTGGTTCAGGCGCAACGATTGTTGGCACGCCCGGTGCTGTACCGGCATCGAGACTCCCACATGCCGTGAGCACAAACAGGGCGATAAGCATCAGACTAAATAAACGCATAGCAGACCTCCCTTTCCTATGCTTCTCTTCATAGGGTAGGACGTTGTGCCACCGCGATTCGTTCCGCCTTCATTCGCGAAAAAAAGTCAGCTACGCTGACTTTTTTTCGCGAATGAAGGCTTCCTCAACGTATCTTTTTGCCCCTACGAGCGGTAGATCACTTGAGAGGTAGAAAGAGGTGTTATGCTGATCCGCCTTGTGATAGCTTGGTTGCTAGGCATTGTTGTTGCTGACATCCTAACCCCGTCACTCGTGTTGATGGGGAGCATTGCCGGGTGTGCGTTGCTCTGCGTGGGTCTGTTGCACCGGCAGCCGAACCTGCGCCTGATGGCTTTGCTGGCCCTGGTGGGGAGCCTGGGCGGGCTTCGCTACCAGACGGCCATACCACCCCCTGGAGCGGATCATGTTGCGATGCTGATTGGCCGTGGTGAGCAGACGATGATCGGCTGGGTTGCCGCTGATCCGCGGCGCAGCGATGATGGGCAACGGCTTGTCTTGCAGGTAGAGGCAGTCCGCGTAGGAAACGAGGCTCGCCGGGCACAGGGCCTGGTGCAACTTACGGTGGCACCGTATCCTGCCTACCGCTATGGGCAACGCCTGCTCGTCACCGGAACGCTGCAACAACCACGGCTTGCCGAACGTCCAGGAAGCTTCGATTACCGCGCCTATCTGGCGCACCGGGGCATCTTTGCGATCCTCAACCAACCAGCGAAGCTTACCGTGCTCGAGGGTGACGCAGGGTTGCCCCCACTGCGCATGCTGTTGCAATTTCGCGAGCATTGCCGCCAGTTGATGATCCGCATGCTGCCTGAGCCACAGGCGGCCATCGGAGTCGGCATTCTGCTAGGCATTCAATCGAGCATCCCGGACGAGACCTACACCACCTTTTCGGTGACCGGCACCAGCCACATTCTCGTCGTCTCGGGCTGGAACTTCACGATTGTTGCCACGTTGCTTGCAGGCGTCGCCACACGACTCCGTCTGGGGCGTGGTTCATCGCTGGGGTTAGCCCTGAGCGTGATGTGGATCTACGCCTTTTTCACGGGTGCCTCAGCGGCGGTCTTACGAGCCGCCGTCATGGCAAGCCTGGCAGCAATTGGGCGAGCTGCGGATCGTGAGCGCGAACCGTGGCACCTGCTGGCTGGCGGGTGTGGTCTGCTTACCATCGCCGACCCGCATGCCCTCTGGGATGTTGGCTTTCAACTCTCAGCGCTGGCGACGGCGAGCCTCTTTGCTTTTGCCCGCCCCATCGAGCAGCGCCTTAGCCGTCACCGACCCTTTCGATGGGCCGTCTTCGCCCCAATCAGCGAAGCTTTCACCGCGACCATGGCAGCACAAGTCCTGACCTTACCCTTGATCCTCTACCAATTTGGCAACCTGAGCCTCGTCGCCCCGCTCGCCAACATTCTGCTCGTGCCGATCGTGCCGTATGCGATGGCCGCCTGCACCCTGGCCCTGCTCGCCGGATTGATCTGGCTCCCGCTGGGGCAACTCCTTGGCCCGCTCGCGTGGCTCCCGGTCGCGTGGTTGACCGAAGGTGCGCGGGTGCTTGCCATGCCCGCGTGGGCGGCGACCCAGATCCCACCTTTTCCACTCTGGATCATGCTCGGCTACTATGGGCTCATTCTTGCAGGTTGGCGGCGTCGCCTAAGTAGCGTGCCTTGAGCGGGTTTATCAACCCGAACGGCCAGCAATGCTGGCCGTTCGGGTTAAGACACTGTCAAGTGCCTGCGAACCTTGTCTAACACGCGAAGCAGATGAGCGCCTAATCTGGCACGGGATAGGCCCCATCGCCGCGACGCAAGGGATCAATGAAATGATCGCGGAGGCGGATCCCAAGTAACTCAATCGCTGTAGCCAGAAACGCGGGCACATTGACCGTACCCATCAAGATCACATCTTCGAGCAGCAGCGTCTCTTCATCGAGGAAACGAAGCACATGGCGAGGATCATTCCGCGAGAAGAGTTGGCTAAAGAAATCGGCCCCGCGCTCACGCCCGGTATCAAGTACCTTGAGCAAGACACTATCCATCGCCGCATGGCGATTCCAGGCGCGTTCGCGGTAGAAAGGCTGCCCCGTCAAGGCCATACTCGCGGCAATCCGGGCCGACTGGCGCTGGATGCGTTGGAAGGTATACCCGGTCGAAGCCTTGGTTTGCCCTCCGGCGGTGCCAATATTGAGCACATGGGGGCTAGGGCGGCGCACCAAGGGCGCATCACTCATCGGAATAACCCCGAATTCGCAATGCTCAATCGCATAACTGGTCAGGCCAAGGCGTTCACTGATATAGTGTTTGAGTTGACGGTCATACTCCTCTTGTGGCACCAGGGTAGGCGAAAAATAGGTAAACTCAACGAGGGCCGTATAGGGATCAAAAGGCAGCACATAGACAAAGCGCACATCGTGCTCTTGCGGTACACGGAAATCCATAAACGTTGGCGCTGCTGGCTCAAAAGCCGGCGCAGGCGTCCGAATGACCCACCCCTTGAAATGCTGAAGCCAATAGGTATAACCGGGTAGTTGGGGTTGCGGGCGCATAATGCTATTGAAGGCCCAATTCCCGTGATAGGGTTGACCATCAACCCAGACCGTCACCCCATCGGGCTGATCTTCAATCCGATCCACCGATCCGTGAATACGGGTAATCTGTGGCTGGGTTTGCAGCCACTGCTCGAGGAACTGATAAAAATCGAGCCCCTGGATCATCTTGTAGCGATAAGGCGCAATAGCGAGACGCTGCGAATGCGTCTCACTATGAAACCAGAGATGTTCCCAACTGCGGAACACCACCGGCTCGAAGGCACCGTCCCCCACCTCCCAGAAGCACCAGGTACGGTCGTTGCGAACCTTGACCTCGCGATCAACCAGAAGGATACGGTGATTATGCAAACCTGCTTTACCAAGGTGGTACGCCAGGCTCAGGCCTGACGCACCACCGCCAGCGATAATAGAGTCAAAACGTTGCACAGAAGAAGCCTCATTTCAGCATCATGTCTTATCCGCCTTTACTTAGTGTAGCAAGAAATTCGATATTCGTCTTGGTTTTGGACATCCGGGTCAGCATCAACTCAGTGCCTTCGTTATCACCGAGCATACTTACCATCCGGCGCAGCGTCCAGACCTGGCGGAGAGCATCGGGCGGCAGCAACAACTCTTCGCGGCGCGTACTCGAGCGCTGAATATCGAGTGCGGGGAAGATCCGTTTCTCGGCGAGCTTGCGGTCGAGGTGCAGCTCCATATTGCCGGTGCCTTTAAACTCTTCGTAGATGACATCGTCCATGCGACTACCGGTATCGACCAGACAGGTGGCAATAATCGTCAGCGAGCCACCATCCTCGATATTACGTGCGGCCCCAAAGAAGCGTTTGGGCGGATAGAGCGCGACCGGATCGATACCACCAGAGAGGGTGCGACCACTGGGGGGCATATCGAGGTTATAGGCTCGGGCGAGGCGGGTAATCGAGTCCATCAAAATCACGACATCCTGGCCGCCTTCGACGAGGCGTTTTGCCCGTTCGAGGGTCATCTCGGCGACCTTGGTATGATCCTCAACTGGCTCATCAAACGTCGAAGAGATCACATCGCCCTTGACCGAGCGACGCATATCAGTCACCTCTTCGGGGCGTTCGCCGATGAGGAGCACCATCAAATGGCAATCGGCATAATTGGTCGAGATGCCATTCGCGATCGCCTTGAGCAACATCGTCTTGCCGGCTTTGGGGGGTGACACAATCAAGCCACGTTGACCGCGCCCAATCGGGGCAATCAGGTCAACCAGGCGTGTTTGCAACAAATTCGGCTCGGTTTCAAGCTTCATCTGCTGATTGGGGAAGATGGGGGTCAACTGATCAAACAGGGGGCGTTTGCGCGCTGTCTCAGGATCAACGCCATTGATCAATTCAACCCGGAGGAGCGAATAGAAGCGCTCACTCTCTTTGGGAGGGCGAATCTGGCCCCAGATGCGATCGCCGGTACGCAGCCCAAAGCGCCGAATCTGTGATTGCGAGACATAGACATCATCCGCGCCCGGCAGCATCCGTTCGCCACGCAGAAAGCCAAAGCCATCGGACACAACATCAAGAATACCATCACTAAACGTATTGCCCTGCTCTTCTGATTGAGCCTGGAGCAACTTGAAGATAAGATCCTGCTTTTTGAGACCGCTATAGCCTGTAATATCAAGCTTGCGCGCCATTTCACGCAGATCATGCAGCGTTTTCAGCTCTAATTCACCAACGTTCACGATCGTGCTCTCCTTGGAGTTGGTCACATGCATCACATAGATTGGGCAGGAAGAAGATCGGGCGAGGATGTCGCACCACACACGAAGAAACGCACAGGCACCGTGGCGTGAGAGCGCGCCGCGTCACCTGCGGGTGCGCCAGAGGCACAGGGGCGATAGACCCCAGCGAACAGAGTGGAGACACAAAGGCTCAAGAGCCGTAGTATGGCTCTACACATACACGTAACCAGCTACAGAGGTTATCTGATTGCACACAAAAGCCAAGGGAATAAGGGAACCAATGGGGGACAATCGAGGCTGCCAGTTTACCAGGATTCTCCCGGTGCATAGACAGAACAACAGAACAAGCATCGGGCAGTCTGATTTCTGGGCATAGTATAGCATAGGTGTGAACATTGCGCAATAGGATATTGCGTCATTTGGGCTCGTTTGCGCAACACAGTGCGGATGTTTTAAGCGACGGATTCGCCGCTTAAAACATCCGCACCGCGTTGTGTAACCACCCATCGCCTTCGCTATCATAGTGTTCGGGATGGGGATCAGGCGGGGGCTGAATCAGCCGGGCAAAGGGGTGCATGTGCTTGTTATGCGTCCATTGCCATTGAATGGCAACTTGAATAAATTGCCAAGGCGGCATAGTGGCAATCAGTTGCAGATTTTCGAGCGGGGTGGCTTCTTCATCCAGGAAACGCAAGATCCGTTGAATCGGGTTACGCTCGAACATGGTAGTAAAGACCGGTTTCAGTTCTTCACCATAGTGATCCATCATTTCGAGCATAATAGTATCGAGGATGCGATAGCGGCGGGCATCTTCAGGCACATCAAAGGGATGCCCATAGTAGATGAGGGACTGGATAATCGCGGCAGTGTCTTGCTGAATGCGCACAAAGGCATACCCGGTCGTTGGCTTGACACGCCCACCTTTGGTGCCAATGGTCATCACACGTTCACCAATGCGCCGCGGGAAGGGCTGATCGGTTGCAGGAATGACTCCCTGTTCTTCGGCGACAATCTGGTAGGCAGTGACATCCAGGACATGCGCCAGGTATTCATGCAAGGCCTCTGCATAGGCCTGATTGCTAAAGCGCTGATCAGAGAAGACGGTGAATTCGACCAGCGCACGACGCGGCGAGAAGGGCAAGACGTAGAAGAAACGCGTTTCACCCGCCTGTGGGGTGCGGAAGTCCATTAACGTCGCTGCTTCGGGCCGAAAGACATCGGTCGCCGTCTCGATCTCCCAGCCCTTGAAATGGAGCTGGAGGTACTGGTAGCGCTCATCATTCAGGCGTTCATTCGGGCGGAAAATGCTATCAAAAACCCATGTGCCTGTGTAGGTCTGATCGCCAACAATGACCTGCGCAACCCGGGGGCCATCAATGATCTGCTCGACCTTGCCTTGCAGCAACGTCACATGCGGGCAAGCGTGCAACGCGGCATGAACAAACTGATAAAAATCGATGCCGCGGATCATCTGATAGCGATAGTTGTGCAAGTCAAGGACCTGACCACGTTCGTCATCAGCCAGATGCAACTGTTCCCACGACCGATAGACAATCGGTTCAAACGGGGTGGGTTGGTCGGTCCAGAAGGCCCAGGTACGGTCATTGTCCTGCTTGTTGCCCTTGTCAATGACCAGGATCGAGTAGTCACGGAGGGAACTATTGATCAACTGGTACGCGAGACTCAATCCGGCCGCTCCACCACCCGCAATAATGAAATCATAGTGCGTCATAGGCGTAACGCTCCTCACACGTTCTGCTCTGATCGCCACAAGGCTATGATACTATATGGGCACCCCTCTATACCGTGAGTCTTAGGGCCGATTAGTGACCAGGTGAGTCGTCTTAGACGCAATACCTTGCAAATAAGGCAGGGTTTTTGACGCAAAGGCGCCAAGGCGCGAAGGCGTAACGGGGCACCCGCAAGGGGTGCCCGTACACCGGATTCGGCCTCGCCCCGGTACGGGCACCCCTTGCGGGTGCCCTTGCGGGTGCCTTGGCGGGGTGCATACACGGAAGATGCAATCGCCCTGCCTACAGAGAACAGGTAAAACCCCTACACAGAACAGGCGAAACCAGGGTACAATAAAGATATGGGACAGAATGGAGAGAAAAATGACCTTGAATAATGCAAGCTTTCCCATTGTTGAGGCTCGTAATCTGAATGGGCGCACGCTCACGCTGCCCTCCGGTTTTGGTGGTGAGCGCAACCTGGTGCTCGTTGCCTTTCAGCGTTGGCATCAGGGCCAGGTTGATTCCTGGTTTCCTTATCTTGATCAGCAAATGGCCGCTTACCCGGATTTGCGTGTCTACGAGTTGCCAATTATTAGCAACTTTTATAACCTTGCCCGTCCCTTTATTGATGGAGGCATGGCTTCCACGATTGCCAATGCAGCCGTCCGTGACCGTACACTGACGATCTATACCGATGTCAATCGGATTCGTTCGGCGCTGCAGATCAAGTCAACAGCGTCAATTACGCTGTTGCTGGTTGACCGCGAGGGCACGATTTTCTGGCGCGAGAGTGGGGCGTATAGCCCGGCTCGTGCTACGTTACTCGAGCGTGCCTTAGGGTAGGCTTTCTTTTGCTGAAAAAGCCAGCAAAGCTGGCTTTTTCAGCAAAAATGATGGGGGGTATGAGAGCAAGCATCCCTACCACAATGCGACGCGTGCGATAGCGATGTCGGCATGAAACTGACGCCCGTAGGCGACGATGCCGAGGCGGGTCAGGGCACCGGGGTTGAGGGGCGTTTCGAGCCATTTGGGGGCAAAGGCGGTGAAGGGCAGGTCCACCAGGTGCCACTCTGCGACGGCGCGAAACTCGGCCCAGTAGAATTGCTGTGGCCGACGGCAGGCACTGGTGCGCAGGTGAACCCGGTAGGTTTCGCCGTTACCCCATACGCTCAGGCGTAGGCCCGTATATGCCTGTGCATCGAGCGGGTGCCCTGTTGCGTCAAGGGGCAAGGCCATCTGCACAAAGCCACCCTGGTTTTCGAGGCGAACTTCGCCGCGTAAGCGGAGACAGCGCTGCCCTTCGATGGTGTCAATGGTGATCTCTTCCCGTGAGATGCCACCCATGACGCGATCACTAAACCCGCGCCACTGGTCGGGGGCCGCCGGATCGTGCAGGTCGCTGATGAGGTAGGGGGGTGGTGGCAAGAGCTTCCTCCTTTGTTGTGCTACTGCTCCATTATAGATCAACAGTGCGCTGGGTGGGCCGAAGCACGCGCTGGGTGGGCCGAAGCACGCGCTATGCATGCTGGCCCGTTGACGCGCGCCTGGCGGGGCAGGGCAATTGCATCTTCCGTGTATGCACCCCGCCAGGGCACCCGCAAGGGGTGCCCGTACACCGGGTTCGGCCCCCGGCCTGTAGGGGCACCCCTTGCGGGTACCCTGATAGAGCGTCTTTTTGTATCCGGTTTCGTATGATGCAATCGCCCTAGGCTGGGGGGCGCGTGCTTCGGCCTTACGGGGCGTTAGGTCACACCCAGCGGTTTTTGAGTCATGTGGTATACTCGTCTTTTACTCTTTTTTAACCTGCCTCGTTCGGCATGAAACATTTTTCTTTCTCTCATCAATTCTGGTTGATGTCCCTGCTCTATGTGGTGATCGCCATTGGGATGACCTGGCCGCTGGCGTTGCACCTCGATAGTGCGCTCACCGAGAATGCTGATACGCTGCAGCAAACCTGGATTCTGGCCTGGAATGCGCATGCCCTGGCGCATGATCCGTTGCAGGTCTGGCATGCGCCAATTTTTTATCCTTATCCCTCGACGGCGGCGTACCACGACCATCATTTGATCCTTTCGCTGCTGGCCGCTCCGGTGATCTGGCTGAGCAATAATCCTGTGCTGGCGCATAATCTGCTGGTGTTGCTGAGTTTTGTGGTAGCCGGGTGGGGTGGGTACACGTTGAGCCGCGCCCTTGGGGCGCAGCCCGGGGTTGCGTTTGTCGGTGGCCTTATTTTTGCCTTTTCGACCTATCGCTTCGCCCATATTATGCAACTGAATTTGTTGCAGAGTGGCTGGATGGCTCTTGCGATGGCGGCGTTGGTGCGCTTTTTGCAGCCCGAGGAAGCCGGTGGGGGAAGTTGGCGCGATGCGTTGAGGGTCGGGTTCTGGTCAGGGTTGCAAGCGGCAAATGCGTTTTACTATGGCTTTTTTCTGGCCCCTTTGATCCTTGGGTATATAGGGCTCTGGGTGCTTGCTGCGCTCTGGGCACAGGTGCGGACGGGCACGGCGTTCCCGTGGAGGTATCTCGGTCGGCTCAGCGCCGGGGGCGTGCTTGCGCTGCTTGTGTGTGTGCCCTTCTTGCTGCCCTATCTCGCAATCTATCGTACTCTGGGGATCGTCCGCACCATCCGTGAGCTTGATCACTGGTCAGCCCCCTTGTCGGCCTTTTTTGCTGTTCTGCCCGAGAACTGGCTCTATGGGCGCACCGGGTTGTTGCCGCAGGCACCGCACGAACTCGCGCTCTTTGCGGGTTTTGTCACCCTCGGGCTTGCCTTGCTGAGCCCCTTGCTCGTACGGCGTTCGTGGCAGACGGGCTTCTGGTGGCTGACGTTGGTCGTCGCGGTCTTGCTCAGTTTTGGCACTGGGTTGCGCTGGGAACGTGGCGATCCGCCTTTGCCGGTGCCGACACCCTACCCGTTGTTGTACCAGATGATCCCCGGGTTTGGTGCGATGCGCGTACCGTCGCGCTGGGGGTTGATCGCGTTGCTTGCGCTTGCACCACTTGCTGCACTAAGCCTGGGGCGCCTGATCGCACGACGACCATCCAGGCAACAGCTTGGCTTGGTTACGCTCTGTAGTGTGCTGATCCTTGGCGAGCACGGGGTGGCCCCGTTGACGCTTCGCGAGCAAGCGCTCGGGCGGCTTGATCCGCTCTATGCAACCCTGGGGACACCAGAGTATGCGGATGTGCAGGTGATGATCGAGTTGCCCGTTGGTGCGCTAGCGCGTGGCGATGACCTGCAACGCACGACCGAGCGCCATTTTGCCTCGCTGTTGCATTGGAAGAAGTTGCCCATTGCCTATGGCGCGCTGATTCCCTTTGGGACGCTCGATCTTTTGCGAAGCCTGCAGAGCTTACCGAACCCGCAGATTGTTGATTATCTGCGCTTGCTTGGTGTGGATACGCTTGTGATCCATGCCGACCAGTACAACCCAGAGGCGTTCGCCGCGTTGACAAGCGGGCTCGAAGCACAGCCTGAGGTGACGCTGCGTGGGCAGATCGGTGCAGCCTTGCTCTATCGGCTCACCCCTGATCCACGGCGGAGCCTTCCCCTCGATGCGACTCGGCCCCCGCCCCATCTGCTGATCAGCAACGACGAACGCATGCCAGGGCTGGCGGTACTCAGTCTAAGCCGGGCCTGGCAAGAGGCCGGGAGTACTCTCTATGGGCCGGGGCGGCTCCGCTACTATGGAAGTTTCGCGCCGCTTCCGGTTGGCATGATCCCTTCGTATGCGTTGCTTGCCAGTGCCGAAGATCCTGAACGCTACGGCTATCGGGCGACCAATCAGGTGTGGCGTGCGCACGGATTGACGTTGTATGCGGCTGATCCAACCGTGGTGGCAAACCTGGAACTGGGAGTGGTTGCGTCCGGCATGTTTCACCCCACCTATCCGAACCAGGTAACGATCAAGGTGGAGGAGAACCGGATCCAACTCGGCACAGTGACGGTGCCCCGTCGCACTGCCGAACCAATGATGGTCGAGCTCGACATTGCAGCGCAACGGGACGGCGAACTCACCGGGGGCAACGCGATCCTCAAGTATGCGTCGGGGCTGAGTCGGCTTCGTTTGCCACTTACCCCCGGGTTGACGGCCTTGCACCTTGCCCCTGATGCGGTGTTCCTGCGCGTACGCCTGCTGCATGATCAGCAACCGGCAACCGTTCAGAGCATCCCAGGGCGAGTACTTACCAGTACTGGCGCTTTTGTCGGTTCCTCGCTCATCATCGAGAAGACCGCAAGTGGCACCGCCACCCTTGGGTTGCGCATCCGTGGAGCGGCGGCCTACGATGATCGCCCGATCCGCCTGGTCGAGGGCGCTCTGCCGGTGAATGATGGGCGGGTGCGGTTTGAGGTTGATCTGCTCAACCCTCAGGCTGCCTGGATGACTGAGCGTGGGAAACCTGAGGATGGTCGGTACATCGCGTATCTGGTGAACCCTGACGACCCCGATGACCAGGGGCTTCCTGTAGCGCAATTTCAGCTTGTGGGAGGGGTGCTACAGCAGGCGCAGATTGTCGTCTTGCCCTTAACGGGGGTGATTGCCCAGTAGGTGACAACTGCGTTCAGCAGAATCGTGCAATCCAGGGTACAATCTAGGCAAGGCAGAATGGGCAAAAGGGAGGCAGGGAATGAAAATCCTCCAGGATCTTTCGATGTTGATCAATGCGACCATGCCGGTCTATGCGGGCGACGCACCGGTGTGCCTTGAACCGCACTGCACCATTGCTGCCGACGGTGTCAATATTACGGCGATCAAGAACGCAACCACCCACTTCGGGACGCATATCGATCTGCCACGGCACATTTTTGCCGATGGGGCGAGCCTCGATGACGTGCCCCTCGCCGATCTGTGTGGGCCTGTGCAGATTATCGCAATTGAGCATCCAACCACGATTAGCGTTGAGGAGGTTGCCCGTCATCGCTTCAAACCCGGCGAGATGGTACTCTTCCGTACCCGCAATACCAGGGATGGCTTGCTTGAGCGCTCTGCGTTTTGTCATGATTATGTCTATTTAACCCCCGAGGCTGCGACCTACCTGGTGCAGCAGAAAGTCCGGCTTGTGGGCATTGATTATCTATCGGTCGACCCTCCGCATACGCCGGCCCTGCCTGCGCATCATATCTTGCTGGGGCATGGCGTTCTGATCCTCGAAGGTGTCGTCTTGACTGATGTGCAACCGGGACATTCAACGCTTCTCTGCCTACCGCTCAAATTGCAAGGTGTTGATGGCGCACCGGTACGAGCAGTTTTAGTTGAGGGGTAACAGCGCATCACCCAGCGTCATCGTGGACAAAGAGGAGAATCTTATGAGCAACACCATTTCTACTTCAACCCCTCGCCACCTTGCAAAGACACCAACGGGCATCGATGGGATTGATGAAATCACGACTGGAGGTCTACCGGAGGGGCGTCCGACACTCGTTGCTGGTAGCGCAGGATGCGGCAAAACGCTTCTGGCAATGGAATTTCTCGTACGTGGGGCCACCCTCTACAACGAACCAGGGGTCTTTGTGACCTTTGAAGAGACCCCGGATGAACTGATGAACAATGTGGCCTCGCTAGGTTTTGATCTCGACGATCTGCGCGAGCGTGGCTTGCTGTGGATTGAACATATCTACCTAGAGCGGAGTGAAATTGAGGAGGTCGGGGCCTATACGCTTGATGGGCTCTTCATTCGACTTGGGTATGCCTTTGACCGCATTGGGGCCAAACGCGTAGCGCTCGACACCCTGGAAGTGCTGTTCAGCGGGCTCCGCGACGAAGCGCTGATCCGCGCCGAGTTGCGCCGCCTCTTTCGCTGGCTCAAAGAGCGCGGCGTAACTGCGGTGGTCACCGCCGAACGCGGCGACGGCACGATCACCCGTCACGGGCTCGAGGAATATGTCGCGGATTGTGTCATCGTGCTTGATCACCGCGTCACCGCGCAGCTCTCGACCCGCCGGATCCGCATTGTCAAATATCGCGGCACAATGCATGGCACGAATGAATATCCTTTTTTGATTGATCAACATGGGTTCACCGTCTTTCCCATCACGGCGCTCGGGCTTGACTATGATGTAGGCACCGAGCGGATCAGCACGGGTGTGGACGGGTTGGACGAGATGCTCGGGGGGAGTGGTTATTATAAAGGGAGTACGGTCTTGATTTCGGGGACGGCCGGGACGGGGAAGACGAGTCTCTCGTCAGCGTTTGCGGCAGCGGCATGTGCCCGTGGCGAACATACGCTCTTTGTTGCGTTTGAAGAGTCGCCCGCGCAGATCATGCGCAATGTACGCTCGATTGGGATCGATCTGAAGCCTGCGTTTACCGAGAAATATTTGCATTTCCACGCCGTACGCCCGACACTCGCTGGCCTAGAATTGCATCTTGCGACGATTACCGACCAGATCGCCCGCATCAAACCGTCTGTCGTCATTATTGATCCGATCACCAGCCTGATCTCCCAGGGCTTCAACAGCGAAATACGCGCCCTCTTCACCCGGCTCATTGATTTCTGCAAACAACACGGCATCACGCTCTTGCTGACTAGCCTGAGTGGGATGGGACAGGATCCCGAAGGAACCGATATCGGCGTTTCGTCGCTGGTGGATACGTGGTTGCTCGTGCGTAACCTAGAGATGCACGGGAAACGCAATCGTGGGTTGTATATCCTGAAATCACGGGGTATGGAGCATTCCAATCAAATTCGCAAACTCGTCCTTTCGTCGGAGGGCATCAGTCTGATCGAAATACCTTCTGCCAGCCTGCAGCTAACATCATAAGGAGGATCGATGAGTGAGCAAAATGTCTCCAAGCCGCTACCGGATCTTCCCACCGACAAGAGTGAATTCTGGATCCTTCGGCTCTATGTCGCGGGGCATGCGATGCGCTCACTGACGGCGATTGCCAATTTGCAGGCCCTTTGCGAAGAGCATCTGCCTGACCGGTATCATATCGAGGTGATCGATGTGATCGAGGATCCTGAGCGGGCCAGTACGGATCAGATCCTGGCCTTGCCAACCCTAATTCGTGCGTTGCCACCGCCCGTCCGGAAAATCATCGGCGATCTTTCGAATACCGAGCGGGTACTCGTGGGGCTTGAAATTGCGCAACACTCACATTGACGTGCATACGCGTCAAGGTGGGGGTGAGGGCCACTACCTTTTGACGCAATGGCGCAATGGCGCAACGTTTGGAGCGGGACGGTGGTCTGGGTTCCCGCGTGTGCGGGAATGACAGGGGGGGTGCGAGGATCCTTTGCAAAGACGGGAGGTTGACGATGTCGAGACTCCACGCTCTTGTTGTTTGCTGCGTAAGTATTGGCTTGCTTGTGCTGACCGGTACCCATGTGCGGGCCGCACCGTTCGCCCAGGCGCTTCCCACGTTCACTTCCACCCCAACGCCATCATTTACCCCTTCACCAGATACGGTGCCGACACGCTTTGCCACCGTTCTCCCTAGCCCAACGCTTCCCTCATCACCGCCTTCAACTGCGACGATCACTACCTCGGCAACAGCTACGATTCTGCCTACGATGACGATGCCTTCACCTGAGGCAACGAGTGGCACCGTAACGCCGCTGCCGGAACCGGTACAGGAGGTAGGCCTTGAGATCAGCAAGACACTGCTTGGTAGTGATGAAGTTCAGGTCGGCCAGTACCTCACTTTTACCATCCAAATCCGCAATACTGGTTCAACGGTGATCACGGAACTGCCGCTCGTTGATGAGTATCAGACCGCGATCCTTGACCCGGTGGTTGCGTTGATGGTGCCGCCACCGACGAGTCAAGAACCAGGTGTACTGCGCTGGGCAAACCTGAGCGACACTTTTGGTGATTTTGCACCTGGTGAGACTATCGAAGTAATCGTCGTCTTTCGGGCAATCACGATCGAGGAAGAGGTCATCAATCGGGTGCGCGTCGAGGCTGGCGAGGGACTGGGGGGCGAAGGAGGTGCGGCGGCTGAAGATAATGCGGGGGGTACAATCAAGGGTGGACGCATTGTGATCGAGAAGGCCCTTGTCGAGAGTTTTGTGCAACTTGATACGCCCGTGATTAGCTTTACGCTTTCGCTGCGCAACGACGGCTTCGCCGATATTGTCCGTGCGCCGGTCGTGGATTTCTACCGCCCCGATCTACTCAGTTTCCTTGGGTCAAGTGTGCCGCCCGATTTCCATAATCCCGTGACGGGCGAGTTGCGCTGGAATGATCTGCTGGCAAGCCTCGGCATCGAACGTCTGGCCCCGCAAGCGAGGGTTGCGTTTACGACGGCCTATCGGGTCAACGGGCCGATTGAAGATGCCGTCGTCAATCGGGCCAATGCCGTCAATGTGGCCGACGAGTTTGGCAATGCTGTCGTGTCACCCCGCGAGGCCGAGGTACGCATTCGCCTGCGCGGGCCGGGTGGGGCCGAGTTGCCGACACCAACCTCAGTCGTTGCGCCAATCGAAGAAGATCAACCGACCCCGGTCAGCGCGACCGCGACGGCAACGAGCACGGTTACCCCTACGCTAACCCTGGTGACGACGACGCCAACGCCGACAACGGAGCCAACGCAAGGCAGTGCCGAGACAACGCCGACGGAGGCTGCGGGCCAGCCTACGACGTTGCCGGTGACGGGGAGCCGTGGGGTGACGACGGCACCGGTCTTCATTGCTGTGCTGATCCTGATCGCCGGAGTTGCCTTGCGCTACGCAATGCGGCAACAGGGGTAACCGGGCGCGAGAGCGTCTCGCCCTCGGGGTGCATGCGAGGGCGAGACGCTCTCGCGCCCAGGCTTGAGGAGGAAGGCTAGGGCGGAGGAGGGCAACGATGAAGCATCAAAACAGGTACCGATGGTTGCGTCTGTGGCGCTATGGCACCCTCGTGATCCTATTTGCTCTGCTAAGTAGGAGTCAAGATAGTGTTGGTTCCAGTGCATCTTTGATGAACCTGCCGCTTGTCTGGCAGCGTGCGGCTCTTCACTCCACCGAACAACGCCCCACGCTCTTGAGCACGACCCCAGGGCAAACCGCGCCACCTTCGCGGTCGACCAGGGGGACAGCGGGACGAGGGCTGAATGAGCAATCCTTCCAGGTGTGGCTCCCAGTGATAGCGGAGGAGCCAGGGCCAAGTGCGAGGGTGCGTTTTGGTGCAGGTCGCAATGGTGACGAACTGCTTGAAGAAGGCACAAGCTTCAGCTTTGGGCTGACGACCCTCTACTATGCTGTCAACATCACCGATAGCAGCGAGGGCCGCTTTCGCGAAGAATGGATCATCAACGGGCAGCACCAACCAACGCTTGACCGGAGTGGCCTCTTGCCGCAGCCGGAAGGGGGCAATTATCTCAGTGGCATCACGCTCAGCACGGGGGCTCCGCTTCCCCTCGGCGAGTACGAGCTTCGTATTTTTGTTGATGAGCGCCAGGCGGGTAGAGGGCGCTTGCATATTCTGCTGTCGCCGTAAGAATGTTTTGGACAGAATGTGCTATCATATGCGGAAGCTTCAAGAAGGTGAGAGGACGGCATGACGCAGGGGTCACCTGAATGCCCACTTGTGCTGGTGGGGCTGAGCGGGGCGGGCAAGTCTACGGTGGGGCCGGTGCTGGCGGCGCGGCTTGGGCGTCCGCTGTGTGATACCGATGTGCTGGTGGCGCACGCGGCGGGGATGCCGGTGCCGACGATTTTTGCGACCCACGGCGAGGCGACGTTTCGTGAGCGCGAGGCTGAGGCGCTCGCTGAGGCGCTTGCGGGTGAACTGGCCGTTGTGGCGACGGGCGGCGGCATTGTGTTGCGACCCGCGAATCGTCAGTTGCTGCGCGAGCATGCCTTTGTCGTCTGGCTTGATGCACCCGATCGGTTGCTGCTGGCGCGCCTACGCACCGACGCTGAAGAACGCCCGCTCCTTGGCGATGAGGCAGCAACGCGCCTCGCCGCGATGCGGGCGGCCCGGGGCCCCTTGTATGCCGAGGTTGCCCATGTGACGGTTGAAACGAGTGGCCTCACGCCTGAGACGATTACCGATCAGATTGTCGCTGCGTATACAGATGCACTGGTGCGTGGGAGACGGAGTTGACTTCATGGCGAGGATTGAGATTCATGCCTGGTATCGCCAGTATCGCAAGCTAAAGGATCAGGCGGCTGATGCGATCTTGCTCTTTCGTTTTGGCGATTTTTATGAGACTTTTGATGATGATGCCAAGCTGATCGCCGAGTTGCTTGATGTGACGCTAACCCGCAAAGATTATGCGGTTGATAAGAGCAAGCCCCGTGAGCAGCAGAAGCTCTATGCGCCAATGGCGGGGATGCCGTACCACGCGGTTGAGCGCTATGTGACCGATCTCGTTGGGCGCGGCTATCGGGTGGCGATTGCCGAGCAGATGACGGAGACCGAGGCATCGCGCAATGATACGCGCCCGCGCTCGGTCTTTGCCTCGGGTTTGCAACAGACGACGCCCACTGAACACGGCAGCAAGATGGTGCATCGCGAGATTGTCCGGGTGATTACGCCCGGCACCGTCGTTGATAGCTCGATGCTGGCTGCGACCACAAATAATTATCTTGCTGCAGCCCTGGTGGAAGGTGAGGCGATTGGGTTGGCCTATGCCGATCTGAGTACGGGTGAATTTGCGGCGGTTGAATTTCACGGCGAGCGGAGCGCAGCCCAGTTGCACGGTGAGTTGTCGCGCCTCCAGGCTGCCGAGGTGCTGGTACCCGATCTTGAGAATCTGCGCCTGCCCGAGTTTGCCCCGTCGCAATCCCGTTTGACCCAGGATCTCGCGCCGATGACCAAAGATGAGCGCGACATGCTTTTGCCGCACGAGCGGGTCGCCCGACGGCTTGACCAGGCGAGTGAGGCGCGCTGGACACAGGGCCACGTGACGGCCTGGCCAGCCTGGCGCTGGGATCTGCGTGAGGCGACCGAGGTGTTGCTACGTCAGTTGCGCGTTGGTTCGCTGGCCGCCTTTGGCCTCGATGCGCACCCCCTGGCAACCCGCGCTGCCGGTGCGTTGCTCCAATATGTCCACGAGACGCAGCGCCACTATGCGGCCCAACTCAATACGCTGCGCGTCTATACAACGAGCAGTTTTATGCTGCTGGATCCCCAGACCCGGCGCAACCTTGAGTTGCTTGAGCCACAGCGCCAGGGGGCGAAAACGGCCCTGATCAGTGTGCTCGACCGTACGCGTACGCCAATGGGGGCGCGCCTCTTGCGCCGCTGGCTCAATCAGCCGTTGCTGGAACTGGAGCCGCTGCTGGCCCGCCAGGCGTCGGTGGCCCGGTTGGTCGAAGCAACGGTGCTGCGCGCTACGTTGCGTGAGGCGCTCGGCCCGGTGGGTGACATGGAACGTGCGCTCAATCGCATTGCCCAGGGCATCAGTGTGGCAACCCCGCGTGACCTTGTGCAACTGCGCAGTTCGCTGCGGGCGCTGCCGGCGGTGCTCGCAGCGACTGACGGTGCCCTCGCTGAGCTGTTGCCAGCGGAGGCAGCGCTCTTCGCTGCGGGCCACGCTGACCCTGCGCACGCGGGAGCAGCGGCGTCCGCAGCAGGCGAGGACGATCTCTTTGGGGACGCTGAAGACGCGGTGGTGGCGCAGCAGCCGCTGCTTGATCCATGTGGCGATCTGCTGGCTCTGCTCGAGGCGGGGCTTGATGATGATCCGCCAGCGCTGCTTGGGGCTTCCAATTATTTGCGCGCTGCCGAAGAGGGCGGCGAACGCCCGCGGCGCGTGATCCGCCCCGGTTTTGACCCACGGATGGATGCGCTGGTGCAGGCGAGTCGTCATGCGCAGGAATTTATTGATCGACTGGAAGGCAAAGAGCGCGAGCGTACCGGGATCAAAGCGCTCAAGGTTGGGTATAACAATGTCTTTGGCTACTATATCGAGCTCTCGCGCAACGTGGATGAGCGGCTGATTCCAAAAGATTATGAGCGGAAACAGACGCTGGTCAGTGCCGAGCGCTATATTACGGCTGAACTGAAAGAGTACGAGCAGATCATTGATCGGGCCAGGTTGCAACTGACCGATCTCGAACGCGATGCCTTCGGGCGGCTCTGCGAGGCGCTGAGCAAAGGCGTCGAGCGGCTGCGCAAAGCGGCGCGAGCGTTGGCGCACCTCGATGCGATAGCCTCGCTCGCCGAGGCTGCGGTGCGCGGGCGTTATGCCCGTCCGAACCTTGAAGCAAGTACGCGCCTCCAGATTACCGCCGGGCGCCATCCCGTCGTCGAGCAGGTCCTCGAAGATGCGTTTGTCCCGAATGATCTGGGGCTCGATACCGACGAGGCGCAACTGCTGATCATCACTGGCCCCAATATGGCGGGCAAGTGTGTCGTTGGCGCGACCCTGGTCTATAGTGAGCACGGCCTGGTGCGCATCGCCGATCTGATGCCATCTGGGGCTGTCGAAGGCACATTTGCGCCCCTCGGAAGGGTAGTGCAAGGCCTTGAGCAACCCCGCGAGGCGACTCATTTTTATCGCGGGGGGTGTCAGGCCACCATCAGGCTGACCACCCAGCACGGCTTTACGCTTGAGGGCACGCCCGAGCATCGCGTGCGCGTGCGGCAAGCCGACGGCCACGAGGTGTGGCGTTGCCTCGGTGATCTGCAACCCGGTGATCGGCTTGCCATCATCTGCGGCGTCAATCTTTGGGGGCGCGATCCGACGATCGCCCCGGCCCAGGCCTATCAGCTTGGGTATAACCTCGGGAGCCGGGGCACGATCCCGACGGTGATGGGTGGGCGCTGTATGAAGGACGCAAGGTCGCACCAGTGCCCCAACACTTCACAGGGGGATGCGACCTTGCCTACGGCGGCTGATGACAGCCTTGCCCAGGCCCATCCAGAGCAAGCTTGTTGCACGGCGACCGCCTCTGCCGAGTGTGCCTGCACCCTCCCGGATGCGCTGCTCGGTGCGCCCCGCGAGACGATTGTCGCCTTTTTGCAGGGGCTCTGTGCGAGCAAATTCGCCTCCTTCCAACCCTCCGGCATGCTTCACTGGCTTATGCCTTCAACAACCATTGCGCAGCAGGTGCAACTCTTGTTGCTCAACCTGGGCCTCATTGCGACAGTCGAAGGTACGATGGTCGGGTTGCCGCTCGATGCGTTGCCGAATGACGTGCTTTTGCATCCCAAGCGCAGCCTTCGCGTGCCAAAGCAACGCCCGTTCTACGACCCGGTGGTCAGCCTGACCCCCGGCGAGGCCGAGGTCTATGATCTGTCGGTTGACCACGATCACGCCTATCTCGCCAACGGCCTGGTGAGCCACAACTCGACCTGTCTGCGCCAGGTGGCCTTGATCGTCTTGATGGCGCAGATAGGCTCATTTGTGCCCGCTGAAGCCGCAACGATTGGCCTAGTTGACCGAATCTTCACGCGGATCGGGGCGCAAGACGACATCGCGACCGGCCAGAGCACCTTTATGGTCGAGATGACCGAAACGGCAGCGTTGCTCTTGCAGAGCACCCGGCGGAGCCTGATCATTCTCGATGAGGTTGGGCGCGGGACGTCGACCTACGATGGCATGGCGATTGCGCGGGCCGTCGTCGAATACATTCACAACGAACCGCGCCTGCGTTGCCGTACGCTCTTTGCGACCCATTATCACGAATTGACCGCGCTAGAAGCGGTTTTGCCGCGCCTGCGCAACTATCATATGGCGGCGGTCGAAAAAGAGGGCCAGGTCGTCTTTTTGCACGAACTCCGGCGAGGCGGGGCCGATCGCTCCTACGGCATTCATGTCGCGCAACTGGCCGGCATTCCCCAGGCCGTGATCGCACGGGCGAGCGCGTTGCTGCGTGAACTCGAAGGAGAGCGGAGCAAGCAACTGGGGAAAGAGTCCGGAGAGCCGCTTGCCCCCGGCGAAGCAGGTGCTGAACCGACGCCTACCGACTCGGCAGCGAGTGGGGCATCGCCGTCACGAGGGCGCAGCGACGGCGCGACCGGGCCGAGTCTGTCAGTGGAGCAAGCGCCAGGCGACGAGCGCCCTGCCCACGATGAGACAGCAGTAGCGCCAAGCGCACGACCCACGACGCGGCCTGCTGAAACAGTGTTGGAACCAGCGCCGGTCGCGCTCAGTGCACCGCCCTACGAAGGGCAATTGAGTCTCTTTGACCTTGCGCCGAGTCCCGTGATCGCCTACCTCCGTCGGCTCAACATCAACGAATTGACGCCACTCGACGCGCTCAACCGGCTTGCCGAGTTACAGCGCCTTGCCGGCGAAGAGCACCGGTCCTAGAAGCAGAGACACCATTCTATGTTGCATGTCAAAATCGCAGGTCTTGGTCACTACCTTCCCGAACGCATCGTTACCAATGCCGACCTTGAAGCTGATTACGGCCTCGAAACAGGGTGGATCGAGCGGGTCACGGGCATCAAAGAACGGCGACGGGCGACCCACGAGACAACGGTACACATGGGGGCCATAGCGGGGCAGCGTGCGCTGGCGGCTGCAGGGCTTGCCATTGATGACGTTGACCTGATCGTCGCCGCAGCGAGCGGGCGCCAACAGGCGATTCCCTGCACCGCCGCCTATCTGCAGCGCGAACTTGGCGCACCCGACGGAGGCAGCACCTGTTTTGACATCGATGCCACGTGTCTCAGCTTTCTGGTGGCCCTGCAAAGCGTTGCGCACCTGGTAGCCGCCGGGAGCTACCGGACGGCGCTGATCATCACTAGTGAGCGCACGGGCTACGCACTCAACCCCAACCAACCCGAAAGTGCCGTGCTTTTTGGCGACGCCGCCGCTGCCGCTGTGATCGTGCGTACCCCAGTCAACGAAGCGAGTGCGGTTGTCTGGGAGCAATTTGCCACCTACAGCAGCGGAGCCGACCTGACGACGATCTTGGGGGGTGGCACGCTGCACCATCCCAACGACCCGACGACGACCCCCGAGATGAACACCTTTGCGATGAACGGATCAGCGATCTACAAAAAAGCAGCGCGGATCTCTGAGCTCTTCTTAGACAGCTTCTTTGTACGCACTGGCTGGGCGCGCGAAGAGATCGATGCGGCCGTACCGCACCAGGCCAGCGGCCATGCGCTGGAAATCCTTGCCAGGCGTTACGGCTTTCGCCGCGAGCAACTGATCATCAACCTGCCCTCTCGGGGCAACTGCATTGCCGCCTCGATCCCACTGGCGCTCGCCGAAGCAGTTGCCGACGGACGGATCGACCGGGGCAACCGGGTAGTTCTACTTGGCACGGGGGCGGGCCTCACCCTGGGGGCGATTGGGGTGATCTTTTAAGCAACCGTTCCGGGTTATACCAATTACACTTGAAGGTGCCACATGGTCATGCTGAGCGGAGCGAAGCATCGCTGCCGTTGGGACCCCTGAGACCGTTCGCTCCGCTCCTGAGCAACAAATCTCATAGTCGGAGCGCAACGCCTCTGCGGTCATTCCGAACGAAGCCGCAGGCGCAGTGAGGAATCTGCACTGATCGTCATGGAAGACCCCTCACGTTCGTTCGGGGTGACATGGGCGGGCCGGTGCAACAAACTGGTTTCTCACGGTGTCACTGGCCCGCGGGCCATGTGGTACTCAGGGTGACAAGGTGGCCTACTGAACGGTACATGGGGTTAGGGATCAAACGATTCCGGTAAGCTTCTTTTGTGAGGCACTTTGTATGCCTATTTTTACCAACGCGACCGGCTGGATCTTGGCAACGACGTCAACTGCGTATGCGCTCGGCTTGAATGACGCCGGGGTGCTCACGCATTGCTACTGGGGACCACGGCTCCCCGCGCTGGCCGACTATCCGCCGCCGCCGAGTCCTGACGGTTGGAGCTCGTTTAACCCTCCGGCCCAACTGACGCCTGAAGAGTACCCCGGCTATACCGGGAACACCTTTGTTGAGCCATGTCTGAAAGTGACGTTTGCCGACGGTGTCCGCAATGTGGTGCTCGGTTATGTGGGGGCGACCGTAGAGTCAGAGCCGCTGCCTACGCTGGCGATCACGCTCGAAGATGGGTTCTACCCGTTGCGCGTCACGCTCTTGTATCGACTCTATGAAGCCTATGATCTGCTTGAGCGAGCGGTGCGGATCGAGAACCTCGGGACGGAACCGATGCTGATCGAGCGGATCTGGTCGGCGCTCTGGCATCTGCCGCAGCATGGACGTTACCGGCTGCGCCATATGGTCGGTCGCCATATGGACGAAGGGATCCTGCGGCACGAGCCGCTCAGCGAAGGGGTCAAGCGCCTGGAGAGTCGTCGGCTGGCGAGTAGCCACCACCATAGCCCCTGGTTTGCGGTCGATCGCGATCCGGACGCCGATCTGGGGCAAGGGGCCGATGAATGCGGTGGGGAGGTCTGGTTCGGGGCGCTAGCCTGGAGCGGCAACTGGCAGATCGCGGCTGAAGTGACCGATTTCGGCTCGACACGCATCGGCATTGGCCTGAATGATTGGGATTTCGCCTGGCGCCTCGACCCGGGCGAGGCCTTCACGACACCCGTGAGCTACGCAGGTTATACCGCTGCTGGCTTTGGCGCAATGAGCCGCTGCTGGCATACCTTTATCCGTGAGGTGATCTTGCCCGGTGAGCGGCAAGTGCAGAAGGTTTTTTACAACTCGTGGGAGGCGACGCACTTTGACGTTGACGAGGCCTCGCAGGTGCATCTGGCTGAGATCGCCGCCTCACTCGGCATTGAGGTGTTCGTGCTCGACGACGGCTGGTTCGCGGGGCGCAACGATGACACAGCGGCGCTGGGCGATTGGCGCCCTGATCCGCACAAGTTTCCGCACGGCCTGACGCCGCTGATCAGGCGAGTGCATGAACTCGGCATGGCGTTTGGCCTCTGGATCGAGCCCGAGATGGTCAGCCCGAAGAGTGAACTCTATCGCACGCATCCCGACTGGGTGCTCCACTTTGCGACCCGTGCCCGCACCGAGAGCCGCCATCAACTGATCCTCAATCTGGCTCGGCCCGACGTGCAGGACTACCTGATCGCCCAGTTCGATCGCCTGCTGACCGAACACCCGATCGACTTCATCAAATGGGATATGAACCGCAACATCAGCGAGCCAGGCTGGCACGATGCGCCGGGCGAACCGCGTGAAGTGTGGGTACGCTACATCGAAGGCCTCTACCGGGTCTGGGGGGCATTGCGTGAGCGGCACCCACAGATTGTCTGGCAGAACTGCTCAGGCGGTGGAGGGCGGGTCGATCTCGGCTTGATGCGGTTGGCCGATCAGTTCCAACTGAGCGACAACATCGATCCGACGCGCTTCCTGGCGATGCAGGAAGGGTTTTCACAGATCTTTCCGGCGAACACGATGCACGCCTGGGTCGCCGATCTGCCTGCCTCGCATCTCTCACTGCGGTTCCGCTTCCATGTCGGCATGTGCGGCATCCTGGGCCTTGGTGGGCACCTGGCGCGCTGGACGGCGGAGGAGCGGGCGGAAGCGGCGGCATTGATCGCGCAGTACAAAACGATCCGCCCAATCGTCCAGTTCGGCGAATTATACCGGCTACGCTCACCGCAGCGCCATGCCTTCGCGGCGGTGCTATACGTCGCGCCTGATCGCTCCGAAGCAGTCCTGTTTGCCTTCCGCACCCACCTACCGGCGCAGACGCGGCTACCACCGTTGCGCTTGCAAGGGCTTGACCCGCAGCGGCACTACACGATTGAAGGCCAACCCGAAGTGCGCTCAGGCGCGGCATGGATGCACCTCGGGCTGGATCTGCATCTCGGCGATTTTGCGAGTTGTGTGCTATTGGTGCGTCAGGTGTGAACGACATAGAGGTCTCTTCTCGTCCTTCTTTGAAACGTATTGCTGCGAGACCTGTGAGGTCTGGAAGAGCGGATTCATTTCTGGAACTCCATAAATGGAGATGCTTCCTACCGTTGGACCAATGGGAGATAGACGCGATTGGTGGTGGTGACGTTGCCTGGGACGCGCTGGCTGATGAGGACGCCGCCGATCAATTCGCCGTTGATGTAGCCCTCGACGGCGACTTGGAGATCGGTGTCCTGGAGGACAGGTTGCCCGCCTGGGTCGAGGGTCAGGATGGCCTGGCTTTGTTCGCCCGCGGCTAGTCTGAGGGCAGTCTGGTTGAGCGAAGCCCGCCAGTGCAATGGGAGATCGACGGGCCTGATGACGAGGGTGACGGTAGCCTCGCTATCAGTCGGGTTGCCTACCACAAAGGGAATGCTGTTGCTGGCAACCGTGGTCAGGGTTGTCGCATCAGCGGCGAGGGTGGCTGGCTGCAAGAAGATTCGCAACGCCTGGGCTGTTGCGCGGCTTTCGGTTGCCAGGTTGCGCAGAATGCCGTTGAGACTGGTGCTGGTGGTTGGTAGGCCCTGTTCGAGCGTTGCGATCTCGGTCTGGAGCATCGCCGTGATCTCGGCTTCGCTGAGGCCACTGGCACGGTGGAAGGCGATGGTTTCGGCGTCGTAGCCGTCAGCTTTGAGTTCAGCCAGATAGGCGCGGTACTCGTCGGGGCTAAAGCCGGGATCTTCCCCTGCCGCGAGATTGGCGCTCACCAGATCATCGGCAGCGGTAGCAAGCTGGTCGAGCAGCGTAGCGCGTTCAACCTGGAAAGCCCGGTAGGCTTCGGTCTGGCGCAGGGCGGCCTGCCAGTCTTGCGCCTGACTCGCCTGTTGCATGCGTTCGTAGGTTGCGAGCAGGGCAGATTCCAGCCCATTGAGTTGGGCCACCGTATTGGCGATCGCAGTTCCGGCCTGGGCCTGGGCCGCCGTCACTTCGTCGTCGGCGAGCAACGGTTGTGCTTCAAAACTGCGTGGCGTGACGAGCGTTTCGTACATACGGCTGCTGGCGAGCAGATTCCCCCCGATGTTCAGATTGCGCTTGACGACACAGATGACCTGTTGCATCTGTTGCTGCATATTTTTGCCATGTTTGCGCACGCCCTTCAAACCGGTGCTGCGCGGGATGAGTTTGGTCGCGTCGGTGTTACACTCTGGTGGCGGTGCCTTGGGTGGGGCGGTGCTCTTGGGGTTGCGTTGCCCCGCGAAGCGCCCGCTGTTCGCGAGCAAAGCCTGGCTGGTGGTTGTGGTAAAGTTGACTTCGTAGGCAACACAGCGGTGGGCCGTATCAGGTGGGAGGTAGCCGCCCTGGGCATTCCAGCTTTCACCCGGCGCGAGCGTGTAGCTCCGTGTCACGACGGGCGTCCACACCTGGCCGATGCCAAAGTTGCTGACGCGGAAGGCGACCTCGACATCGAGCGGCGTACTGTTGGTATTGCGCAATGGCAGGCGGAAAGTAATGGGAAAGCCGACTTCAAAAGGTTCACCTTCAACGAGCAAGTCGGGGCGAGCATAGGGTGTGCCACCGGCCTGCACGAGACCGCCGGTATTACCCGAACCTTGCCAGAAGACTACCGAGGTTTGGGTTTCAAGGCTAGTGTTGTCGGTGACGTTAAAGCCAGTGATCGTTGCCTCGCCTGCCGTGGTACTGGTAATCGTCGCGGTGGTGCGCCCGTTGGTATCCGTTGGTGCTTCTGGTTGCGCAAGCAGACCGCGGGTTGTTTCGAGCCGAACCTCTTTACCCACGAGCGGTGCACCTTCGGCATCACGGAGGGTCACCGTCAGTTGCCCCTGATCCTGGCCGTCGGCGATGATCCAGAAGCCGCCGTCGGGGGTGATCGAACTGCGATCCTGCGGCACGCCATCGACATCCTGCAGCCAGGGCCAGTAGATGACCCCATCACTTACCCTTTCGCCGTTGCCGGCATTGCTGCGCCCGCCAGGTGCGCAGGCGTCACGGGTCGAGGCCGAGGCATCAACGGGGCCGGTGGCGGTACCCCACCAGTTGCCGGCGGCATCGAAGCATAGCGTGTTGGCCCGATTGTTGCGAATAGCATCTTCGCTATGGTTGCTAAAGCGCGATCCGCGCACCACCCCACGGGCATCCCAGAGATTCAGGCCGATCCGGTTGAACTCGAAGACGCTGTCACTGATCTGGAAGCCCCCCACTTTTGCATTGCCTCCCGCATAGAGGGCCGCATTCTTGCTGAACTTGATGGTGACGTGGTCAAGGGTCAGCGTACCAGTGCCAGTCTGATTCAAGACGCCGTAATTCTGGCTCTCGTTGGGGACGCCACCACCGTAGAGCAAGTTCACCCAGTGGAGCTCGCTGTCGGCGGTAGAGAAATTATTGAAACTGATCTGGCCCCACTGGGCCACCTGATCGTTGGCCCTGGTGAAGGTGATGGGGGCATCGGGTGTGCCACGGGCGATGAGGCGCGCATCGTTGCTGAGCGCCCCGATGCTGAAGTTGCGATTCTCGTGGATCAAGAGCGTCGTGCCGGGCGCGATCTCCCAGGTGCTAAAGGCCCGGGCTGGATCGCGATTGCGCAGAGCGAGGCTACCGAGGATTTCGTAGGGCGTCGGGTGATTGCGCCAGTACTGATTGAAGTACATCGAGCCGAGCAGATTATCACCGAGGATTTGCAGGCGTTCGATGGCATTATCAGTGGTGACAATGCCTTCGCCGAGACCGCTGGCGGCAGCGGCAGCCATGCGGATGGGTGCGCGGGCGCTACTGGTAATCGTGACTCGCGAGAGGGCAGGCGGGGTCGGATCATTTTCGACATTCGGGTAGATGAAGATCCCGTTGGAGGCGCTGGCTTCGACGCGCACCTGGTCAAGTACTGGTGAGGCAAGCGCTGGCTGACTATGCCGGTTGCTAATATAGATCGTTGCGGCATCCGGATTGGAGGGCGCATTGGCCCCGCCACGCCGCAGGATCGCATGTTGGAGCAATGAGGTCTGTGCAAGGCTATCTTCAAAATAGAGCCAGCCCCAGGCGTCAACGGTTGGTGCCGGTTCAAAGACAATGGGAGCCTCGGCGGTGCCAACAGCAACGAGGCGCCCTGGTTGGAAAAGATCGCCGATCTTGAGGTTGAAGACCCCACAGAAATAGACGGTCACACCGGGTTCGATGGTGAGGGTGGCATTGCGGAGGGTGAGATTTCGTCCCAGATAGACATCCTCATTCCAGGTGGTATCGGTCGTCAGCGTGGTACCATAATCGCCGCCGTTGGCACAACGGGCAGGCAAGGTTTGGGCCGCGACTGGCAGGGTGATCGGCACGATGACGGTCAACAGGGCGAGTATCAGGGCCACAAAGGTGACACGGAGCGCAATTGATGGCAAGGGCCAGCCCATACGGACATCCTCTCTCTTAGCTTCGGCACATGTAGTATATCGCTGTTATACTGAAGGTGCGTCAATCTAGCGTCAATCTTGAAGCGTAGTGTCTTATGCTTGTCTTGCATCTGCTTGGGCCGACCCGGATTCTGTTTGACGGTGTACCGCTGACGGATCTTCCTGCGGGCAAAAATCTTGCGTTGCTTGCCTACCTCGCGCTCGAACGACGGCCCCATGCGCGTGAACGGTTAGCAGCCCTCTTGTGGGGGGATATGCCAGCGGCGCGCGCGCAGTCAAACCTGCGGATGGCGCTCTACACGCTGAATAACCTGCTCCCCGAGGTGTTGGAGAGTGGCCGTACAACAGTAGCGCTTACGGCAGATCTGCCAGTGAGGGTCGATGCGCTCGCGTTGCAAACGCTTGCCCATGAGCCGGAGGCAACGCTCGAAGAGCTTGAGGTGGCGGTTGCGTTGTGGCAGGGTGACTTCCTGCACGACCTGACCCTCAGTGGAGCCACGCTCTTTGATGAGTGGCTTGGCCCGACCCGTGAGCGGATCCGTCTAGCTCTGTTTGCCGTCAGTGAACGGCTTGCCGAGGCTTGTTTGCGCAGTGGCGAGCCAGTGCGCGCCGTGCCATCCCTCTATCGCTGGCTTGAAATTGAGCCGTGGCATGAGACGGCGCACCGTACGCTGATGTTGGCGTTGGCGCGAGCGGGGCGTTACACCGAGGCGCTGGCACAGTACAAAACGTGCGTGCTGGTACTCGACCGTGAACTTGGCGTTCCGCCGATGCCTGAGACAAGCCGCCTAGCCGAACAGATCCAGTGGGCGCGGGGCCTGGCCTCGCGGGATAATCTGCCGCAGGTGCTGACCCCACTGGTGGGGCGTGCTGCTGAACAGCGCCAGTTGCAACGGCTTCTACTCGATCCTTCCACGCGCCTTGTCACGTTGGTAGGCCTGGGGGGGATGGGCAAAACGCGGCTTGCCCTGCACATCGCCGCGATCTTGCGCCATGCCTTCTTGCATGGAGTCTGGTACGTCTCGTTGGAGGGTTCCACTGATGCCCCCGGCCTGTTAGCGGCAGTCGCGACGGCGCTCAATGTCCCTTTGACGGCCGGTGTCCCGCTCGAGACAACCCTGCTTGCGGCTCTACAAGGACGCGAACTGCTGGTGATCCTTGATGGCTTCGAGGGGGTTCACGAGCATGCCTTGTTGCTCAACGAGTGGCTCAGGGCGGCACCGGGGTTGACCTTGCTGGTTACCTCACGCCAGCGTCTGGCGATGCGTGGCGAGACAGTGTTTGTGCTGGAAGGACTTGATCCCGAAGCGGCAGGGGCGCTCTTTTGTGCCTGTGTCGAGCGTATCAAGCCCGGGTATGATCCGAGGCTTGACCAGGTGGCGCTTGAGGATTTGATCCGGCTGACCGGAGGAATGCCGCTCGCGCTTGAGCTTGCAGCGGCATGGATCGAGGGTTACCCACTGCACGCGATTGTGAGCCAGGTGGCGCAAGACAGTGAGGTACTGAGTGGGGTGTATCGTGATCTTCCTGCGAAGCAACTGAGTTTACGGGCAATCATTGCCTTTGCGTGGCATCTGCTCACCCCTGGGGCGCAGCAGGTTCTGGCGCAACTGGCGGTCTTGCGCGGCCATTTCGACGAGGAACAGGCGGCAGCCGTCAGTGGAGCCCGGCCCGAGGTCGTGACGTTGCTGCTGCATCATGCCTTGTTGCAGCGACCGACGCCTTCCACCTTGGCCATGCACGAGTTGGTCAGGCAATTTGCCTTGCACGAATTAGCGGCGCAGCCCACCTTGCAGGCACAGGCTCACGCGGCACAGCTTGCACACTTTGGGGCCATGCTCGGCACCCAGAATCGGCTTTTATCGGGAGGTGACACGACCGTCCGCGCTTTGCAGTGTCTCGCCGCCAACGTTGAGAACCTGCGGGTTGCATGGGAGTATGCCTGTACCCAACCTGATGAAAAGTGGCTGGAGGCTGCCGCTGAACCGATCCACAAATTCTGTGAAGGCCAGGGTCGGTATGCCGAAGGAGAGTTGCTCTTTCGTCGTGCGCTCGCGACGGTGACGACCCCGGCGCTTCGCAGCCGCCTGAATGTTCACTATGCCGCCCTGATCTTACGGCTCGGGCGGCTCCTGGAAGCGATTGAGGCTTGCGAAGCGTCTCACGACGCTTTACCGGAGGATCTTGCGGGGTTTGCTGCCAACCTGCTCGGCATCCTCTATGCCGCGCGTGGGCGCAGCCAGGAAGCATTGATAGCCTACGAGCGGAGCCTGGAGGTGTATCGTCGTACTGGCGACAACCGTCAGATCGTAAAGCCACTCGCCAATCTGGGTCCACTTCTGTTACGGCTGGGCCGAGTTGAGCAAGCCTTGACGACCCTGGGGGAGGGGTTAGAACTCGCTCGCACCATCGGCGATCGGCGTGGCGAAACGCACTTTCTCAATAACCTGGGGCTGGCCTATTTCCAGCAACAGAACTATGCCGAGGCCTTCACATACTACCAGGCGTGCGCTGAGCTCTGTCTTGAACTCAACAACGAGAGTGTCCGTATGGTCGCGCTCTACAACCTGGCTGAAATCGCGCTCATCCAGGATCAGGCCCTTACGGCACAGAAACTCGCCCAGGAAGCCGTTGGTCTTGCCGAAACATTCGGTGATCAGCGCAATCAGGCGCTCGCGTTGCGCATCCTTGGTATGGCCGAGTTATCCTTTGGGCAGCATGAGGCTGCGGAAACCACGCTAGCGCAGGCGTTGAACCTTGCGCGAACGACCCAAGCGCCGTCTGTCCTGCTCGACGCCGTGTATGGCTGGGCTAATCTGTTGCTTGCGCGGGGGGCAACGGATCAGGCGGCTGAATTGTTCGCCATTCTTCGCCACCACCCGGCGACCGACCTTCACCTCTTACCGCAGGCCGAACAACGGGCTCGCGGCCTGACGTTACCCGTACTCAGCCCTGCCGATGCTGAGGTGAGGTTGTCTGGACTGTCCTTGGGGTGAGCAGGGCTGAGCACCCTAATGACGAGGGTGGTAGATCCTGGCAAATGCAGGCTTACCGGCAGCGCAACCAACAACACAAGCAGGGTGGGGTGGTGCAGAGCGCAATACTCCTGCTTGTGGATTAACGCCGCCACCATAGTAGCAGTGCTCCGATCATAATGAGACTCACAGCAAGCACATAGAGACCAGGATAGCCTGGGCGTGTGTGTCCAAGCCCTGTGTAGGGTAAGCTGACCGCGATGTCGGGATTATCTGGGCCTCTGCCCGAGTCCGAGGGGGTAAACGCCTCGGAGGTTGGTTGCCCTCCCGTTGCAAGCGTCGGGATTGTCTGCGGCGTTGATATCGCTGGGACATCAGGGATGAGCAATAAGGTTGTCGGAGTCGTCTCTTCGGTGGGTGGGGAAATTGCCGTTGGTAACGCTTCCTCAGTTGGTACTGCAGTCGGCATAATGTTCGGAGGTGCAGAGGCTACCTGGGTGGGGGTGGACGACGGCACTGCGATGGGTGGAGGTAAGAGCTCATCGATGGGGGTGGGTGATGGCACTGCGGTGGACGACGGCACTGCGATGGGTGGAGGTAAGAGCTCATCGATGGGGGTGGGTGATGGCACTGCGGTAGGCAACGCGGTAGGTGACGGCACTGCGGTAGGTGACGGCACTGCGGTAGGCGACGGCACTGCGGTAGGCGATGGCACTGCGGTAGGCGGTGGCACTGCGGTAGGCGGTGGCACTGCGGTAGGTGACGGCACTGCGGTAGGTGACGGCACTGCGGTAGGTGACGGCACTGCGGTAGGTGACGGCACTGCGGTAGGCGACGGCACTGCGGTAGGTGACGGCACTGCGGTAGGCGACGGCACTGCGGTGGGTGATGGCACTGCGGTACGGGTGGGTGACGGTACTACGGTGGTAGGCGACGGCACTACGGTGGTAGGCGACGGCACTCCGGTGCGGGTAGCTGACGGCACTGCGGTAGGTGACGGTACTACGGTACGGGTGGGTGACGGCACTGCGGTGGGTGATGGCACTGCGGTGGGTGATGGCACTGCGGTGGGTGATGGCACTGCGGTGGGGGTGGCTGACGGTACTACGGCGGTAGGCGACGGCACTCCGGTGCGGGTGGGTGACGGCACTGCGGTACGGGTGGGTGACGGCACTGCGGTACGGGTGGGTGACGACACTGCGGTGGGTGATGGCACTGTGGTACGGGTGGCTGACGGTACTACGGTGGTAGGCGACGGCACTCCGGTGGCGGGAGGTGATAGCTCGTCGGTGGGGGTGGCTGACGGCACTGCGGTACGGGTGGCTGACGGCACTGCGGTGGGTGATGGCACTGCGGTGGGTGACGGCACTGCGGTGGGTGATGGCACTGCGGTGCGGGTGGCTGACGGCACTGCGGTGGGTGATGGCACTGCGGTGGGTGACGACACTGCGGTGCGGGTAGGTGACGGCACTACGGTGGGGGTGGGTGATGGCACTGCGGTGCGGGTGGGTGACGGGACGACGGTGGGTGACGGCACTACGGTGGCGGGAGGTGATAGCTCGTCGGTGGGGGTGGGCGATGGCACTGCGGTAGGTGACGGCACTCCGGTGGGTGACGGTACTGGGGTGCGGGTAGGTGACGGCACTGCGGTAGACGTGGTGGGCGATGTGGTGGGGGCAGGCTCGTCAGTGGGCGTGGGAGCAGGCTCGTCAGTGGGCGTGGGAGCAGGCTTGTCAGTGGGCGTGGGAGCAGGCTCGTCAGTGGGCGTGGGAGCAGGCTCGTCAGTGGGCGTGGGAGCAGGCTCGTCAGTGGGCGTGGGAGCAGGCTCGTCGGTGGGCGTGGGAGCAGGCTCGTCGGTGGGCGTGGGAGCAGGCTCGTCGGTGGGCGTGGGAGCAGGCTCGTCAGTGGGCGTGGGAGCAGGCTCGTCAGTGGGCGTCGATGGTGGTAGTTCACAGGTCGGCGTCGATGGTGGTAGTTCACAGGTCGGCGTCGATGGTAGTGGTTCACAGGTCAGCGTCGATGGTAGTGGTTCGCAATCCTTAGTCAGCGACATCATCACATCATCTGATGGCCCATCCGCAACAACCAGCCTCATCCTTCCGCTCACGAGGATGGTGAGCGGGAGGATGAGGACAAAGATGAAGGCAAAAGTAAGGTATTTCATCACATCTACCGCATAATCAAAGGTAAAACGCCATTCTGACGCGCCTTTGCTTTCGGCACACCCTGGGGATACGGAGCGTGCGGGTGGCCCGCACATAGCTAGCGCAAACTGCCCCGATGAATTAGGTTGACGAAGGTGAGGAGAATAACTGCTTGTGCTTGGATCAAAGCTTGTAGCGCAACTTAAGTATAATTCTGGGCTTGAGAAGAAGGTAGCAGGCAAATGGTGTGTTCCAGGTCAGGGTTTTCCTGTCAATGCCAGGAGGGTGCATCCCGACTGAGTGAGAGCAGGATGTCGACGGTAAAGGGGTAGAGTTAGGGTTCGCTCGGCAGCCGGATCAGTTCGGGCGGAAGTGCCAGAAAATCGGCGAGCGTGGCACGCGGGTAGCGCCCCCATGGCACGGCGTGCCTTGGCGCGTGCCACCAGACTGGAGGCTCGCCCTCAGTTGCGTTGCGCAGACCGACGCAGCGGATCGCGGACACGACCAATAGAGAGCACCCGCCGGCTGGCGGGCGCTGAGGACGGGCGCGCCAGGGGAGCGCTCGCCGGGCCGTGGGGTGGGCGCGTTACTCGTCTGCGGTAAGGCGGCGACGCTCCAGGCGCTCGGCGCCGGTGCGCATACGCTCGGCGGTGCGCTGCAGATCGTCCAGATAGCGGCCACCGTCGCGGATGAAGAGTAGCGAGCGGCGCAGGCCGTTGCGCTCGATCACCGCTGGCAGGCCGGTGGGCAGGGCGACAACCTGTTCGGAGACGCGGCTCACCAGGCGACTGCCAAGGCCGAGCAGGTTGCTGACCGGGTCGGTGCCCTGGGGCGGGCTGATGACCGCCAGAGCCATGCGGCGCAGGGTCTCGGCGAAGCTCTCGACGCGAATCTCGCCCGTGCCGCGGATCACTGTCTGGCAGGCCAGGCGCGTGCCGTCATCGAGCTGGGCCGGACTGAGCCAAGCACGCTCGATCTCGCTGGGCGGGCTGAGTTGATCGGCACCGGCGAGCACCTGGCAGCGGCAGGTTTGGCAGAGGCCGTTGTTGTCGCAGACAAAGCCAATGTGCGCGGCATTGCGCCGGGCGACATTCAGCACTCGCTCGCCGACCTTGGCCTCCATCGGGACATCGTTGATGATCACTGTGGTCATGGAATACCCTTTCACGTCTCTGCGGCTTGTGATTATCTTACGCCCGCCGGTGGCGTATGTCAAGCTTCGACCGTCGCCGTCATGGTCTTCCAGAAATTAATCCGCTCGACCAGACCTTGTGTGAAAGGCCGCCCTCCCCCGCTGGGCAGGCGCGCCGAAACGAAAGATCTGTGAGGTCTAGCCGGTGCCACGCATAGCGGATTATTTACTGAAAAACCATAACGGCTCGGCTCCTGCGGAGCTCAGGCCACCTTGGTAGCCTGAGCGAGTCGGCGAAAGGCCGGCTGCGCACGGGTTAGCCAGCGAGCAAACTTATCGCCGCACGAGCGGCAGATATGCGGTCGGGATATGCACGACGATCGCTGC
The DNA here is from genome assembly GCF_002532075.1 of Candidatus Chloroploca asiatica. Lineage (GTDB taxonomy): Bacteria > Chloroflexota > Chloroflexia > Chloroflexales > Chloroflexaceae > Chloroploca > Chloroploca asiatica. The sequence continues at coordinate 37,365 of NZ_LYXE01000182.1, read as the reverse complement.
CGACTCGCCGCCGCCCGGCTCTGGATTGATCACACGAACCAGGGCGAAGCTCCGCGCGTCTTCGGGTTGCAAGGCTACCTGGAGCGTGGTTGGGGTGACGTTGGTGGCAGCGCGGCTGACCCCGTTCCAGCGTACGATCGCCCCCGGTACAAAGTCGCTGCCCGCCAAGGTCACGATGAGTAGCTCACCATTGCGCCCCAGACCAAGCAGGCCCTGCACACTCGGACGTGGGTTGCTGCCCGGGGCCACGATGCTGAAACTCAGTCCGTTGGAGAGTTGGCCGTCGGGGTTGCGCACCCGTAGTTCGCCGGCCCCCGGTGTCAGCAGATCGGCCGCCGAGAGGCTGATCACGACTTCGTCTGCACTGATCAGCCGGGTTGGACGCGTGCTCCCGTTCCACTGACCTTGCGTGCTCTCGACAAACCCGCTGCCACGAAGGTTCAGCTCAAGACCGGTTCCCGCTCCGGCGACTACACTGGCAGGACTCAGGCTGATCAGGCCTGGTGGCGGTGGCGCACTGGGGCTGCCCACGTTCAGGGTAAGCACCTCTGAGGTGCCGCCGCCCGGCCCGGGGTTGACGACCCGCAGGCCCCGTGCCCCCGGTTGGGCCAGATCGGCTGCACTCAGGTCAACGTCGAGCAGTTCTGGCCCGCGGTAGCTCGTTGGGCGCTGCTGCCCATTCAACTCGACGTGCGAACTGGGGATGAAGCCGCTGCCTTGCAGACTGATCCGCACTGACCCGCTGCCCGCGAGCAGGCTCGTGGGCGTAAGACTCGCCAGCGCGGGCAGCGGATTGGCCTGGGCGGCACTCACCACAAAACTGCGTGCGCTACTTTCGCCGCCGCCCGGGCTAGGATTGCGTACCGTCACGGCCACATTGCCGGCGCTGCTCAGCAGATTGGCCGCCACGGTGGCCCGTAGCTCGCCCGATCCAAGCCGCTCGGTGGGCAGATCGCTGCCGGCCCAACGCACCACCGCCCCCGCCGCAAAACCCTCACCGAGCACGCGCAGACTCAACGCGGGGCTGCCAACGGGGGCGGATGCGGGCAACAGACTCTCGAGGGCGGGCAGCGGATTGACCGGCCCCAGGGTCAGCGCCACATTATCGCGAAAACTGGCGACAAACAACTGGTCGCCCTGCGGATCAACGGCCAGCCCGCGCGCCGCGCCCAGGAAGGGGCCGGTGGTGATCCCGCTGGCAGGCACGCGTACCAAGGCTTGCACAAACTGGAGTGTACCATCCGGCGTGCGGGCGAACGCCGCGATCCCATTGGCACTCTCGCCACTGACATAGACATAGCGCCCATCGGTACTGGCCGCCACAAACAGTGCCCCCGCCAGCCCGTTCAGCGTGCGTGGGCCACCGGTTTGGGGATCGAGCACCGTGTCACCCTGACGCCAGACTTCCTGGAAACGCAAGCGGCCTTGCTCGGCCAGATTGCGTTGGAAGACGGCCACCGCATTGGCGCGCTGACTGGCCGCATAGACGTGCTGACCATCGGGGCTGACCGTCACCCCAAAGATGCCGTCCAGCCCTGCGATCCTCCCGCCATCATTCAGGGCCTCGTTGAAGCTGAGGTGGCCGTTGGCCGGGTTTCGCGTAATGCCAACCAACTGATTGTTGGTATAGCCCGCTACATAGAGATTGCTCCCCTCTGGGCTGATGGCCAGCCCGCGTGCCCCGGCCAACTCACTACGATTCAGGCTCATCACAAAGCGCGGCCCGGTGGGGAAGAGGCCGCGTAGACCGCCATTCTCTGCCCGGCTCAGCACGGTCAGGTGGCCGGTGGCGCTCGCCACGATGACATGGCGCCCGTCGGGACTAACCACAAGGCCCTGGGGATTATCGAGGCTGCTGATCGTGCCGGCACATTCGATGGCCTGGGGCGGCGGGCGCACGCGGCAACCATAGCTATCACCCTGCTGCACCGTATCAATCAGGGTCAGCAACCCGGTGGTTGTCTCACGCGCAAAAGCGGTGACAGTGTCGCTGGCACTAGCTGTCACATACACATTGCGCCCATCAGGGCTGACCGCCACATAACGCGGACCGTCCAGGCGCAGCGTGCCTTCGGGCAGGGTTGCATTGTGCTGGTAGGTGGCCCCGACTTGCAACGCCCCACTGGGACTGCGCCGCAGCATGATCAAGCGGTCGCCGGTCTGGGCTGCCAGATAGAGGTGCTGGCCATCGGGGCTGATCGCCAACCCGTGCGGCCCGCTGCTGGCCCCGGTGCCGGCCTGCCCAAGGGCGAACGGGGCCAGCGGTGGTTGCAGTGGACGCACGCCCTGGCAACTCACGTCGAAAGTGACCGTGGGTTGTTGCGGGTCGTTGGTGCTCATGCTGAGCGTGGCGGCACGCAGGCCCGGCGCACTCGGCGTGCAGCGCAGGCCAAGATCCATCGGCGCACCGCCATCAGGGATGGTGATCGGATCATTGCCATTCCAGCCCACCAGGCTAAAATCGCCGGGATTGAGCCCACCCAGACTGAGGCCACTGATCGTCAGGCTCGCCCCGCCAACCTCACGAAGACTCAGGCTGCGGTCACGGCTGCCACCCACCAGAGCTTGGCCAACATCAAGCGGGCCAGGAGCCGCCGGATTGCTCGCAAAACCAGGCGTCGGTGCGGCGACGGCGTTGCAACTCAAGACATAGTTCAGGGTCGGCTGAGCCGGGTCGTCACTGCTCAAGCTCAGCGTCGCGCTACGCAGCCCCGGTGTCCCTGTTGGCGCACAAGCCAGATTCAGGCTGCCACTCGTGCCCGGATCAAGCGTGAGCGGGATGCTCGATATAACGCTAAAGCTTGCCGCAGCTAGCCCACTAAGCTGCGCCGTGCTCAGCGTGAGCGGAGCATCGCCCGTATTAGAGAGCTCGATGCTCAGTTGCTGGCTATTGCCCACCGTCACATTGCCAAAATTGAGCGGCCCGGGTGGCAGCGGGGTCAGGCTCGTTACCGGGGCCGGGGCAGGGAGTTCGAAGGCCCCAATATCGCAGCGGTTGCCTTTGGGGCGACTAAAACCCCGCACATCCTGGTTATCAACCGGTGGATTGGCACAAGTGGCCGGATCGCCCGCATCACGCAACGGACTGGCCCCCGTTGGACGGCTGGTCAGCATCGGACTGAGCGGGCCGCCATTGAAACTCGGCGCCTCAAAGCTCGCGCTGGTCGCACTCAGATCGCCGGGTTGGTTCAACCCACAACTGCTGCCATCATCCAGGTTATGGCCGAGCGAGGTAAGGCTTCCCCCCGCGCAGCCGCCCACCAGCGCCGTATTCACCAACCGCAGCGTGCCACTAGGCTGGTTGAACAGCGCCGCCCCCTGGCCTCCGGCACTATTGGCGGTGATCGTCACGTTGCGCAGATCCACAATAGCAGCGCCGCCGCCAGGGTCTTCATTGAACAGCCCGCCGCCATTGGCAGTCGCTGCATTGGCGGTCAATTCCACATTAGCGAGGCTCAGACCAAAGTCGCCACTGTTCGCAATTGCACCACCGCTGCCCGTCACCAGATTGTTGAGCAGCACACTGCGCACAATGGTCGTCAGGCCGCCAAAATTGGCTACGGCCCCACCCCGGCGATCATTGCCAGGCGAACCAGCGATATTGCCACTCAGCACACTATCACGCACCGTGACGGCACTGTTGGGGGCGACATGCAAGCCACCACCATTGCCACGGAGGCTCAGATTGCCGGTCATGATCACCCGGGTAAGGCGCGCGGCATCCGGGTTGGCCCCATTGTTCCGCACATAGAGTGCGCCGCCGCCCTGGGCATCATAGTTATCACCGGGATCGCCCTCGACCCCATTGTTATTGGGATCGCTGGCGAAAGCCAGGTTGCCATCAAGGATCACATCGGTCAGTTCAAGCGGCGCGATCGCATAGATTGCGCCACCACTGCGCAAGGCCCGATTACCCGAAAAGATCGACCCGGCAATCCGAGCCGGATCACTGCCGGCCGCCCAGATCGCGCCGCCGCCATCGCTGCCATCGGCCCCATTGCCCGTAAACAGGCTCCCGGCAATCTGCAGGGCCCCCTCGCTGCGAATGGCCCCGCCATCGCCAACGGTGGCGACATTATCAAGAAAACTGACCCCGGCTGCATTGAGCGTGCCACCAATGGCGACCCGGATGGCTGGCGCGCCTTTGGTCAGCGTCAAGTTGGTAAGACTCAGGCTGCCACCGCCATTGATCACAAAGATCGGGCTGTTTCCCTCGGGTCGTCCCACAATGGTGACCGGGCCAATCATCAGAAGATCGGCACTAATGCTGGGCAAATCCTTCAAAGGATCGCTCAATTGAAGCGGGCCAGGGGTGCTGAAACTGATCGCATATGGCCCGTTACCGCTGGCGTCGCACTGATGGTAGACGCCCTGGTCAGCAATGGCCTGCAACGCCTCGTAGAGCGAACACTTGCCATCACTATTGTTGTCAGCATCCCCGGCACTTGGATCAACCACGATGCTAACGGCAGCATTGGCCCTGGGCGCAGGCCAACCTAGACCCACCAGAATGAGGCTCAGCGCCAGCAACAGCCGGGCAAGCAAACGGCTCATAGGTGGCTCCTTTCAACGTGGTTTGGTGTACGCAGGGTGACCAACGCTCATTGGTATTATAACGTACCGTGCTGGTCTGTGGCGGGGGCTACGCTGAAAATGGGGGAACGTGGTTCCCCCATTTTCAGCGTAGCCCTGGATGTGTGGCGGGGGCGAGGATGGGTGGGCCGAAGCACGCGTGCGGGGTGTGGGGGCGTGGGGGGGGCAAGGGTGGGTGGGCCGAAGCACGCGCACCGGGGGTGGGGGCTGGTTGACGGGGTGCTGGTGGGCGCGTGCTTCGGCCTTACGGGGGTGTCTGCGCTAAGGTGCGCGACGATCTACCGCCGTACCAGCGGCAGCATTACGGTGGGCAGAGTCACTGTGGGCAGGGTGATCTGCTGCGTCAGCACACGTTCGCTCGGGTTGCCGGCACCGTCGAGCAGGCGCAGGTAGATGAAGATCGTCGTGTTTGCGGGCAACTCACTGGCCGGGGTAGCCAGCCCGGTCGCCAGGCTCCAGCGCCGCACCAGCGCGCCGTCTGCGCTGCGATCAGCGGCAGGGATCGGCAGACCAGCGGGCTGCACCAGTCCAGTACGCTCTCGCATAGGGGTGGGGAGGCACAACGTGGAGGCATCCCCCACCCCTGACTAGCCGTGGTAGAGCCTACGATTGCGGCGTGATCGAAGCTAGCCCTGCTCAAGAGGGCGCAGGAGATGCTCGTGGACGAAGCCCTGCGGGTCGGCCAGAGCCACCCAGTTAGCGCTGTCGCCAAGGGTTTCGCCGCTCACGAGCCCGTTTGCCACCAGGGTTTCGCCCTGGCGCAGAGTCATGATAACCACCGCATCGACGCTGGGTTCGGCGCGGACGTGCAACTCATCGAATATGACAAGGTAGCGCAAAGATTGTTCCGGCCCGTCCGCCGACGGAGGCGGAGGCTGTTGGGACTTATCCGCCTTGACCAACTCGACAAATTGCTCATTGTCCCGCCAGAACTGTAGGCGAGGCATCAACTTGGGTCCCGGGCAAATATTATCCGACCACTCCTGGTGGCCAAGGACGCTACGGCGCCCTGCCATGCCGAAATGTGCGATGAGTTCATCGAATAGGCGGGTCGTCGCCTCCCACTGCGCGGGCGTGGCATCCTGCTGCCCGCCGAGGGGCAACTGAACGGCGATGCTCATATCGTTGCCCTCGGTGATGCCGCAGTGCCAGAGCGTATCTTCCATGTCACGGGTCTGGGCAATGGAGCCATCGATGATGCCCATGGTCGGCGTCTCCTGGCACCGGTAGTGGTATGCCGCTGGCTCGCCGCGGGGAACAATGTGGATCGTGCCGGGCCGCAGCGTCGTGTGGAACGGGCGGCCCAGGGTGCCGCGCAGATCGACCACTGCCTGCAGCGGGCCGGTGATGATGTACTGCTCGTGCATCGGCAGTTGCAATGCCAGATCACGATGCAGGAACGCGGCACCGAACACATGGATGCCGTCGGGCATATGCTCGGCATCTTCGGTCAGACGCTGGTAAGGGGCGATGCTGGCAAGGTCGAAGACGGTGCTGGAGACCAGGGGGGCCTGCACCGCGTTACTCATTGTGTGCTCCTTCTGGTGACTACCGTCGAGGTTGGTGGCGGTGCCTGCCAACCTGGTTGACTCGTCCTCTGAAGCCCCGGCCCTCGGGCTTGGGCGCCGTCACTGAGGGGCGGATGTCGTTAGCAAGGGCAGATACAGACGATGTTTGTCACTGCTGGCCTGGGGCGGTGGCAGGGCATCCTCACTGAGTTGGTAGATTCCGCCAGCGGCCTGCTCATTGCTCACATTGCCCACAGCACCATCCAGGCGATACTTCTCCGATGCGCTCACGCTAGCCCCGCCGGCGGCAGTGCTCCACCAGACGATCCTGAAATTGTTGCCCTGGGCCTCGGCTGACAGCGCACCGAAGATCACGAGCCCTGCCAGAACCATCGAGAGCAGAACGGTCTGCCACATAATAGCCTTGTTCACCAAAGCCCCCTTTAGTTCGTCACCATTACCCACCCATGCACAAAGCCGTTGTTGCGTAATTCCAACTGCTGCGCTCCTGTGTTGTCGGTGTTTTGCAAACAAATACCTACCAGCCACGTACCAGGGCCAGGCGTAATGGTCGTGGCGGCCGGGAGAAGTGACTGTGAGGGGCTGACTTCGACCTCCTGAATGAATTGAGCTGCAGCACCTTGTGATGACCCTTCTGGAAGATAACAGAGCAGAAGCAGCAGGGTCGCTGTATCGCTTAATGTGGCTACAGATACCGATGCGCTCATCGTAATGCGCTGACTAACGGTCGTCGTAACGGTCACGAGTGGTCCTACCCACAACTCACCAGGCCTAGCAGTAGTGATCGAGCCCTCGAGAAGCGCAGTTGTCGCGATATCAGTCGGCAAAGTCTGTGGTAGCCACTGGGTGCCATCCCAACCAAGCACCTGGCCTTCCGCAGGCTGAGCGTCGCCCACCGGGTGCCCCCGTAACCCGTTGGCCGAGGCGCTGGTGATGGCGTAGGGCGAGGCCGTCAGAGCTTGCCGCGGAGCGAGTATCGTGAAGAGGGCGTCCTGAGGGCAGCGAACACTTATCTCAAGCCAGCGTGCTGCACCTGAAAAGGCGTTGGGGCCAAACTCACCGCCACCATTGAGCGTGACCGCAAACAAGCCCTCCTGGACGGCGACACTGTTGATGCTTTGCGTCGCACCAATTTGCGCACCATCCGACTCTGCATCCCATAGCTCAAACTGGAAGTCGCAGGTTGTAGACACCGGCCCGTCGGCGCTTTGGAGTTGGCCACGATACGTGAAGCTTGACCCGATAGCATCAGCTGTAGACACTGTGCCCTGAACCCGGCTCGCTGCGATGCCGAACCCGGAGAAGAAGATTGCGAAGATTGCAATGACAACCACTGTCAAGATAAGCGAGGAGGACAAACTCCGTCTGAGCCAAACCATATCTCGTGCTCCATTCTGATAGAATCGGTACCAAACTTATACCACCCCCCATGCCAGTGCGCCTTCAATAATCGTGCGCTATCCTTGCGGAATCGTGCGCTTTTGTCCCGTCGATGGAACGTGCTGCCCTGCTCGGGCGTTATGCGTCGGCGGGCTCCGCGTTTTGCGGTAGCCCGCTCCCAACCACCGCCACCGCCTTCACCTCTACCAGCAGCTCGGGCAAGGCCAGCGCCGTTACGCCGACGACTGTCCAGGTGGGGTAGTTCTGGGGGAAGAACTCGGCTTTCACTGCGGCAAAGCGTGGCAGTTCATCCATCGCCAGGTGATAGGTCACCAGTTCGACGACGTCGGCGGGCGAGCTGCCGCCGGCTTCCAACACGCTGCGCAGATTAATAAAGGCCAGCCGCGCCTGATCTTCAAGCGTGGTGCCGAAGCGACCCTCGCCGTCAACCCCGAGCTGGCCCGCGGTCCAGATCATTTCGCCAACTCGCACGCCTTGCGAAAACTGCCACGTCGTGTACAATCCCTCTGTGCCTGCGGGATTGATCAACATCCGCGGCTGCGGACTGAGCGTCTCACGCATTGTGCATTCCTTTCTCAATACCACTGCTCAGCTTTTCTTCGTGCTCTACGGCGCGAAACAGCGCGACCAGCTCGCGCAGAGCCTGGCAATCGCAGCCACGCCGGAAGAGCAGCAGGTACTCTTGCCGCTGGTCGCGAACTTCCTGCTGGTGCATCTGGGTAACGCACAGGCAGCGGCGCAACTGCTCGCGGTGAGCGCGCACCTCGGCCCGGCGAACGGGAACTGGCTCCTGCAGCTCCCCGAGATCACCGATCTCCCGGCGCAGTTGCTCAGTGTGCCTGGCCAGGAGGGCTTTACGGCAGCCGGCATGGCGGCACAGGTCTTACCGCTTGCAGATGCAGTCGCGCTGGCGCAGCGGCTGATTACCCAGGCCAGTGAGGTGCCAACCCAACCCTGCGCTTTGGCCCCACTGCCGAGGGCGGCACGCCATAGCGGCGCTTGAAGTGCAGGTTGAAGTGGCTGTGAGCGGCAAAGCCGACCAGGGTGGCGACCTCGTTGATGGTGTAGTCGCCGCTTTCCAGCAGCGCTCGCCCGCGCTCTAGGCGCTGCGCGATCAGGTACTGGTGCAATGATACTCCGGTGGCCCGTTTGAAGACCCGGCCGAGATGGTACGGGCTGAGGTGTACTTCCGCTGCAATGTCGGCCAGGCTGATCTGCCGGTGCAGATTGGCCTCGATGAACTCCTGCACCCGCCGCAGTCGCAGTTCCGGCTGCGCCTCTGCCCTCGCCAGGGTGTGGCAAGCCATGGTGCTATGCCGGCGCAGCAGATGCACCGCCATGGTCTGGGTCAGCGATTCCAGGTACAGTTTGCCGGCGATGCCTCCGTTCAGCAATTCGCCCAGAAAGGCCTGGCAGAGCTCGTAGAGCAGTGCGTCGGGCTCGGCCGTGCGCGGCAGCAGGTTGAGGTGGGCCGAGTCACACTCGATTGTCTCCTCAGCGACCCGCGCCAACACGCGCGGCGCAAGGAAGAAGATGCCCATGGACGGTGGTTCCTGGCAGCGGTAGTGATAACTGCCCGCCTCACCGCGTGGAACGATGTGCAGCATGCCGGGCTGCAAGGTCGTGTGGAACGGGCGCCCCAGGGTGCCGCGCAGCTCCACAACTGACCGCAATGGACAGGTGATGGTGTATTCCTCGTACATCGGTAGCTCAAAGCCGTGGGCGCGGTGTACAAACTCAGCGCCCATCACCTGGATGCCGTCGGGCATATCAGCGTGCTCGGCGTGCAGCAGCTGAAAGGGTGCGACGCTGGCCAGGTCGAAGTCGGTGCTGGAGACCAGGGGGGCCTGCACCGCGTTACTCATTGTGTGCTCCTTCTGGTGACTACCGTCGAAGACGGTACTTGCTACGCACTGCGCCGAACCAGATGGCGCTCCAGAAACTCCACCTGCGCCGTCACGACCTCGTCCCACAGCGGGGGCACGAAGACGTCGAAGTGTCCTCCGGGATAGCGCTTGAGCTCAGCGTGTGGGGCGTGCCTCGCGGTGTCATATACAAACTGGGCGGGGGCAATCCGATCTTGCTCGGCAGCGATGTAGAGGATCGGGCAGCGGATGCGGTGCGCTGTTGCCCCAGGACGATACAGGCCAATCGTGAGCGCAATCCGCGCCGCAACTTCGTTGCGCCAGGTTGACCCGGGCGGGGTCATCTTGGCCAATCCCGTAACCGCATCGGGGGTGGTCATGGCCGCGACTGCGCCGGGTGGCCCGGCTGCAGGGATGTAGTAGGGTGCCTGGCCGAGCAGCGCCCCAATCACATCCCGCAGTCCGGCGAGGCTCAAGCGCAGAATGGGGCCTAGCCCAAGAGCCGGAAGGTTCCGTAGGCCATCACACCATGGCACTTGCGCAACCACGGCGGCGATCGTCGAGTCACGGGCCGCTACGGTCTGTACGTGACCACCACTCAGTGATCCGCCGACCAGGGCAATGCGTGTTGCATCAATGGCGGGGAGGCCGCGCGCGGCAGCGATCGCCGCTTCCCAATCTTGCAACTGGCGCCGAATGCTGAGTAGTTGTCGTGGTTCACCCTGGCTCGCACCGAAGTGGCGATAGTCAAACAGGAACACCGCGAGGCCGGCAGCGGCAAACCGCTCGGCGTAGGCGTCGAGCCGCTGCTCACGAACCAGGGTAAAGCCGTGCGCCATAACAACACACGGGTGTGGGCCAGTTGTGTCCGGCTCATAGAGCCAGGCCGCACATTGGCTTTCGTCAACAGCGAATGTGATCTCGGTTCGCATGATCTCCTTTTGAATACCAGTTTTTTGCCATTTCCCAGTCTATTCCGGCACCCAGGTAGAGCATGTGCAGTAAATCAGATCACACCTTGAATACCAGTTTTTCGCCATTTCCCAGTCTATTCCGGCACCCAGGTAGAGCATGTGCAGTAAATCAGATCACACCCGCTGCCGCAAGAGAAGAAGGTGCACAAACGGGTGGACAAAAGCTCTGTCCTCTTCCGCACGGTACATGTTCCCTGGTTATGCTATACTGGAACTATCCTGTAAATAATTCGCTTCTATAACTATTTTTTACCAGTTGAAACACCGAGGAACTGCGCCTATGAGTCCCCCGGAGCGCTTCAACCAGGCGATGCGGCGAGTCCGCCGCAGCCGTGGGGTGACCCAGCGTGAGCTAAGCCAGCGTGCTTTCTGCTCGCTCGATACGGTCAAGAAGTTGGAGACCGGTGCGCGCCAACCTTCGCGTCACCTTGCCGAGCAGATCGCTACGGTGCTTGCCCTCGTCGGCGATGAACGCGACGCTTTTCTTGCCCTCGTCGGGACACGTTTCCCCCACCCCAATGAAGCGTCCTCTACGCCGCTGATCACGCCAGCGCCTCAGCCTTCACCGATCGGCCCCTTCTCGAACCTCCCTCTGCTTGGGCGCAAGGCCGAGCTCGCCGCGCTGCAGGATCTGCTCGCCGACCCCCAGGTTCGGCTGCTCACCATTCTTGGCCCCGGCGGCAGTGGCAAGTCGCGCCTGGCCCTGGCCCTCGCTGAAGAGGTGGGTGGCCGTTACGCCGACGGCATCAGCCTCGTTCCCCTGGCTCCGGTTACCGATGCGGCCCTGCTGCCCCAGGCGATTGCGGTCGCCCTCGGTGTTGGCCTCGCGCCCGAGCCCGACCCGGGTACCCAGGTGCTGGCCTGGCTCCACCACCGGCAGTTGCTGCTCGTGCTGGATAATATCGAGCAGTTGCGTGCGGCGACTCCCTGGCTGCAGGAGTTGCTTGTCACTGCCACCGGTGTTCAATTGCTCGTCACCTCGCGTGAACGGCTCCACCTCTCGGCCGAGTGGGTCTTCGATCTGCACGGCCTGGCCGTTCCGCCGCCTGGCGGCACGACGTTCGTGCAAGATCAGGCCGCCACGCTGGATCATTTGGGCAGGGACGCGGTTGATCGCCCTGACCTCCCTTCCCGCCTCCCGCTTCCTTCGCTCGAGGACTGGCCGGCGGTGGCGCTCTTCACGCACTGGGCGCGCCGCACTCGAGCCGGTGCGCCGATCAGTCCGGAGGAACTGCCAGCGATCGCCGCGATCTGCCGACTGGTTGAGGGCTTGCCCTTGGCGATCGAACTGGCCGCGAGCTGGGTGCGAACCTTGAGCCCGTCCGAGATTGCCCGCGAACTTGCCAGGGGTATCGACCTGCTCGCGGCGGCAGCGCCAACGGTCGCCGGGCGTCACGCCAGCATGCGCGTCGTCTTTGCCCACTCGTGGCAGCTGCTTACCGAACACGAACGGGTAGCCCTCGAGCGCTGCGCCGTCTTTCGGGGTGGTTTCACTGCCGAGCAAGCGGTTGCGGTTGCCGACGCACCGCTTCCGATGCTCGCCACCTTGATCGACAAGACCTTGCTGCGGCGCGGATCGGCGGGCCGTTATGAACTCCACGAGTTGGCGCGCCAGTACGCCGAGGAGCAACTGGCGCGGTGCAAGGAACTGGCAGCAACGCGTGACCGACACCTGGCGATGATGATCGCGCTTGCCGAGGCGGGTGACCGGGGGCTGCGCGGGCACGAGCAGTTTGCCTGGTACCAACGGCTCGCTGCCGAGGAGGATAACCTGCGCGCAGCCCTAGACTGGGCGACAGAGAGCGGCCAGGCCGTCGTTGGGCTCCAGTTCGCGGGGGCCTGCGGACTCTTCTGGCTGATGCGCTCGCATATCCTGGAGGGCTTCCAGTTGCTGCGGGGCAGCCTGGAGCAGACGGCGGGGCTGCCCGTCGACTCCGCACGCCACCGCGCGCTGTTCTGGGCCGGGCGCCTGGCGCAGGTGCGCCGCGACCCGGTAGCGCGGCACTACTTCGACGAACTGCTGGCTGTCGCCGGGGATGATCAACAAGCCCAGGCCTACGCCATGCTCGGCCTTGGTGATGAGGGGTGGACGCAGGAGGACTATGGAGCCATGCTCGTGCACCTGGAGGGTGCGCTGGAGCGCTTTCAAGCCTGCGGCGATACCTGGGGCAAGACTCGGGCCCTGGCCTATCTTGCCCAGCTCCGCTGGTTCATGGGTGACTATGCGCGCACCTGGGAAGTCGTGCACGAGGGGCTTGCGCTCTGCGAGGCGACCGGCGACCACTGGAGTGCAGCCTGGTTCCGCCTTGGGTTGGGGATGTGCTACTTCGCCGAGGGGAGTCACCCGGCGGCGGCGGACAGCCTCGCGGCGAGCCTCGCGATCTATGAGCAGTACAGTGATCGCGATAGCATCGCCCTGGTGAGCCAGCGACTAGGTATGGTCAACCTGCGGCGCGGCCGGCTCGACGAGGCTGCAGCCCAACTGGAACGGGCCAACCGGATCAAAAGTGAGATCTTACTGAGCCCCTGGCACTGGGAACCAAAAACCGAGAGCTCGCTCGGGCTTCACGCACTTGCCCGTGGCGATGTGGTGGAGGCCGAAGCGCACTTCTTGAGGCAGCGCAGCGCAAGCCTGGACGTCCCCCCGAAGGAGCAGGGCGTTCGCACTGCCATCGGTTGCCGCACACGGGCTAGCGCTGATCGCCGATCTGCGCGGTGACAAGCAGCACAGTCTGATCCTGATGACCGCGGGGCTCAAGCTCGGCGAAATAGGAGGACAGGGTTACCCCATCGACCAAGCTTGGATTTTTGAAGCCCGCTGCCTACGAGCGCGCCTCCTCACCAGTCTCGGCGAGGTTGACGAGGCGGCAGCGATCTACGCCGACTGCCTGGCGTGGTACGCCGAGCACGCCGACCGCTACGGGCTGTTGCTCTGCCTGCGCGGGATCGCCGTGTTGGCGCAGCGCCAGGGTTATGTCGAAGACGCGGCCTGCCTGGCCGCCGCCGCCGAGCACCTGGGCGAGGTGATCGAGGCCCCGGTCTGGCCGGTCTACCGCGAGGCCCACCAGGCCTGGCTGGCTGAGTTGCGGGGCGCACTGAGCGTTGAGCAGTGCGCCGTGTTCTGGAGTGAGGGCACCGCCGCCAGCCTCGAACCCGCCGCCTTGGAACGACTCGCCAGCGCTGTCCTTGATCGGGCGCGGGCAGCCCTCCAGCGCGAGGTGGCGTAAGGAACTTCTACAGCTCCGTCGTTGCCACCTTATCCAGCACAGCGTACCGTACCCCCGTCAGTTGCTCGGAGACTTCCCAGAAGCGCGTGAGGGCTGCCGCATCATAGGCGGCCTTGTTGGCTTTTTGCTCGGCAGGGTAGCCCCGCATATTGAACGTCTCGGGGCCGTAGAAGACACCACCCTTGGCGTCGGGTGCGGTCATGCCATAGAGCATCGGCAATACGCCCATGTGAATATCCTGAGCCAGGATGGGCTGGATCACCCGATAGAGGAGCGCCTCCAGCTGCGTCCCCGACTGCGCGACACTGTTCTCTTGCAGGTTCCCTATCACCAGGCCTGGATGCGATGTGTTGGTGATCGTATCAAACCCGGCTGCGTGTAATCGTTTTTGCAGCTCAAACGTAAAAAAGATATTCGCGAGCTTACTCTGGCCATAGGCCTCCCAACGCCCATAGTTGCGCTTGCCCATCAAATCGTCGAAGTTGATGCGCCCGGCAAAGTTGGCGCTACTAGAGACATTATGAATCCGCGCCTTCGGGGTCTTCACAAGCGTAGCGATCAGATGCCCAGTCAGCGCAAAATGGCCGAGATGATTCACCCCCAGTTGCATCTCAAAGCCATCAACCGTCTCTTGACGCGGGATCGCCATCAGACCTGCATTGTTCAACAGAATATCGAGGCGCTCATACTTCGCCACAAAGGCATCGGCAAACTCACGCACCGAGCTCAGGTCGGCCATATCGAGCCGCATCACCTCGATGACCGCGCTCGGATGAGCTTTGAGAATCTCGGCGCGAGCCTGTTCGCCTTTGGCCGGCGTGCGCACTGCCATCACGATCGTCGCACCCTTCGACGCCAGCGTGCGCGCCGACTCAAAGCCCAGGCCACTGTTGGCACCGGTAATAACGACGACTTTAGCGGTAAGATCAGGGATATCCAATTGGGTCCATTTCCGGCTCATCGTTGAAAACTCCTATAGAGAGATAAGGTGGTGAGTGGTTTCGGCAGAGCCGAAACCACTCACCACCTTGCATTGTGGCTTCTTCGTGTTGGTAGTATAACATGAGTAAAGGCGGCAATTCGGATTGCCTAACACATCAGTGGTACAATGAAGTTATGCTGATGCTTATCGACCATAGCGAAGACGAGGAGAACGCGTGACGGTGGATTCTGGGGTTGCAGCCGAACATAATCGGCATTCATGGAATGCGGCGGTTGAGGCCCATGCCAGCCATCGGCCGGGGTTGCAGCACTATCTGCGCACAGGTGGCTTGACGGTCTTTCCGGAAGAACTGGCCTTGCTCGGCGAGATGACGGGCCGTAGTCTGCTGCATCTGTTTTGCAATACCGGCCACGAGAGCCTGAGCTTCAATCGCCTTGGGGCGACTGTTACCGGCGTCGATCTGAGCGATGCCGCGATTGCGTATGCTCGCTCCCTGGCTGAGGCGACCGGCTTACAGGCCACCTTTGTGCAGGCCGATGTGTATGCCTATTTGAGCGCAGCGGCCCATGCGGGTCTCTCCTTCGATCGGATCTACTGCGGGTATGGGGCGATCTGCTGGCTCCGCGATCTCGCCACCTTCGCCAGCGGTGTGGCGGCGATCCTGGCACCGGAGGGGCGGTTTGTGCTGGTTGAGTTTCATCCGACGTCGAATATGTTCGATCCCGAATGGCGGCTGCGTTATAACTATCCCCACGGTGGAGAGTTGCTGACACTTGATGGTGTCGGCGACTATGTCGGGGCCGCCGGCGGCGGGCTCAGTCCTGGTGGTTTCGCCGAGGGTGTGCGTGACTTCGTCAATCCACACCAGTGCCATCTCTATCGCTGGGGTATCGGCGAGATCGTCAGTGCCTTCGCCGCTGCGGGTCTGCGTATTCGCCGCTTGCAAGAGTTCTTTTATGTGAATGGCGAGAAGCCCTTTGCGCGGATGCGGCTTGATGATCAGCGCCGGTATTATCCGCCTGATGATGTGCCCAAGATTCCGTTGATGTACGGATTGGTGGCTGAATAATGGAACTCGATAAAATCCATCTACGCGGCATGCGTTTTGTCGGTTACCACGGTACCCGACCTGAGGAACGTAGCCTCGGACAGCAGTTCGTGGTCGATGTGACCCTTTTTCTTGATCTGCAGGCTGCCGGGCGCACCGACGATTTGCAGCAGACGGTTGATTATAGTCAGGTTCACCAGCGCACGCGCCAGATTGTTGAAGGTGAGCCGCTGCAGTTGACCGAAGCTGTCGCTGAGCGGATCGCCGCTGCTGTGCTCGCCGACCATCTCCGCGTTCAGGCCGTTCAGGTGCAGGTTACGAAACCCTGGGTGCGCCTCGAAGATACGATCCTCGACGGTTCGGTCGTCGAGATTGTACGGCGGCGCGGATGAGCCGCCCACTTGTCACGCTGAGTTATGCGCAGACCCTCGATGGGCGGTTGGCGACGCGTAGCGGCAGCTCGCAGTGGATCAGCGGAACTGAGTCGTTGCGGTTCAGCCATGAACTGCGGGCGGCGAGCGATGCGCTGATGGTCGGGGTCGGTACGGTGCTGGCCGACGATCCTCGCCTGACGGTACGCCTGGTGCCCGGTACCGATCCGTTACGCGTGATTGTCGATAGCCGCTTGCGGCTACCAGACAACGCAGCCGTTCTGCGCGACGGGGCCGCTGTCGGCACGCTGATCGCCTGTACCAGTGCTGCACCGCAGCAACGCCGTGTGCAGCTTGCCGAATGCGGGGTCACCCTGATCGAGACGCCGGCCCTGGCTGATGGGCGGGTCGATCTGGCGTACCTGCTCGCGATCCTGGCCGAACGAGGCATTGCTACGCTGATGGTTGAGGGCGGCGCGCAGTTGATCACCAGCCTGTTGCGTCACCGCCTCGCCGATCGCCTGGCGCTCACGGTGGCCCCGAAGATCCTCGGCACGGGGATCGCAGCGGTTGGCGACCTGGGCATTGAGCACCTGGATGACGCATGTCTGCTGGAAGGAGTCACGCTGACGCACTATGGGGTTGATCTGATCATCGAAGGCCATCTACGCTACCGGCACGTCGGCTCGGCAACAGAAACTGGTTCGCCATGACGCCACCAACAACGGCTCGCGCAGCCTGGTTCAGCGCACCTCGCCAGGTTGAGTTCCGTGACGAGGCGCTGGTCCTGCCCGGCCCCGGTCAGGTGCAGGCCGTTGTACGCGCGTCGGCGATCAGCCACGGCACAGAAATGCTGGTCTATCGAGGCGAAGTAGACCCGCAGTTGCCGCTGGATCTGCCGACCCTGGCGGGCGGTTTCGGCTTCCCGATCAAGTTCGGCTATGCCTGTGTCGCCGAAATCACGGCGGTGGGTTCAGCGGTGACGTCGCTCGCAACGGGGGATCGTGTCTTCGCCCTGCATCCGCACCAGAGCCACTTCTGCATCGGGGCTGATCTCTGTCGGCGCTTACCGGCCCAACTAACACCGGAATTGGGCGTTTTCGCCGCCAATACTGAAACCGCCATCAACCTGGTTCACGATGCACGGATCAACCTTGGCGAGACCGCGATCGTCTTTGGGCAAGGCGTGGTCGGGTTGCTCGTCGTGCAGTTGCTCAAACGAGCCGGTGCGGCCCAGATCATTGTGGTTGAACCTGTCCCGGCGCGGCGCACGCTGGCGTTGCAGGTCGGTGCCGACGTTGCACTGGCGCCGGCGCCGACGCTTCCAGAGCAGATCCGCGAACTGAATGGGGGCCGGGGCGCCGACCTCGCCGTTGAAGTCAGCGGCTCACCGGCGGCACTCCAGACGGCCATCGCATGCGTCATGCCCGAGGGCAGTGTGGTCGTCGGCTCATGGTACGGACACAAACCAGTGCAACTTGACCTGGGCGGGCATTTTCACCGCGGACGGATCACCCTGCGCTCGTCGCAGGTGGGCCAACTCAGCCCCGAAGTGACAGCGCGCTGGGATCATAGTCGGCGCTGGGAGACGGTGCTCGCCTGGTTGCCGCAACTCCAACTGGCACCGCTCATTAGCCATCACATACCGTTCGCCCGGATCGCCGATGCCTACCGGCTGATCGACGCACAACCCGAGCAGGTCGTGCAGGTCGTCATCAGGTATAATTGAGTAGTGTGTAACTTACGTTTTTTGATACCAAAGGGGGCTTCGACCGGCTCAGGCTTCGACCGTTCGCAACGCCTCTGCGGTCATGCCGAACGAAGCCGCAGGCGCAGTGAGGAATCTGCACTGATCGTCATGGAAGACCCCTCACGTTCGTTCGGGGTGACAAGGGCGGGCCTGGGCAACACCATTGACGCAAAGGCGCAAAGCTGGGCATGCCGATCCATCAAAACTTCGCGCCTCTGCGCCTTTGCGTCAAACTACCCGTCTTATGTGCAAGCTATTGCATGAGGGGCAACAATGTTTGAAATTGGTGTAAGTGCCCGTTTTGAAGCAGCTCACCGCCTGGTTGGCGACTTCGGCCCGGCCACACGTATGCACGGCCACACCTACCGCATTGAGGTGGTGATCCGCGGGCCGCGTTTGCAACCAGACGGCACCCTGATCGATATCACGCGCCTGCAAACGGCGCTCGATGCCATCGTCAACGACCTGCATTACCGCGACCTCGCCGATGTGCCCGGGCTGGCGCAGATCAATACGACAGCCGAAAACCTGGCCCACTATTGCTGGCAGCGGCTGGCCCAGGCCTTGCAGGGCAGTCCAATCGTCACCCTTACGGTACGCATTTGGGAAAACCCCGATGCCTATGCCGCCTATGAGGATCAGTTCTGATGCATGTTGCATGCCTGACCGTCGGTGACACCCAACGTATGACCGGTGGCTACCTCTACCACCGTGAAATCTTCGCTCGCTTGCAAAAGGGGGGGGTTACCATCACTGAGCTTGTTCCGAGTGGCGCCGATCTCGCTGCGCAGCTCATTGCGGCCCCGAAACTTGGCGGCTTCGACCCGACCGCCTACGATCTACTGCTGATTGATGCCCTGGCACGCGGCCTCTGCGCCCACTGGGCCGATCGCTGGCGCGCCGTCCGCCCTCTAGTAGCGCTGGTTCACGAACTCCCCAGCGTCGCCGGGGCCGAAGGCGTGTCTGTCGGCGATCTTGAACTGGAGGCACCGCTGTTACGGGCCGACTGGCTAATCACCGTCAGCGAGCACGGGCGGCACATCCTTGAAGATCGGGGGGTTGCACCAGAGCGGATCACGGTCGCACCCGGCGGCTACGATCGGCTCACGTCGCTAGCCGCACCGCCAGCCGAGGGTTCCAGCAAACACCCCCTGACGGCGCTCTGCGTTGCCCAGTGGATTCCGCGCAAAGGCATTCTCGACCTGGTACGAGCGTGGAGCCAGGCCGCACCGGAGGGGGCGCGGCTGGAGTTGATCGGGGAGACCGACGTTGACCCGGGCTATACCCGCACAGTCCAAGCCGCCATTGCGCGCGCACCAACAGACTCAATCGTCGTACACGGCCCGATCAGTGACGACGAACTGGTTGCGGCCTATCGCCGCGCCGACCTGTTCGTCCTGCCGTCACGCTACGAAGGGTACGGACTGGTCTTTGCCGAAGCGCTAGCCCATGGGCTCCCGATTATCGCCTATGCCGTCGGCCCCGTTCCCAGCCTGGTCGGCCCCGAGGCAGCCATTCTGACTGCGCCGGGGAACCTCACCCACCTAGTCGCGGCGCTGCGCCAACTCTTGAACGACCCGGCGCAACGCACGCAAATGGCGGCAGCAGCCCGCACCCGTGTCGCCCAGCTACCCACCTGGGACGACACGGCGGCACAAGTGTTGGATGCGTTGCACGCAGCGCGACAGCGGTAGGGAGGGTCCCAGGGAGATTGCATCTTCCGTGTATGCACCCCGCAAGGGCACCCGCAAGGGCACCCGCAAGGGGTGCCCCTACATCGGGCGCGCCCCCCGGCCCTGTAGGGGCACCCCTTGCGGGTGCCCCACCCCTTGCGGGTGCCCCACCCCTTGCGGGTGCCCCACCCCTTGCGGGTGCCCCACCCCGGTACGGGTACCCCCTGCGGGTACCCCGTTGTATCCGATTTCGTATGATGCAATCGCCCTGGGAGGGTCCCAGGGAGGGCTTGCCCTCCCTGAAAAACCCCCTCCCTCCCTTCTAAATGCGTGCAAGCACAGCTTGCACGCATTTAGAACAAATGCCCCATGCGTTCACGCTTAGCCTGAAGATACGGCTGGTTATGGACATTCGGCAGCACGTGCGCCGCACAACGCTCGACAACAACGATCCCGTGCTGTTGCAGATCCTGGATCTTCAGCGGATTATTGGTCATCAGCGCCACCCGATCTACACCAAGGTCGGCTAGAATAGCGGCGGCCCGACTATACTCGCGCATATCGTCAGGCAAACCCAAGGCCCGATTGGCATCGACCGTATCCAGACCCTGGGTCTCTTGCAGCGCATACGCACGAATCTTATTCACCAACCCGATGCCACGCCCCTCTTGCCGCAGATAGAGCAATACGCCCCGCTGCGCCGCCTGGAGTTCGCTCATGCTCTGCTGCAACTGCTCGCCGCAATCACAACGCTGCGACCCAAACACGTCGCCGGTCAAGCACTCAGAGTGCAACCGCACCAGCACCGGTGCGGAACCGGCGAGCTCACCGACGACCAGCGCGACATGCTCCAAGCCATTATCATCAACATACACATGCATCTGAAATACGCCATAACGGGTCGGAAGCGTAGTGCTGGCAACAACGTTCACAATAGGTCGCAAACCCTCAAGCATTGGGGATCCTCATTTCATCTGTGCTTTCTGACAAAAAACAGTCGTAATTTTGATGCAAAGGCGCAAAGGCGCGAAGGTTTGATGGATCTACATACTCAGCTTTGCACCTTTGCGCCTTTGCGTCAACTTTCTTTGCAAGGCGTTGGCGCTAGCCTTTCGAAGCGACCTGTTCACTTGGAGACCGCAGCGGGCGCAACGTTACAGCTGCGGTCAGAAACGCGAGGCTGGCCAACCCACTGCCGAGCAAGTACGGGGCACCCGGCCCGGCCAGATCAAACGCCAACCCTGCCAGCAGCGGCCCGATAATCAGGGTCAGGCTCAAGAGCGCCTGGGTTCCGCCCATAACCGCCCCCTGGCGATGTTCACCGGCGCGCTGTGAGACCAGTGCGGACAACGAGGGAATGGCCAGACCCAACCCGACCGCCATGATGCCCACCAGTGGATAGAGCAACCAGGCCTGCGGAGCCAGGGCGATCAACAGCAAGCCGATCGTCATCAACCCCAACCCTGCCAGCACCAACGGTGCCTCGCCCCAAAGCGGCTGAAGTTTACCGATCAGAAAGCCCTGCGTCACCACGGCACACCCACCGACAAACGCAAAGAAGATCCCGTTCTGCAGCACGTCCCAACCGAAGCGTACCGTACTGAACAACGGAAAGTTGCTCTGCAACCCGGCAAAGGCCAGGTTCAGCAAAAAGATCGCCACCAGCAACAACCTGATCCGACGCAGGGTCAGCGCCTCGGCCAGTTGCGCAGTCAGGTTGCGCAAGTGCAAGGGCTGATGGCTCCGTCGCTCGGGTGGGAGCGACTCGGGCAAAACGATCAGAGCATAGAGGGTATTGAGCGCGGCAAAAGCAGCCGCGGCCAGGGCTGGCACAGCCAGGCCGTAGCTGCTCAGGAGCCCGCCCAGGGCCGGACCGATCATGAGCCCCAGCCCGAAAGCCGCCCCAATCAACCCCAACCCGCGCGCCCGATCCTCCGGCTTGGTCGTATCGGCAATATAGGCCTGAGCGGTCGGAAGACTAGCGCCAGCCATGCCGCCCAGACCAACCGCTAGAAAGAGCAACCCCAGCGTATTCGATAGCCCGAGCAACAGGTACGCCACACCCGAGCCAGCGAGGCAGCCAATCAGCACCGGACGACGCCCGATGCGATCGGAAACAGCCCCAAGTAGCGGGGCCATAAAAAGCTGCATCAGCGCATAGAGCGAACTGAGCAGACCAACGAGTAGCGCACTTGCGGAATATTCACGCACCAGAAACGGCAGCAGCGGCACAATCATGCCGTAGCCCAGCATATCGATGAAAACGGAAGCGAACACAATTGCCAGGGGCGAGCCACGCCGAACACGGGCAAGAACATGCTTCATGCTTGACGCAACCCTTCGATCAGACGGCGCGCCTCGGCCCGTACGGCAGCGGCAAGGTCGGGAAGCGTCGACGACAATGGACGCCCGAAGCTGACGCGCACATGCACCCGCCCCAACTGTGGGCGCAACAACTGCCAAATCGCGGCCAGCCAGCGTTGATCTTCGGGACGACGGCGCAAACGAATGATCGGATGCCGCAGCGCTTCAGGGGCGATCACACCACCCACAATCACCGGCACAACCGGAACCTGACCACCCAGGCGCGCAAAGAGGCCAATGCTCTCTGACCAGTGCGCCAGATCCGTGACGGCACGTGCATCGATCAGCGGATCATGCTCAATCCGACCGGCTGGAAACGTCAGGATCGCCCCACCCTCCCGCATATGCCGTGCCGCCGTGCGCAACACCGCCACCCGCTCACCCGGCTGCCCACCCACCGGGATCAAGACCGACCTGATATTTGGCAAACAACGCAGGAAGGGCCGGGTAATCGCCGGCACTCGCAGATCTTCACGCTGAATCCCGGCAAAGAGCGCCATCGCATCGAGCATACCGGGATGGTTCGCTACCAACAACAACGGCCCATCAGGTGGTGGCGCACCCAGCACCGTGAACCGTTCAGCCCACCGACCAACCATCCAGGCTCCACCAACCACCAGACCAGCGGAACCCACCAACTGGTCGAGCGCCACGATTTCCCGGGCAAAGCGCTGTGCCGCCGGGCGACAGAGGATCTCAAACACGCCACGCAACGGCCATTCGCGTTGCACCCCGAACGCGGTCAAAATATCGGACGTATTGAGATGGGTTAACTCGGCAATTGAGGCAGGGGGTAACCCTGCCGACACATTACTCGGCGCATAGGCGCGTGCTGATTGACGATTGTCCATTGATGTTTATGGCAAGGGAATAAAGTGTATCTTATTTCACTATACCACAGCCTTTTCGCCGGTGAGGGGTGTGGATTGCACGCGGGTATTCAGCAGCAGCAGCGTGTCAGGCCACAAGTCGCGGCCTTCGCGGCGATTTGCAAGGGGTGCGCTGCGCGAACCACCGTGCGCTGAATGGCGCAGCCACAGGGCGTACCCTACCAAACGGGCTTAGCGCTAACCGGCGGCGGCATCGTCCAGCAGCGCCCGCAACTGATGCAGCAGGGGAAGCGTGACCTTGCCTGTGGCGAGTTCGGGGCTCCACCTGGCGGGATCACGCAGGTCGAACCAGCCAACGGCGCGAACAGGCCTCAAGCTAGTTGCGCATTACGCTTGTTGCTATGGGGGTGCAAGGGTTTAAGCTCCTGTCCCGTTCGGAGGCGTGCAGCGCCTCCTGATGCGCTCGGCGCGTTCCTCTTTGCTCGCTGCGCCATCCTTGTCTTAGACCAGACCGTCGGTCACATCAAGGGCATAGCGGAGCAAGTCTTCGCGTCGGACGATCGCGAGGGCCGCTTCGTGGGTTGCGGCCAGCACGACGGGCGGCGCCTTGCCGGCGTCAAGCGCTTCTTGCCAACGGGCCGCACACAGACACCAGCGATCGCCAGGCTGCAACCCCGGAAAGCCAAACTCAGGTCGTGGCGTGCTCAGGTCATTGCCCTCCGCCCGACTAAAGGCCAGGAACTCGTCCGTGACCTGGGCACAGACCACATGCATGCCCACGTCGTCGGGACCCGTCTCGCAGCACCCGGTACGGAAGAACCCGGTCAGCGGCATGGTGCTACAGGTTGCCAGCGGCCCACCCAAAACATTGCGTGCGGGGGTAGAGGAGTGAGTACGACCATTCTGCCGTTGCGAAGGAGGCGTTGTCATTCCATGTTCACCTTGACTTCAATCCTGATGTCTTTAGCAGTCGTATTGTAGCATAACGCCGCAGTTCCTTGCTGCTCGTGGTGCCGATGCCCCGGCGATCGCGCCATGCCCGTGGGATAACGCCGGACACGGGCGATCCTCGGGCTCGTGCCATGCCCACGGTAGGGCGCAGCAGCGATGGGCGCGGCGGTGTGGTGGACGGGGGCGCGGCGGTGGCGCCTTGGCGTCAAAACAACCGTCTTATGGGCAAGGGATTGCCTCTAGCTGCCTGGCGGCATATGTGTGGCTGATCCGTTCCTGTTCGAGGCGTAGGTTTGTCTGCACTAGGTTGGCATAGACGGCTTGTTCGTCGGGGGTCAGTTGAGGGAGGTCGGCACTTGAGGAGGGTGTTCCGGCGACGGCAAAGGCGCGGAAGGTTTCGAGGGTTGCGGCGTCCATCATGAGGGAAGAGGCCTGGGGAAACAGGGCACGGAGCCGGGCGAGCAGCTGAAAGCCCTGGGCGTCAAGGTCGCCCCAGTACCAGATGCGGCAGTGGGCGAGCCAGGGGAGTTGCTGTAGGAGTTCGACTTGGAAGCCGCTGCCAAAGATGGCGAGGGTTGCTGGTCGGTGCGGTAGCGTGAGAAAGACCATTTTGTTTTCGACAATGATGGTGTCAAGGTCAGCGCATGGCAGGGCGGCAAGATCGGTGACCGGGGCGGCAAGATCGGTGAGCGGTAGCCCCAGACGCACGCCGAGCGATGGGTCGAGCAGGCGGAGGCGAACCAGTGGCACATCATACCGCAGGCCGTAACGTTGCTCGAATTGCCTTTTGGTTATGTCAATCTCGGTTTCAGGCAGAAGCACGTCGAGCAAGCGGGCGATGATCCCTGTGTGCTGTTCGATGAATTTGGTATGCACAGCAATGGGGAGTTCGCGGAGGTAGCGCTCGGGACGCGGGTTGGCGCGAAAATAGGTGCCGACCCGCAGCAGATCCGGCCATAGGCCATGGTGTTCGATCACATGCTGCGGATTGGTAACGAGCCATGCTTCGAGCTCGGGCAGGGTGGCACGGATCAAGGCCACGTCGTCCATCAAGGCGGCAAACTCTTCGCGCTTGTCTGCGAGGAATAAGAGGTCGTCGGCCGTGGCGATATTGATGCGGTGCGGCAGGGATTGTTGGCCGAAGGCCCGCGTTGTGCGCACCTGGAGTTCAACGGTGTATCCGGCACCGCGCTGCGCTTTCGCCCCCTGGAACAATACTTCTACGGCGCGTTGCAACGCTCGATAGTCGGGAGGTAGGCCACCCGCAGGAAGATTGAGCGGGGTGAATGGTTCGCCGCTGAGCCAGGCCCGCACAAACGGGAGATAGGCCCGGTTCGCCTTCACGGCAATCTCGTCGGGCGTGATCATCGCTCGGCTCGCGACAATTGGGCAAACGCCGCTTTTTGTTCGTAATACTCGCGGATCGTCAGATTGACGACCCGCGAGTCGTTCTCGTCAAGTGTATTGCTGACAAAGTGGCACGCTTCAATGTATGGTTCGACCACATGGGTTTTGTCGAGCGGTGTCACGACAAGGAGTTGCAGGTTCAACTGTTTGAAGAGGTTCATCGCATAGCGTGCGTTGTCTTCGTCGGATTTGCTAAAGGCTTCGTCAACCACCACAAAGCGGAAGGTGCGTGCGCGGCGTTCGTCCTGACCAAGCCCGTACTGATAGGCGATGGCCGAGGCCAGAATGGTATAGGCGAGTTTGGCCTTTTGCCCACCCGACTTGCCCGATGAGTCCGAGTAGAAATTCTTCTCCTTATCGTCCTCACGGTACCGCTCCTCGGCGGCAAAATCGAGCCAGTTGCGCACATCAGAGACCTTGCTTGTCCAGCGTTCCTCGGTTTCGAAGCGTTCAATGAGGGCGCGGATGCGCTGAAAACTTATTTCGTTGGACTCGGCAGTGCGCTGACCAACATCGGGAATGCATGCGCGCAGTTGGCGACGAAAGTCCTGGACTTCGGTGTCCCGCGTCTGGTCGGCACGCAGGCGGATATAGGTCGCCGGGGTGTAGTCAATCATTTGCAACGAGCGGTTGAGGGTTGCGATGCTCGCACGGATCGTATCAGTCTGCTGCTCAAGCGCTGTGTGAAAGCCGATAATTGAGTCGACGACTTTGCCATCAAGCCACTGTTTGAAGCGCTGGCGATAGACTGGCAGGTCGTCGCGTTCGATCCGTTCGCACATCCGCCGACATTCGCCAACTGCCGCAAGCGAGTTGTCGAGGTCAACGGTCTCGGCGGGGTAATCCCGTTTGAAGTTGACAATCTGGGCGATGACGCTGTTTTCCAATTTGCTGAGGTTGCTCCCGAGACTGCGGGCGCTGTTGTTGTAGAAGCGCTCGCTTTCGCTCTGTTGCTGGTCAATCGTCTCGAGGGTGAGCGTTTTGCCCTTCAGATCCGCCTCGATCCTGGCAAGCGCTGGCTCGTGCGCCGTCGCTGGGGTGCCTACCTGGGCGATACAGGCGGCACGCTGCTGCTCAAAGCGTTTGAGATCGCTTTCCCGCGTGCCGATCAGTTGCTGGATCTGTTCAAGCTGTCGGTCATCAGCGGTAATCTGCTTGATCAGCGCTTCACGCTGCTGCTGCAACTGTTGCAAGTGGTCGGCACTTGCTTCCAGCTCGCGCTGCTGTGCTTCAAGCGCAGTGATCTGCTGCTGGTCGGCACGCCAGTCAAGTTCGGTGTAATGGTCGAAGGCGAGCAGATCGCGCAACCCCTGGAGCCGCTGCTGCCATGCGCGGCGCTGCTGCTCATTGGTCTGAAGTGCCGCCCGTACCGTCTGGAGTTCGCGCTCGCGGGCTTGTAATTCGCGTTTGAGCGCCGCGATCTTATCACGATTATCCCAGCCAAGCACATACCGGGTGCGGTCATGCAGGGCAAAACGATCATCCTTTTCGTGGCGCGAAGCCCCGCTCTTGATCTGGCCGTTGAGACTCAGCGCCCGACGCTCGCGCTGGAACTGTTCGATCTGATCGCAACAGACATAATTCCAGTGCTCAATCAGATCGCCTTTGAGCCAATCGTGCAGGGTGCTGCCAGGCTTGATCTCGAGTTTGAAGATCAGGGCAGCGGCATCGAGGCCGGCGGTCGTCGGGGGCACGCGACGGTCGGTGACGCGATGATAGACCAGGCGGCCACGCAGGTTGGCCCCATCAACATACCCGGCGACCCGTCGGTAGTGGGCTTCGGTGACGAGCAATTGCCGCCCGTAGCCGCGCAGCAAGCGTTCGATCGCCCCTTCCCAGGACTTTTCGCTGTCCCGGACTTTCAGCAACTCCCCGACAAAGGGCATCTCTTCCTCGGCAAGATCGAGGGCACGGGCCAGTTCGGCCCGTAGCCGCAGATCCTCTGACGGAATCCGGCTTTTGCGCTGCTGCAACGAGCTAATTTCATCCTGAAGCTGTTGGCGTTCAGCCGCTAGCCGCCCCTCATCTTGCTTGATGGTA
The DNA here is from genome assembly GCF_002532075.1 of Candidatus Chloroploca asiatica. Lineage (GTDB taxonomy): Bacteria > Chloroflexota > Chloroflexia > Chloroflexales > Chloroflexaceae > Chloroploca > Chloroploca asiatica. The sequence continues at coordinate 10,399 of NZ_LYXE01000182.1, read as the reverse complement.
TCCCGCGCAACTTCGAGTTTGTGCAGATCTTCATCAATGAGGGGTAATTTCTGGCGACTGAGCCGAACCATGGTCACAAAGGCAGCCTCATCGGTGAGCGCAGGAATGTCGAGAGCCGCAGCGATGCGATTGTAGCGGTCGGCCCGCTTCTGGCGATCGACCATGCGCTCCTGCACCCGAACTAGCTCCTGCTTAAGCGATTCGAGGCGTTGCCCAAGCTGATCATTGGTGATCGCCGCGTAGAGATCGCGTTCCTGCTGGCGCTGGCTAGCAAGTTGCGTCTGGAGGGCTACCCGGTGCGCGGCATGCTCGGCAAGATCCGCCCGCGCCACGGCAAGAGCCCGTTCGAGCAGATCGAGTTTGCGGCGGGCGAAGAAGCGGGGCACCAACTCGGCGCAGCATTCGGCTTCAACGATGCGCGCCTGGAGTTGGGCGTGCTGTTCGGCCTCGGCCAGCAGCAGACGCAGGCGCACAAGTTGCTGCTCGGCCTTGGCAATCGCATCGTGGGCACTGGTCAGGTTCTTATAGTGCTCGCGCAGCAGATCGATGCGCCCCTGGGCGTCGGTCTTTTCCAGCATATGTTGGCGCACAAACGCATTGAGCCCACCAATCTCTTTGATCGCCACGGTCTGATTGAAAAGATCGAGCGCCTTTTCTGAGCGCAGGCCAAAGCGTTTGAGAAAATCGCGGCTGTAGCGGGCGAACTCGTCATAGACTTCGGCCCCCAGGGTGCGCAGGGCGCGCTTGATCTCGTCGGCCTTCGCAAGCTGGAAATGCTCAACAATCGAGAGCGGGCGCGGCGCAACACAATAGATCTTCTTGAGCTCATCATCCTTGCCAAAAAAAAGCACCTGAGCCAGCGTCACCGTCTGCCCAGTCTGCTCATTCCTGAAACACGCCAGCAAGACACTGTAGCTCTTTTTGTCGCGCAAGTACTGCACAACCCCGTGGTGGCTCTCAAGATCCTTGATCCGGCCATACGCGCCACGGACATAGGTGCGCTCATCGCGCTCCTTCTTCTGCGAGCCCGAGGCCTGGTTGTAGCTGCGCGGGCGAGGAGGCACCAGCAGCGTCAAGAGCGCATCCACCAGCGTTGATTTGCCCGAGCCATTCGCCCCCGTCAGCAGGGCCGTGCCCCCGTGCGGTTCAACGATCCAGACTCGTTCATGAAACGTACCCCAATTATAGACTTCAAGGCGCTGCAGGCGGAAGCCCTCACGTGATGGGGGTTGTTCGTCAAGCATCGGTAGCTGCATACTGCTCCAGTCGCGCAAGCACCTCGGCCAGAATCTCAGAGCCAATGCGGGCCTTGATGACAGGCCGAACCTCGTAGCGGGACTCGTTGGCAAGCCGCCGCAGAAAGCCGAGCTCGACCACTCGGCTGGCTGTTTCGTCAATTTTCCGCACGAGGGCGCGTTCATCGCCGCGTTCACGCAGGAAGGGACGCATCATCTCATACAGATCATCGCTCGTCAGGATCAGACGGTCGGCCTCGGGCGTACTTGCCTCAAACTGATCAATGCGTTCGCGCAACAGCGCACACATCAAGGTCACATAATAGGTCAAGCGATCGCGGCGCGTCAAGCGCGGCAGCGTAAGCTTCTCGCCCTCTTCACCCTCGAGTTCAGGTTGACGCAAAAACGCGTACCCATCGGTCTCGTGCAACACCAATTCCAGTCCGATCTTCGCCAGATAGTCGCGCACCGGCGTTTCATGGTGCAGCAAGAGATTCCAGGTACCAGGATCATCGGTGGAAAGGACGCCCTGCAACAGGCGAATCACAGCGGGGGCATACGGGGCAAGCTGCTCAGGACGCATAGGCACTCCGGAAGGTAACGCGGGGCACGGCAAGCTCGCGTTCGGCAAGCTCGGGAGTCGTTGGCAACGTGATCAGATCGGTAAACTCATCTTCAATCGAATGACGCGGATCGCGGCTCGCAAGGGAAAGATAGGCGATCACCTCGGCCAGCCCTTTTTCAGCGGGATAAGCCACAAGCACCTCGGCGAGCGTACACGAAGGCTGCCTGGCAAGCAGGGTCTCGATGCGCTGCTGGAGCTTCTGCTCATCCACATAGAACTGGCGATACAACGCATCAATACGCATCTCGGTGTCGAGTTCACCCATTACCTGGGGCTGCGCCGTAAAGACCGTCGCCACATTCGGCTCCCAGAGGGGGCGTTCCAGCGGCAAATTGATCGCTGGCGCCCCTTCGAGCACAAGCACTGCACCCTCGGGCAGTGGCGCATCGGCCAGACGTGCCGCGTGCCGCTTGATCGCATCAATCAACTCGCGCACGCGGCGACTTTCGGCCAGGGCCCGGTCGTTGAGCAAACGGCGCAGTTGCTCGGCGAGGCGATGGTTCGACTGCACAATCTTTTCGCCGGCCTCGAGCAACGCCGGCGTCATCCGATAGAGCAGCGGATGGGAAGGCGCAAGATCGCTCAGCGCAGGCAACTCATAGACCTGATCGAGCAAATGGCGCAGCGCATCCTGCTGATCGGGCACCGTCAGAAACTCCCAGAACGCATAGAAACTCTGGCCCTGGTCAGAAGCGTGCAACGCCTCATCAGCATCGAGCACATAGCCCACCACCGAGCCCTTGCGGGCCTCGGGATGGAGTTGTTGTTCTTGCACATTGCGGGCAATCGCCCGGAAATTCTGTTCAACGGCGGCAAAATCGCGCAACAACTGGCGCGCCACCTCACCCGCCTGGAGAAACCGCTCTCTGATCTGCGTCGAAGTCAGCGCCTCAACGCGACCCGTCTCACGGATCCGGGTCATCTCGGCCTCAATCGCCGCACGCTCCTGCGCGAGTTGGGCCAACCGCTGTTCAACATCTTCGCTACTCCGCACCGCGATCTCTTCAAGCAACTGAAAGATCGACAAAAAGCGCGACTCAGTTCCAACAAACTCGCGGCGATACAAATCCTCAACCCAGCCCAAGGCGCGCTCGGCCTCGGCAGTCAATTCAACGGTTGTTGCGTCGTCGCTCCCGCGGACAATAATGCGAATGAGCTGATGTTCATCATCACTCCACTGCTTGAGATACGCCGCCGCACTGAGCGGATAGAGCCCAGGATGCCGTTCATTCAACGCCTCAAGGGCCGTCTCCAGCCGATCAAGCAGCGTGGCATAGGGCACCGCAGCGTGCTGTTCGTACTTAAAGGCACGATACAAAAAACTCACCATCAACGGCGCATGCGGACTCTTCAACATCCGGACACTTGCCGCCTGGCGCAGATCAAATTGAAGTTGATCGTGATCCATCATACCTGGTACGTGACTCCCATCATCCAGCTATCCTCTCATTGTACCGCATGGTGAGACGAGTTGCGCGTGTTGGAGGCGTGGGGCTTAGGGCGATTGCATCATACGAAACCGGATACAACGGGGCACCCGCAAGGGGTGCCCGTACCGGGGCGGGGGCCGAATCCGGTGTACGGGCACCCCTTGCGGGTGCCTTGGCGGGGTGCATACACGGAAGATGCAATCGCCCTAGGCGTGGGGCTTAGGGCTACGCTGAAAATGGGGGAACCAACCCGGTGCTCAGGTCGTAAGCATACGACAGGCGCGACCATCGCGACGTTAAGGACGCCGTGACGGTCGCGCTTTTTGGTGTGCGCGAGGCCATCCAGCGAGGCGGCGCACCACATCAGCCAGCTTGCGTTCAATCGCCGGATGCGCACGCCGGATCTGGCGATAGGTCTCCGAATGACGCACTCCTTGCGTGGAGTCCATCGTACACGGCAGGCCACATTTTTCAGCAGTCTCCTTTCGCCCTGGGAGCCGTCACGAGGGGGGATGCGTCCGACGAGCACGCAACTCGAGCAACACAAGGATAAGCAAGCCGAAAATCGCCAACCCTCCTATGAGGAGCGTATTCCAGCCGAAGAGCAGACTGGCAATTAAAAAGCCCACGATCACAAGGCTCAAGATATCTCGAGTTTTGGTATTCAATCCCGGGTCTCCGTTTCTCGGTGTCGACAGCCTGCTATGCAGGCACGCTTCGCTAAGACAGGCCCCTAGAGTACCACTATTGTACCCTGAGTATTCCAGGCCTCAGCGTATCCATGCCATTCGTGCGCAAGCCAAGCACGATCGAGGTGGGAGCCTGGCAGAATGACTCGGCGTAGTTTTTCAATAACCGTGACTCCTGGAGCACGTTGCCATCATCAGCGAGATGGTCGACCAGCGACCGCGTCACGAGGACGATGAGCTTGGCGCGGGCGCGTGAGGCCATGACGTTGAAGCGGTTGAGGCTGTAGAGGAACTCATCTTCGCTACGAATCAGGTCGGCATCGCCGAGGCCGAAGGAAGCGATGATCACATCGCGCTGCTGCCCCTGGAAGCGTTCGACGGTGTCGACCGCATTCCAGATGGCGGTTGGGTCGTGCTCAGGAAAGATCGCCTGGAGCCGACTGACGATTTTGCTCATCTGGGCACGGTGGGGCGTCACAACGCCCACGGTGAGATCCCAGAAGCGCTGGGCGTCGGCGGGCTTCCCGGTGAGCGGGGCAAACGCCGCGCCCTGGCGCTCGCCGGTGAGTTGCTGGTCGAGGCGGCCATAGAGCAGCCAGAGCAGCGCGGCGACTGCGTCTGCCTCGAACGCATTGGCCTGGCCGGCAATATCGTCCTCGTAGATAAAGCATGTTGCAGGATGCTGCGGATCGAGCAACTGGGCCCAGGCGGGAGTCCAGTAGAGGGCCTTCGGCCAAGCTGCAGGCTGCGCTGTGGGGAAGCCAGGGGCCAGAAGCGTGAGCCGCAGATCTTCGTGGTAGGCACGTAGGCCAGGATCATACCCGGCATGCTTGGTGAAGTCGACCAGCGTCTGGCACGAGCGATAGTTGATCTGCAAGGGCAGCGGGGCCACCTGGTGATGGTGCCGGATGTAGTTGTAGACCGAGCCGACGACGTGTTCCAGCCCTTCGGGTGGCGTCGCGGGCTGGATCGGCGGGAGCTGTTTGTCGTCGCCGGCGAGCACGAAACTGGCACCCTCGGCGGCCTTCGAAACAACGAGTGTCGCCTCGGCTACCCCGAGTTGCGAGGCTTCGTCGATGATGATGAGATCAAACCAGCGTTGCTGGGTGCGATCCGCAGTCTCTTTCTTTGACTTGTTTTTGGTCGCGATGGCGAGGTTATGCAGTTGCTGCGGTGGGCCAGCGACGACGACAATTCCCGTTGGGACATCGAGCAGCGTCTGAAGGTTCTGCACGTCAGCCGGGGCCTGTTTCGTTTTGACGATGACCGGCTCGATCGCAGGATGCTTCTGGAGTTCGGCGGGTGGGGCGTTGTATTGACTCTGGATGCGGAAGAGACGGTAGGGCTGCCCTGGGATCACCTGTGCCAGCAGGGTGTCGACGCCAATCAGCACGTTGTCGATGGCGGTGTAGTTGTTGGAGGCGATCAGCAGCCGCAGCGGTTGCCGGTGGTGATGGGCATCCCAGACGGCACCCGCGATGATCGCGCGCAGTGTCTGACTCTTGCCCGTCCCTGGTGGCCCCCAGATCAGTGCGAGCCGTCGGGTCAGGGCGGCTTCCCATGCCGCCCACTGCGAGGGGTTGAGACTTACCCCGCGCTCCTTCAATCGCGCCTGGGCAGCGGTCGTCGCACGGGTAACGGGCGTCGCGGCCAGAACCGGCGCTTGCCAGAGGAACGCGGAGGCGGGGCTTTCAGGGGTTGCCGTCGACGCATGTGGATCAGTCAACCCCAGGGCGCGGGCCGCCTGGGCATCCTCGCCAGCCGAGGCGGGGCGTCCAATGCCCTGAAGCGTGAGCGCGAGCTTTTTCGAGAGATAATCGTCACCGACGGGGTCGAGCATCACGTCGGTGCGAAAATCAGCGAGGCCCAACCGCTCTAGATCCAGGGCGCAGTTGGCGTGCCAGAGCTTGAGGGCAATCAGGCCCTTCACCCGGTCGATCGCGACCACCGAGACCCTGGTCAGGCCGGCCTCGGCAACTGAGCCCGCGAGTCGCCCGTTGATCTTGATGCCCGTGCCGTCGATGAGTGGGTAGGCCGACCGGCTCAGAAACGCCGGGTCGCTCTTGGGGGCGAGCGCGTAGCCCATGGCCGGCGGGCGGACATTGAACTCGTAGGAGTCGCGGTTGAGCCGGTAGATCAACAGGTTGGACGGCAGATCAAGCGGGTGCTGCACAGTCTTCTGAAGCTGATCATGCGCATCAAGCTTCGCCTGGTCTTCGAGCCGTTCGTGTAGATGAGCCGACTTGAAGCGCGCCTCACGCTCGTGGGCCGGCATCGCGCGCAGCGTATGCTCGTCGAGCTCGGCCAGCGCCTGGTTGAGCCGGGTATATTCGTACCAGAGCATGCTGCGCGGCGGTACGCCAGTGAGCCGCTTCAGGTTGCGCACCAAGGGCGGCGCAGCGGCGCGCACCAGGAGATCTTTGAGATCCTGCTCGAGTTGCGCGACCACATAGGCCAGCGCCTGCAACTTGCGCCCCGCCGTCTCCTCAATCGTGCGCTGAGTTTGGGTGTAGTTGCCGCGCCGCGTCCACATGTCGTGCAGTCGCTCGCCGGGGATCAGGTCGCTCAGTGGTTCACGGTAGAGCGGATGCACCGCGACCTCAGGAAAGTTCGCCGGGTGATAGGTTTGGGCTACTTCCAGCAGGGTATAGTGGTGCGGCACCGGAACGGCCACGGTGTTCTGCACAATGGCAGAGACAAAGGTGAACGACGATTTGTACGAGGCCTCTTCCGCGTGCGTCAGCAGCTCGGGGGGCGGGAAAAGCCAGGCGAGATCGCGCACGTTGGGATCGGCCAGGATCGCTGGCAGATGCCGCCCGACCACACGGGTCAACTGTTTGCGCTGGGCTTCGTCCCAGAGATAGATCTGATACGTGCTGCGCTTGAGCTTTTTCGGCTCATTGACGTCGCCGCGCCGCATATCGTTGATATCGCGTTCATCATGCTGCTCAACGGTCGTAATGATGCCGCGCAGCGTACGCAGAAACTTGAGCAACTCCTCGCGCTCGCGCGTCAGGTTGCGCTGGTCAACCAGAAAAACCTCTTGAAAGCCGGTGGGCTTGCCCTCGTGGCGGGCCGCCCAGCGCTGACGTTGCGCCTCGAGCGTCGCGCCAAACGGGAGCGGCTCTTTCCAGAAGGCACGGAGACTGAAGGTCGCCGTGATCGCGCTCGAAAGATCATAATCGAGAAAGAGATAGATGTGCAGATCGGGCCAGCGCGGCATCAGCGCATCACCACCAGAGTTCGGGATAATGCCCGTCAGATCAGCCTCAAGTGCTCGCGCGCGATGGGGGTAGACCGTGCGCTTCGCACGCAGCGAAGGACTACGCTCAAACACGGCATCTCCCGCTGAGAGTGAAGCAAGCCGTGTGACATCGGCCACATCGCTACACAGCAGCTTGGCCCCGCCCTTGGAGAGGCCAGCCACACGCGACAGATGATGGCGCGCCTCAGCCGTCGGCCAGCAGTGGAGCGCCGAGTTGGTCAGCTTGCCAGCCTTGTCGAGCCAGGGGTAGCCGAGAAACTCACAGCCTTTGCAGGCATGCGAGACATGCCAGGGCAGTTGATCCCACGGCGTATTGAGGACAAACGGCAATTCCTCCTGGAAAAAACGCCGCAGCCGCGGGGCAAAAGCATCAAAGGGCGCAACCTCGATATCATCTTCGAGCGCGAGGGCGAGTTCCTCAGCGGTTGGGTTGCGCCCCTCCTTCTGGCACTGGTTATGCACCTGACGGATCTGCGAGGCGTCGTAAGAGCCGGGCCAGACGGCGGGTGCGGCGACCACGACGAAGTCCTGAGCCCAGTGGTGCTCGATCAGCCACGCCGCCAGCGTAATCGAGTAGTACACCACCTCGGCAAAGTAGTGCGCCCCCGGCTCCGCCGAGAGCTTTATGTCAATAACACGCAGGCGCAGCCGCTGATCGCCCGGGTCGAGCGCAACGATATCGCCGTTTGGCTGCACGGCCAGCATCGTCGCCACCGGCCCCAGATCCTGCCCCACCAGTTCACACGCAGCAGGATGGGCCGCCGGTGGCAGCACCTGGATCAGGTCGGGCAGCGCGTCGCCAACACCAAGCGGCTGGCCAGCGGCATCCTGGAGCGTCGCGATCCCGACTGCGTCCTTGAAGGTCTGCGTGGCCGCGTCATAGTGCCCCTCAACCACAAACTGGTATGGCTTGAGCCGAGGCAGCACCGTTGCGAGCAGGATCGATCCAGGGCGGTTGCCTTTTTTCACCGGGTTGATATGGACGGCATCGTTGCCAAAGACCGCGCCCAGTTCGCTGACCTTCTCGTCCTGCCATGCATAGCCCATCGCCCCGGTCAGGCCGAGGCCAGCGCGTGCCTGCTGGCGTTCGGGCATCCCGTTAGCACGACGCTCGGCATCATTGTAAAGATTGAGCACAAGCTGGCGCTGGCAGCCCGTACGAAGGTAGAGCGAGAGGGCTTTCTTTTTCAGTGAGGGCATATCAGTCTGCTTTCTGCAACACTTCTGGCACAATCAGATCAACCCCGATGCTCTGTCGGCCCAACTCCTGCGCCACCGCGAGCGTCGTTCCACTGCCCATAAACGGATCGAGCACCGTGCCAGGCACCGTAGGCGCAGCGCACGCGCACCGGTTCCAGCCAACCATCCGCTTTGGCGCAAACGTAAACTCGCGGAAGTAGCCCCCGAGCGCGGCTTTGGCCTCATCGGCGAGCCGTTGCACCTCCGCCGCATTGCGCCCAGCGCCCTTCTGGATCAACTTGCCCTGACCGGCGTCGGAAATGCCGACCGCACGAATCGCCGCCAGGTGCGCCTCAGTCAAACCGTGTTCACGAAATAGCTCCATTGCGCGACGCGCCTGCGGACGGCTTGCATCAAGCTCGGCGCTCGGCACGAGTTGGCGCGTATATGGCGTACCACAGACCGTACAGACGTGCTCGGGGCACGCGAGCAGGATCGCACGACGCGCCAATTCCGGCGGAAACGGCGCCGGATGCCCGCTCTTGCTCCGCGTCGCATGGAGCTCCCAGAGATCTGCGGGCAGATCATCGCACACCGTCGGCCAGACATCGCCTGGGTTGGCTGCACTGGCGCGATCACACGCTAAAGCATAGCGGTCGAAGAAGATCGCGGCGGCGTTTTTTGCCCGTGTGAGCTGAAAAACCGCCTCGTGGCGCGACGACAGCCGATACGCAACCGGCTCAGGGCGACCAACCGACTTGGCCCAGACAATATGATTGACGACATTCCAGCCTGCATCACGGGCTGCAAGCTCAAAACGAGCTGGGATCCCAGCAAGAAAGCCGTCCTGGTAGGTGTCGCCAAGATTGAGGAATACGGATGCGTGTGGGCGCAGCAGCCTCGTCCAGCTATGCAGAATGCTTATCAGCGCCTCAATATACGCGCCCGGCGTAGTTTCCTGTCCAATCTGGTCAGGATGGCCGTAGTCGCGCCGACGCCAGTAGGGTGGCGAGGTGATGATGAGATCGATACTCGTGGCAGCGAGAAAAGCGAGATCGCGGGCGTCGGCGTGGTGGATGCGAGGCGCAAGATAGTGTTGGTCGCTCAGCGCCATGCTCTGCTTCAGGGCCATGCGGTGTTCCTTGATGATAGGGCAGCGAGACCTCATCGGGCTAAAAGACCTGTGAGGTCTTCCATCGCGTGATCCTTGATAGGCAAAGCGAGACCTCACAGGTCTCACAGACCTGTAGGGAGCTCTTTCTGCTTGAGGCGCTGGCACTCGTCGAGCGCAGTCGAGGCTTCGTCAATCGTCACCGGCGCATCCACGGCACCAATGAGGAGCAACTCGACCATCTCATAGTCTGCGAACCCTGAAAGGCCAGAGCGCAGAAAGCGCTTGCGGAGGCGCTGACGATGGCCGTGATAATGTGGCTGTTCGGATGTCATTGCCGTGACCTCATCGCAGCACCATCATTATGTTATCGTTTCGCCTACTATAACACGGGGCGTAGAGAAACTCAATCCCATGCCCTCAGCGAGGATAAGAACGATGTTATTATCGCATACAAATAGTAGTCATCACATGTTGTAACCCTGCAATCGAGCCGCACTGACCATTGGCCGCGCAGCAGCGCACCGCACTACGCTGGACGTTGCTCATCCGTCATCGCTCACCGCAAATAAGGCGGCTCTTTTGACGCAAAGGCGCAAAGGTTTTTGCGTCGGTGAGCGTCACCCTTCGCGGGACGGTAGGGGCACCCGCCAGGGGTGCCCCTACACCGGGCCGCCCCACGGACGGTACGGGCACCCGCCAGGGCACCCGCCAGGGCACCCGCGAGGGCACCCGCGAGGGGTGCCCCTACACCGGGCCGCTCCCCGGACGGTACGGGCACCCGCCAGGGCACCCGCAAGGGCACCCGCAAGGGGTGCCCGTACACCGGATTCGGCCCCCGCCCCGGTACGGGCACCCCTTGCGG
>NZ_LYXE01000181.1 GCF_002532075.1 Candidatus Chloroploca asiatica | reverse complement strand
GCCGTACCTTACCAACTGAAGCGTAGTGATGATGATATGACACCGAGCCGTGCGTGCTGCACGGTCTCGTAACTTTGTTCCGCTGTGCCCCCACTGGGTACAGAGGGAAGACATGATGAGCACACGATGGATGCCCTGGCGCTGCATGCCGATGAAGGACGGGGCACCGCTCCGAAAAGCTCTGGGGAGCCGCAAGCAGGCGATGAGCCAGAGATGTCCGAATGAGGCAACTCACCCCGAAAGGGGTACCGTCGCAAGACGGAGGGTACCCGGCCAACTGAAACATCTCAGTAGCCGGAGGAAGAGAGAACGACACCCGTAGTAGTGGCGAACGAACCGGGTGAGGCCTAAACCGTAGCGGTGCTCAAGGCACCAGCCGTTGCCGCTGCGGGGTTGGAGGGCTGGTCAGGTGGGCCTGGTGACCCACACTGGGGGTGCCGAAGGTAGACAAATCGCGCTGGAAAGCCGAACCAAAGAGCGTGAGAGTCGCGTCGTCGCGTTCCGAACACCCGCAGGACCAGACCCTGAGTAGGGCCAGGCACGAAGAACCTGGTCTGAAGCTGGGCTGACCACAGTCCAAGGCAAGCTACATGCAGCGACCGATAGCGTATAGTACCGTGAGGGAACGGTGAAAAGAACCCCGGCGAGGGGAGTGAAAGAGAACCTGAAATCGTGTGCTTCCAAGCCGTCGGAGCCGGGCGTAAGCTGGGTGACGGCGTGCCTTTTGGAGTATGATCCGGCGAGTTACCCTGCGTGGCGCGGTTAAGGCAGCGACAGCCGGAGCCAGAGTGAAAGCGAGCCTGCAGAGGGCGCAGGTCGCGCAGGGTAGACGCGAAACCACGTGAGCTTACCATGGGCAGGCTGAAGCGTCCCTAACAGGACGTGGAGGGCCGCACCGGTGTGGGTTACAAACCGCTCGGATGACCTGTGGTAAGGGGTGAAATGCCAATCGAACGTGGAGATAGCTCGTTCTCCCCGAAATGCATTGAGGTGCAGCCGTGGATTGTGGCGGCTGGAGGTAGAGCACTGTTGTTGTGCGGGGGCTTCACCGCTTACCAAGCGACGGCAAACTCCGAATGCCAGCCAGCCAGCACCACGAGTGAGACGGCGGGTGCGAACATGCGTCGTCAAGAGGGAAACAACCCAGACCGCCAGCTAAGGCCCCCAAGTAACCGCTCAGTGGGAAAGGTTGTGGCGCCGCGGAGACAACCAGGAGGTTGGCTTAGAAGCAGCCATCCTTGAAAGAGTGCGTAATAGCTCACTGGTCGAGTAGCGCTGCGCCGATGCTTCAACGGGGCAAAGCGGTTCGCCGAAGCTGCGGGTCGTTGGCAACAACGACGGTAGGGGAGCGTCGCACCAGCGGTGAAGCGAAGGCGGAAGCGTTCGTGGAGCGGGTGCGAGTGCGAATGCCGGAATGAGTAACAGAGAAGTGGGGTGCGAACCCCCACCGCCGAAAGCCTGAGGGTTCCGCCGCACGGGTGCTCCGCGGCGGGTTAGTCGGGCCTAAGGGGTAGGCGCAAGCCGAACCCGATGGACAACAGGTTCATAGTCCTGTACTACCGACTGGTCGTTTGACGAATGCCGGATGCTGAGGGGGAGTCGCCGCGACGAGACGAGCGTCGTCCAAGCCGGTAGGGAGGAAGGTGAGGCAAATCCCATCTTCCGTTGACCGAGAGGCGAAGGGGAGTGGTGCATGCACCGCGACGGCGAGGCACCTGCGCAGCCAAGAAAGGCCGGCTACGGAGACCAGCGGTACCCGTACCGCAAACCGACACAGGTAGGCAGGTCGAGGAGACCAAGGCGGACGAGTGATCCCTAGTTAAGGAACTCGGCAAATTGACCCCGTACCTTCGGAAGAAGGGGTGCTGCAGTAGGGTGAAGCCTGTACAGGTGGAGCGCGAAGCAGCCGCAGGGTCCAGGCCCGGGCGACTGGATAACAGAACCACAGCTCCCTGCTTAAAGCGTAAGCTGACGTATAGGGGGTGATGCCTGCCCAGTGCCGGAAGGTTAAGGGGAGGGGTGCAAGCTCCGAACCGAAGCCCCGGTAAACGGCGGCTGTAACTATAACAGTCCTAAGGTAGCGAAATTCCTTGTCGGGTAAGTTCCGACCCGCACGAAAGGCATCACGATCTGGGCACTGTCTCAACTAGGGGCTCGGTGAAATTGCAGTGGCCGTGAAGATGCGGCCTACTCAGAGCGGGACAAAAAGACCCCGTGGAGCTTTACTACAACTTGCCATCGGGTGGATCGGTACGATGCGTAGGATAGGTGGGAGGCTGGGAACGTGCCCTCGTGGGGGTGCGGGAGCCGACGGTGAAATACCACTCTTCGTGGCGGTGTACCCTCACCCGGGAACGGGGACGGTGGCTGGTGGGTAGTTTGACTGGGGCGGTCGCCTCCCAAAAGGTAACGGAGGCGCGCAAAGGTACCCTCACGCGGGATGGTCATCCGCGAGCGCGTGCAACGGCACAAGGGTGCTTGACTGCAAGGCAAACCGGCCGCGCAGGGACGAAAGTCGGCCGTAGTGATCCCACAGTGCTGCGTGGAAAGGCTGTGGCTTAACGGATAAAAGCTACCCCGGGGATAACAGGCTCAGACCTCCCAAGAGTTCATATCGACGGAGGAGCGTGGCACCTCGATGTCGGCTCGTCGCATCCTGGGGCTGGAGTAGGTCCCAAGGGTTGGGCTGTTCGCCCATTAAAGCGG
>NZ_LYXE01000180.1 GCF_002532075.1 Candidatus Chloroploca asiatica | reverse complement strand
CGCAGGTCACGAGGGAAGGGAGCGGGAACCGGCAAATCTAGTTGACACCAGGCGGCAAATCTAGTTGACATTTAACAGTCGCCCGCTCGGCGGCCTGCGCGGTCGGCTCCAGCAGCACTTCATCCAACCCATCGAGCAGGAGGATGACTGCGCCGCGCACCAGCGCATCGGTCAGCAGATCCTCGGGCTGCGCCACCCCGTATCCGGCGATAGTTGCACGCAGCAGCGTCACCACGGTCTGCGCGTCCACCGCCGCATTCGCCAACGCTCCGGCCAGCCGACGCAGCGGCAGCAGCACGGGGAGCAGCGGTGGGGCGGTGTCCCATCCTGACAAGGCCGTCGCCGGGTCAGCCTGATCCAACCCGCGCCGCGCCAGCGCCCAGGCCAGATGCCGCACGAAGGTACTCTTGCCGCTGCCCGGATCGCCGAGCAAGACTAGCTGCGGATGGGCATACAGTGCCTCCGTCGCCGCCTGCGCCCGATGCAGGATGAGGCCGGGACTGTCGCGTTCCGCATCGAGCGGAATGATGTGCAAGACGGCTTCGATCGGCAACACGTGCTCCGGATCATACGCTTCCGCCGGCTTCGTCAACGCGTCATCAGCAAAGTAGCGGCGCACGGTTTCCCGCGAACCGGTCGCCAGCGGCAGGAGCGTCGTCGTCGCCAGCAGCACATAGACCCGCGCTAGATCCAAGCCCTGCGCCCCCGCTAATTGCGTATCCAGGCCACGCAACGGCAGGGTACGCAGATCATTCGCCAGCGCGTCGAGGTACCAGATCAACCGTCGCCGCTCGTCGTCACGCGGATCACGCCCGTAGATGATCGTGCCCAGGTTCAGCGCGACCGCCGGGCCGTAGACGGTGCCGCTCACCGTGAGCGAGCCTTCCGTCTGCGCCGTGGCCCCTTGGCCGATGGCAGCCGTGCTCTGGGTGACATTGCCTGCGGTGATCGTATCACCACCGCCCGCTGGCGTCGCTTCACCGAACACCTCGGCTTCGACGAAGGTGCGTTGCGCCGCTGTCAGCGTGGTGTTCGTTGCCAGCGCAGCGTGCGCCGCCGCTGCACCCCATTCCTGGGCGAGGGCGCGGAGTTTGCTCACCAGTACCATCAAATCGTCGTGCGTCATCGGTGTCGCTTTCGTCATCCGCCGTACCTGGCCTCAGGCATGCCCTGCTGATGATCAGAAGGATCGCAACCGTTGAGGGCTGCGGTCACACGGTCGCCCCGCGCCCACACATCGCCGCAGGCAGCGCTCTCCCGTCGTCGTTTTCGCGCCGCCACCCCAAGATACCCCCCTCTCCCAACCCCGACGAAGGCAGCGCCCGCGCCGCGCCCCTGGTACGTGCGCTGACCTTCGGGAACCCGCCGCAAGCCGCCGCCCTAGCGTCGGCCCTGCGAGCTAAGCGTCGGCCCGTCGTCCAACGGCTCCCAGTGCCTGCTTTCAATCATCGTGATCAGCAGCACTCGGCCAACTTGCCACAGCTTCACGGCGTACTGCACGTGGATCTGGCGTACCGAAACCTGGCGGATGACCGTGCCGTCCCCCTCGTCCGTCCCCACCACGAGGCCATCCTCAGGGCCATGTTTGATAAATGCAAGGGCACTGTCCAGCAACGAGCGCTCGTCCGCGCTCATCTGCTGCCTGACCTGCCAGGCCCGCATGGCATAGTTGACTCGCGCCCAAGTGAGGGGCCGCACGCCGTTACCCTTCCATCAACCGGCCGTCGCCGTCGAAGCGTTCGCCCGTCGGCTCCCCCGTGGTCGGGTCAGTGGCAATCCAACCCTCCGCATTGCCCTGCCGATACGCAGCGATGGCAGCGGCCACCCGCGCAGGCGACGGGGTCGGGTAGAACTCGCGCACGTCGTAGGGGCTCACCCCCAGGATCTCCCGAGCCCGCCGCTTGGTCACGGGCCGGACGGTCTGCGGGGCGGCCAACAGGCGGCGGTAGGTCTGTTCCGTCATGCCGAGGTGGCGAGCCCACTCTTCGCGGGACATCATCTGCTCGCTGCGGAAGTCCTCCAGCGAGCGCGTTGGCAACACGATTTCTCTGGTCATACACCACTGCTCCTTGCTCCAAGCGAGGCATTCTGTCCACCAGTATAGCATACAAGCATCAGCGGATCACTGGCGGATCATCGGGAAAGGCCGGTGGGCGCAGCCGTGAGAGGAGGGAGCCTGTTACAACCGGCGGGCCATGGGCTGCTGCGCCCCTACTTCACGCACCACACCCGGCGGCTGTCGGGGCACGGGCAAGCCGTGCCCCGACAGCCGCCGCCCTGCCCCCCGTACGGGCACGGCGCTGCCGTGCCCCCGCCGCCGCCGCTCCCGCCCGCCGTGCCCCATGGAAGGAAGGGCACGGCGTCGCCGTGCCCGTACAGCCGCCGCCCTGTGCCGCGCTGCCGCCCCGCCGTGCCCGTACGGGCACGGCGACGCCGTGCCCCCACAAAAAAATCAAGGGGGGGACACCACCACCCGAAAACCCAGGTTGTTGATCGGGATGTCGGGAAGAGGCCAGTCCCGCGCCCCGCAGCGAACACGCGTGCTACCCCAAGCCCACGACCCACCGCGCCACGGCACATCCCGATCATTAGGTGTAAAATCTTTCACCCCCTGGGCGGCCTCCCCTGGGTAGCCCCTTTCACGTATAGAGTTTTTGAGACATTTCGAGCCATGTGTAAAGGGTTTTGCAGGCGGGTCGGCCTTCTGGTACGA
>NZ_LYXE01000179.1 GCF_002532075.1 Candidatus Chloroploca asiatica | reverse complement strand
TTGGCTGAAGCCAGCAAGAAACCCGCCTAACCGCACGCGCTCAAGCGCGGCGGCTTGCGGCGGGTTCCCAAAGGTCAGCGTGCCAGCGCTGGCGTGCCGTAGTCTTGCACTCAACGCCAGGGTAGGGTACAATGTCCCAGGTAGGACATGAGGAGGAACGATGCTACTGACAACGCGCCAGGCGGCGGCACGCCTCGGGGTGACCCCACGGCAAGTGCGCCGCTATGTCAGCCGGGGGCTGCTCCAAGCCCACCCGCTCGGTGATTATCCGACGGCACCGCTGGCGATCACGGAAGAGAGCGTCGCCCACCTCGTCGAAGTCCGGGCCGCCCATCCCCTACCGCGACGCCAGCGTACCCTGGTAGCGCAGAGGAGCGAACCATGACCGTGCTGGCTGTCGCGATGCAAAAAGGCGGGGTTGGCAAGACCACCACGGCGCTCTCCGTCGGCGTCGAGCTCGCCCAGGCGGGTGCGCGGGTCTTGTTGATTGACCTTGATCCGCAAAGCAACCTGACCCAGGCCCTTGGCTATGATCCCACCGAAATCGAGCATTCCGTCTATGAAGTGCTCTTAAATCCGACGCTGGGCACCAGCTTTGCCACGATCACCACCAACTATGGGGTGGATTTGATCCCGGCGACCCTGGCGCTCGCCGGGGCCGAACTGACGCTCGCCGGACGCTTTGGCCGTGAGTTGCTGTTACGCACAGCCATCGAGGAGACACGGCGGGCCTACGACTACATTCTGGTCGATAGTCCTCCCAGCCTGGGGGTCTTTACCGTCAATGCCCTCACGGCAGCGGATGCCGTCCTGGTGCCGTTGCAGGCCCACGTCTTTGCGTTGAAAGCCATGCCTCAGTTAGAAGAAACGATTGGCATTGTCCGGCAACTCAATCCGTCGTTGCGGATTGGCGGCATTGCGGTCACGATGGTTGATCGGCGTACCAGCGTCAATGCAGTGGTGGAAGAGGCCATTCGCGCCCAGTACGGCGAGCTCGTCTTTCAAACCGTCATCCCCTTCAATGTCAAACTCGTCGAATCACCTGCGTCCGGGCAACCCATCAGCATCTACGCCACCGAGAGCAGTGGGGCCCAGGCGTACCGTCAACTGGCCCAGGAGGTGGCCGCACGCTATGGCAAACGGTAAGCAACGGCTGCAAGGTCTGATCGGCACGGGGGTTCCGCTCCAGAAAGGAGCGCCCTATACGGTTTCGTCGCCGGATGCTGAAGGCCAGGAGCCCGTCCCAACCACCACCACCCTGCAGCGTGGGTCACCCTTTACGATTTCCACGGCTGACGACGTGGACATCCCCCTCTCGGACGCCGTCCTCAGCTTGCGTGAGGAACTGCAGGCGCTGGCACGCAACTACATCGGGGCCCGGCGGCGAAGCGGGAAAGCCCTGCTTGAAGCGGCCCGCTGGTTGCGCGAAGCACGGGTGGAGGCAGATCACGGCGAATGGTATGCGTTTCTTGAGGCAACCGAGACGTCAACGGATACCGCTGAACGGTTGTTGCGGATCTACGAGCTCGCGATGCAGCACCCGGCCTTTGGCAGCGCCGTCGCCGAAGGGCGCTTGAGTCAATCGACGGCCGAACGCCTCGCCCGTGAGTCAACCCCGTTTGAAGTGATCGAGGTCGTGCTGACGGCCGAGAAACCCCCCACGGTCGCCGAGGTTGATCGCGCCATCCGCGCCGCGAAGCGGGCCTCGGTTGAGTCAGGGCGTGCGGCGGGGCCGCAACCCCTACCCGCTGATCGCGCTGAAGGCGCAACGCCCAGGGTGGCCCTCCTGGCGAGCGGAGGGCTTGATCCCGCAAGCCCAGACGCCCTGCCGATGCAATTTGCGCTCCAGGAAATTGCCACCATCCTGGCGGAGTTGGCCCAACACGCCGAACAGTTCACGCTGAATGAAGCCTCGACACAAGCCCTGCAGAGCATTGAACAGTCCCTTGCCACCCTGAAGGCCGCGCGCAACAAGCAATGACAGCTTTCTTGCCCCGCGCCAAATCCCGCAATTTGCGGGGTAGTCACACATTTGTACGACTTCAACCCTTGCATCACCCGACCCCAAATCCCGCAATTTGCGGGGTAGTCGTACACCTGTGCGCCTTCAACCCTTGGCGTCACCCGACCCCAAATCCCGCAATTTGCGGGGTACCCGTACACCTGTGCGCCTTCAACCCTTGCGCCACCCCACCCCAAATCCCGCAATTTGCGGGGTACTCGTATATCTGTGCGTATTTAACCCTTTGCGCCCTTGCGCCTTGGCGTCAAAAAACCAGCTGCATACGGAGTGCCACACCTGCCAAATCCCGCAATTTGCGGGGTACCCGTACACCTGTGCGCCTTCAACCCTTGGCGTCCTTGCGCCTTGGCGTCAAAAAACCAGCTGCATACGGAGTGCGAACCGACCCCAAATCCCGCAATTTGCGGGGCAGTCGTACACCTGTGCGCCTTCAACCCTTGCGTCACCCGACCCCAAATCCCGCAATTTGCGGGGTAGTCGTACACCTGTGCTCCTTCAACCCTTTGCGCCCTTGCGCCTTTGCGTCAAAAAACCCGTTGCTCCTTCAACCCTTTGCGCCCTTGCGCCTTTGCGTCAAAAAACCCGTCTTACCGGTGCTTCAAACGCACCAAACTGTGGTATACTTCCCCATATGGTGCTTCAAACGCACCATACAGTGTCATATGACTGCCCTTGGTGCATAAGAAGCACCAAGGGCTATGGAGAACATGATGTCCAGCGATCTGCCTGCCTCGGCACCGTCGCCCCATGAGCAACTCCCGATCCCGCTCTTTGATGGTGTCGTGCTCGCCGTGCGTTCTGGTGATGGCCTGATCTTTCTCGACTTACGCGACCTCTGTGCAACCCTCGGCCTAGATGTTGCCTCACAGCGTCGCCGCATTCTGACCATGGATGACGTGCGCCTGGCCCCCTTCCGCGTGTCAGTGGGAGGAAAACAGATCCGCACGCGCGATTTCCTCTTGCTTGATGATGTGCCTCTGTGGTTGCTGAGCGTGCAACAGCGCCGCGTGAACCCGGAGGTGCGTGAGCGTTTCAGTTATGTCAAAACCTATCTCGTCAGCGCTGTGCGTCAGGCGTTCGCGCAACTGACTGGGCTGCCCGATGCGCCAAGCAGTACGATCGAGGATCTGAGTGAGCTGGATCGCATTGATCAGGCCCTGAGCCAGTTGGCTGTCTTAGGTCAGCGCCAGGCCGAGCTTGAGCAGAGTCAGGCGCGTGCGCGGACAGCCTACCGCGATCTCCGCTCGCTCTTGAGCGAACTCCGTGAGCGGGTGCAGGAGCTCGAGCATCAGGCCCACACGCGGCTGAGCCCAACGCAACGGGGAACCATCTACCGGATGGTGCAGACCTGGGGCCAGGCCCGCGCGCAGCAAACTCCCGATCTGGCCCCTGGCCTTGCTATCCGCCGCAGCTGGGCTGAGGTCAATGCCCGCTTTGGGGTCAGTACCTACACCGATCTCCCAGCGTCACGCTATGACGACGTCGTGCAATTTATCCAGGATCGCTACCGCGATCTGACCGGCAAAGAATTACCACGGATCGAGCAGCACGGGCTGGAGGAATTTGATGGAGCATGAGCGCCTCGCGCAACGGGTAGGGCGGCGCCTGCGTGCCGCCCGCTTTGCGGCTGGGCTGACGGTGCGCGAAGCGGCCAGGCTTGCGGGTCTGCCGGGCCACACGCAACTCGTGCGCTACGAGAACGGCACCGCGCAGCCGCCCCTCGAACGGCTCGCCCTCCTTGCCACCGTTTATGGCACGACACCAGCCGCGCTGCTCGCCGTCCATGATGAAGCGGTCGCCTTGATCGCAGTCATCGAACGCGCCGACGAAGCACTGCTCCACCGCCTGCTCAGCGCGCTGGCGTGACGATTGCCCACCGACCTGCTCTGGGCTTCAGCGCTCCTCAGGGTCGAAGGGCTGAGCGAAGCGTTGGCGTAGCCGTTGCAGCCAAGCCCGCACGGCCGCGCGATCAGCGAGTTCCAACTTTTGATAGATCTGTTTCCAATAGGTCGTGATGCTGCCAGGGGCCAGGTGTAACTGGTGAGCAATGCCAGCGCGGGTCTGACCTTCCAGATCAAGGCGGATGATCGCACATTCACTGGCATTGAGCCCACGGCTCTTCAGCACGGCTTCCAGCAGCGGCCATCCATCCGCCCGTTCCCCATGCACCACAATCTGCAAGCCCAGTTCCGTGCTCCCCAGGTGCCCCGTCAGGCGGGCAACGGCCATTGCCACCGCCTCGGGATGCACATCATGCAGCACAATAATTGCGTGGGGCATACCAGTATCTCCACCGCTAGAGCGTTCTCAGCCTACCCGGCTTCCCGCGCAAACCAGATTCACCTGTCCACCATGACCCATGCCATCCGCACCTTTTGCCAACACACCTACCCTTGTTCGTGTTGGTTGGCCTGGCGTCGTGTACGCCAGAGCGCGAGGCCTGCCAGGACAGCCAGGATGACCGTCGTCAGTACCTGTAACCACCCAGGTTCCGGGGTGCCTGGCTTCCCAATCCACGCGGGTGGCCCATGCACCCGGAGGGGGCGCAGGGAGGGCAACCCATCTTCAGGGCCAAACACTGCTTCTTGCATGACATTCCAGGCAAAATGGAAGCCCGCGCCACACCAGAGCGTGCCGGTTTGCCGACGCACGAAGGTTAAAAAGAGTCCGGCGACACTCAAGCCAAGCCACCGGCGGAACCCAGGGCCGTGATAGCGGCCAAACAAAGCGGCACTGACGAGCGTGGCCCCGGGCAGCCCAAGCGCGGCATGCAGGGTATCAAAGCCATAGCCACGAAAGACCATCTCCTCATTGAAGACCAGGAACACGGTCTGGGCTGCGGAAGAGGTCGCCGCCAGCAGCACCTCAGCCGGACGATGGGGTTGCACCTCCCAGCCCCACGCAGGGGCACTGACCCAACCCAGACGCGCCGCAACGGCCAGCATGCCCGTCAAGGCGCTGGCCCCCAGGACGCCCCCGATCACGCCATGGCGGACGTCGCTCACCTGGGGTAACCGCAACCAGGAACGCTGTTCCTCGGGCTGAAGCCGCACAAAGCACTCGGTCATGATGAGCACCCCCGGGGTCGCCACGGTGTGCAGATGGAGTTGCAGGCGATCGGTGCTCGGTCGTGGTACGCGTGAAGCGAGCCAGAGCACGGCCACCATTGAGCTCAGATACAAGCCACTGCGGAGACCCGGCGAACGACGCACCAGCATAGGCCAGGCTGGCGGACAACCCACTTCAGAAAGCTTCATGCTGCATCCTCAATCATGTTCCGGCGTATCGTCCGGTGCTGCGGCCAGGTATCCCTGGCGCGGCGAAACGATCGCCGCATCAAGGCGGACGTAATCTGCGCCCAGCGCCTCATGGGGCACCACCACGACGACCACCGTCCCGCCACCAGGTGGATGATCCCATGTGATCGTCGCATCGATGGTACGCGCTGCTTCGCGCATATGCTGAATCCCGAGATGTCCGGGGCGCGCAACCACCACCGCAGGATGCCGCCCATTATCATAGATCCGCACCATCAAACTGGGGTGGTTTGGCTCAGGAAAACGAAGACTGACGCCAATGCAGGTCGCCTCGACGGCATGCTTCCACGCATTGACCAGTGCCTCCCGCGTGATATGCACCAGGGCGCGATGCACGCGCTCGCTAACGGGAACGGGCTCCCCATCGGAGGTAAAGGTGAGATCGCCGTGCCAGGAAGGGCGCACGAGATCAGTACATTTCCGTAAACTCAACGTTAAGCCCATCGGTTCGAGGGAGCTCAAGACATCAATGGCTTCGCAGAGACGGCGAAGGGCCTGGTTCATGTGATGCTCACGTTCCAACACGGTGGACACCTGGGCATGCACGGGCGTTGCCACAGGATCGTCGACGAGGCGCTGAAGATCCATGATATTGAGGCGCAGATGGGTGCCAAGAATATCGGTGTGGATCGCATGGGCAATCCGGGTGGTCGTCACCTCGGCAGTTTGCTGGCTATGTTCGTACAATTGTTGAATCAGGGCACGCGCATGCACCTGTTCGTGATAATTGAGGCTATTGGTCAGCGCCAGGGACGCCCCTGCCATAACCTGAGCGAGGGCCTGATGATCGTGCGGACGATAGGGATCACGATCACCCCGCGGTCCGAGGAGCACCAAACCCAGCAGCACTCCATCAACGCGCTGGATCAGACCGCCAAGCACCAGTGCCTCATGAAACAGCAGTTCGGTCAGTTCAGGACATGCCGTGTCGCTCGGTGGAAGCAAGCGCTGCACCTCCGTGAGGGGCAGGAGAGCCTGCGGTTGACGGGTCAAGGGGGCCAAGCTCGTAGGATCGAGTACTTCCGGCCCCACGAACGACCGTTTGACCAGACAGGTCAAGGGGCCATCACTGCCATCTCGTCGGACGTAAATCGCGAGCGGGGGATCATGCAACGCCCGCCCCAAACCGTCAGCAAGGGTCGTGACCAGCAGATTCGGCTCGAGAATGGTCGCCAGTTCGGCCGTCATCTGGCGCAAATGATGCGCATTGGGTTCATCGCCCGTGCTGTTCAGCGCATGCTGGAAAATCTGGCGACAAGGCACGAACAACGCCACCGCGAGGATCAAGACCACCAGGGGCGTGGCCGGAATAAGGGCGTACATCGTCAGCAGAACCACCAGGGTCAGCGCACTCACCGCGGCAAGCGCATAGGTAACGACTCGTCGCAGCACCTGATCCGGGCGCATGAGATCGGCACTGACGCCACTGAGGAGATAGGCCAAAGGGATGACCGCCGTCCCAAGCGTAAAGGTACCATTGGGCACAAACATGCCATGCGAGGCAAGGATGCCGGTAAGCAGCAAGAGCAAGAGACCCCAACTGAGCGCCAGCAGACAACCAGCCCCAATGATGCGGATCTGGCGACGGACATGGGCCATGAGGGTGGTCTGATAGGCGTGGATGAGCAACACCAGACTGCCCAGAAAGGCTCCCAGAAAGAGCAACCAGACCAGGCGTTGCAACACGAGATATGCCTCAGTCAGCGAAGCGGTCATGCTGAGCAAGACAAGCCCCCCTAGTTGCAAGAGCACAATGGTTGCCAGTAACCACGGCCAGACGTAACGTTTGCGCTCCACAGGCCGTGGCCGCGTAGGATACCACGCATGCAAAGCGACCGCACTGGGCGCAAGGACGGTTCCTTGCACCCAGAGCAGGGCGACACTGAGCACATACGAGGTAATGCTGAGCAAAGGGAATACACCCAGCGTAAAGCCCAGCACGACCCAGAACCAGGCAACCCATTGCAGCGGGCGTTCCGTGGCGCGGGGGGATGTTCCGATGAAATAGCCCGTGCCCCAACAGCAAAGGGCCAGCAAGGTATGCGCCAGCGTGGTCGCATGTTCGCTCCATGTCGGGAGACCCGCCTGGAGCGTCAGGGCAACCACCTGCCCGGCCCGCTCCACCGTGATGGGCGTGGGCGTGCCGGGGAGCCATGGCAAGGGGAGCAAGAACAAGCGATAATTGGTTGCGCTCCAGGGATAGGCATAGATGGTATGCACCAGATCACCGGGCATGGCACCGGCCTGATCGGCGGGTGAATCGGCTTGGACGAGCACAACTTCACCCGTCGGCAAATCAATGATCAGGCCAAGGGACGGAATAGGTGCGCGCAAGACCAGCGCGGTGAGCATACCCAGCAACAACACAAGGGCAACCAGGCGAAAGACGCTAGCGGGCATGAGGATTCCTCGCGGCCCCAACCATGACTTCTAACAGGTCATCCCGTTGGCCGCCCACAGTTTGTTCGATCATCGTGTGCATAACTGTTTGTACCTCATCGGGAAGGGGAGCCAGGATGGCGTGCAAGGCACGAAGGTACTGGGCATGGACTAACGACCACGTAATCGCCACCAGGTGCTCACGCTCTTCGGCATGGATCTTCATGCTCCGGAGCGCACGTTGCAGAGTCAGGGTGGTCAGTTGTTGCTCCTGAGCGTTGGTATCAGTGAGATCATCGTAATATTGCAATAACATGCCATACACCATCCCCGCATTCGTGGCCGCTTCGATCAGGGGTTGGGCATCAGTGGCAAGGGCCGCAATCCCACCAAAGGCCAGGGCAAACAGAGTTCCGGTTTTGTAGGCGCAGATCTGCTCATAGGCCGCAAGGGGTTCTTCACCGAGCACCCCGTGTGTTTCTTCCGCGACCGTGGTGAGATCGCGATACTGGCCTGCCGCACAGCGGAACAACAGATCGGCCCAGAGCACCTGGATCCGCTGGCAACGGCGGAGTGGAATGACTGCCGGATCAAGTGCGGCCAACTGACGCTGGGCTAAGACGTAACTACTGAAGGCCAGGTGGTATTGGAGCGCCAGGGGTTGGTCGGCGACCCACTGCGGGGTGATGACATCACCATCCTGAAGATGATCCAGCAACAAGGTCGCGGTGTAGCCCCACTGCCAGGCCTGGATGAACGGGTCACTGCTCCCAGGGGCGGCACCGAAGCCGCTAGTCATCTTCGCCATCGTTTCAAGCCAGATCCGACGCGGGGTTGCCGCCGTCGGATCAGCCAGAAACTGCCGCACGTGCGCCAGAAACGGCGCGTCGCCATCAACTGCTCTGCTCTGCATTGACTTGGATCCTTCCCTGCCTATGCTACGCATTGATTCTTTGCCCTCCAGGTTGTGGAACGACCAGAAGGGTAGGGTCAAGATAGCAGTACCACCCTTTGGTGAGAACATGAGAAAGTTCATGACTCATAGGTCGACTTTGAACCTAAAATGCTTCCAGGGAGCAGTTCCGGGAGGGAAGGGTTCAGGGAGGGCAAGCCCTCCCTGAACCCTTCCTTCCTCCGCAATGCAGCAAGCGCAGCTTGCAAGCATTTAGCCAACCTCACCACGATCGCCATAGGCGCGACGGTACCAATCAACCAGTTGGACTTGATTCGCGCACGCGGTCTTGGTACGCAAGTTCCAGAGGTAGTTATGCACGCTCTTGATCCCAATCGTGAGCTCCCCTGCAATTTCCGCCGGACTAAGACCCTGCGCCAGGAGTTTCAGCACGACTCGTTCCTGGGTCGTTAAGCTGATCGTGCGGGCCGTCTGATCGAGGTAGGCCTGCACCTGGATGGAATGAAAGCTGCCGCCTGCCATCACGGTGCGGATCGCATCAAGCACATCGTGCCATAACTCTTCTTTCGTCACATACCCACGGGCTCCGGCTTCTAGCAATTCAGGAGCGAGATCAACCCGTGAGGAAAAGACGATCACCCGGACGTCTGGGTACGTGCGTTGCAAGCGGGACACAAAGGCTATCGGGGCTGGGCCCATACCCACCAGGTCGAGAATGACGACATCGGCAGCGATGGTGCGCAATTGCTGTTCAAGATCGGCAAACGAACGTGCCTGGCCGACAATAGTCAGAGTGGGGACGTTCGCCAGGCGATTCTGGAGCCCTTCGAGCACAATCGGATGGTCATCAGCGAGGATGACGCGCATCAAAGTCTGCCGCATAGGCGCCTCTTTCCAGGCAAGGGGTTACGGCAGCGGAGGCATACGCAAGGTGAAGGAAGCATGCTGACGAACCACGCTCAGGAACACGCATGTTCACTGATCGCGAAGCGAACAAAGCAGAGGCAAAGGGCGAAGCTAGGAACTGCTACGGAGGGGAGGCATCGTGGACGCATCCCGACGATCATGCACAAGGCGAGGGTAGTGAGGAACAACTTCGATGGTTTGTGAGCGAGCATGACAGAAACGCCGGGCGATTGTAGCATAGGTTCCTCACAAGCGCAAAAGCGTTCTTGGGGTTGCGACGTTGCCTCGTCGTACACCTCGCCCGTCGTTCCGCTCCGTCTGCACAGGCACTGGCCTCGATCCGCTCTCGTTCAAGCAACAAACTGCACCTGGATCGGTTGCCCCAGGACATCACGTAAGGCCCGTTGCACGGCTCGCTGGTAGCGGGCTTGCAGATGCACCAGATGCTCCGTTGGAGCCTGAATGGTCGCGCGGCCGTCGACGAGGCCGATCAGCCGTGTCGCCCGTAACCAGGTGTCAAACTCCTGCCGTGAGCAGGCTTCCCGGAGCGTCGCCAGGGTGGCTTGCCACGCTTGCCTTGCCGCAAGCGGGTTCCCCAGCGTGGCTTCCTCGTGCCGAGCACTCGCCATCGTTGCTTGGTCAGGCCGCTGGTCGCTCAGGCCATCAGCACCCGCAGCAGGATCACCCAAGCCACGCTGGTCGCTCTGGTCATCAGCAGCTGCGGCAGGATCACCCAAGCCACGGTCGCCCAGGTGCGCCCCCGCCGTGCCCTGGCTTGGGGCGACGGTTCGCAGCTGCGGCTGCGGGATGGCGCCTACGCACGGCGCTGGGTCAGCCAGCGCGGAAGGTTCGGTGTTTCCCAACACATGCCCAGCACGTGCTTCGTCAGCGGTCACGCCCTCCGCCGGGTCGTTGGCCAACGCTGCCGGCAGTTTGAGTTGTGCCCGTACCCGGTCGGCGTCATAAGCCCGTGGAGGAGCCTGCTGCGAGCGGCGGTGCGTCTGATGGGGTGAACCCTGGGGTGCACTGGGGCGCATACGTGCCGCATTCACCCGCTCGCCCCGGCTCCAGCATGCCAGCACCAGACCCTCGGGCAGGACGATGTTGGCCCGACTCCGCGCCGCGGCTAGATCCTGCTGCCACGCGGCTAGGGTTGCCATGGGAAAGCCCTGGAGCGCCGCTAGCGCTGCCGCACATTCGTTCACCAGCGGATTGTTGGCCCATGCCGTAAGCAGCGCTCGATCAGCCTCGGGAAACGCTTGCAGCAGCCTTTGGACGAAGCTGATCCCACCCGGTTTTTCGCTTTGCGTATGCCCATGCTGCTGCTGCATAGATTCATGCTTCCACATGGGGGGGTGTGGGGGGGGATCGATCCGGGATGGATCAAACCCCGCCGAGCCAGAGCCGGTCTGAACGCTTGGCGCACGTGGTCGCTCCGCTTCCATGCCCGTCGGGTTCACTGTTGGTTTGGGTGTCGGGGTGACCTGTGGCTCGTGCGTGGGGCAGGCTGGTTCAGCGACGGCGTCGGCAAGGCGTTCGCCCTGGTTGGCCTGACTCTGAACGGAGGCCTCGGGGTTGGAGGGATTTGTCATTGCCTCGTGATGGTTTGGATGGTCAGCTCCTGCTTCCGCCAGGGGATCCGTAGGCATCCTGGGATGGACACCAGTTGACGTCACTGGGGCCGCCGCGTCTGCCGTGTCGTCGAAGGCTGCCCTTACGGCAACTTCCGCGCACAGGATACGACCACGCTCGGGTTTAATCTCCAGGGTGATCAGCCCGCATGCGGCGAGTTCTTCCAACAGCCAGCGGGGCCGACTGGCCCCACAGTCGAGCAGCACCATCCAGCCACGCACCCCCCCACGGAGCACGACCTTGCCGTTGGCATCCATCAGACGGCGGAGCCGCCGCATGGCGCGTTGTTTGGCGGGACTGTTCCGCAGATCAAGCTCAAGCATCGCCTCAAATTCGGTATCGGTGCGTCGGCGTCCGGTGGTCGTCTGGGCGCAAGATGGGATCATAGGACTTCTCCGTAGGGCTCATGCTGAACCTGCCTTGGGTCGTTGGGGTGCTTTTTGGGTAAAAAATCCCCCTAACCTCTTGACAGCAGGATCAAGGGCTGCTAGTATACGGAGCAGAGGCGCACGATTGATCGTTGCTACGATCAAGCCTCGCGCGGATAGCGGGCTCCTGACCATTGGCTTGGCGGCATGGTGGTCTGGGGCTTCGTTTTTTTATGCGCGTCGTTTTGCTTTTGGGCCACTGCTCAGTTGTTCTCTTCTGGGCGGTTGTGGTGCAAACGGTTTGCTTACATCAGCGTTCCTTCCTCTTTGGTTGCGGCCGAGGCCATCTTGTGGCACCTTGCCTTGAGCCTCGCGCCTAGCGAACGCCTCCCACTGACGTGTTGACCTGGGCGTTGTGGGCTCGCGCACGAGCGTGGTGCCCCGGCCCACGGGCTTGCTTGGGTCCGCCGACTTTGCCGTGTGGCCCGCCGTGGCGGGCACGTGCGTTGCGGATGGTAGCGTTCAGGCAGGGGTAAGCGCGCACGTTTGAGCAAGGTGCGGGGGACGCGCTCGTGATAGAGCGTCAGCGTTGGGGCAGCGTCAATCAGTGCTTGGAGGACAGCTGGCCCTTCGCTGAGCAAGAAGCTATCGAGATCGGCTTTCACCGTGCCGGGTGCGAAGGGGAGGCGGAGCACATGCACGCGCAGGCCTGCTTCGCTGAGCACCAGCCCATAGCGGAGCGAAGCCACCTCTTCAGGCGCAAGCCGCCGACAGCCCTGATCTATGGGGCGAGGTTGGGTATCATAGGCCAGGATGACGCGCTCTACCCCTCGGGCTACGAGCAAGCGCGCCCATTCGGCCCGGGCATTGGTGAGACCGGGCTGCCCAAGGGTTGGAAAGCGAAGCAAGCCTGCTTCGTAGGCGGCCTGGGGAACCAGGGTTTTGAACTCGCCACTCTCAGTCAGCATGACGGTTGGAGCGGTGGCCGTATGATCCCAGCCGACTGGGAAAACGGCCCCCCGCGCCTCCATGCTCCCCGCGAGAGATTTGGCTTTCTGCCCGGCCCGACGGACGCGCAGATCCACGACTGCGTCTGCGACGAGGGTGGGAAAGATCAGCGCCCCACAGAGATTCCAATGCGTCCGCAGCGTGCCCTGGTCATTGCGCACCGCCAGCCCGGCCTCCTCCACGTAGGGGAAGAGCGCTGGAGCTTGCTGGGCGAGATAGTCGATCAGGGCTGCGGGATCATGCAAACAATAGCCTAACCGATAGCGCCTGGCACTGGCGACGGAAAGGCCGCGCTGCATCACATAGGCGAGCGGGTCAGGATTGGCCGGGTCAAGCAGCCAGCCGCTGGCCCATGTCACCACGAGGTGGTACAGCTCGCGATAGAAGGGAATGTGGGCGGCACATGGCTCCGGGCTCGTGGGCCGTTCCTCGTTCGTGGACTGCCAACGTGGATGTGAGCACCGCGACGGAGCCGTTGGCGACCCAAAATGGTGGTCGAGCATACCTGATTGTCCACAGGCACGACACCAGAAGCGCCGCGCTGGACGCGAACCCGTGGCAACGAGCCAAACGTGAAAGCGATCACTGCGCTCGGTGCCCCCACAAAACGGGCACGCCCCGACATATTCCCCGGTGCGCCGGTTGACGAGGCGCAGGGGGGGCAGATGAGGATGGACGTGTTCTGCTGGGCGCATACGCTCTTCCTTGTCGGTGGGCGGGCCTCCGGTTGGGACGCAACCCATGCTCGTTGGGTCGGCCACGCAAACGCAGCGCCTCCGGGTCGTTCTGCTGGCCGTTGCGGGGCCGTACGGTGAGGGTTTGATCCCCCTCGAATTGCTCTCTAGCATAGCGAAATAGCTCGACATGTTCAAGAGGATTGCGTGACATTTTTTGACCAGTTGCTCGACATGCAGGGGTATTTGCGCGACATGATGCGCCGTTTCATGTCGAGCAACGGCATAATTAGCGGAGTGCTGAAGGTGTTTTATGGCTTTCTCAAGGGCTTTTACGCGCCTCGAAGCGCATGGTTCGTTGCTCGACATGGCGGCTGGAGGGTGTGGCTTGCCAGCAGGTCGCTCATGGCCGTCAGGGGGCTATTTGCTCGACATGTCCTATGTCGAGCAATGTCGAGCAACCGTGGTGGAGCTATGCCGGCACGGGGTGGCTTGTGCGCCATCCGGTAGGTCGCGCAATGTCGGGCAACGCCTTGGTGCGCTACCGCCCCCGCCTTTTGACGCAAAGGCGCAAAGGCGCAAAGCTGCGCATGCAATCCGTCAAACCTTTGCGTCTTTGCGTCAACACGGGTCAGCCTTCTGCGCCAAGCTGCCCTTGCGCTCGTGTCGACGGGCGACAGAGCCTTGCCCCTACTGCAAGCAATAGCGGGTATTGCGTGAGCGTCCGATCACCTTGATAAAGCCATGCTCCATCAAGCCATGCAGATCGCGTAAGATCTGGCGTGAACTGATGTCAGCGCCAAGCATGTCCTTCAAGGTGCCAAGCGTCACTTCACCCCGTTGGCGCATAATCTCGATCATCTCTTTCTGGCGCACATTGAGTTGGGCGTAGATATCCTGCTGGAAGAGGGTTTCGATGGGCCGCCGCCAGACGCGCGCCACAAAGAAGGCATTGTTAATATCTTCAAACTCAGCCGGGCGCATCTTCGCCTGGGCCAGGGTTGCCACCACCGTATCAAGCCCCTGGCCCACCCCTTCAATGAAGCCCCGCTCAAAGAGCAGGGCGAAGAGGGCCGGATTACGGCTCCGCTGCACATCCAACAAGCGGTCGATCGTCACGCCTTCAGGCAGGCCCCCTGGATTGTTCCATTCAATGTGATTATCGAAGACTTTCACGATGGCCTGCGTGTAGAGATCGCGATAGTCCCGATGCGCAATCATATTGACGCTCAATTCGCGGAGCACGACCGGTGGGTATTCATAAATTTCCACGCGCTCATACCCACCCTCGATCGTCATGCCCCGGCGGTTATGCGCTTTCAGATACGCCTCAATGCTCGCGATCTGGTCAAATACCGTGCCGCCAATGCTCCGTTCGATATGCATCACTTCAATTGAATTCGGGGTGCTTCCCCGATAGTGGACAATATTGACCCCCGTGTTGGCAAAGTAGCGTTGCGGTTCGTGCCCAAACGCGAGGATCCCGGTGGGCGTGGCCAGCAATTCAGCGCCTTCCTTGACCATACAACGGCTCCGGATGAGGTATGCTATCGGATCAGGGTCGCCATTGAAGCGGAGTTGTTTCGTCGCACTTGCAATGTGCGCCCGCACCCGTTCCATATCCAGGACGTCAAGGCTGGTGCCACTGATGGGCAAGCTGTCGATCGTTTGTAGCTGTTGGAGGGTAAGGTTTGGTTCCTTCATGTCATGCTGGTTCCTTGCTGGGGTGGCGTCGGCACCGTCGGCTCGTCCTGAAGGAGGTTGCCCACGCTGGTGGTGCTGAGCAGGTTGGTATGCCCTCCTTGGCGTTCAATGCGTTCAATGAGCTGCGCCGTTTCCTCAGAGCTTGCCAGCAAGGCGGACGGGGAGCGGCCTAAGGCATGCGCCAGGGCAATCAGCCGGGGCAGGCTTAACGAGCGGCGTCCGGTCTCATAACTCGACAGCGTCGAGTGATCCCAGTTGAGGCGTGCGCCGAGTTCGCGTAACGTCAATCCAGCCTCGGCGCGGGCATGGGCGAGGCGCTGTCCAATCAGATGATCGATCGTTTCCGCCATAGGGGGATGCCTGCCCTTCTTCTGGTGATCGCTTCGCCCTCGGCCTGCAACGGTGGTGATGCACCTGCTTGCCCCAGGGCTTGGTGACGTATTGACAACAGATCATAGAGGATGCACCGCTTTTTGTCAACCGAGTGGGCGATCATGGGTAGGGCGATGGCATCATACGAAAGCGGAGACAACCTTACGCGCTCTGGGGCCGCATGTGCATGCAACCAGCGGCGCACACGGGCGCATCAACGCCGATCAGCTGCGATCCTGTGGCATCGAAGCATGTCGAGCTCCGCCGCTGTTCCACGGCATCAAGCACCCGCCAACAACGGGGCACCGGCAAGGGGGAGGGCACCCGCAAGGGGTGCCCGTACCGGCGCGGGGGCCGAATCCGGTGTACGGGCACCCCTTGCGGGTGCCCTTGCGAGTGCCTTGGCGGGGTCCATACACGGAAGATGCAATCGCCCTGCGATCAAAGCGAGGGCTGAGCAACGGCGGCCCGGTCAGGTCGCCGTTGCTCAGCCCTCGGCTATCCGGGAGCGAAGGCCACCTCCGTGGCCTGATCCAGCCGACCCATGCCGACTGTCCCATAAGCCTATGCGTTGCTTCTTGGCTGTTCCGCAAGCCACTTCGTCAGATCGTTGAGCGTGCCAAACTCCAGCAACGCTTCACTCAAGATCAGCAACTGCTCGGGTGTCAAGGCCAAGACCTCACGCCGGGTACCCTCAGGCAACGGTTCAAGTTTGCGCGTGAGTTGGCGGAGGAGCAAGGTCTGGCGTTCCTCTTGGCGGCCTTCTTGGCGGCCTTTCAATTCCCATTCCGTGATCAATTCCACCACAGCCTCCTGGATTGGTGTTTGCCATGTGGCAACTTCCGCCTCAAACCGACGGGTCTCGTCGCCATTGAGCGGGAGATAGATGCTGACAAAGGCTGCCAGCATCCGACGCTGCGCCGCCGTCATTGGCACGCCCGCCAGCATCCGCAGACACGCTGCTTTGACCTGCCAACGTTCTTCACGGGCGATCCGCATGCGTGCCATCAACGCAGCTGCCAGCGGATTGGTGCTGCTCAGATAGGCGCGCCAGTCCAACTGGTTCAATTGTATCATGAGGTATTCGAACCGGAGCACCTCATGGTGACCAAGCGTGACCTCGTGTCGGTGGGGGGCTAACCGACGCGGACTCGGATACGAACAGAGCGCAATCGGATAAATGGGCCGGTCGTATCGGTCATAGAACCGGGCAAAGTAGCGAAACATCCGGCGCGGCAACTGAGCATCGCGCTGAGCTTGATGCTCCAGGTGGATCAGGAAGGTTGCCATGCCCTCACGTCCTTGCGCCTGGACCACCAGGTCAGCGGTGCGGCGGTCAGGATCGAGCAAGTCCACGAACGACTCGGGCGCGAGTAGGGTCAGTGTGTCGGGATCAAGCAGGGCGAGGATATCGGGGGCAAAGAGGTCGAGAAACTCGACGAGAAAGGTGCTCAGCAACTGCTTGAAGATGCCATCATGATCGAGCGCCATCGCGTGACCTCAGCGGAAACAACGCCTGTCACAGGGTGCGATGTCGATGACAGGCAAAGAAAAGAACGCATGTACTGCACATCATACCACCAGTGGGGTTCCCTGGCAAAACGAGTGGATGTGGCGCTGCGACCCGGCGTATCAATGGCCCAAGCGTCTGGGCGTCTGCGCCTCCAGTCATGCCGTGCGACAGCGAGCAGCGTTGGGTCGCGTCGCTCCTCGCTGTCCTCATCGTCACCAGAGGGGAAGCTGTTCGGGGTGTCCCGTTGGGGGATCCCCAAGGGATGGCTGCTCTGGGGGCGAAGCTTCGCTCAGCAAGATTGCATGGCCCCCGTACGCACGTGCGCGTAGGGTCGTGCTCATCAGCCCGTTGGCTGTGGTGATGGCTGCTGGTGCGTCGGTGGTTGATGTGGCTGCCGTTGACGCCTGCTGTGCCTGGCGATCCGCTTCTTCCTCCATCCAGGCCAGAGCTGCTGGTGCGAGCGGGACGTGCGGCATGGTGCTGGTGGCCCAGCTTGCGCTGCCACGTCCGGCCTGGGCCAACGCGAGCAATTCCTCACGCCATTGCGGTACTGCGCTCTCCGTTGGCTCGGTCGTCGCGGCAGGCGGTGCCGCCTCGGTTGTTGCTTCTGAGGCGGCGCTGATCGCGGTGTTGATGGCACTCAGTTCTGCGGCCGCCCGAGCATAGGCGGACTGTCCGTCCCAGGTGGCGTCACGCGCTTGTTCCGCGCTGATGTTGCTGCGTCGGAGCTGCGCCCGAGCGATGCGGGCTTCGATCCGGGCGATCGTGTCGGGGGCGTGCGTTAACAGGTAGTCAATGCTTTGCCAGAGGCCCGTGCCTGTTGTTGCGATAACGGCATCGAGGTGGACGGTGGCGGGCTCTGCCGACGCGGTGGTGGCTGGGCACGTGACCCAGACACTCATGCTGACCCCAAACACCGGATGGAGCTGGGCCACGACCTGTACTCCGCGATAGTGGGCCACAACGATCTGACGGGCCTGCTGCTTGTTCGCAACGGCCTGGTTCGAGGGGCTGAGCAGCTTGGTCATCGCGTCAGCCGCTTCGTCCCGGCGGGTGAAGGTCTGCAAAGTGCTGTCGTCAACGGCCGTGCGTACCTTCGCCCGAAACGGTTTGCTGGGATGCGCGTCCCGGGCGGCATCGGCTTGCTGCCAGTGGGTGAGGCGGCGCTGATCGGCGGCGATCGTCGCGTCCAGGCTCGCCTGATCGCACTGGAGTTGATACTTCGTGTCGTACCAGACCCGGCGGATACGTTCGAGCCGCGCCAGTTCGATCTCCAGTTGCACCTTGCGCTGGATCTGCGGATTGCCACTCGCCAACCCTTTCACTTCCGCCGCCGACAGCACCATGTCTGCGGTGTCTTCCATTGTGCGTGCCGTGAGCTCGCCGGTCAGGGCCTGGGTAATGAACCGCGCTTTCCGTTCAATCGTCTGCCACAGATAGCCGTCGAAAGAACCTTCGGTGACATAGCTGAAGATGAAGACTTCCGGCCATTGATTGCCCTGGCGCAAGATGCGTCCGTGGCGTTGCTCGAGGTCGCCAGGACGCCAGGGGCAATCCAGGTTGTGCAGGGCGAGCAGGCGTTGTTGCACGTTCAGGCCGGTACTCATCATCGCCGTGGAACCGATGAGGACGCGGATCCGTCCAGCGTTCATGGCGGCGCCGAGCTCCTCGCGCTGAGCCCTGGTCTGATAGGCGTGGATCAAGGCGATCTGCGCGTGTGGCACGCCAGCCTGCACCAGGCCGTCGCGAATTTCGTGGTAGACGAAATGGCTGAGCCAGCGTTCTTCGCGGGTGACCACCTCGGCGCTCCCGGCTTGCCCTTCTGGGAGGGAGGTGTCCGTGGTCAGCCGGGTGACTGGCTCACGCTGGTTGGCCGTTCCCTTGGGGGTCGCAATATCGCAGAATACGAGTTGGGTCGCGCTGGCCGCTGCGAACGTGTGGTAGAGGTGGGCGACATTGGCGACCAGTGCAGCGATTTTGGTGTGCTGTTGACGGGGAGCCTGCTGCAGCACCAGACGAAGATCGAGTCCGGCCAGACGCCCATCGCTCACGATCCGTAACAGGTTATCCACGGTGGGATCAACCTGGCCCATACGTACTGCTTCGGCTCGTTCGCCCAGTCGCTGCACAAAGCGTTGCAACGCGGGCGAGGGGGGCACCACTACGGTGATAGGCTTGCCGGTCACGAGGCGGGGCTCGGGCAGGCCCAGTTGCGCCTTGGTGCGGATGGTGAGCACTTGTCGCCACATAGTGGTCAATTCGGGAACGTTAATAAACTGGGCCAGGCGGGTGTGCATGCGAAACCCCGACCCATCCGGTTTCATTTCGAAGGCGGTGACAGGCTGCGCATAGAGGGAGACCCACTCATCGAAATGGTGAATACCTGCTTGCGTCAGTTGCTGTTCTTGCAGATAGAGCTGCATCACGTAGGCTTCGCTGATCGCATTCATGATCGGGGTGGCGGTCAAGAAGACCACTTTCTGCTGACGCCGGAGCAAATCCCAGGTCTTGATGCGCATGTCCAGCGACCGTTGGACATGCTGCGTTGGCACGCCGGCGAGCTGGGCCAGGCGCGTGGGGGTATACAGATTCTTGAAGGCCTGGGCTTCATCGACAATAAGCATATCGATGCCCAATTCTTCCCAGGTGATCGTTCGGCTACTGTCGCGGTCGATGGCGGCGGCCATGCCTAGGAGCCGATCCGTGAGCTTGCCGCACATGTCTTCAATCTGCTTGAGCGAACGTTTCTCTTCGGGGGTGACGGCTGTGGCTCGCTGCTCTTCCAGATAGGTACGCAGACGGCCGCTCTCGTGGTCAAGAAACGCGTGCAGCACCTCGCTGCCGATAGGGAGCAGGGTGAAACTGGTGTGGGCGATGACAATGAGATCCCAATCACCGGTCGCCACGCGGCTGAGCACGATCCCGCGTCGGTGCTTGGTCATCTCCTCTGGGGCCAGCGCCAGTACCTTGAGACCAGGGTAGAGGCGGCGCGCTTCTGTGGCCCACTGGCCCACCAGGGTATTGGGCACTACGGCCATGGCTTTGGCACAGCGGCCCATCCGGCGCGCTTCTACCGCAGCCGCAATCGCGGTGAAGGTTTTTCCGCCCCCGACGGCAAAGCCGACCAGGGTACTGGGCGACTGCAAGATTTGCCAGACGGCGTTTTTCTGGTCGTCGGACAGGTCGCCATGGCGTAACAGTTGGGTGTTGATCCCGGGAAAGGATAAGTGGCTGCCGTCGTAGGTGCGCAGACGAATCGCATTGAAACGGTCGTTATACGTGCGACAAAGCGCCTGCGCCCGGTCAGGGTCTTGCCATACCCAGTCTTGAAAGGCCGTCGCCAGGGCGTGCTGTTTTTCCTGGGCGGCGACGGTTTCGGCTGGATTGAGCACCCGCTTGTCGCGCGCCCCTAGGCTGACCGTGTCGTAGACGGTGATGGGGCGACCACGGAGCGAGGCGTGGAGAATCGTCATCGCATTGGCGCGGGGGGTTCCCCAGCGTGAACTGGCGTCAACCGCACGAGCCCCAGCCTGATCGGGGTCGCTGACCCGCCACTCGCTGCAGGCGTGATCATACCAGGCCGCGCCTGTCCATGCGGGTAAGATGTGCTTGAGAAACGCGGTCATGACCTCATCGGGGAGCCAGAAGGCATTGAGGTTGAGGTGAATGTCCTGTGGCCCCAGCGGGGTGGGTTGCACGGCACTCAACGCGGCCACATGGCGCTGGAACGTGGGATCGCGCTCGGCCCAGGCGCGGGCTTCGCGGAGCTTGGTCACGACCGGGCCGCTGAGATAGACCTCAGCGAGTTCATAGGTGGTGGTGCCGGGCAGCCGATAGATCCGCTCACCCAGGTCGTCAAGCACCTGCGCTTCACTCCGGCCACTGAGTATGGCGATGAACGGCAGATCGAGCGTCCCGCGTTCATCCAGACAGCGGAGCATGGCGGCCAGGGGGGCCAGCGGCTGTGCGGCCAGTGCTTCCAGGGGGCGCACGGTGCGTTGGCTGAAGATCGGGGCTTTCTCGGCGAACCACCGTCCGCTTGCCCCCGTGCGGGGATGCTGTTCAAGTGCCAGGAGAAACTGCAACTCGGGAGCATTGCGTAACAGGCGGGTCGTTCGTTGATCGTGGATGACGCCGTACTGCGCGACGAGGGTATCATAGCGTTGATTGAGTTCGGCGCGGGCGGCCACAACCTCGGCCTCCGGGGCACCGGCCAGTTCGACGCGCAGGAGCGTTTTGGCGGTATTGTAGAGTTCAATCAGCGCCAGCACATGGGCTTGCGTGGCGGCACTGGAACCCGCAGGTACCGCCAAGGGGAGCGGGGCTGTCCGTCGGGTGATCGCCTCACTCGTTAGCGATGGCGTTGGGTCAGGGAGGTCACACCCCGTTGCGGCGTTGGGCGGGGTGAGCACATCTTGGGGGAGAACGCGTGGGTAGTGCTGCGCCAGGGTCGGGATGAGCTTGTTGCGGGCCTGCACCTGCAGCCAGAGGCTTCCGTCAGACGGGATGATGGTTGCGTCGCCCAGCACGTGATCAGGGTGCGCGAGCCAGTAGCGATTGACGTTTACCTCCACCGTGCTGAGATCGGTCGTTGTGGGGAAGACTTTGGTGACCCGTGATCCGGTCGTCAAGCCTCCCCGGGCCTGGGTGCGCGGGTACGGTGCGGCTGCGGTCGTGAGCCACGTGGGGGTGTGGTTGGCTGCCGAGAATGGTTCGGCGGTCGACCGCTTTTGGAAGAAGAGAAGATCGGCGGCACTCGTTGAGCCACTGGTCGCGGCAAAGATCCCATTGGGTAAGCGCCACGCCCCGAGCAAGGTCGCCTCGGCGGCCAGGGCGGTACGCACGGTTGTAGTTTGCTTATCCAGTGTGCCCCAACTCGTCAAGACCACCACGAGACCGCCCGGTCGCACCAGGGTCATGGCTTTGGCAAGCACGTAGTCATGCAGGGTACGGCGCAGTTCAGCCGGTAGGGTGGGGTCATTGACTGGTTTGTGTCCAAAGGGGACATTGGAGAGCACGAGATCAAAGCTCTGGGAGGGGAGCGTGACTTCTTCGAGGCGGCTTCCCCCGTGCAGGGTGACGTCCGGATGGAGGTAGCCGAAGATACGGGCGGCCAGGGGGTCGCATTCCACGGCGGTGATGGCCGACCGCGCCCGTAGGTCAGCGGGCATGGCGGCGATGAAATGACCAATCCCGGCCGTCGGTTCGAGGATGTGGGGACGATCCAGGGCCCCAAGCCCGAGGTGCAGGAGCGCCTGCCAGATGACGCTGACCAGGTCGAGCGGCGTATAGAAGGCGGTCAGGGCGGCTTTCCGCAGATGATGACCATCTTCCTCGGTGAGGAACGGTTGGTAGGACGAGGCCAGCACATAACGCCGCTGGGCCTGGTCATAGCGAAAAAGACGATTCAGGTGGGCAGACTCACCAAAAGCGCTAAAGTGCGCCAGGATCCGCCGCTCCTCAAGGGACGGTTCGCGGCCAGTGGTTGCCAGCGTATGCAGCAGCTTCAACGCGGCAAGATTCTTCTGGAAGCGATCCTGCGGCCCCGTGAAGGTTACCTCCTCGGGGGTCAAGGTCAAAAACCGATTGCGTTCCACCATCGTTGCTCCTTTGCCACAGTACATAGACCCTGCCAGCACGGCATCACCCCGCTGCGGCGGGGTGATAGGGGCTTGCGGTCATGCGATGGTTGGGCAACCATGCATCGATCCGTCTGCTATACTAGCGTCAGCACAGTTTCTTGAGGCTTGTTGCGATCCGATCAACGGGCGTTG
>NZ_LYXE01000178.1 GCF_002532075.1 Candidatus Chloroploca asiatica | reverse complement strand
GGACGTGACGAGCGTGGCGGACGCAGCTACGGTGGCCCTGGGCGTGACGAGCGTGGCGGCCGTGGCGAAGAGCGTGGCTACGGTGCCGGACGTGACGAGCGTGGCGGACGCAGCTACGGTGGCCCTGGGCGTGACGAGCGCGGTGGCCGCAGCGAAGAGCGTGGTTACGGTGCCGGACGTGACGAGCGTGGCGGACGCAGCTACGGTGGCCCTGGGCGTGACGAGCGCGGTGGCCGCAGCGAAGAGCGTGGTTACGGTGCCGGACGTGACGAGCGTGGCGGACGCAGCTACGGTGGCCCTGGGCGTGACGAGCGCGGTGGCCGCAGCGAAGAGCGTGGTTACGGTGCCGGACGTGACGAGCGTGGCGGACGCGGCTACGGTGCCGGACGTGACGAGCGTGGCGGACGCAGTGATGAGCGCGGTGGCCGTGGCTACGGTGCCGGACGTGACGAGCGTGGCGGACGCAGCTACGGTGGCCCTGGGCGTGACGAGCGTGGCGAGCGCAGCTACGGTGGCCCTGGGCGTGACGAGCGCGGTGCATCCGCGCAGAAGGAGCCTCGTCCCGAGTTGCGCGGTAACGAGCGTAAGCAGGGGTATAGTGAGCGTACAGAGAACCTTGACCGAGCAACAGTCTCGTCAGGTGAACAACACGCGCCTCAACAACCCCGGCAGGCTCCACCTGAGTTTCCAGCGCAGCAGCAGGATCAAGCGTTGCAACAGGACAGTCGGCGTGAGACCAAGAAACCTGTACGTAGCGCCCGACCTGTTACCAGGCGCGGTCGGGGCAGTTTCCAGATGCGCCCCGGTGGACGTCCCAACTTCGACCTTCACCCGAAAAAATGAGTTTACGACGGTGTAAGCCTGAAGCTAGCGCACCTTGTGCTACACTTATGATGGTGTCAACAGACTGAAAGGAGTGGTCAGTGGAAGCCCACAAGTCATATGTGCGCGATTGGATGACAAAGCAACCGATCGTAGTTGCGCCAGACACCTCAGCTGTCGAGGCGTACGAACGCATGCGCGATCATAACGTTCACCGCTTGCCGGTGGTTGAGTCCGATGGTCGTCTTGTTGGGATGATCACGCGGGGCGATATCGAAGGTGCTGTCTCATTTCAACGCAGCGAGGCGGGTTGGCAGGAGGCACGCTTTGCTCTGGCAGGCACAGTGGTGGAAGAAGTGATGACAAAGCAACCAGTCAGTGTTCTTGCCGATGCCTCGATGAAAGAAGCGGTATCAATCTTGCTTCAGCGACACCTGAGTGGTTTACCCGTGGTTGAGGGCGACTTGCTTGTTGGCATTATCACCGAAACCGATGTCTATCGTCTGGTGTTGAAGTTGTGTGAAGACTAATACAACAGCCGGAAGGATAAAAAGAAATGCTGCCGAGACAATCGTCTCGGCAGCATTGTTTTATCCTTCGGGCAGGGGCGGTGGTTCCGGCGCTGGTGGAGGTTCTGGAGCCGGTTCTGGAGCCGGTTCTGGAGCCGGTTCTGGAGCCGGTTCTGGGGGAACCTCCTCACCCGGCGGCGGTGGGGGAACCTCCTCAGGCTCAGGCGTTGGGGTCTCGCGTGGGAGCGGACGCCCATCTGGGCCAAGATCGGCAGGATTGGCTTCAAAAATATTGGGCCAGGGTCGGAACTTCGTTTCAAACGTACGGCGCTCAAGGGTCTCGCCATCGCGCTCGATAATACGGGTAAAGTTGATCGTCATACCACCACGTGCGGTATCGCTCTGGCGCATGCGGCCCGGTGGTTGTTCAGGTACCGCAACATAGACAGGCTCGGTTGGGGCTGGCAGGCGATCGGTAATTTCGGGGCCAGCGAGGCGAACTTTGCGCCCGTCGTCGGTGCCGTAGATACGCACCTCGGCCAGGGAGCGACTGGTATCAACATTGGTCTGGATCAAGATCCAGTTTCCCGTATCGTTGATGAATTTAAAATCGAGAGCCCCGGTAAAGATCGCGGCATCCATCCCCGGACCATTGCCGTACTCACCGAAGCCATATTTGTCATACCAGCTAATATAGAACGAATGGCCCCAGCGCTCGGTAATGGGCAAGCCGGCCCAGAAGGCAGCCCGGAACATCGTCGTCGAGTCCTGGCAGATGCCGCCGCCCCATTCAAGCTGGGTACGATTACGGACAATCGCATAGCCTTCAACAAAACCATTTGAGGCATCAATGCGCCCGATCGTATTATTGAACGAGAACTCCTCATCAGGGGCGACCAGAACCCCATCGAGCAAGCGCATCCCGGCCTGAATATTGGTAATGCGGTAGGCCGCTGAGCCACTGAAATCACTGCGGCCAACTGACAGCAACTCACGAAGGCCCAGTTCTCCAAGATTAGCAGCGGTCACTGGAGCGGCTGTTTCGCGCATCGGCAAGTTTACAGTGCGTTGCTCATCGGCCTTGAACAACGCACTCGTGACCATTTCTTGCGCTACCACGGCATCAAGGCGCTCACCACTCGTCCCTTCACGGGTAATGCGCAGGGTGCCACCATTCCAGGCTACCCGCGGATAGCGGCCAACCTTTTCGGTTGTAGTGCCAATTTGCTCGAGGGCGTCCTTGATGAGATCCTGATCGAGGGCGACGACGAGCGTGTCACCTTCAGCCCCATTTACCCGTTCAATGCGAATCATGCGTGCAATATCTTCGCGTGACCAGACAAATGGTGTTGACCATCCTTCAACCGTCAAGGTCAGAGGTGAAGCGAGCAATGCATCAATAGTTGTCTGAGCCTCTCGCACCGCTACGTCGCTCAAACTTGGCTGGAGGGTGCGTGTACGCAGGGCGATCATCTGGGGATCAAGGGCCTGGATTGATGCAGTAATCTCTTGCAGCGTATCTCCTACCAGTACTTGTTGACCAGTCGCTGAGGGTGCAGTCGCAAGGGTCGTTCCATTGAGGGTCAGGGCTGCATCAATGGCAGGTTGCTCAACCTCGGCGACCCGCGCAAGCAGGTATTCCTGCATCCTGGCCTGATTCACTGTCACGTGGAGGGGCAGTTCCACACCTTGCTCATAGATCGCCAGGATAGAGCGCACATTGCTAAAAATCCCTTGATCGCGGCCAAGTGCCATTGCCTCGGCAACGGCTCGTTCTGTCTCGAGGCGAACACCTAGTTCGGCCATCGTAGGCATCCACACCTGATTGCCATAGGTAAGCACCACAGGCTGGGCCAGGAACGAGGCAAAACGTGCTTGGATCGCCTCTTCAGCCTCTGCGACGGTCAATTCACCGACATGTACCCCGTGAATGCTGACATTCGGATAGATGCGCCCGTCGTAGTTCTGATTCAAGAAATAGAGCCCGGTGCTCGTCCCAATAATGGTAAGCAATAAGAGGGCCACCAGGGCGACGATGAGCATCCGACCGCGGCGACGGGGTGGTCGGGCTTTTGGCCGAGTTCTGGCTTCCGGCGCTGTCACCTGAGGGTCAGCCGACCAGTCGGCCCCCTCAGGAATGGCGGTCATACGATACAACTGATCCTGTCCATCACCAGTTGTTGAACGCGACGATGAAGGAAAATCAACCGACACCAAAACCTCCTGAGCCATAGTCAGGGAAAACATAACCCCTCTTACGCACTATACGTGCATAGAGGGAACCTTGTCAATGAGGATTGTCTGATGAACAGGTCTGTCGAATCTGTATCTATCGGACCGTTCATTATAGGATAGGAAGCTCTATGTTACAATTCTCATTGTAACATAGAGTATGCTTCTATCTCCACGTATGTGGGGATGGGTTTGGGGGCCTGCGGCCCCCAGGAATCGCGCTTATGCTGGCGAACACGGCCACTGACGCTGACTATGTTCGCCAGCATAAGCACGGGTTTTAGGGCGGTAGCCCTAACGTTCATTCGTATGAGGCCGCAGGCTCCCAGCACAAACACAGAGAGAGTTGCAGGGCGCTAGCCCGGCAAGTGGTAGGTACAGTGATGGTAGGATCACTGCTTCATCAGCGCATTGGGCGCTATGAGACAAAAGCGTTGCTTGGCCGCGGGGGTATGGCGGCGGTCTATCGTGCAACCGATACTCTGTTGCAGCGTGATGTTGCGCTCAAGCTCCTCTATCCACAGTATGGCGACGATCAGGCGCTGGTGGCACGGTTTACGCGTGAGGCGATTACCGCTGCGAGCCTGGAACATCCTGGTATTGTGGCGGTGTATGATGTCGGTGAGCATAATGGGCTGACCTATATTGCGATGCAGTTGTTGACCGGGCGTACGCTACAAGAGTATCTGCAAGAAGTTGGTACGGTCGATTTGCCTGCGTTGGTTGAACTGCTGGAACCGCTTGTTGAGGCCCTCGACTATGCCCATCGGCGTGGTGTGATCCATCGGGATATCAAACCAGGCAATATTTTTCTTAGTACGACACCCGAAGGCCAGCGAGCGGTCTTGACTGATTTTGGTATTGCGCGACAACGTGATACCCCTGGTTTGACGACCACCGGGACGTTGCTTGGTACGCCCGATTATATGGCCCCCGAGCAGATCGCTGGGCGTTCTATTGATGCCCGGGTTGATGTCTATGCCCTTGGGATCGTGATCTTTCGGGCTTTGACCGGGCGTCAAGCTTTTGAAGGGACGACTCAGGATGTGTTGATGGGTCATCTCTATGGTCAGGTGCCTGCCCCTTCGCGCTTGAATCCCGCGTTGTCGGCTGCGGTTGATGCCGTGGTTGCCCAGGCAACCGCAACCGACCCGGCACAACGCTTTGCTTCGGTCAAATTGCTCTTTGCTGCCTTGAAACAGGCGCTGGCTACCCCTTTGCTGTCGTCTCATCAACCGACGTTCGTTGGCGCTTCACCACGAGACGGAGTAGGCTCGCCAGGTGGAGCGCCGCCCTTGCTTGACTCGTCTGACCGTCAAGCGGCTACCCTCGTTGCTCCAGGCGTACCGTGGGTGTCGAACCAGGATGCGCGGCATACCTCTGGCACAGGCGACGATGATCAGGGCATTGCCCTGACGCGACCCACGGCGCAGCGGCGGGTTGCACGCCCATCAGGGGCACCGGCGCGTAGTTCGTTCGTTACGATACTGCTGGTGTTCCTGGTTGTGATGCTGACCTTGCTCGCCGGAGGGGGCCTCTTTGCCTTCTGGGCGGTCTTGGCCCAGACCGATCAGGGAACTCCTCCCCCGCTGCCACCAGTCGTTGGTGAAGCAACGTCCCTTCCTGTGGTGACAGCAGAAGTCTTCGCAACGGTGACGGAACCTGCCTCAACCGCTGAACCATCGCCCGAGGCCCCTGAGCCAACAGGCGTGCCCGCGCCCACGGGCATGCCTGAGCCAACAGGCGTGCCTGTAGTTACCGGTGCGCCCGAGCCAACGCCTGCCCCGGCACCGACTGAGGTGCCACTATCAACGCCGCTGCCGACGCCCACGCCGGTGCCAACGGAGGTGCCGGCAACACCAACCGACGTTCCCGCAACGCCAACTGAGGTTGCGCCAACACCGCTGGCGGATTGTCCGAATGGTTTGCCGGTGAGGGGTTTTGGTAAACTGTATGCCGAGAATGTAGGGGTGCGTACCGGGCTTGGTTGTCCAGTTGCCCCTGAAAGTGCCGGAATTGCTGCCCAACAATTCTTTGAGTCTGGTACCATGTATTACTGGGATCTCACGAATCGTGATAGCAAGCGGGATTATATTTTTGTCTTTTACGGTGCCAATGGGGGCAACTATACCCAGTTGTCGGCACAGGAAGTTGCTGATCTTGGGCCAGAGCCAACGCCTGGAACTGATCCGAATCAGCCGGTGCGGGGCTTTGGGCGGGTCTATTTCCATAAGAGTGGTGTGCGCGAGCAACTTGGTCTACCAACGACCCCTGAATTGGAATTAAAAGGTAGTCAGTTGGGAGTGATCCAATTCTTTGACCGTGGCTTGATGATCTGGACTCCTGATTACCGGCCAACCGGGGGGAGTAGCATCTTTGTGCTTTATGATACGGGACGATTTGAGCGTTTCCGTGATGCCTTTATGGGCTAGTGTGCTGGTGGGACAAACTGCTCGGGCTTTGGATAGTGGTGGTGTGCTGATGCGTGGAGTGACACAGATATGATCCAGGTAGCCTATACCCAACAAGCTGCGGCGGCTGGAATGGCTTTGCTCCCGCTAAAATTGACCGCCCCTACCCCACGGAGTCACGCGTTGTTACGGCCTGATCTTCAGGCGCTGCTTGCCGAGGTGCGTTTGCGCCCAGTGACGCTGGTCGTGGCCCCGGCGGGCTATGGCAAAACGACGCTCTTGGCCCAGTGGATTGCTGATCTCAGACGAACCGGGACTGCGGTCGCATGGCTGGGGCTTGAGACCGATGATCAGGCACCTGCGATGTTGCTGGCCTATCTTGTGCGGGCGTTTC
Source organism: Candidatus Chloroploca asiatica (assembly GCF_002532075.1). Lineage (GTDB taxonomy): Bacteria > Chloroflexota > Chloroflexia > Chloroflexales > Chloroflexaceae > Chloroploca > Chloroploca asiatica. The sequence continues at coordinate 16,843 of NZ_LYXE01000178.1, read as the reverse complement.
AACGACTCTTGCCCCATGTTGGGGAAGAGTCGTGGCGTATTTTGCACTCGGCGGTTGATCTGGAACGCGACTGGCCGCTGGTGGCCGGGGCGTTGTTGAGTGATCTCCAGAATCACCTGACGATGCCGAGCTTTCTGGTGATCGATGATTATCATCAGATTGCGTCTGGCCCAATTACGAATGTCCTGCTTGCCTATCTGCTCCGTGCGGCTCCTCCGTCGCTGCATGTAGTGATTGCCTCGCGGCGTCGGATTGAAATTCCTCCGTTGTTACGGATGCGTGCCGAGGGTTCGCTGGTTGAGGTTGAACAGAGTGATCTGTTGTTGACGAGGGACGAGACGGCTGAACTGGCGGCGCGGGTCGGGGTGACGTTGAGCGATGAAGAACTGGATCTCTTGCTTGAACGGACTGCAGGCTGGGTGTTGAGTGTTCAGATGGCTGTGCGGACCCTGGTACGCCAGGCGCCCGCCCAACGCCTGATCTATCTCACCAACCTTGATAGCAATCAGCGCAGCCTCTTTGATTACCTGGCGTCTGAGGTGCTTGGGAGTCTGCCGGCGGAGGTGATCGATTTTCTTGCGCGCGCCGCGTTGACCGAACAGTTTGATGTGCATCTGCTGGATGATGTCTTAGCGCGGACTGATGCTCAGGATCTGCTTGAGCGAAGTGTCCAGATGGGCTTGCCGCTGGCTGAGGTAGAGCCATATGCGATGCCGACGCATACCTATCGCTTCCATCCTTTGTGGCGCATGCTGCTGCGTGAGCGTGCCGAGCAACTTTTTGATGCCGAGACGCTTGCGGCCCTGCATCAACGGTATGGGGAAGCCTTTGAGCGCCTAGGCATGCTTGAAGCCGCGATGAGCCATTATGCGGCGGCTGGCAATGATGAGGCGCTGGTGGGTGCCTTGCGTCGGCGAGCGTGGCCGTTGATTGATACGCCGCGTCGTGATAGTATTCGTGCCTGGCTTGAGCGCTTACCTGCCGCACAACGTGAGCACGATCCTGAATTGTTGCACATGTGGGGCTGGAGTATGGCGTCTAGTGCGCGTGACCAGGCCCTGCAGGCGATCAGCCAGGCAGCGGAACTCTATCGGCAAGAGGGCAATTATCAGCGTGAGTTGCGCGCCCTGAGTGATATGGCTTCGTTGATCTTCTGGGAAGATCGCCCCGGTGACTTTGCCGGGGTCTGCATTCGTGCGGTACACTCAGCGAATCATGTGCGTGATGCCTGGGCACGAGGGGCGGCTCTGGCTTCGACGGCAGCGTTGCTCTATAGTCGGGGGCGGTATGCGGCGGCGTTGCGGGTGGCTGAGCATGCGTCGCATCATCCGCGGAGTGTCTTCTGGCAGTGGCTGCTGGCGATGATTGTTGCCTCGATCCATACGCAGCAGGGCTATCCCGATGCGGCGATTGTGGCGATTACGCAGGCGCTTGAAATGCCCCAGGTTGATCGTGACGATCGCCTGCACCAGAGTCTGCTCTTGCTCAAAGCGCTGGCGCTCTATCAGCAGGGCCGCATCAGCGAGGCCGTCAACATGGCCCTTGATGCTCATCGTCGCCTGAGTGCCTATGCCCAAGAGAGTGTGATCGGGGTGAGTGGGGCGTATCTGGCGTTGTTACTGGTTGAGCAGGGGCGTCTCGATGAAGCGGCAACGTACACGGCGCGTGCCCGGAGTGCTGCGCATACGAGCGGCACGGCGTCGTTGCTGGCCCGTACGCAGGTGATTGATACCTATACCTGTTTGCAGACTGGTCAGGAGGGGAGCGCCGCGGCTGCAGCGCTGGATCTAGTGCGCCTCGCTCGGGTTGTTGGCGAGGATCAGGTGGAGAGTCTCGCTGCCATGCGTACTGGCAATCTGCCGAATGCAGGCCCACTCGCCCTCTCGTCCTTTGGTACGCACGATCTCTGGTTGCAACTCTACCTGTTGGTGACGCTTGGCGAAGGTGGCGAACCGGAACGTGCGGCTTTGCTTGCCAATGACCTGACTTCCGAAATGATCCGGCGTGGAGACGGGCTCTTTCTGGCGGCAGCGCAGATCTATCGCTCGTCACTTGCGGCCCGTCGAGGAGTGGAGGCTGTGCGCCTGAATGCGCTCCAGAGTGGGTGGGAGTTGTGTGAGTTGCACGGCTTCTGCTTTTTACCGGCTTTGCCCAACCATGTTGTGGTTGAAGCCGTCATTGGCGCGATTCGCCTTGATCTTGCCCCCAATGCAGTGCGTGCGGTGCTTGCGAACCAGTTGCACGACGAAGCTCCGGCGTTGCTGCTGAGTATCCTGGATCGGCAGCAGCCACCAGCGATGCGTGCCCGGATTGCCGGGTTGCTCGGCGATCTTGGGGCCGCTACGGCCTATGCCGCGTTGCGTTCGATGGCCCGTGACCGTCAACCCCTCGTGCGTCGTGCCGCCGAACGCGCCCTCGAACGCCTTGTCTATCGTCCCGCGTACCGCTTGCATATTCGGACGATGGGGGCATTTGGCGTCTGGCGGGGTGAGGTAGAGATCCGTGATCGTGATTGGCGAAGCATCAAAGCCCGCCAGTTGCTCCAACTTTTGCTCGTGGAGCGTGGGCGGATGTTGCCCCGCGAACGCATCATGGATATGCTCTGGCCCGGATTAGAGGTTGAGTCGGCGGCGAATAATCTGCGGGTTACGTTTAGTCGCTTGATCAAAGCGATTGAACCACAACGACCAGATGGTGCGCCTACCTACTATATCCTGCAACAGGGCGATACCTATGGCTTCAATAGTGACAGTGACCACACCTACGATGCGGCTGAATTTACAGCGGCAGTAGAAGAAGGTCGGCGTGCCCTCTATCGTCAACAACCCGAAGAGGCAATGCATGCCTTCCGGACAGCGCTTTCGCTCTATGGGGGCACCTTCTTGCCAGATTGTCTTTACGAGGACTGGTCTGTTGTCGAGCGCGAGCGCTTGGGGTTACTCTTTACCGAAGCTTCGCTCCACCTCGGCAAACTATTGATTGCCGATGGGCTGGCGCATGAGGCCATCGGTCTGGCGTGGCGGGTGCTTGAGTATGATAAAGCCCAGGAAGAAGCGTATCAGTTGCTAATGCGTGCCTACAGTGGTCTCGGTGAACGGACAACGGCGTTACGCCTCTATGCACGCTGTGTAGCTGTTCTGGCTGATGAACTTGGGGTTGAACCACTTCCTGAAACGGTTGAGTTCTATGAAATGATCCGTAGTGGCGCATAATGGTGGCATGGTTCTATATTGACATAACTGTTATGGTGTACGCTGGTTCTGTGGTGGATGCTCGATCTCGAGCAAAAATTCGCGCATGGGGCAGAGGTGTTCACTCATAAAGGTAATCGCCTGGGCTATTTCGTTGATCTGCTGTTCTTCGCCACTGGCAACGTGCTGAATGCGCCCACGCCATCGTTCGGGTAACTGGGCTTCGTCAGATGGGACGACGATGCGTAGCAGAAATGACTCGACCCTACGTGTACTCATAGAACTTCCCCTGTGGTGACTGCCTCTGGTAACTAAATCACATATCGTGCTGGCGTTTGTATCCTGTTGCTTGCGCCTTGCCTTGCGCATTGGGTGTTTAGATGCCTTCCCCGGCCCTCTGGGAAGATCCGCGCTGCGCAGGAATCCTTGCTCTTAGGATACAATCTACCTGTAACGGTGGTATTACCAGGATGAAGGGGTGGGAAACCTGTTGTTTCCCACAAAGCAGAGTGCGAGGTTTTTGTGAAGGCAACAATTGCGGTTCTGGCGGGTGATGGGATTGGGCCTGAGGTCGTAGCCGAAGGGGTGAAGGTGTTGCGGGCAGTTGGTCAGGGCTTTGGGCATACATTTGCGTTGCGCGAGGCGTTGATTGGCGGCATTGCCATTGATGAGACTGGCGTTGCCCTGCCACCTGCGACGGTCGAGACGTGTGTTGCGGCTGATGCGGTGCTGCTCGGGGCAGTGGGAGGCCCAAAGTGGGACGATCCGACGGCGAAGGTGCGCCCTGAACAGGGCTTGCTGGGCATTCGCAAAGCGCTGGGTCTCTTTGCGAATCTGCGTCCAGTGACCGTGCATCCATTGCTGATGGATGCGTCGCCGTTGCGTCGCGAACGCCTTGAGGGGGTTGATCTGCTGGTGGTGCGCGAGTTGACCGGCGGGATCTATTTTGGTGAGAAACGCCGTGAGCGTGATGCTGCTGGCGAGTGGGCAAGCGATCTCTGTATCTATAGCGAAGCCGAGATCGTGCGTGTGGTACGGGTGGCGGCTGAACTGGCACGCAAGCGTCGCGGGCATCTGACCCTGGTGGATAAAGCGAATGTCCTCGAAACGAGTCGGCTTTGGCGGAGTGTGACGACCCAATTGATGCAGACTGAATTTGCCGATCTTCAGTTTGATTGGATGCTGGTGGATGCCTGTGCCATGCACCTGATGCGGCGTCCGTCAGATTTTGATGTGATTGTCACCGAGAATATGTTTGGCGATATCCTGACCGACGAGGCGAGCATGCTGGCCGGCTCGATGGGGATGCTGCCGTCGGCCTCGCTTGGCGAGGGCAACAAGGGTCTCTATGAACCGATCCATGGCTCGGCCCCAGATATTGCTGGTCAGGGGAAGGCGAATCCGCTGGCAATGATTTTGAGTGTGGCGCTCTTGTTGCGCCATTCACTCGGCCTGGAAGATGAAGCGCGTGCGGTTGAGGCAGCGGTGAGTGCGGTGCTTGAAGAGGGTCTGGTGACGGGTGATATTGCTCGTCCTGGGCAACTGCCTCAGCCTACGGCTGCTGTCGGTGACGCGGTGGCGGCGCGCCTCGTTGTGCAGGCCCAAGCCAGTTAAGAGCGGCCTGTGATCGCCCCGATTTCTTCACTGGCACAGGAAACGCTCAGGGGGCCTACAGCCCCCTGAGCGTTTCCAATCTTTCTCTCATCAACTTGTGGTATAGTCTCTGCGAGAACAGGTTTATGAGGGAGTAGATCTTGACTGACGATCAATCAAAAGAACCCGGCTTGGAGCCGGATGGGACGCCGGAGAACGATGCTGCTGGGGCAGATCAGGGCACGTCACGGCGAGGGTTTGCGTATGATGGAAGTGTGGATTCGACCTCGTATGAGGACGAGACAGATGATGCGCCTGAGCCAGAAACAGGTGGCTCGTCACGCCCACCGGTGGCAATCATCCTGGTTGCGCTTGTGGTGCTCATTGCAGTTGGTGTGGGGATTGCTTTTCTGATGTCGCCGGGCACACCGACCGAAACGGCGCAGGCGACACCGACGGTTGAAGAGATTGCCCCTGAAGGTTCATTGCCCGAAGGATCGTTGCCCGAACAGATGCCTTTGCTGACCGCGATTGGCAGTGCCGATAGCACTGAAGTAATTGTCGAGGTCGGCGAAGGGGGGATCACGCGGGGCGATTTTGTCCGGCTCTACCAGCCCGGTTCCGAGCCTGCGCCACTGCTTGAGCAGTTGATCCAGATCGAACTGGTGGTACAGCAGGCGAGCCAAGAGGGAGTTGTGGTTGATGAGACTGAGATTGATCAGCAGGTGGAAGACATCAAACAATCTCAGGCTGGTGGGGACGATGCCCTCTTTCAAGAGTTTCTCGTGGCGGTAGAGGTTGGCGACGAGGCGAATTTGCGTCGTCTGTTGGAGCGTGATTATATTGTTGAACAGATGATCCTCAAGCATACGGTGTCTGAGCAGGCGCGGGCGCGCCATATTTTGCTTGCCAGCAATGGCGTGACGGATACCACCGGGCTCAAAGCCGAGGCCGAGGCTCTGATTGTGCAGTTGAATGAGGGTGCCGACTTTGTCGCGTTGGCTGCCGAGCGTTCGGATGATCCTGGCTCGAAAGATACGGGCGGCGAATTAGGTTGGGCCCCGCGTGGGGTTTTTGTCCCCGAGTTTGAAGAGGCCATCTTTAGTATGCAGGCTGGCGAAATTCGCCTGGTCGAGAGTGATTTCGGCTGGCACATCATCCAGTTGCTCGACGCGGCCGAGGTACGTCCGTTTGAGAGTGCTGATTTCCTTCAGTCGATGGGGGGGCAACAGGCTTTTGCCGAGAGCTTCATTCCCTGGATTGAGGAATTGCAGGCGAACGCCGAGGCGAATCAGTTAATCAGGATCATTGTTCCTGCTGATCAACTGGTGAGTTTGCCCGAGACGCAGTAAGTTTATGAGGCAACGAAAAAAAGCCAGCATTGCTGGCTTTTTTTCGTTGCCTCATGATGCTCTGCCCCTATTTTCGGCGGATAAGCCGGATCAGCGGCAGGGCAAGGCCAATGCTCATGAGGCCGCCGAGGGCAAAGACGGATCCCCAGCCGAGGTTCAGGTCGAGCATCCAGCCGGCGACAATCGGGGCAAGGATCGTTGCGCCAAAGCCAATGAAGGCTTGAAGTGCCTGGGCTGAGCCGAGGCGTTCACGGGGGGCGAGTTCGGTGATCGCGGTCGAATAGATCGCCGAGTCGGCCGAGATGAGAAAGCCGTAGAGACACCCGATGGCGACGAGGAACCCCCACGATGCGCCACCGAGAAAACCAAAGCCGAGCGAGATGACCCCACTGGCGAGCGCGATACTGAGGGCGGCCTGGGGGCGCCCGATGCGATCCGAGAACCAGCCGCCAAAGAAGACCCCGGGCATACCGAGCCCGGCCATCAACGCGGCCCACTGACTGCCTTGGGCGGTGGCTTCGGTTGGTTCGAGCCCCTGGGCAACCAGGGCTGCCGCGAGAAACGCCGCCATCCAGCCACGTGAAATATAGAGTTCCCAGGCGTGCCCGGTATAGCCAAGAATGGTGCGTGCAACGGGACCCTCGCGTAAGACGCGCGGATCAAGGCGCCCGCTTTGGCCTGTCGGGGCGGCCACCCCACGGGTGGCCACGAGGGCGAGGGGCAGGGCGATGAGCGAGAGCAAGCCGAGCACCAGGGCCGCCTGGCGCCAGGGCATCCAGCCGAGCAAGAAGCCACTGGCCCAGAGGGAAATAGCCCCCCCGAGGTAAAACGACGACACATACGACCCGACGAAGAGGCCCCGGCGTTCAGGGGGGGCACTGGCGGCGACGACACGGGTACCGGGCATGTAGATCCCGGCGAGACCCAACCCCGCGACGAACCGTATGGCCGACGCACTCCAGACATCGGTGGCGACAAAAGGGAAGAGTACAAAGGCAAGGCTGGTGGCTACTGTACAGCCCCCGATGACCACCCCGGACGGCAGGCGGTCGGTCAGGGGCAAGATGATCAGCACGCTCAGCACATACCCCGCCTGATAGGCGGCAAAGACCCAGCCAATCGCGGCGGCACTGGCTGCCCACTCGTCACGGAGGAGGGGCAGCGCAGCGGCCGTAAAACTTGATGGCAAGAGGGCTAGGGCCAGCACAGGCCCTAGCAGGTGTGTACGACGTTTCAATAAAACAACCCTGAAAGCCCATAATAGAGCGGAATGCCGATGGCGAGATTAAAGGGGAACGTAATCGCGAGCGAAGCCGTCAGGTAGTAGCTCGGGTTGGCTTGGGGCAACGCGATACGAACGGCAGCGGGGGCCGCGATATACGACGCACTGGCTGCCAGGGTGCCGAGGATGACCGCCCCGCCAGCCGACAGCCCGACAATGCTGCCCAACCAGATGCCCAGGGTGCCATTGATAATCGGCATCAGGATGCCAAAGGCGATCAAGAAGCCCCCGACCTTGCGGAGATCGCGGAAACGACGTGCCGCAACCATCCCCATCTCGAGCAAAAAGAGGGTCAGGACACCACGGAAGGGGTCAACAAAGAGGGGCGCAACCTGGGTGAGGCCTTCCTTACCTGCCAGTGTCCCGATCACCATGCCGCCAATCAAGAGCAGAATGCTTTTGCCGGCAAGCAATTCACGAAAGACCTCGCCCCATTCACCGCGCTGGCCCAGGGCAACCCGGGCAATCAAGAGGGCGACAATGATGGCAGGCACCTCGAGGATGGCCACCAATGTAGGCATAAACCCCTCGTAGGGTACCTCAAGTACCTGGAGAAACGTCTGGACGGCGGCAAAGGTCACGGCTGAGACCGAGCCATAGTGAGCCGCGAGGGCGGCAGCATCGGCGATCTCGAACTTACCGAGGCGGCGTAAGACAACGTAGGCCACAATAGGAATCAGGACACCCAGGGCCAGTGTTGCGAGCGCTGGACCCCAGAATGTGTCAAGGGGGGTCTCGGATAACTCAGCCCCTCCCTTGAGGCCGATCGCCAGCAAAAGGTAGATCGACAGACCGGTATACAACTCTTCAGGGAATTTCAGATCACTCCGTACCAGGGTTGCAATGACACCGAGCACAAAGGCAAGCACCATCGGCGAGAGCAAATTGAGGCGTACCAGATCGAGGATCTCCACATCAACTCCTTGTTGCGAACACCAGTTTGGTGCGGATAATAATACTCTGAGCCTCGCATCAGTGCAAGTAACGGTACCGGTACAGGTATGCTATACTGCTAGCGGCAGGTGTAAGGAAGCGGATTGCTCAGGCGGAGGGACGCAGCGTGACCACGCATGATCCGGAAGTAACAGTAACGCCAACCGTTACTTTTGTCGTTGCTGAACGTGACGATCTCGAGAAGCCCTATCGGGTTATTATCGAAAATGATGATGTCACGCCAATGGATTTTGTTGTGGTGATACTGCGCATCTTTTTTGATCTGGAATTTGATCAATCAATGAGTGTCATGTTGACTGCGCACCACGAAGGCCGTGCGCTCGTGACGATTTTGCCCTTTGCCGAGGCGCAAGAGCGCATCTACAATGCCCATCACACTGCCCGCGAAGAAGGTTATCCCCTCACATTTTATCTTGAGCCTGATGTGTAGGATATGGATAGGGCTTCCTCTGGTTCGTCGCTTCACTAACTATCTTAGGGAGGAACGATGTATCGGCCACGTTTTGCCGCCATCGGGCTGTGTTTGCTGATCCTGCTGACGGGTTGTACATCGGCTGCGCCTTCGATGGCCGTCACATCCACAATGGCACCCACATCTGCTGTTGCTGTGGCAACCCCAGTCCCCACTGCTACCCCGTTACCGGTTTTTGCCGTTGGTTCGTCGCTTGGTGGGATTGAAGTGGGTGGGCTTGATCAAGCGGCTGCGCTGACCCTTTTGCGTGAGCAGTTGCCGGTGCCATCACCACTCAGGCTACGGGCGGGTTCGGCCCGGTTGACGATTCAGCCTGATGATATCGGGTTAGTGCATTCAGCCGAGGCCTTGCTGGAAGAGGCCCTGGATGGGTTGGGTGATGCGCGTTCGGTTACGCTCCCGCTGCGGGTCGTGTTTGACGAAGAGGCGCTCGGTGAACGCCTAGAGGGGCTCTCTAGCGAGGTTGGCCGTGCACCGACGGTGAGCGTGCTGACCGAAACAGCGACGATCTCGCGAAGTTTTGTTTATACGCCAGGGCTGACGCTCGATCTTGATGCAGCGATGAGGCAGATTCGGGCCGCCCTGGAAGAGCCTGAGCCTGGTGTGATTGAGTTGGAACTGGTAGAAGATCCTGCGGTGCCGGTTATCTCACTTGAGCAGGTGCGGGACGAGTTGCTCGCGATGGATGAAGCCTGGCCTGGCATTGTTGGGGTGCATCTGATCGATCTTGCCACGGGTGAGCATGTCGGCGTCAATGAGCGCACCGTGTTTGCGGGGGCGAGTACGATCAAGACGGCAATTCTGCTCTATGCATATACCCAGCTAGAGGAATTTGATGAAGACACAGAGGCGGCGATTCAGGCGATGATCACCGAGAGTGATAATCTGGCTTCAAATGATGTGCTTGCGGCCGCAGTTGGTGGACAGGGAACGGAGTATGCGTTTCTTGGTGCCGATGCGATGAGTGTGATGCTCGAAGAGCAACTGGGTTTGCGGCATACGTACCTCTTTGTGCCGTTTGAGGCGATAGACTATATTCAGGTCTATAAACCAAGCTTTCGCTGTGGCCCCGAGGGGCGCGTCGGTGAGGCCCCCTACACGCAGACTGGGGCCTGTCTGCGCGCTGAACCCGAGAGCATGGCGCACTTGTATCAGTTGATCGATCAGTGTGCCCAGGGTGAGGGCGAGTTGCTTGAGTTGTTCGAGAAGCTCAATCCGTCGCGCTGTACCGAAATGCTCGATTGGCTTGCGTTGAATGACGATACGACACGGATGGTGGCCGGGGTGCCTGAGGGTGTCCGGGTTGAGCATAAGAGTGGATGGATCGAGACGATGCAGAGTGATGTGGGCATCGTGCGTTCACCCGGGGGCGCTTATGTGTTGGCGATCTATCTTTATCGGCCCTTGCTGCCTGGTCAGTATTTCTGGGCCGATGAGGTGATGGCCCCCCTTGTGGCGTCGTTTTCCCGTCTCGCCTATACTGCCTACAACCCTGTCAGGCTTGACATAACTGAGGAGGAGTGATGAGCCTGCCGTTAACCCGGTTGATTATGTTCAAGCATGGCGTGGGTTATTTCGAGCGCCGTGGGGCCTATACAGGTGAACAACTGGCGCTGAGTGTGCCACACGAGGCGATGGATGATCTGCTCAAGAGTCTGGTTGCGCTTGATCTCGGGGCCGGGCAGGTGCTTGGCGTGGCCTTTGAGACGCCGGAAGATCAGGCGGCCCGGCTGGCACGGGGCAGTATTAAGCTATCGGATCAGTTGAGCCTCCTCGATCTGTTGCGGGATCTGCGCGGGCGCCAGGTGCGTTTGCGCGTGACGACTGGTGACAAGAAGACTGCCGAGACGAGTTATGAGGGTCTGGTGGTTGGCGTGGATTATGAGAGCGAGGAGCCGTTGCAGCGGGCGCAGGTTTCGCTGTATGTCCCCGATACACGCCAGGTGATGACGCTGCCGCTCAAGCGTCTGGTGCATGTTGAGTTGCTTGATGATGCCGCTGCGTCTGATCTGAGCTATTTTTTGCGGGCGGCGCAGAGTGACGAACAGCGCCGGGTGGCGACGGTGCGGTTGAGCCCTGGTGACCATGATCTGCTGGTTGGCTATATTGCCCCGGCCCCCGCGTGGCGCGTCAGTTATCGGCTGCTCTACGAAGGGGCACCTGCCGATCGCCAGACTGGGGCCGGGGCCAGCGATGCGTTTGTGCTCTTGCAGGGCTGGGGGCTCTTTGATAACCAGCTCGAGGAAGACCTCGAAGGGGTGGAGTTGACCTTGATGGCGGGGATGCCAGTCTCTTTCCGCTACCGGCTCTACGAACCCCACACCCCCGAGCGCCCACTGGTGGAAGATGAAGAGCGTACCGTGGCGGCCCCAATCATGTTTGAGCCACCGATGGCGGCGATGGCGGTCGAGAGCATGGCTGATGATGGCATGGCTCTGGCGCGTGCGCCGATGCCGATGGCAGCGATGCGCAGCAGCCCGAGGTTGCAGGCTGATCGGCTGGAACAGTCGGTACAGAGTGCGGCGACGGGTGACGAGCGTGGGGCGCTTTTTGCGTATCACGTCGCGCATCCGGTGAGTGTGGGCCGGGGGCAGTCGGCGATGGTTCCGATTGTGAGTCAGCGCCTGCCCGCCCGGCGCGAGTTGCTCTACAATGGGGCCAAGCAGCCACGCCATCCGGTGGCCTCGTTGCGTCTGACCAATGCCACCGGCCTGACGCTTGAGCGTGGCCCGGCGACCATTCTCGAAGATGGCGATTATGCCGGCGAGGCGGTGCTGCCCTTTACCCGCGTTGGTGGCGAGTTGATTGTTGCCTATGCCGTGGAATTGGGCATTGCGATTGAAGAACGGCGGCGGAGTAACCGTCGGTTGATTGGGATCAGCATCAAAGATGAATATGCGGTCTTTGAAGAGCATGACCTTGCGATGACCACCTATCAGATCACAAATAATGGCGACCAAGAGGCCGACGTAACGCTTGACCATGGCTTGATGCAAGACTATGAGGTTGCTGGGCCACGTCAACCCGATGAAACGAGTGCGGGCTATGGACGGTGGCGGGTCGCCTGTGCGCCGCACACCTTGACGAGCTTTGAGGTAACGGAACGGCGCTTGGTGCGACGACAAGAGCGGGTACGCGGCCTTAGCGGGGCACAGTTGCGGTCTTTTCTGCGCGATCGCTTGCTCACCGCCGAGGTGGTGCAGGCGCTCGGGGCGGTCTTGGCGCTTTATCAACAGGCGGATCAGGCCCAGGCGCAGATCCGTCAATTTGAGCAAGAGCGTGAGAAGATCGGGCAACATCAGCGCCAGATCCAGGGCAACCTACAACCGCTTGGGCGCGAGGGTGACGAAGGTGCGCTGCGACAGCGGTATGTGGCGACCCTGAACCAGCAGGAAGATCGGCTGGTTGCCATTGCAAGCGAGATTGAGCGGTTGCAGGCCGAGATCAAACGTCTGGAAGGGCAGGCCCTGGCGCAACTCAAGCAGATGAATGCATAGGGTGAAGCATGGCCTCTGCTGGCTGGTGGCGCACCTTGATCCTGGTTGGACTGGTTGTCGTTGGCGGCAACCTGCTGGCCCTGCGGTTTGGGCCAGTGGGCTACGAACTGGCTCTGGGTGAGCGGAATGGGGGCGCGGCTGCCGGGCCTGGTTTTTACGAGGCTGAACAGAGCGACCTTGGGGTGACCTATCGCTGGACGGCTGATGAGGCGCGCTTGACGTTGCGTGGCCCAATGACGCGTGCGCCAGTGCGCCTCACGGTGCAACTCGGGGGCCTGCCGCCAGGGGCTGAGGTGCCGCGTGTGGCATTGCTGAGCCTGGATGAAGTACCCTGGACAACGCTCAACGCAGTTGAAATACCGCGCCAGCATCACCTACTTGTGCCTGCGGGCACGTTGGTACGAGGGACATTTCGCCTCGATTTCAGCAGTATGACGACGGTTGTGCCGCCTGATCCGCGCCCGCTCGGGGTGCGTGTTGATCGCGTTCGTCTCGTCTGGCCCGCCCAGCAATGGCTGCTCCCGGCCCCTGTCGTGCTCGTGACCCAGACGAGCCTGCTTATGCTCTGGTTGGTGGTGGCACAGTGGCTTGGTGTCCACCGCCCCTGGTTTACGCAGCGTGAGGCGACTGGTGTTGCGCAGGGGCGAGGGGCAGCGTGGCAGCGTATAGTTGGCCCTGTCGTCGCTGTGCTGATCGCGCTTGGGCTCTTTACCCACACCGCCCTTGAACCATGGGTCGCCGCACCGTGGCAACTGCGTGTCCTCGGGGGGAGCATCGTCGCCACGCTGATGGTATGGGCTGCCGGTCAACTGGTTCCCCGCCTTCAGCCTGGTCTTTCCGCCGATACGTTGCGCCTCTTGTTGCTCATCACCTTCGCCGCGCTGATTGTCCGTCTGCTTGGGGTGCTCTACCCGCTTTTTGCTGGGCACGACTTTTACCTGCACAACCGCTGGATGACCTTGGTACAACTGGGCAACCTGATCATCTACGACAGCCCCTCGGAGTTTGGTGGGCGCCTGGTGCGGGTTTCACCGACGATTTACACCTTGCTGATGCCAACGACCTTGTTGGGGGGCAACCGCCTGGCTTTGCAATACGTGCCGGCCCTGCTCGAAGGTACTACCCCGCTTGTCGTGGGCCTGCTGGCGTTGCGCTTTGGCCAGAGTGAACGCACTGCCGTGGTTGCGGCGGCCCTGATTGCGATGTTGCCCATCCAATTCACCGCGCTCTACTGGGGTTTTGTGAGCCAGATTGTGGGCCAGTGGCTTGCGCTGGTGCTGCTGCTGGTTCTGGCGGGGGCCTTACCCACAAGTTGGCTTGCGCGATGGTGGATCGGGTTGCTGGTGACGATCATCTTTTTGATCCACCCCGGGGTCCTGCTTTTGCTAGGAACCTGTCTTGGGCTTGTTATGGTGGCTGAGTTTGTTGTCTGGCAGCGTCACAGCGGCTTGCCCTGGCAGCAGAGGTGGCGGGACGAAGCGCTGGCGTGGTGGCGGGGATGGCTGGTGATCCTTGTTGGCGCGGGCCTGGTCGCCCTGGCGGTACAATACGCTGACACCGCGCGTCTGATGCTTGCTGGCGTGATGCAGGGCACGCCGGAGGCAACAGGCGGCTCGCCGCCCGATCCGGCGGGCATTTACCGACAAATCTGGGTTGGCCTCAACGCCTCATTTGCACCATTTCCGCTGGTGCTGGTGGGCGTTGGTGCTGGCTTCTTGCTCTGGCGGACGCAGGCGCGAGCGCAGCGCATCGTCGGGGCGTGGTTGGGGAGTGCGATCATCTTTTTGCTGGTGGATCTGATTACGTGGCAGCAGGTTCGGTATGGTTATTTTAGCGTTGCGCTGGTCTGTATTGGCATGGCAGCCCTGCTGACGCCACTGCACCGTTCATGGCTGGGGCGCCTGGTCATCTGGGTGGGAATCATCTTGGTGAGCGGGGTCGGGCTCTGGCTCTGGTTTGCGGCTATCGCCCTGGGGGTGAAGCCCTCGGTGAATCCATTGACGCATTGAGGCGTGGGAGATTTAACGCAGCGGCGCAGCGGCGCAGAGGCGTAGCGAAGGCAGGGAGAGAGGAAGGAGAGCACCTATGAAAGAACGTTTCGATCTCCGTACACTGGCGATCTTGCTTGCTGCGGTGGGGCTCGGGTTGTTGTGGGCAGGGTACAATCTCAACGCGACTGAGGGCGTACGGAGTGATGCGACTGTGCGTGCCCTGGTTTGGACTGTTTTTGGGACGCCGTTTGCGTTGCTGGTGGGCTGGCTGATTGCCCGTCGCTGGGAGTGGCGCCTGGCGGTATTTTGCTGTTTCTGTCTCTACTTTTTTACTGTTTTTGTGGCTCAACGGATCGAGACGGTCATTCTGAGCGAGGCTGAGGCACGGGCGAGTGGGCACCAACTCTATTTTGTGTTAGTGCTGGTTTTTCATGGACTGATAGGGATTGGCCTGACGCTCTGGCGTGCGCTTGCGCCTGGCGAACAACCCGGTACGGCTGAGCCGCTTCATGGTAAAATGACATGAGCGCAGTCGCCCATATGCATTAAAGAGAGATGATCTATGGCTGGTCCTCAGATTTCGCTTCAAGTTTATGAGGGTGAAGAGATGTTGCTGCAGGGTTTGCGGCGAGGTGATCCCGATGCCTGCACCTGTTTGATGAAGCAGTTCTCGTCACTGGTCTATGCACGTGCGTTGCGAATGACGGGGGATCATGATGAGGCAGAAAATGTGTTGCAGACGACATTTATCAACGCGTGCGAGGCGATGCCGCGTTTTGATGGTACGAGTCGTCTGGGCACCTGGCTGTACCGGATTGCCACCAACGAGGCATTGATGCTGCTGCGCAAGCGACGCCCCACCGTCGGGCTCGACGCAGTTACCGAGGGCCTCTCGACAGACGAGCATCCGCATCTTGCTACCGATGATCCCTTTCACATCGCTGCGCATGGTGAATTGCGCACCCGAATCGAACAGGCGATCGCCGAACTCCCCGAGTCATTGCGGAACGTCGTGATGCTCCGCGACATCCTTGAGTTGAGCACGGACGAGACGGCGCAGCAGCTTGGCATTGCGCCGGGTACCGTGAAGGTGCGCCTGCACCGGGCGCGGGGGCGTTTGCGTGAACTTCTGATCAGTTATATGCAGCAAGATGCTGAAGAGGGGCTTGCTACGTAGTCTGTGCATTCCATGTGCTGATGATTTGACGCAAAGGCGCAAAGGGTGTGAAGCGTGCAGCGAGACGCCACATATGCGACGGATGGCTGTGCCAAAGAAGGTAGATCAGAACACTTCGTTGACAGACGACACGTTTAGCCCAAGAGACGTAGATCAAATACCGGCCCATCTTTGCAGCGGAGGCGCTGGCCGTCATGGGTGGTGACGGGGCAGGCGTAGCATGTGCCAAGGCCGCAGGGGAGGGGGCCAGCGAGGGCAGCCTGGGCGAATTCGCGTGGCCAGCGGAGGCGTCCCGTCTTGACGGTCTGGGCGGCTTCGGTTATCAGGGGTTCGGTGAGGGCCAGAAAGATCTGGTCGGCCCAGGCGAGCGGGCTATGGCCGAGCGTGGGGATCGGCTCGGGTGGTTTGCGGGCGGCTTTGCGTTTGCCTGAGATTTTGGATGCGGGGGCCTCGGTTTTCCCTGCGATCAGATGGAAGAGACTCGCGCTACCCGTGTTGCTGGTCTGATACTCTACCTCTGGAGGGAGCAGGAAGGGTGGCGGCAAGGCGTGATCAGACTCGGCGCTGATCAGGAGCATGACGGCCAGGCCGCGTGCGACGGCATCCCTGGCCGCAAAGAGCAAAGCAGGGACCGCCGGGCCTGTGCCAGCGAGCAAAAGATTGCGCGTGTCTGCGTTGAGGCGAAAGCCCTGGCCGACTGGTCCATAGAGATCGAGCTTGGTGCCGAGGGGTTGGCTTGCCAACCAGGGCAAGCCTCGTTCTGTTGGTTCAACCAGCAGTTCAATCTGACCAGTGGCACTCGTCGCACCGGCGACAAAGAGGGCCCGGCGCAACAACGGATCATCGCTTGCGTGCGGGGCGCAGCGCACCATGACGACCTGACCTGGCCGAAGCGCATTGGCAAGCTCGGGGGCGTGCAAAGACAAGAGCGTATGGTGCTCAAGCTCGCGGCGTTCAACCAGGGGCGTCTCGTAATAGGGCATCGGTGGATCCTTACCTGTGACACTCCGCACGCCCTCAAGGGCGGCGGCTTGCGGCGCGTTCCGTATTGTCAGATCGGTTTCCCCTTCGTATTGTAGCGTAAATCTATGCGCCTGGGGGGGCCGCAGCACGTGTCCCTACATTGGGGCCGGCACCCCGCCAGGGCACCCGCCAGGGCACCCGCCAGGGCACCCGCCAGGGCACCCGCCAGGGCACCCGCAAGGGGTGCCCCTACATTGGGGCCGGCACCACGCCAGGGCACCCGCAAGGGGTGCCCCGCCAGGGCACCCGCCAGGGCACCCGCCAGGGCACCCGCCAGGGCACCCGCCAGGGCACCCGCCAGGGCACCCGCC